>CAJWEW010000008.1 GCA_913030915.1 uncultured Rhodobiaceae bacterium
AACTGGAACTTATCGATCCAATGATTTATAAATTTTGCTGGATTGTAGACTATCCAATGTTTGAGTTTGATGACGAATCAAAAGGATATCAATTCTCTCATAATCCTTTCTCAATGCCGCAAGGTGGCCTTGAAAGTCTAACTCAAGAAAATCCACTTGATGTATTGGCATACCAATATGATATTGTGTGTAACGGAATAGAGCTTTCATCTGGTGCAATTAGGAATCATGTCCCTGAAATAATGGAAAAGGCGTTTGAAATTGCAGGATATGATAAGTCAATTTTAGAAGAAAAATTTTCAGGAATGTATAACGCGCTCAAGTTTGGAGCTCCACCTCATGGCGGGATTGCCCCAGGTATTGATAGGATAGTTATGCTTTTAGCTAATGAAGAAAACCTCAGAGAAGTTACAATGTTTCCAATGAATCAACAAGCTGAGGATCTTCTAATGGGCGCACCATCTAGCGTTGAACCATCTCAGCTTACCGAATTATCAATTAAATCAATTGAAAAAAAATAACAAAAAAGTAAACGTCATTGGCCATGCAATCATATCGACAGACTGCTATATAGCAGACTCTCTCGGATCAATGCCATCTGACTTGAGATCTAATTCTGACTGGGAATTATTCCAAGAGGATCTTAATCATTCTGATTTGGTAGTCATTGGAAGGGCTAGTTATGAAAAATTCTCAGAAAATAGGCGTAATAGATTGATTCCAACAAATCAAATTAACGGGTACAAGATGCAAGATGATCTGTGTTTTTTTAATCCAAATGATATTTCAATGAGTCAAATCCTATTAAAGTACAATCCCTTCCCAAATAAAATTGCTGTCGCAGGTGGTCAGGGAGTATATCAACTAGTATTTGAACAATTTGCCTACAGCGAATTTCATCTCTCTGTAAAAGAAAACTATGAATTAAAAGATGGTATTCAAATGATCAAGGGTATCACAGAACTCGCACAAGTTGATAAATACATGAATAAATATGGCATGTACCAAAGTGATTCGGTGCGTCTAGACTCTAACACGATCCAACTTAGATACCTACAATCTTAACTGCAGCCACTTGTAGCACCGCACGTATCACACTTAAGGCATGTTCCATTTCTTACCATTGTGAAGTTACCACAGTCATCACAAGCGACGCCCTCATAGCCTTTAATTCTTGCTTGCGTTATCAGGTCATTTTTTTCAATCTCTACATCAGTCCCAACATTTGCTTGGGCTGGTTGCGATTCTGTACTCTCTGACATACCTGTATTACTCATACTCACATTGGAGGCGGCTGCTGTTAACATATCATTCGTTCCTGTGAGTTGTAAGTCAGCAGATGGCAGAATGAAGAGATTATCATTTTTACTTCTACCATACCCTGTACTTATATATTTCGTTGCGGGTGCAGGATGATCAAGTTCAGCATTTCCTATAGTATCAGGTGATATTGTGCTTGGGTCTACATGAGCTAAATCGTTTCTTTCAAGATATGAAATAGCGAGCTCTCTGAATATATAATCAAGGACAGATGTAGCGTTCTTTATCGCGTCATTACCTTGCACTAAGCCAGCTGGTTCAAACCTTGTGAAAGTGAAGCAGTCGACATACTCATCAAGTGGAACACCATATTGTAATCCTAATGATATTGCTATTGCAAAATTATTCATTAGTGATCGGAATGCTGCACCTTCTTTGTGCATATCAATGAATATTTCACCTATTCTGCCATCATCGTATTCGCCTGTTCTTAGGTAAACTTTATGACCACCAACGACTGCTTTTTGCGTATATCCTTTTCGTCTATCAGGAAGCTTTTCCCTTTCCGTTCTCTCTGCTATTTCTATTATTTTATCGATCGTTCTATCAGCGACTGGTTCTATATCAGCTTCATCATCATCGCTTTCTTCCTCAAGTACCTGGGCGTTTAAAGGTTGTGATAATTTTGACCCGTCTCTGTAAAGTGCATTTGCTTTAAGCCCGAGCTCCCATGACTTTAAATAAGCGTTCTTACAATCTTCAACAGATGCTGTATTTGGCATATTAATCGTCTTGGATATTGCGCCAGATATGAATGGCTGGGCCACTGATAGCATTAAAATATGACTATCAACTGATAATGCACGCTTTCCTGTTCTACCGCAGGGATTTGCGCAGTCAAAAATATTTAAATGCTCATCTTTTAAACTCGGCGCACCTTCTACGGTCATGGCGCCACAGCAGTAAATATTGGCATCAAGTTTATCTTGTTCACTAAATCCAAGATGATCCAAGAGGTCAAAAGAGAAATCCTCAAGCTGTTCTGCGCTAACTTTCAGAACATCCTTGCAAAAGTCTTCACCTAAAGTCCATTTGTTAAATACAAACTTAATGTCAAATGCATTTTCAAGTTGCTCTTCAATGGCATCAAGTTGCTTTTTTTGAAAACCTTTACTTTCTAGTTTTTCATGGTTAATTCCTGGGGCATTTTTCAGTGTATTTTGACCAACAGCGTAATCAACTATGTTGTTGATTGCATTATCTCCGTAGCCAAGTGTTTTTAATGCCTCTGGCACTGCTCTATTAATTATTTTGAAATAACCACCCCCAGCGAGTTTTTTAAATTTTACTAGTGCGAAATCAGGTTCGATGCCTGTTGTATCACAATCCATGACCAAGCCGATTGTACCGGTTGGGGCTATTACTGTGGTCTGAGCATTTCTATATCCGTGTTTCTCACCTAACTCAACTGCATCATCCCAAGACTTTGTTGCGGCAGCTAACAAATCCTTTTCCTTAATATTGGCATGATTTAGAGGAACAGGGTTTGTGGATAGCCCATCATAGCCATCCTTATTACCATGCGCAGCGTTACGGTGATTTGACATTACCCTGAGCATATGCTTTGCATTTCTTTTATAATCAGGGAATGGTCCAAGCTCTGATGCCATTTCTGCAGATGTTTTATAAGCTATTCCCGTCATTAATGCTGTTATAGCACCACAAATTGCACGTCCTTCATCAGAGTCATAAGCGATTCCATTTGTCATTAAGTAACCACCAATATTTGCATAGCCTAGACCTAAAGTACGATATTCGTATGAGAGCTTTGCAATATTCTTTGATGGGAACTGCGCCATTAGAACTGATATTTCAAGAACCATCGTCCATAGTCTGACGGTGTGAATGAATTCATCAATTTTAAAACTTCCATCTTTATTTCTGAATTTAATTAAATTAATTGATGCTAAATTACACGCTGTATCATCAAGAAACATATATTCTGAACATGGATTTGATGCACGAATATCTCCTCCTTCAGGACAGGTATGCCAGTCATTTATGGTTGTGTGAAACTGGAGTCCTGGATCGGCTGAAGCCCATGCAGCATAACCGATTTGTTCCCAAAGATCATTCGCTTTAATTGTCTTCACAGGCGAACTATCTCTTCTAGATCTTAGGTGCCAATCATCATCACTTTTTAGTGCATGGATGAAGTCATCTGATAAGCGAACAGTATTATTGGAGTTTTGACCAGAGACAGTTAGATACGCTTCAGAGTCCCAGTCAGTATCGTAGGTTTCGAAGGCCATTGAGGTATAGCCTTGCTCAGCAAATTGAATTGCTCTTTTTATGTAATTTTCGGGAACTTGCAATTTTCTTGCACTGATTATCTCTTTCTTTAATGCAGGGTTCTTTTTCGGATCGAAACAATCTTTCTCAGAGCCCTCACAATTAACACAAGCCTTCAGAATTAAATTGAGATGTTTTGCGCATATTTTTGAACCTGTTACGAGAGCAGCAACTTTCTTCTCTTCCTTTACTTTCCAGTCTATAAACTCTTCAACATCTGGGTGATCAATATCAACCACAACCATTTTTGCGGCACGCCTTGTTGTCCCACCCGATTTTATGGCGCCTGCAGATCTGTCACCAATTTTTAAAAAACTCATTAATCCAGATGATTTACCACCACCAGATAGCCCTTCTCCATCACCTCTAATTTTTGAGAAATTTGAACCAGTACCCGAGCCATATTTGAAGAGTCTTGCTTCTCTTGTCCATAGGTCCATAATACCACCTTCATTAACTAGGTCATCCTGAATAGATTGGATGAAGCAAGCGTGTGGTTGCGGGTGCTCATAAGCAGATGATGATTTGGTTAATTTTTTTGTTTTGTAATCCACATAGTGATGGCCTTGTCCGGGTCCATCTATCCCATATGCCCAATGCAAGCCGGTGTTGAACCATTGTGGGCTATTTGGTGCGCACATTTGGCTTGCAAGAATATATCTTAGCTCATCAAAATAGTTTTTAGCATCAGTTTCCGAATCAAAGTAATTACCTTTCCAACCCCAATAAGTCCATGTACCTGCTAATCTGTCGAATACTTGTTTTGAACTAGTTTCTGAACCCATTTCGGTTTCATCTGTTTCTGGGACGCTTCTCCATAACCAACTAGGTACATCATTTTCTTCAACTTTTTTTAAGGCTTGCGGCACACCAGCTCTTCGAAAGTATTTTTGGGCAATAATATCTGCGGCTACTTGACTCCATTTCTTGGGTACCTCAATGTCATCGAGCTTAAATACAATTGAGCCATCTGGATTCTTTATTTGACTCGATGTTTTGGTAAATTCAATTTGTGTATATGGAGATTCATTCTCTTTTGTGAAACATCTAACTATTTTCATCTTATTCCTTCTTTCTTGTCTACTCGCAGAATTTCTAATTTAATTTTTTTGTTGTTTATGTCTACAGATAATTTTAATTATTTATACTTTTTAACAATGTTTTACTTTTATGCACAAATACAATAATTAGTGCTAGAAAAGATACGATACATACTATATGTAGATCCTTACTAAAAAGTAAAGTTTGTTCAGAAAAAAAGGTTTTTTCCAGAAAGTAAATAAAAAACTATATGTTTAATATAAAATTTGTTATTTAAATATAAAACTAACTTGATTCTTTTTTTATGTAACATAATATTTAATTTATTAAGTAATTAAAATGCTCAGAATAATAAAACAAGCCTTCACATGGTGGAATGGACAAACTATTTCAACGATGTTATATACCAGGTTTTTTGGCCAATATATTGGTCAGGATGAATTTGGAAATAAATACTACATGAGCAAAGCGAAGGTTAATAAGAAAAAAAGATGGGTTATTTATAATGGCTATGCAGACTCATCAAAAGTGCCCGCGAGGTGGCATACATGGTTGCATGGCGTTGTCGATGAAATACCTTCTGAGCAAGACAGATCTGATAAAAAATGGATGAGAAGTCATTTACCAAACCTGACTGGATCCGATAGCGCATATCGTCCATCAGGTAGTTTATCTAAAAAAATAGTGAATGATGAGCGGGGAGGGAACTACGAGTCTTGGAGCCCATAACAAAAATAGGGATATAAGCATGAAAAGTAATTTTTTTGAGAGTCTTGTTGGACTGAGTGTAATATTTGTTGCGATTGTTTTTTTCTATTATGCGTATTCGAATTCTGGTAGAAGTAATTCTTCTCAAACTTATGAAATATCTGCAATATTCACTGAGGTTTCAGGTCTGATGACGGGCGCAGACGTCAGGTTGTCTGGAATAAAAATTGGCTCTGTTTCATCACAAAATCTTGATGAGCAAACATACGACGCGGTGGTTTTGATGCAAATTAACAATGAAGTAAAAATACCAACTGACAGTAGCGCTAAAATTAGCTCTGAAGGACTTTTAGGGGGTAACTATATCGCCATTGAGCCAGGGGGCTCAGAAGAAATGCTAAATGCAGGAGATTCTATAGAGTTAACCCAAGGCTCAATCGATCTTATAGGACTGCTCGGTAATGCTGTATTTGGCTCTTGAGGGTTTAGCAATACAACAAATTAATCAAATTCTAAAATTATTCTTGCTTACAGTTTATTTAATAGCATCAACATCAGAAATATTTGCAGAGCAGGTTACAAAATATAAAAATGCGGTTATTTTGATCTCAAGTACAATGACCCTAGATCGTGAAGTTCTAACTATTCCAATAAATTCAGAGACGCAATATAAAAATTTAGCTATAAGAGTAAATTCATGTTTTGAATTAATTTCGCCACGGGAGCTAGTTGGTAATATAGATATAGAGCGCAACGACCCTGATGAAGTGAGAATTTACAGAAATTTTCTATTATACAACCAAAATCCAAATTTGAATTCTGATATGGAGAATTCATATTACGAAATACGACTGCAAGATTGTCATGATAAAGAAGAAATAATTCTGAACGAAATCAATCAATAACCCAAGTTATTAGCCAAGGTATTTTTCGAGCCAGTGGATATTATAATTGCCATCTTGAATATCATTATTTTTTAGTAGATCTTTAAATAATGGAAGAGTCGTTTCGACGCCTTCAATTACAAATTCATCTAACGCCCTGTCCAGCTTTGCTAAGCAATCATTTCTGTCTTGGCCGAAAACTATTAATTTTCCAATCATGCTGTCATAGTATGGGGGAATTGAGTATCCTGCATATGCAGCACTATCAACCCTTACGCCTGGACCACTTGCTGGATGATAGGTTATAATTTTACCGGCTGAAGGGACGAATGTCTCTGGATTTTCTGCATTAATTCTACATTCTATTGCGTGACCATTAATTCTTACATCTTCTTGCTTTATGGATAGCTTTTTGCCTGCGGCAACAGATATTTGCTCTTTAACTAAATCAATATTTGTAATTATTTCTGTTATTGGATGCTCAACCTGCAATCTTGTGTTCATTTCAATAAAGTAGAATTCTCCATTTTGATACAAAAATTCAATGGTCCCAGCACCAACATATCCCAACTTTGATATTGCTTGAGCTGCGATATTACCAATTTTTTCTCGTTGATTGTCATCAATAACCGGTGAGGTTGCTTCTTCTAAAACTTTTTGATTTCTTCTCTGAAGGGAACAATCTCTTTCACCAAGATGTATTGCATTTCCATACCTATCTCCAAATATCTGAATCTCTATATGTCTGGGGGCATTTAAATATTTTTCAATATAGACAGTATCATCTCCAAATGAAGCTTTGGCCTCAATTTTAGCTAAATTGAATGCGTTTTCAAGATCTGTTGAGGCATGTGCAATTTTCATTCCTTTACCGCCACCTCCAGATGATGCTTTGATTAAAATCGGATAGCCTATTTCATCGGCAACTTTTTTTGCGTGATTTAAATCCTCAATCTTACCACCTGAACCAGGAACAACGGGTATTCCTAACTTGGATACAGTTTCTTTTGCCGTTATTTTATCTCCCATAATCTGTATATGCTCTGAGCTTGGGCCAATAAATGTAAGATTGTGAGCCTCAAGTATTTCTGCAAACTGAGCATTCTCAGATAAGAAACCATATCCCGGATGAACTGCTTCTGCACCAGTGATTTCACAGGCAGATATTATCGATGGTATATTCAAGTAGCTATCTTTGGCTTGGGGTGGGCCTATGCAAACACTCTCATCTGCTAATTTTACATGCATTGCCTCATTGTCCGCTGAAGAATGAACTGCAACAGTTTTTATTCCTAATTCTTTGCATGCTCTATGGACTCTAAGTGCTATTTCACCACGATTGGCGATTAAGACCTTCTCGAAAAATTTCTTCATTCTATTTCTATGATGTCTTCACCGAATTCAATCGGTTGTCCTTCAGTAACAAATATATTTTTTATGATGCCTGTCTCAGTGCTTGGTATTGTATTAAAGGTTTTCATTGCCTCAATAATGATAATTGGATCCCCCTTATTGATTTTTTTGCCAATTTCAATAAACGGTTTACTGCCTGGCTCAGGTGATAAATAGCACGTACCTACCATAGGTGATTTTACATATTTTGAACTTTCTTGCTTTGATAGAGTTGGGCGTTCTTCTTCATCGTGACTTGTTGGGATGGGTTCTGGGGCAATTACCTGAGTTGGCGGAGGTGATGATATAATTTGACTCACTTGGCTTGTCTGCAAACCCTGATTTTGCACTCTAATTTTGACATCATCTCTTTCTATTTCAATTTCAGAAAGATTTTGATCTTTTAGAATTTTTGAGATTTCTCTGATAACTTCGATTTCATCTATAGGTTTTTTTGCCATCAGCTGGATCTTTCATTCATGATTCTTGTGACTGCGTCAATTGCCAGTATGTACCCTTGATCTCCTAGTCCTATTATTATACCGTCTACCACTCCTGAGATATACGATTTATGTCTGAACTCCTCTCTTTTGTGGATATTTGATAGATGAACCTCTATTGCTGGTGAATTTGATGACTTCAATGCATCGTGAATTGCAATGGATGTATGGGTGTAAGCGCCAGCGTTTATTATTATACCATCACTGTCTGATGCGGCTTGTATCATCTCAATTATTACACTTTCGTCGTTTGATTGCTCAAATATTAATTCAATATTTTTCTGGGCGACATATCTCATGCAATTTTCTTTTATATCATTTAACGTCTTATTACCGTAATATTCAGGCTCTCTTTTACCTAACAAGTTCAGATTGGGTCCATTAATAATGATAATTTTAGAATTCTGACTCATAAGGTCATTAAAGACTATATTTGATTAAATTTGAATTAATTATTTATTTATTCAGTTAATATTTTGTATATCATCTGCCAGCAGCCACTCGGATGAGTATGGCGTGAGACCATTCTTTGCACGCTTTGCAAAGTTACGTGCCATATCTTTGTTTCCAAGTATTGAATAATACTGAGCAACACTTAGGTCAGCCATCGGGATATTATTTAATTTAAAATACGACTTTGATAACTGCCAATAAACTCTTACATTCCTGATGGTTTGGTCTTTGTGAGGATCCAGAAGTGAGATGCTTTCCCGTATATTTTCATCCCCACCTATCTGAGTGAGAATTTTTGCATGAAGAATTGAAAACTCTAACTCTGGTTGTTCAAGTAGGGCTTTGCCCTTCTTTAAGCTCTCGATTGCAAGTTCATTCTCATTAATTTCAAAATATATTTGCGCTAAAAGTTCGTAAAAATATGCATATTCGAATTCCTTAATCAAGCTTATCATTATTGTTTCGGATATATCATACTTACCCTTTTGATAATATGAAATTGCTTTTGAGTAATTTGCATATGGGGTATTATCAGCGAATTTATTTGGAAGATCTAAGTAACCAATAATCTTAGCTCTGGCAAGATTGTGCCTATGTATGAGTTCTTCACTATCTTCAATATTGTAAAATCTCTGCTTAGATATCTTGTTTTTAAGGAAATCTATTCTGTCTTGGGGCAATTCATGGGTTAACTCTAATGGATTTATATCACCGCCATATATTTCTTGTGATTTCTTAATTTTTTCAAGCATTTGGAGTAAGCCAATTGATGACTCTCCAATTGACTCCATCATACTGATGGCACTCATATCTGCTTCATATTCTTGAACCCGTGAATGTTTAAGATAATCTCTTCTTGCAAGATCAGAACCACCGAGTGCAATTCCTGTACTAATATTAGACAGTGCGTCTGAGTCAGTAAGCATTCCAGTTAAGCCCGTACCAATACCAATAATTTGCGCAATATTTTGTTTCTTCTGGAAGTTCTCATACTCAATCATCCGAGTTATGTGATGATTGTTCAAAATATGACCAATCTCATGAGCAATAATAGATTTAACTTCATTTGGTCTATCTGAGTGATATATTAAGCCAGTATTTATGTAAATGTTACCCTGAGCGGTTACAAATGCATTAATGCTTTGGTCTGATACGATGAATATATTCTGACTTGTTACCCCAAGCCCGATTTTGTGAAGATCCGCGGTATACTCAGACAGGAGCTTTTCAATTTCAGCATCCTTAACAATTGTCTTGGAATAAGTGGCACTTATTGGAAGGTAAAGAATAAATAGGATAAGTATGCATTTCTTTAGTATTTCTAAAAAAATCTGACTCCCATTAATCATCCCACCAACCTGTTTTTGGATTTTCAACTGGTTTTAGTGTATTCTCTGTTTTTTTCTTATTGGAGGGTTTTTTCTTTGGTGCCGCTTTCTTTGCTTTTGCTGTTTTTTTGTCTCCCTCTGGATCACTAGTTTTTTCTTTAATGCGTTTTTTTGCTTCTGTATTTTTCTGTTTCTTTGGCTTTACAGCGCTTTTGGTGTCTGCTATTTCCTCTTCAGCCTCTAATTTTTCTTTTTTATTTGTATTTTTGCTCGTGATTTTTGTTTTTTTCTGACTTGTTGGCGGCTTACGCTTTGTTGTCTTCTTGGAACTGACCTCAGTTTCTAGATTAATATCCTGTTCAGTCTCATCGTCAATAGAGGTTTTGTCATCTGATTTATCCACGTAAACACTGTCAATACTTAATGCTGAGTTGGTCGACTTAGGATCTAACTTTAATTCGCTCCTCTCAATTTTAAACGTTTCATCCCCATCAATCTCTGCAACCTTTATTTCAATTATTATTTCGTATCTATCTTCTATTTCGGATAAATTTTTTCTTTTCGAGTTTAGCAAATAATTCGATAATTCAATATTTGTGTATAGTACGATGTTATTTTTACCATTTTTTATAAGATCTTGCTCAATAGCACGAATAATTTGAACGGATTGAGAGCTTATTGAACCAACTCTTCCAATACCATTACAGTGATAACATTTAGTCATTGAAGACTCCAGTAGGGAGGACCGCATTCTCTGCCTTGACATTTCCATTAGTCCAAATTGGCTAATATGACCAACTTGTATTCTTGCTCTATCCATTCGAAGCGCTTCTTTTAATCTCTTCTCAACCGATCTATTATTTCTTCGTTCTTCCATGTCAATATAATCAATGACAATAAGACCTGCTAAATCCCTTAGCCTCAATTGTCGAGCTACTTCATCTGATGCCTCAAGATTTGTTCTTAAAGCTGTATCTTCAATATTGTGTTCTCTTGTCGATCTGCCAGAGTTTACGTCAATGGCAACGAGTGCTTCCGTTTGGTTGATTACAAGGTATCCTCCTGAAGGAAGTCGAACATTTGCATGGAACATATTATCTAGTTCGGACTCCGCGTTATAATTTATGAAAAGAGGGACGGCGTCCAAATATTTTTTTATAAATTTAACATGGCTAGGTATCAGCATTTTCATAAAGTTTTTAGCTTCAAGAAATGCGTTTTCTCCTGAAATTACAATCTCTTCTACTTCTTTGTTGTAAAGGTCTCTGATTGACCTTTTCACCAAGCTACCCTCTTCATAAATTAGTTCAGGAGCAGAGGAATTCAAAGTTAGGTCCCTTATCGTTTGCCATAACCGGGTTAGATATTCAAAATCTCTCTTAATTTCTGTTTTAGTCCTTTGGGCGCCCGCTGTTCTAATTATGACCCCCATTCCATCTGGGATTTTGAGTGAGTCTATTGAGTCTTTGATTTTGTTTCTTGTCTTGATATCCGAGATCTTGCGAGATATTCCACCCCCTCTTGCGGTATTGGGCATTAAGACACAATAGCGACCTGCTAATGAGATATAGGTTGTCAAGGCAGCCCCTTTATTACCTCTCTCTTCCTTTGTAACTTGCACGAGTATGATTTGTCTTTTTTTTATTACCTCCTGTATCTTGTATCGTTTCCTCTGCTTCGTGCTTCTCTTGGACTCTTCATGATTAATTACATCCTCAGCCTCATCAGACGGAGGTTCATCCATATTTTCAGAAGCATCACTGTTTGAAGCTAATTCAGATTCCTCATCCAGTAGTTTTTTTCTCTCTGAGGTTGGTATTTGATAATAATCTGGATGGATCTCATTAAAGGCAAGAAACCCATGCCTGTTGCCACCATACTCAACAAATGCGGCTTGAAGTGAAGGCTCAACTCTTGTGACTTTTGCTAAGTATATGTTTCCACGGATTTGATTTCTATCTTTGGCCTCAATATCAAATTCTTCAATTTTACCTTCAGTATTGAGAACAATGACTCTAGTTTCCTCATCATGATTTGCATCGATGAGCATTCGGTTTGGCATCTTTTATTCCTTTTTATTGTAGCACAAATCATCTTTAGTCTATTCGTGTTATGAGTATTTTCTGACAGCGCTATTAAATTTATGGGGGTTTTATGATAAATATAGCCGAACCACGAAGAGGCTCTTTCTTGCTTGTTTTTGTGTATATTTAACATAATAAAATCTCTTACAATGATATATTTATGATTCTAAATATATATAATTATTGATATTATATTGATAATTTTAATAATTTAGCAAGAAGATTTATTGAAAATTAAATTTTACCATATGAGGGAGATTAAAATTGTTGTTAAAGTTCATAACGACTTTATTCAGTTTGTTTGTATTGGCAGCTATTAGTTTTTTTGCATTTCTAATTTTCATGTATTTTTCCTATACTAAAGATATTGTCGTATTCGAAAATATCTTAAAATCTCAACCGGTGAGTGCAAACAGATTTTTTTCAGAAGATGGAATGTTAATCGCAGAAGAATATGATGTTCATCGTATTTATGTTACTGATAAGAATATACCCGAGTATTTGAAGCTCGCATTTATATCCGCAGAGGATAAAGGCTTTTACAATCATCCTGGATTTGATTTTAAGAGTATTATAAGGGCAACCTCACAGAATATTTATAACTATTTGTTTGTTCGCGATAACAGCAGATTAATTGGCGCCTCAACAATAACCCAACAATTAATTAAGAATTTACTTAATGATAATGAACGGACTATTACACGAAAGTTGAAAGAGATTATCTATGCCATAAAATTAGAGAGATCTCTGTCAAAAGAGAAAATACTAGAGCTGTATTTAAATGAAATATACTTAGGGAGGGGTGCTTTTGGAGTAGTTGCGGCCTCTGAGAAGTATTTTGGTAAAACGTTAAATGAATTGGATATTGAAGAAATGGCTCTTCTAGCTGCCCTTCCAAAAGCACCAAGCAATTATGATCCTCAAGAAAATTACGAATCGATCAAAGAGAGAAGGGATTGGGTTTTAGAAAGAATGGCAGAAAATGGTGTGATAACAAAAGTGGTAGCCCGCATCATGCAAGAGTCATCAATAAATTATATTGATAAGGATTTATATCGCAAGCCAAATCTTTTGGATAAAAATATTGCCGATAAGGTTCGGAGTAATCTTTACTTTGACGCTAACACAGCTAGAAATTTCGGACTCACACACTTCTTGACCATCAATCAAAATGCAACAGATTATATTAGTGGCCAGATCGAGAAGCTAGAAAAAATACACAATCAAGGTGAATTACATGCCGATATTAGAATTATATCCCTTATTTCTGGAAGAACCCTTGTGGATATTCAAGACAGTCAAAAAAATACTAAAAACTATAAAATCAATATGAATGAGAGATCAATATTGAGACCTATTTATTTCAGCGGCATCATAAAGTCTGGGATAGATTTAAATAAAAAATTGCTCTCAAGGGATGTTGACATTGAAGATGCAGATCCGGCTCTTGTTTCAGTTCGAAAATTATTTCGCTCGAGAGCTGCAATAGTTGATCAAAATCTGAAGGGTAACGCGGAAGCATATTTATTAGAATATCTTCAAGATAAAATAGAAGGAAATATGATGACCTATAATTGGGACGAAAAAATAGAATTGAACTTAGATGACATATTATCATTATACATTCCAATCCTTGCAGGTGGACTTCAACTCGATACATATCACGTGGACAAAATTGATGATAAGAATGGAAATCAAATTTATTTGCATAAAAATGAAGACAACAAAGAGGGCCTCAAAAGCGAGATTGCCTTTAAAGTAAAAAGCTTATTTTGTGATATTGAGGTAGTGCAAATAAGTAGAAATAATAAGTATATGGAACCAAGAAATTGCGTTTACTACAACCAAAATGGAGATAAATTATTTTATTTAAAATTTACTGGCAATGTTGCTTTTTTTGCCATTATCTCAGGTGTTGATTTGCAAAGGGGGGATCATTTGATAACTATGCTGGATAACATCGCCTCAGACTCACTTGATTCAGTAGATAAGGTGCAGTTCAATAATTTTTTAATCCCTGATGAAATTAATGTACAAAAAATAAACAAAAATACTGGGAACAGGTATAATTATAAAGATAATTACGTTTGGGAGTTTTTCTAAGAGGGTATATTTATGGATTTTGATTTTAAGACAATAACACAAGATATTGATAATAAACTAAAATTGACTTGGAGGGGTCTTTGAATTAGAAACCGCACAAGAAAGGATAAAAGAATTAGACGATCTAATTGAAAATGAAAATTTTTGGAATAACCCTGAAAATGCTAAGCAGGTTATGCAAGAAAGACAAAATCTTGAGCAATGTTTGAGCAGCTATGAGGAATTAAAGGCTTTATTTTCAGACACCTTAGATATCTATCAATTAGCATTAGATGAGAGTGATTTAGATTTGTTAGAGGAGTCACAAAGAAATATCTACGATATACAAAAAAAAGTTCAATTAAAGTATATAGAAACACTATTTTCCGGGGAAGTTGACACTAATGATACCTATTTGGAAATACATGCTGGAGCAGGTGGTACTGAGAGCCAAGATTGGGTTAGCATGCTATTAAGAATGTATTTAAAATGGGCAGAAAAAAAAGGATATAAAACAAATCAGATAAGTATGCATGATGGAGATGAAGCCGGCATAAAAAGTGTTATAATCTCTATTAGCGGCAAATTTGCTCATGGTTGGCTCAAACAAGAAAATGGTGTACACAGACTGGTTCGAATATCACCCTTTGACTCAAATTCCAGAAGGCACACTAGCTTTGCCTCTGTCAGTATTTACCCAATAATAGATGATAAAATTGATATAAAAATATCTGAATCAGATGTCAGGATTGATACTTATCGAGCAAGTGGAGCAGGCGGGCAGCATGTAAATACTACAGATAGCGCGGTGCGTATTACCCATCTGCCAACAGGTATCGTAGTTCAATGTCAAAATGAAAGATCGCAGCATAGAAATAAAGAAACAGCATGGAACATGTTACGCGCAAAGATCTATGAGAGTGAAATAAAGGCTCGAGAAGAAGCTGCCAATATCGCAAATATGGAAAAGTCAGATATTGGGTGGGGGCATCAAATCCGTTCTTATGTTTTACATCCATATCGTCAAGTAAAAGATCTAAGAACAAAACTTGAGAGCTCAAATCCAGACGCAATACTAGATGGAGATATTGATGGCTTTCTTGAGTCAGCCTTAACAGAATTACTTTAAAACTTAAATTTTTTGCGCTGCTTCTAAAACCTCTTCAACATGTCCGGTAACGTTCACTTTACGCCAGATTTTAGTTATTTTTCGATTTTTATCAATTAATATGGTAGCTCTTTCGATGCCCATAAACTTTTTACCGTACATACTTTTCTCAATCCAGACTCCATAGTCTTTGCAAACCTTTTTGTCTTCGTCGGAAGCAAGAATAACTTCAAGATTATGTTTTTCAATAAATTTTTTGTGCTTAGCTGTTGAGTCTGCCGACACCCCTATGATTGTTGTTTTGCATTCCTCGAAAGCATTTATATGGGCCGTAAAATCAATAGCCTCTCTCGTGCAACCAGGCGTATCATCTTTTGGATAAAAATAGAGAACAATATTATTATCAGGAAATGATTCAAGTGTTACAAAGTTTTCGTCATCAATTGGCATATTAAAGTTTATTGCATTATCACCCTCTTTTATCATTTCTGACTCCTGCTTTATTTAGTGAGAATTAAAGATAAGATAACTAAATATTTAGATATCTATATTAATATTATTACATTAAGTTAAATTTACAAGGATTGTTAAGTCTAAAAACTAATAATATTTTTTGTTTGTGGGTTTCGAAATATTTCATGAAGTTAAGACCAGTATTTAAATATTTATCTTATTTTGTGGGCATCTTAGCTGTAATTACATTATCAACTTTTCTTATCTTTAAGTCATGGTTAGACACTAAACTCGAGTCTGATGTGCTCGATGTCACATTTATGAGTTCCCACGTTCAAGAATATCTAAATCAAAATTTTTCAGGTCTCAAATTTGATGTTCAAAAGATTGTTTTGTCGAAATCTGAAAATCAAGAAATTTTGCTTTTACTAGAAGGGATGCAAATCAAAAGTGATAGAAGCGGGATATCTCTGAATGCTGTAAATACTGAACTTAAGAATGGATTTATGAGTTCAATTCTAGGCCCTATATCTGAATTATTTAATGGTGGAAATTTTAATAATATTAAAATTTATGATCCACAAATTGATATAAATCTTGACATTCTTTTTCAAGACCTTGGAACAAATTTAGATCGTGAGGATGTAATTAATGAGCAAAATCAAATAGCTTATATTGATGCATTAGAATTTGGGGATCAAGCAGCAGCTTCTCATCATTTTTATCAAAATACACTGAGCGCTATTAATGTTGCACTTCAAAATACCAATGCAGAGCAAAATGTGAATAACATTTTCAGTATTGAGAATGGATCTATTTCCATAGAGTCCACTGGTCAGCTTGTTAATCTTGAAAATATATCACTTAGTGCAGAATTATTTAACGGCTCTACAGACTTGAAATTTGAATATAGCATGGGCTCCTCAGTTGACTCACAAAATGTAGAAATCTTATTAAATCATGATACTGAGAACGGAATTACGAATGCCGACATCATATTCAAGAATATAAATTTAAATGAGTCTATTGCGGGAAAAAGTTTTAAAGTCAATGAGAGTATTTATGATGGAAATTTATCAGGACGCCTCAATCTTAACTTTAATAAATTAGGAAGGATAATTGACTCGACCTTAGACTTAAATATTGGTGCAGGCAGCTTTGAAGCAGATCTTCCTTACTCAAAGCACGATATTCATAACATTGAAGACGCATATTTTAGCCTTTCTTATATCAGTTCCGCGGAACAGATAGATGTCAATGAGATACAGATAAAGCATGATGATTTTAGCTTGAACACCAAAGGAGTAATTAAATTAAATTATGATCTTGGCGGAAAAATATCTACATTTGACGCTCATCTGTCGGGCTTAAGCCTTTTCAAGAGTGGGCAGCAAATAGTTAATAATGCGAATGTTATTGTGAATGTTGATATTGTTAATAATGAAATTAACTTTCAAAAATTAGACGGTGAACTTAGTGAAGGCAAGATCAGCATGAGAGAAGAGGGGCTCGCAAATCAGAATGAAATTGAAATAATGATCGAAAATTCAAATGTTGAAAATGTTAAAGAATTATTTTCTTTAGTAAATGAAAATAAAATCACCAATTGGTTTAATCAAAATGTGTATTCAGGATCTATTGATCAGTTAAACCTAAATAGGTTGACTGACAAAGAGGGTAATTCCTTGGTAGATATGCGGATGGAATTCAGGGACTCTGAATTCTCATACTATGAAGATCACCCAAAAATATCTCAAGGAAGTGGAGCGATACTGTTAAGTGATGGCAAAGTATTAGCTGAAATTTATGATGGGAATTTAATGCTTGAAAAAGGGGTGGCAAACATAACACAAACTTCAGGTGAAATAAATATTATTGATAATCAAAGTATTGCCTCATTTGACATAAACGCAGAATGTGAGCTAAATATTTGCGTTGATTACTTGACATATTTAGGTATTGATGCCGTAAAGTTAGAATCAGTTGAATCAAGAATCTCGGGTAATGCTAATATTTCCTCCACTATTGAGTTTCCGACAGCTACCGGGCCCAGTTTTGGGGAGGATTTAAAAGCAAACATTGAGGTTGAACAATTTTCATTCAGGCTGGATAATGAGAATGTGTTTATTTCGCCGCTAGCGGTGTTTCAGATTGAGAACTCAAAAATAAGCTCTTCAGGTGAATTTAACATTAGTGGAATACAATCTAAATTTGATATTCTTGCTGATATCTCGTCAGCAGAACCAATATTGGAGATTGCAATTGAAGCGCAACCCAGTCCAACCGAGTTAAGTATACTTCAGCCTGCTTTAGCTAATTATATTTCTGGATTAGGTAGGATACCAACAGAGGTAAATATTGTACTGCCTCTCTCGGATATCGATAGTCTAGATATTAACTCTTTTGATAAAGTGAGTATCAAAAGTGACTTAACAAGTGTAAGTATTTTATATCCATTTTTTAGGAATGCGAAGCTTACTAATGAGAGGGCTGAAGTTAGATTTATAGTTGATAAACCCACAAATGACGGAATTGCAAAATATAAGATTGAGTATGATGCGGAGAATATTGTTTTTGAACTGGAGCTTAGAAGGTCATTTAACTCCCTGACAAATAATTGGGATTTAGTAGATTTTGAGGTACTAAATTTATCATCTGATGATATTTCAGATGCGCAGGTAATTGGTTACGTTGAAAATAATATTTTAATGGCCGAGTTAATAGCAAAAGAAGCTGATTTATCGAGCTTCATCCAACAGAATTTATTTTCCCGAGAAAGAGATGATAATAACATTTTAAGAAATCTACCAAATATGCGCTTGAATATCGTAAACATTGATAAGGTGATTGGTAATAATCGAGAAATTGGACTTCTATCAGGAGAAATCATTGTGCAAAATAAAAAGCTGAACAGGATGCAGCTTGATGGGTTCTTTAATCAGGATACCGGTAAAAGAATTGAAGTCAAATATACCTTACAAGAAGAGGATCTTCCGGCGGACTTAGGGGTAAATACTTCCGATGCAGGTGCTTTTTTGGGTTTCTTAGGTTTGTATCAGAATGGTTTTAATGGCAATTTACAACTAAGAGCCACCGGTCCAAATATCAACAATATGAGTGGGGAAGTATTCATTGAAAATATAGATATCTATAATGATAAGTACTTAGCAAGATTATTTGTGGAGTCCAGCCCAAGTGAATTAATCGATATCAACAGGGTTCAATTTGACTCCAGAGCAAGATACAGAATTATAGATGAAACAATTCTAATCGACGCAGCGGAGCTTTTTGGCCAAAATGTAAAGTTTCAGCTGAGTGGTCAATTAAATAATGAGACGGGAACCTTAAAATTACCTGGTACTTATTGTCCAGAATATGAATTGAATGCATCATTTGGTACTATCCCTATATTTGGTCCAGTTCTTACAGGGGGCGACGATAATTGCATGTTTTCACTTCCTTTTCAGATTGCAAGGGAGTCATGGGGTGAGAATACTCTTCTTATTGTAAATCCTACTGGGTTATTGGCCCCAGGAATATTCAGGGACGCTTTTGATTATGACTAATTATTTATCCGTAAAAGCAAGTGTTTTTTCTTACCAAAAGACAATTTAGAGCCATTAATTTCTTCGCTTGAAAAAATTTTAGATGGATCATTAACATTTATATCATTTAGCCTTACAGCTCCATTTTGTATAGATTTTCGCGCTTCACTGTTTGAACTTGCAAACCCAACCTCAACTAAGATACTTAGGAGCCCATAGCCATCAGAAAAACTGCTAGTATTTAATATTTTAACCGGAAGATTTTCTGATATCACCTTCTTTTCAAAAGTCTCCAAGGCTGAATTATAAACCTTTTTAGATACCTCCTCACCATGCGTATTTTTGGTTAGTTCATTAGCAAGAATTTTTTTAGCTTCATTGATCTCGACACCTTTAAGTTTGGATAATTTATTTATTTCCTCCATTGAGATGTCTGTAAAAAGTTTCAAGAACCTGATTACATCTTTATCATCAGTATTTCTCCAAAATTGCCAAAAATCATATGGGTCTGTAAGATCTTCATCTAACCAAACTGCACCATCTGCTGTTTTTCCCATTTTAGCACCTGAAGCCGTTGTGATTAGTGGGGTAGTTATGGCATATACCTCATTCTTACAGGTTCGCCTGATGAGCTCGATGCCATTTATAATATTACCCCATTGATCAGAACCACCCATTTGAACTTTGCAACCATGCCTCCTGAATAACTCAAGGTAGTCATATGCCTGAAAGAGCATATAATTAAACTCAAGGAAAGTAAGAGGCTGCTCTCTGTCTAATCTTAATTTTACAGAATCAAATGCTAGCATTCTGTTTAGGGTAAAATGTTTTCCATAGTCCCTCAAGAATGAAATATAGTTTAGATCTTTTAGCCACTTTGCATTATTCTCAACAAATATCTTATTCTCGTCGAGATTGAGAAATTTCTTAAATATTTTCAAAATCCCGATCTCATTTTGCCCAATATCATGCTCTTCAATTATTTTTCTAGTTTCATCTTTTCCTGAGGGATCACCAATTAACGTTGTCCCTCCACCAAAAAGAATGATAGGCTTGTGATCATAAACCTGCATCCATTTTAGAAGCATAATTTGAAGAAGTGATCCCACGTGAAGGCTTTTTGCGGTTAAATCAAACCCGATGTAACCTACTGCATTTTCATTGTGTAAATAATGGTCAACATCGTCATCATTAGAGGTTTGGTGAATAAATCCTCTATCAGATAGAGTATGCAAAAATTCTGATTTAAATTTTTTCTTGCTTAAGTTTGCCATGTCATAAGATAAATTGATAAAAATTAAAATTATATTAAATACGTTGACTTACATATAACAATACAAATGTATAAAAAAAATGTAAAAGAATTTTATTCTATTGGTTTAATGAGCGGAACCTCTATGGATGGTATAGATGCTTCTCTCATCCAAACTGATGGATTTGTGATTGATGATTATATCCAAAATTGCTCAATTGAATATCCAGTTGATGTCAAAGTTAAATTAAAAGAAGCATCAGAGCAATTTCACGAAAAAAATATAAACTGGACCAATACACACCAATTGAAAAGATCTCTTGCAGACCTTAACCTGATTGCGATCAATGAAATTTTAAAGAAAAATACAGACACATCATTAAAAGTAGATTTGATTGGCTACCACGGTCAGACAGTATATCACAGCCCACTAAATAAAGTTTCAATCCAGCTTGGTGATCCAAAATATGTATCAAATATGACAAATATCCCTGTTGTCTTTAATTTTAGAATTTGTGATATATTGAATGGTGGTCAAGGCGCTCCTCTGACTCCAATATATCATGCCACACGATTTAGTAAGCTCTTTCGGGGGCCAATAGCAGTTGTAAATATTGGGGGTATATCAAATGTGACTTATATTGATGGCGAACGTTTAACTGCATTTGATGTAGGCCCTGGTAATTGCCTGATTGATGATGTGATGCTTAAGTATTTTTCAAAAGATTTTGATGATGAAGGCCTATTTGCGTTGCAAGGAGATGTGGATGGCAAATTTCTTGCAACTTTGATGAGTGACGATTTTTTTAAAATTATGCCACCTAAATCCCTCGATCGTAATTATTTCCATAAATATCTAAAAAGTAGTGAAAAATCCCCTCAAAATCTAATTTCTACTCTTAGTTATTTCACAGCAAATATGATCGTTGACGCTCTGAAGTATTTTCCGACTGACGTGGACAAAATTATTATATGTGGCGGTGGTAGTAAAAATAAATATATAACAAAAAAAATTACAGAATTATCAAAAAAAGACGTAATTATATCTGACAGTATTGGAGTTAGTAGTAGGTATGTTGAATCTGAAGCATTTGCTTATTTGGCGGTTAGGTGTCTTCTAAATTTAGATATTTCGTATCCGATGACAACAGGTATCAAGTCTGCAATGAGTGGTGGGTCTGTATTTAGGCCGGCAGGTTAAGGACTTTATTTTTTTAGCACTTCTGATATGTATGTTGAAATTTCTTCATTAAGTGAGTCAATTTCGTTATCAAAGAAGTGATTGGCCCCATCAATGAGTGAGTGATTAATTTCAATTCCTTTTTGGGATTTCAGCCTGTCAACAAGCTTTTGGATGTCAGGTTTTGGTGCAACAATGTCATCCGAGCCATTTATTATCAGTCCTGATGATGGGCATGGCGCTAAAAAATTGAAATCATATAAATTCGCTGGTGGGGATATTGAGATAAATGACTCTATTTCAGGTCGTCTCATAAGTAATTGCATTGCGATCCAGGCTCCGAATGAAAATCCTACAACCCAACAGCCTGTTGAGTCCCTATTTAACTCTTGTATCCAATCCAAGGCAGACGCTGCATCGGACAGTTCGCCAACACCAGCATCATACTCTCCCTGACTTTTTCCTACACCTCTAAAATTAAATCTTAAAACTGAAAAGCCATTCTTAACAAAAGTATAATACGCATTGTGGATAATAGGGTTATTCATTGTACCGCCAAACTTTGGGTGAGGGTGCAATAAGAGAACAATTTTAGATTCAGGAACCTCGTTGTGGTGGTAGCGTCCTTCAATACGACCTGATGGACCATTAAACATGATCTCTGGCATTTATCCCTCCCAATGCATTCAACTTGCAATAATTAGCATATATGATTAACAATAGTAAATATATTTGTTCAATAGGATGAATTTTTTTATTATCAGCTTATATAAATAATAATTCTCAATGTGAAGGATTTGCATGATTTTCTTGATTCCAGATATGGAATTCTATATTTTGAGTGCTTTTAACACCGTTGAAAATTTTTTTATATAATTAAAAATGGATATTTGACTCATGAGAGTATATTTTGATAATGCCGCTTCAACACCAATTAGAGACGAAGTGTGTCAATTTCTGAGGAGCGGAAGTGCAGAAGGATTTTATAACCCGTCTTCGGTCCATCAAGAAGGTCAAAAATCGAGAGCACAGATTAGTAAGGCCAGAGACCTAATATCAGAAATCTTAGAGTGTCAGACGGAAAATATTCTTTTTACCTCGAGCGGAACCGAGGCGTGTAATTATATTATTAGCCATGCCCTACACACATACGAAATAAAAAATGTTTTGTATCTTGAAACAGAACACAGTGCAGTAATTGATACGATAAATTCTACAAATATTAATAAAGTAAAATGTCAACTTACGGCAGATGGGGTAATTAATTTGGCTGATTTTGAAAATCGCTTGGGAAGTCTATCGGGTAAAACACTTGTGTGCGTAATGCTTATAAATAACGAAACAGGTGTATTGCAGCCAATCGAAGATATCTCAAAAATATGCAAAAAATACGAAGCACTTTTCTTCTCGGATATGATACAGGCACTTGGAAAAATGGATATACGGCAGGCTGTAGCCTATGCTGATTTTGCTTCATTTGCTTCACATAAAATAGGAGGTCTGCATGGCGTTGGGCTTGTATACATGCGTAATAGCCAGCCTGTTTACAAACAAGTTTTTGGTGGAGAGCAGGAGTTTGGTCGAAAAGCTGGTACTGAGAATGTGATCGGTATTTCAGCCTTTCAAATAGCGCTCGAGGCATGTATTAGCAAAATGGATGATGAACGCGCTAATAATTTAATATTACAACAAAAGCTAATTGACGGTGTACAGCAAATTTCTAAAAATATTATAATCCCAGCACTCGGCTCAGAAAAAGATGCAAGCATTTCAACGTTAATATTTCCGGGGCTTAAAGCAGAAAATGTTATTATAGGTCTTGATATTGAAGGGATAGCAGTTAGTGCGGGTGCTGCTTGTTCGTCTGGTAAAATTGGTGGCTCACACGTTCTACGTGCCTTAAAATATAATGAAAGTGACGCAAATAGCGCAATAAGAGTTAGTTTTGGCTGGCATAACTATCCTGAACAAGTAGATTTTTTTCTCAAAACGTTAGATAATACGCTTCAAGGGATGAATTTTAACTTTTAAACAATTATATTAAAATAAACTATTTTTATTAATCATAACGTTATAGTAGTGATATGCCTGCAGTTAAAGAAACAGTAAAACAAGTCGACGATATTGGCGTGGATAAATACAAGTTTGGATGGTCTACGGATCTAGAAACTGAAACAGCACCAATCGGCCTAACAGAAGAAACTATAAGATTTATCTCAAAAAAGAAAAATGAACCTGAGTGGATGCTCGAGTGGAGATTAGACGCCTATCAAAGATTTTTATCAATGAAAGAACCAGAATGGGCAAAGGTAAATTATCCTGCAATTAATTACAATGATATGTACTTCTACTCGGCACCAAAAGATACTGATGGTCCAAAATCACTTGAAGAAGTTGACCCTGAGCTTTTAAAAACCTACGACAAACTTGGTATCCCACTAAAAGAACAGGAAATACTCTCGGGTGTAAAAAGTAACATCGCTGTTGACGCCGTCTTTGACTCGGTATCCGTTGTCACAACATTCAAAGAAAAGCTATCAGAAGAGGGGATAATTTTCTGTTCAATATCAGAAGCCATCAAAGATCACCCCGAGTTAGTAAGAAAATATCTCAGCTCTGTTATTCCAAAATCAGATAATTATTATTCAGCACTAAATTCTGCTGTATTTACTGATGGATCGTTTGTTTACATACCTCCAAATACAAGATGTCCAATGGAACTATCGACTTACTTTAGAATAAATGCTGAAAATACAGGCCAGTTCGAGAGAACGTTAGTCATAGCTGACAAGGGATCTTATGTAAGTTATTTAGAGGGATGCACGGCACCACAAAGAGATGAAAATCAACTTCACGCTGCAGTTGTTGAATTAGTTGCACTTGAAAACGCTGAAATTAAGTATTCAACTGTCCAAAATTGGTACCCAGGTGATGAGAACGGTGTTGGTGGTATCTATAACTTTGTAACAAAAAGAGGTGACTGCAGGGGGAAGAACTCAAAGATCTCATGGACGCAAGTAGAAACAGGTTCTGCTGTGACATGGAAATACCCTTCTTGTATCTTGCGCGGTGATAATTCAGTTGGAGAATTTTACTCCATTGCAATTTCTAATTCATACCAGCAAATAGACTCTGGAACGAAAATGGTTCACTTGGGGAAGAATACGAGCAGTAAGATTATATCAAAAGGCATATCAGCTGGACACTCTTCAAATGCATATCGTGGCTTAGTTTCGTCACATCGCCGCGCAGAAAATGCACGTAACTTTACACAATGCGACTCATTACTGATTGGAAATAAATGTTCAGCGCACACAGTGCCATACATAGAAACAAAAAACTCAACTTCTGTTTTTGAGCATGAGGCAACCACTTCAAAAATATCGGATGATCAGATATTTTATTGTGGCCAAAGGGGTATCAATATAGAAGATGCAATTGCCTTAATCGTAAATGGATTTTGTAAAGAGGTCTTGCAAGAGTTACCTATGGAATTCGCAGTTGAAGCCCAAAAGCTAGTGGGAATTTCACTGGAAGGAAGTGTGGGGTAAAAAGTCGGTTATGTTTAATGTATCAAACCTTACAGTCTCAGTTGAAGATAATGAAATTCTCAAAAGTTTTAGCTTGGATGTTGGGCCTGGAGAAGTACACGCAATTATGGGCCCCAATGGTTCTGGCAAATCAACTCTTGCGCATGTTTGCGCTGGAAAAGAAGATTACACTGTACTAAATGGTGAGATAAATTTAAATGGCGAAGATTTGCTTGATCTAGAAGCAGATGAGCGCTCAACGAGGGGTTTATTTTTAGCCTTTCAGTATCCAATAGAAATACCTGGGGTTACGACGTTGACTTTTTTGAAAAGCTCACTTGAGGCCCATTACAAAGCTAATAATAGGGAGGTTTTATCGACGCCAGATTTCATGAAGCTTGTTAAGAAAAAAGCTGCGGAATTAAATATTGATGACTCAATGATAAAAAGACCTCTAAATGTTGGTTTTTCGGGCGGTGAAAAGAAGCGTAATGAAATATTGCAAATGGCGCTCTTGGACCCTCAGATTTGTATCTTAGACGAAACCGACTCTGGCTTAGATATTGATGCGCTAAGACTTGTTGCTGAAGGTGTAAATAATTTGAGAAATGAAAAAAGGTCCTTTGTTGTCATAACACATTATCAAAGACTGCTCGACTATATAAAGCCCGATTTTGTCCATATCATGTATAATGGTAAAATTATAGAAACAGGTGATAGTTCGCTAGCATTAGAGCTAGAGAAATCCGGTTACAATAACTACATAAAATAGTTTTTTAATGTTAACTGAAGAAAAAAATATCAATGTTGAAGAGCAAGTAATTGCTTATTGTAAGGACAATATAAGTAATCAAGATATCAAGCACCCACTGTATCCAGCTCGACTCGGCGCATACGAGCTCTTTAGGATTCATGGCTTACCTTCGACCAGAAATGAGCAATGGAAATATACCAATATCACTAGCAAGCTTGAGAGAATTCCATCTCAATCGGATGTTAAACCGGTGCCAGTCAACCTCGATAATTTCATAAATAATTTCGAGATTGTAAAAAAGGCAAAAGAAAATAAAGACAGCGTACTTGTTTTTATGGATGGGGCAATGCAGAGCCAATTATCTGTTATCAGCAGTGACACGAAAACTATCAAAGTCACCTCTTTGAAAAAAGACCCTATTCCAGATTGGGCAATTAAACTAAATTCCGAAAAACACTCACAGAATGTAAATGAGATGTTCAATTTAAATACTGCTCTGATGGAAGATGGGGCTATAATAAATATCAATAATAACAAGGGTATAGCTGATAACATATACATCATACATGTGGGTAATAATGATGGTTTCTATAATTATAGGCATATGATAAATGTACAAAATGGCGCACATGTCAATATCATTGAATTCAAAATATCAAATAAAGTTGATATTGAAGCACTCTACACATCTTCGATTATATGGAAAATTGGTGATAATTGTGTTGTAAACAATGTTAAATATCAAGCTCACAACCAAATCACAATTGGATTTAATCAACAATATGCAGATATTGCAAATGATACAGAATTTAACAGCTTCACAATATCCTCTGGCTCAAAATTATTGCGTGAATTCAGGGATATTAATTGCAATGGATCGAATAGCAATATATCTATTTCTGGAGTTAACCTTCTCGATGGGGATAGCCATATTGATACAATGCTGTCTGTTAAACATAAAGCGCCAAATACAATAAGTAGAGAGAAGTATAAATCCATATTAAATGATAACTCAAAAGGTGTCTTTCAAGGCAACATTATAGTTGATGATATTGCTCAAAAGACAATAGCAAAGCAGTCAATTGATGCGCTTATTCTCTCAAAGAATGCTGAGCATGATGCGAAGCCTGAACTTGAAATTTATGCAGATGATGTGCAATGCGGTCATGGTGCAACCACAGGGCAAATTAGCCAGGACTCGCTATTTTATCTCAAATCACGCGGAATACCTGAGGAAGAGGCAAAAAGACTGCTTGTCCACGCTTTCTTGACTGATGCGCTTGAAGAGATAAAAGATAAGAAGATATTAGAAACTTTTGCAGATGTAATGAATAACATGCTCAATCGAGTTTCAAAGGGTAATCTCAATGTTTGATATTAAGAAGATACGCTCTGATTTCCCGTTTCTAAATATGAAGATAAATGAGGGTAACGCTATATATTTAGATAATGCAGCTTCATCTCAAAAGCCAAAAACAGTTATCGATCGTTTGACGAAAGTCTATGAGCAAGAATATGCCAATGTACACAGGGGTATACATCATCTATCGATGAAGGCGACTGAAAATTTTGAAGATGCTAGAAATGAGATTGCACGATTTATTAATTCAAAATCAAGTGAAGAGATTATATTTACAAAAAATGCAACAGAAGCAATAAACTTGGTTGCATCATCTTATGGTTCAGTAAATATTCAAGATGGTGATGAGATTATAATATCTATGCTTGAGCATCACTCTAATATAGTCCCGTGGCATTTTCTCAGAGAGAGAAATGGTGCTGTATTAAAATGGGTTAATATTGATCATAATGGGCTTATTGATATAGACCATCTTAACTCGCTGATTACTAAGAAAACCAAAATGATTGCCATGACACATATGTCCAACGTTCTTGGAACCGTTCAGCCAATAAGGGATATTGTAAATATTGCCCATAATAATGATGTACCTGTCCTTATTGATGGTACGCAAGGCGCGGTGCACGATACAATTAATGTTGATGACATTGGTGTTGACTTTTATGTATTTACTGGTCACAAGCTATATGGCCCTTCGGGTATTGGTGTTTTATACGCGAAGAAAGAGCGCCAAAAGGATATGATGCCCTTTCAAGGGGGCGGGGAGATGATCGCTGAAGTTACGATAGACAATGTCACCTATGCCGATGCTCCACAAAAGTTTGAGGCTGGAACGCCTCCGATCGCTCAGGCGGTAGGGCTAGGGCATGCCATTAAGTATATCAATGAAATTGGTATTGAGGAAATTCATAATCACGAAGCTAAAATATCAGATTACGCCAAACGAAAGTTACAGGAAATTGATGGTCTATCTTTTTTTGTAGATCCAGCTCATAGCAAAGGAATTTTTTCATTTAATATGAACGGTGCCCACCCGCACGATGTAAGCACAATAATTGATAAGAAAGGTATTGCGATAAGGGCAGGGACACACTGCGCTGAGCCTTTAATGCAATCTTTCGGTGTCACCTCAACTTGTCGCGCATCCATCGCAATGTATAATGATGAGAAAGATATTGATAGTTTGTGTGAGTCTTTGTTATATTGTAGAAAATTTTTTTCATAAGGACTAATGACTGCTATGACAGAAAAACCATTATTAGATGAAGATACAATAGCGGATTTGACAGAAAAGATTGTGTCTGCCCTCAAGACAGTTTACGATCCGGAAATCCCTGTCGATATATATGAATTAGGTCTTATTTATAAAGTAGATATTGATGAAAATTTTCATGTAGATGTTGAGATGACACTCACCGCACCTGGGTGCCCCGTAGCTGGTGATATGCCAAAATGGGTCGAGGATGCCGTATTATCTGTCGGAGGTATTGCGTCAGCAAAAGCAAACTTAGTATTTGATCCTCCTTGGGATATCTCGATGATGTCAGAAGAAGCCCAAGTTGCGCTTAATATGATGTAAGGTTAGAGTTGTATGGTTAAGTCAAATATCATAAGTTTAACTCCACGGGCGATTGAGAGGGTCAATCATTTAATTGATGACTCAAATCAAGAAAATAAGATTTTGCGCATCGGTATCGAAAAAGGTGGCTGTGCCGGCCTTCACTACTCAATGGATTATGTGTCTGAGATTTCAGATGGTGATGAGGTAGTCGAGCAGGATGGCGTTACCATTGTTATCGATCCAAAAGCCATCTTATATCTTCTGGGGACAGAGATGGATTATGTTGAAGAAAAATTCAGTGCTGGATTTAAGTTTAATAATCCAAATGAGACATCAGCGTGTGGTTGTGGTGAGTCGGTTGACATTACCCCAGTATCTGAGCTTGAAATTAAATAATCAATTATTTCGGATACAATAACCAAACCCATGCACAGTATGTATTTTGCATGTGCCATGATAATTATCATTCAATACCTTTCGTAGCCGGCTGACATGAACATCAACTGTTCTATTATCAATATCTGGCATGTTGTTCCATACAAAATCTATAATTTGGTCACGTGAAAAAACATTTTCTGGTCTGCTCATCAAAAGGGAGAGGATTTTAAACTCAGTTTTCCCAATTTTTACAATATTATCAGTAGCTTGTAGTATTTTTTTATCATTATCAATTAATAAGTCTTCATACTCAATTATAGAGGAATTTATTTCAGCGTTTGTCCGCCTTAATAATGAGTTGACTCTCGCAATCAACTCAATTGGTGAGAAAGGCTTTGTAATATAGTCATCAGCGCCTGATGATAAGCCGTGAGAGGTATCAATGTCCTCACCGCGGGCGCTCAATATAATTATTGGCAGTTTCTTGAGCTCTTTTGAAGATCTAATACGACGGCAAACTGAAATGCCTGAGGAGTTTGGCATCATCCAGTCCAAAATTACAATATCAGGTCTGTGTTCGACTATTAAATCAAATGCCTCCTCACCGTCTCCGGCGGCAATCACATCAAAATTATTCTTTTTTAAATGAAAAGATATTAGCTCCAGTTGATTTTTTTCGTCGTCAGCTATTACTGCAAGGGGCATTTTATTGCTTTAGAATGTTGTCATTGCCTTTGGGCGCTTGGTCTGTGGAACCGTTCCCTCAATTAAAAAATATGTCTGCTTGGCGATGGATGTCGTGTAATCACCAACTCTTTCTAAATTTTTTGATATAAAGATTAAATGAGTTAGCATCTTTGCATCATCAGGATTCTCTGACATATAGCTCAAAATTTCTTTAAATATACTTAGGTACAGTCGATCTGTATCAATATCTGACTCCCAGATATTCATTGCCTTATCAATATTTAATTCCATATACGCGTCGAGACTTTTATGAAGGAGGTCTTGAACATGCTGCCCAAGCCCAATAATGTTTACGGGAAGACGATCAAAATTTTCTTCAGATACGATTACCTGACTTCGCCTTGCTATATTTTTTGAATAATCGCCAATTCTCTCAAGAATTGCGCCTACTCTGTCAGCAACCAATAAACTTCTTAGATCGTACGCAATGGGTGACCATAGTGCCAATAATTCAAAAACTGATGAGCTGACATCAGCTGTAATCTTATCCAAACTTTTATCACGATTTATTATGGACTCAAATTTTTGTATATTTTTCTCTTTAAGGGCGGTCAAGGAGTCATCAAGCTGTGTCTCTGCAAGCGCTCCAAGCTTTGCTATTTGTTTGTTTACCTCTTTTAAACCGGTATCAAACGCTGAATTTATGTGCTCCGTCATTATTTTCTCCTAACCTATTCTTCCTGAGATATAAGCTTCAGTCATTTCATGTTTTGGATTTGTGAATATATTTGATGTGATGTCATATTCAATCATTTTTCCTAGATGAAAGTATGCCGTTTTCTCTGATAAACGTGCCGCTTGTTGCATTGAATGTGTTACGATAACAATTGTATATCTCTCTTTTAGTTCATTGATTAGCTCTTCTATTACTGCAGTTGCAATTGGATCTAGGGCTGAGCATGGCTCATCCATCAATAGGATATCGGGATTTACAGCGATAGCCCTTGCAATACAAAGTCTTTGCTGTTGACCACCAGAGAGTGATAATCCAGACGCGTCAAGCCTATCCTCTACTTCGTTCCATAATCCTGCCCTTTTTAAGCTCTTCGTAACAATGTTATCTAAATCCTCATTTGATTTTGCCAAGCCGTGAATTCGAGGCCCGTAAGCAACATTGTCATAGATTGATTTCGGAAATGGATTGGGCTTTTGAAAGACCATGCCAATTCTCGCACGTAGTTCAACAATATCTGTATCTGGGGAGTTTATATCAACCTCATCAATCATGATTTTACCTTCAACCTTGCAACCTTCTATTAGGTCATTCATGCGATTTAAGCATCGAATAAATGTTGACTTTCCACAACCAGAAGGGCCTATCAAGGCTGTAACTTCTTTCTCTTCAATTTGTAAATTTATATCATGTAGGGCTCTTTTGTTCCCATAATCAACGTTTACATTACTTGTAGTTATTTTGTACTGATTTGGAATCATGCTACCAACGTCTTTCGTATTTTTTTCTGAGTAGTATAGCTAATAAATTCATCATTATCAAAATAACAAGTAAAATTAATATTGCAGCACTAGTTAAATACTCAAATGATCTTTCAGGATTATTAGCCCACATGTATATCTGAGCTGGTAGAACAGTTGCTTTGTCCGTAATCTTTGATGGCACGTCAACAATAAATGCCATCATCCCAATCATCAGTAATGGTGCTGTTTCACCGGCAGCTCGAGCAATACCAATTATAGTACCCGTAAGAATACCAGGTAAAGCGAGTGGGAAGACGTGATGAACAATGACTTGCATCTGTGATGCGCCCACACCATATGCTGCTTCTCTGATCGATGGGGGTATTGAAGCCATTGCAGCTCTTGTAGCAATAATTATAACAGGTAGTGTCATCAAAGCTAATACGATGCCTCCAACAAGAGGTGCGGATCGAGGCATATTCATATAATTCAAAAAAACAGCCAAGCCTAACAGTCCGTAAACAATAGAGGGAACAGCCGCAAGATTATTAATGTTAACTTCAATTATGTCTGTAAATTTATTTTTTGGCGCAATCTCCTCAAGGTATATTGCTGCCAAAACACCAATTGGAAAACTAATAATAAGTGTCACAAACATCGTCAGTAGTGTGCCAACAATTCCACCTTTAAGCCCTGCTAACTCGGGCTCTCTACTATCACTGTTACTGAATAATCGCCAAGATATAGTTTTCTTAATTCTATTATTGCTAATTAGTTTATCCAAATAGGATATTTGGTTATCAGAAATTGTTCTCATATCTTGCGGTAGATCCCTATCAATAATATCTTTGATCAGAAGATCAACATCATCAGATGCGGGTACATATATTATATTATTATCAGGAAGTTTATTTGGGTTATCCAAATAGAATTTTTTAATTTCTATATACGCACCAGTGGATAAGAGCTTATTGAGTTCTTTCTTATCTTTACGTGTTTCAACATCTGGAAACATTGAATAGAATGATTTCTTTTGCAGGGAACGCCATGAGACATTTTCAGGATCTTCTTCGAATTGCAGAATCTGATCATCGTTCATCTTTACATCAATACCTATATTTATTTGCGTGAAAGCGGGTATGGATGATATTGCGATCGATGAAATCAGAGTTGCTAGTATTAGCAAAGCTAAAATTAGAGCGCTAACAGAGTAGATCTTAAATCGTTTTTCTGCGCGATACCTTTTTCTTAGACGAATCTCTGTGAAATTATCAGTCATATTGCTCCCTATATTTTCTAACGATGTATATTGATAGTACATTCAATAGGAGTGTTATTATGAATAGCGTAAAACCAAGTGCAAATGCAGCTAGTGTTTTTGCACTATCGAATTCTTGATCTCCAATTAGCAGAACAACAATTTGAACAGTCACAGCTGTTACTGACTCGAAAGGATTGAATGTCAGATTTGCAGCAACCCCTGCAGCCATAACGACAATCATAGTTTCACCAATGGCCCTAGATAACGCTAGTAAAATTGCACTCACTATTCCTGGAAGAGCTGCAGGCAAGATTACGAGTTTAACAGTTTCCGATTGAGTTGAGCCCAAGGCGGCAGATCCTTCCCTCAAGCTCTGAGGCACAGCATTGATCACATCATCGGATAGTGATGATATCAAGGGTATGATCATAATTCCCATCACTAGTCCTGCTGCAAGGGCCGACTCTGATGATAAGCTTAGCCCAACACTTGCACCACTATTTCGTAAAAATGGTGCAACAGTTAAGGCTGCAAAAAAACCATAAACAACTGTTGGAATTCCCGCTAGTACTTCTAGCATTGGTTTGGCAATTGCGCGAATTTTAGGCTTTGAGTATTCTGATAGATATATAGCCGATAGCAAGCCAATTGGCACAGCTATGAACATGGCAATGAGCGTTATTAAAATCGTACCAATAAAAATTGGTATTGCACCGAATAGCCCTTCACCGGCAACTTGATCTTCCCGAAGAGCAATTTGCGGGCTCCATTGCAGGCCAAAAAGAAAATCAGTAATTTTAATTATTTTAAAAAATTCGATTGTTTCTATGATTAAGGAAAGTACAATCCCGATCGTGGTGATTATGGCAACGCAAGAAGCTAAAATCATCGAAAATTTTAAAATATTTTCAACTTTACTGCGTGCATTAAATCTCACTCTGATACGGTTCAGGGCAAAAAGAAAAAAACTGACAGATACAAGAGCGCTAATTATAATTATAAAATTTGTACTGATAATGTTAGCGCTGTTGTAAAAACCTACGAATATTTCCATTTGTTCGGAGTCTACTGGTAATATGCCATCATATGCTGATATTACTTTGGATTTAAGGATATTAATTTCACCCAAGCTTAAATCAGGCAATGAGTTTTTAATTTTACTCTTTAGAAGAGAGTCGATAATATTTGGGCTCGATGCCAACCAAATAAGCGTGAGTATGATAGATGGTATGATTAAATAAAGAGATAAATATAAGCCATGATAACTGTCTCTAGAGTGTTGACTAATTTTTTGTTCATATACCCGCCTTCTGATTAATCTTTTTCCATAAAAATAGGATACAAAACTTAATCCAAGTAAAATTATAAGATAGATTGTTAGCATACTAATTGACCACAAATATTGATCTTAAACAAAAATTACCCCCGCACTTTTTTTTGTAAAAATAAGCGCGGGGGTAGATGTAAATTTTCATTACATAGATAGTTTTGGCATAATCTCTGCTGCTTCACGATATATTACTCTCTCGTCTTCTGGTAGTGGAATAAGCCCCTTGTCAACAAGATAGCTATCTTCTCCATACGCATCTTCGGATGTAAATTCTTTTGCATAGTCCTTAATACCCGGTACAACGCCGATATGCGCATGTTTCACATAAAAATAAAGCGATCTTGAAATATTATAAGAACCATCAGCAATATTCTCAAAAGTTGGTGAAATACCGTTAATATTTGCGCCCTTTAGTGTATCAGAGTTTTGATCTAGGAAGCTAAAACCAAATACGCCAACTGCGTCAGGATTTGCAACAAGCTTAGAAACCATGAGGTTATCATTTTCGCCGGCATCAATCCACTTTCCGTCTTCACGCATCCCATGAGCCACCGCTTCCCATTTCTTTTTATCAGCTTTTTTGATAGCGTTTAGGCATTCAAATGATTTAGCCCCGCCTTCCATTGCCAGTTCCACAAACGCATCACGGGTTCCAGATGTGGGGGGTGGTCCTAAGACCTCAATGCTTATATTTGGCAGTGACTCATCTATATCACTCCATTTTGTGTGCGGATTGTCTATGAGTTTACAATCATCATTAGTAGTTTCAGAACTTGGAACTTTTGACGCAACGGCTTGAAATAGTTGACCAAGGGTCAAATTTAACTCAGCCCCTGAGTTAGAGTTAGCTACAACTATTCCGTCGTAACCAATAATAAACTCACTCATATCAATTCCATTAGCTTGACATTTATCAAACTCACTTTTCTTGATGCGCCTAGATGAATTTGTGATATCAGGATGCTCAAACCCAATACCTGCACAGAATAATTTCATTCCGCCGCCTGAACCTGTTGACTCAATAACAGGGGTACTATTTCCAGAACCGCGACCATATTCTTCAGCAACAACTGTTGCAAAGGGAAATACCGTTGATGATCCGACAATTGAAATTGTATCACGGGCATCTACCTTACCAGTCGGAAGTAGATACAAGCCGCTAAATAATATAAATAAAAAATATTTAAAGATTTTCATTTTTCAAAAGTTCCTACAACAAGTTAATATTCAAAACTACTAACTTTATGCTTTTTGTTTTTTAAAATATTGTTACGTAAATATTACAAAAATATTACAAGTTGATTTTATTTATTTTATCCACAGGGAAAGGATATAATAAATTTTGTTTTCCCATTAATTTTACTTGTAATCTCCATATTTGCATTATGTCTGATTAGAATGTGTTTGACTATAGCTAAGCCAAGTCCAGTACCTCCAATGTCTCGCGACCTCGCCTTATCTACGCGATAAAATCTCTCAGTTAATCGGGGTAGGTGTTCTTCATTAATACCAGCACCGTCATTTGCAATTGTGGCCCGAATATATTCTTGGGTATCTACTGAATGAAGATCAATTGTTGCCACTATTGTACTCCCATCATTTGAGTATTTAATAGCATTATCAAATAGGTTATGAAATACTTCAATAATCTGGTCCGCATCACCTTTGATTCTTGGTATGTCTCCTTTGATTGTAACGTTTATCATCTTCCCAGACTCGGAGGCACGATGCTCTAGGGCATTTTTTGCAATATTAATTTGGTCGATTACATTTACTTCATCCACAAGCTCCTTGTACATATCTATTTCAATTTTTGATAATGAAAGGAGGTCCGATATAATTCTATTCATTCTATTGGACTCTTCTTGCATAATAGTTAGGAAGTGAGTCCTTTGATCCTTGCTTACATCCTCATTTTGTAATGTTTCGATAAATCCTGTAATGCTGGTTAAAGGTGATCTTAATTCATGACTGACATTCGCAATGAGATCACGTCTTATATTCTGAAATTTCTCTTCCTCTGTACGATCATTGATAACAATAATTCCTGGATTTTCATGTTTTTGATAATAGTGAAGTTGTAAATTGTGCTTCCCGATACTTGACGCATACGGAAAAGAAATATTTATTTCTTGCGATTCATTAATTGCATCGATTACCTCACTATTTCTAATGAGATTATATATTGGTTTGCCAACAATTTTCTCTCCAAAGTAAGTGGTAGCGATTTCGTTAGCATACATAATATCAAATTCTGATGATGTTATTATTACCCCTTCATCCAGCTTTTCAAGCAACGATATAAATTGTTTTTCACCTAACATTGACAACTTGCTTTTTTGTTAATTAAAGTTTGCATTTTCTTGAATGAATTTAAATCTTGCATCTGGTTTATTACCCATTAATTCATCAATCGTTTTTGCATATTGGTCTGGGGAATAGCTATCCATTGATATTTTTAATAGCTTTCTTGTCGATTTATTCATTGTTGTCTCTCTTAATTGGTTTGGAAGCATTTCACCTAAACCTTTGAAACGTGATATGTCGATCTTTTCGCTTTTCTTGAAGTGCTCTTTTATTATTCTTTCTCTATCTTCGTCATCAATAGCGTAGAATATTTTATTATTAGCTGATAATTTATAAAGAGGCGGAACAGCAAGATACAAATGCCCGTTATTTATTAATTCAGGCATCTCAATATAGAAAAACGTTATCAATAATGATGCTATGTGGGCCCCATCAACATCAGCATCGGTCATTATAATAATTTTATCATACCTTAAATTTCCTTCATCGTAAGTCTGAGATGTTCCGCAGCCTAGAGCCTGAACTAAATCCTTCAGCTGCTGATTTTGGAAATATTTTTGTGCGCTACTGCTCGCAATGTTTAATATTTTACCCCGCAAGGGCAGGACGGCTTGATACTTCTTATCTCTCGCCTGTTTTGCAGATCCACCTGCTGAATCACCTTCAACGATAAATAATTCAGTATCATCGGCTTTATCTTCTAGACAATCTGCTAATTTTCCAGGAAGCCTCAGTTTTCTCAGGGCAGACTTTCGGCTTAAATCCTTCTCGTGTTTACGATTGATTCTAGTATTTGCTGTATTAATAAGAAAGCTGATTAATTTTTCTGCGTCGGTTGGATTTTCCGATAACCAGTAATCAAAGTTATCCTCGATAATTTTACTTGTCAGAGTGGTCGCATTTTTTGAACTTAATTTTTCTTTTGTTTGGCCTTGAAACTCTGGATCTGCAATAAAAATAGATAATATACCATCCATACTTTCTATTAGGTCATCCAGCGTTATGATTTTTGTGTTTCTTATACCAATTATGTCGCCGTAGCGTTTGATTGATTTGAGGATCGCGCTTTTAAAGGCATTTTCATGAGTACCTCCATTTATAGTTGGAATTGTATTACAAAAAGATTTTATTTTATTTTTTCTATCTACTGCCCATATGATGGACCATTCAACTTTGCCAGCTGAGGATTTGGCTGATGATGATCCAGTAAAACGTGAGTTAATAATCAACTCTTTTTGGCGGGCATTTTCTTCAATGATATCAGCAATTCCATTTGGATAATAAAATTGTACTTGCTTGGAGTCAATTGTATCGCTTGCATCGGTAAAAGTTATTTTTAAACCAGAAACAAGATAGGCTTTGGTTTTAAGTATTTCGATAAGCTCACCTGAATTAAAATCAAGTCCATCCTCGAATATCTCGTTGTCTGGCCTGAAACGAATTGAAGTCCCGTTTTGTTCTTTGGTTTTGCCTTTATACTCAAGTTTTGTCGTGGGTTTACCGCGTGCAAAATCTTGTCGATATAGTGACTTATCGCGTACAACTTCTACAGACAAATATTCAGATAATGCATTTACTACGGATATGCCAACCCCGTGTAACCCACCTGAGGTTTTATATGAGCTATTATCAAATTTACCCCCAGCATGGAGAGTGGTCAGGATAATTTCTAATGCTGACTTATTGGGAAACTTTGGATGCGAGTCAATTGGGATACCACGTCCGTTATCAGTTATTACTAATTCGTTATCTACATTGCGCGTGACATTGATCGCACTTGCGTGCCCAGCAACGACCTCGTCAACCGCATTATCAATGACCTCATTAAATAGATGATGAAGGGCTCTTGAATCTACGCCACCTATATACATTCCTGGTCTTTTTCTAACCGGCTCCAAGCCTTCTAATATTGTGATATTTTTTGCGGTGTAGTCAGCACCGTTAGTTTTTTTGGTCTTTTTAACTTTTATATTCTCTGAATTTGGTTCAGATAATTTTTCAAAAAGGTCATTCATAATAGCAAAAGAAAAGAATCAATAGATTTTTCTATTATATGAAAACTGTTGAATAAAAAAAACCAAAAGTAACACATCAGTGCTACTTTTGGTTCTCTTGTTAGTAATATTTAATTATTTACACACTATAGTACATATCAAATTCTACAGGATGAGGTGTGTGCTCAAACCTGATGACTTCTTCCATTTTGAGTTCAATGTAGGCCTCAATCTGGTCTTTGGTAAATACATCACCTTCTGTAAGGAAGCTATTATCTTTCTCAAGGCTTGTAAGAGCCTCTCTTAGGCTTCCACATACGGTTGGTATCTTCTTTAATTCTTTTTCTGGTAAGTCATACAGATCTTGATCTGTAGGTTTTCCTGGATGAATTTTATTTTTAATACCATCAATGCCAGCCATAAGCATGCATGCGAATGCAAGATAGGGATTGGCGGATGGATCAGGGAAGCGTATTTCAATCCGTTTAGCATTTGGTGATTTTCCAAATGGAATTCGGCATGATGCAGATCTATTTCTAGCAGAATACGCGAGTAATACAGGAGCTTCAAAGCCAGGCACAAGTCTTTTGTAAGAATTTGTTGACGCATTTGTGAATGCGTTAATCGCCTTAGCATGTTTTAGAATACCACCGATATAATAAAGTGCAGTTTCAGATAGACCTGCGTATTCAGAACCGGCAAATACTGGTTTCCCATTCTTCCAGATTGATTGATGGCAGTGCATACCCGTTCCATTATCGCCATATATGGGTTTTGGCATGAAGGTTGCTGTCTTTCCGTATGCATTTGCAACTTGATGAACAACGTATTTGTAAATTTGTTGTTTATCAGCGATTTTGGTTAGGCTATCAAATTTTATTCCCAATTCGTGCTGGGCTGCGCCAACTTCATGGTGATGTTTTTCAGTGACCACACCCATATCAGTCATTACGCTAACCATTTCAGATCTGATATCTTGTGCAGAGTCCACTGGGGGGACAGGGAAGTAGCCTCCTTTTGTCCTTGGTCTATGGCCAAGGTTACCTGACTCATATTCAGTCGCAGTATTTGATGGTAGCTCTGTGCAATCCAGTTCAAAACCTGTTTGATATGGATCCGCTGCAAACCTTACATCATCAAACATAAAGAATTCAGCCTCAGGACCAAATGATGCTGTATCTCCAATGCCGGTTGATTTAAGGTAAGCTTCTGCTTTTTTTGCAACCGAGCGAGGATCTCTCTCATATGCTTCTCCGGATATTGGGTCCAGGATATCACAGAAAATAGCCATTGTTGACTGAGCAAAGAATGGATCGGTGTGTGCCGTATCAGGGTCAGGCATTAGCGTCATATCTGACTCGTTAATAGCTTTCCACCCTGCTATTGATGAACCATCAAACATGACACCATCTGCAAAGGCATCACTATCCATTACAGATGCATCCATTGTTACATGTTGAAGTTTACCTCTTGGATCAGTAAAACGCAAATCAACAAACTTAATATCTGTGTCTTTAATTTCTTTTAAAATATCACTAACTTTTGGCATAATATTATTCTCCTTTTGCTACTATATTGCCTCTTCACCAGTTTCGCCTGTTCTAATTCTTACGACATCTTGTATATCGGTGATGAATATTTTACCATCACCAATCTTACCAGTGTGTGCAGACTCTCTAATGAAATCAATCACCTCAGGTGCCAATTTATCGGAAACAACAACTTCAATCTTTATTTTAGGTAAGAAATCGATCACGTACTCTGCTCCCCTGTAAAGCTCTGTGTGACCCTTTTGGCGTCCCACACCTTTAGCCTCAAGAACAGTGATACCTGAAACTCCTATGGATTGAAGACCTTCTTTGACTTCATCCAATTTAAATGGTTTTATTATTGCTTCAATTTTTTTCATAATCACCTCGATTGTTATTGTTTATTATGCAAAAAACGTGCCAACATATAAAAAATATAATAAATATGCTTTTATGTTCGGTTTTTTTACAATTTTTATTGTTATTTGTAAAATAAATCTACAAAAATGATTAAAATATATGCACATTGATTAAATTTTAGACAATTTATATAACTTTGATTTAATTACTTCAGTATTTATTTTTCAAAATTTTGTTTTAAATTTACGATGATTATATTATAACGTATTAATCCTGCGGGCGTGGCGGAACTGGTAGACGCGCCAGATTTAGGTTCTGGTTCCTTATAGGAGTGGGGGTTCGATTCCCTTCGCCCGCACCATCAAAATTTGATTAGTGAGTATAATATGAATGTTACAGAGGTTTTAGCAAAAGATTTAAATAGGGAAGTCAAGGTAGATATCCCACGAGATAATATTGAAGGTAAACTTCTTTCTAAACTAGAAGAACTGAAAAATACTGTCCAATTAAAAGGCTTCAGACCTGGAAAAGTTCCAATACACCATCTTAGGAAAGTTTTTGGACAGCGGCTTATGCCTGAAATTATTGAAGACCTAGTTAAGGAAACATCAGCTAAGGCTATGAGTGATCGTAACGAAAGGCCTGCCATACAGCCCAAGATTTCATTTTACCAAGGCAAGCCATCAGAGGACAAAGAAAAAGAAGAAATCGACCAGATAATAAAATTGGAGAAGGATCTATCCTACAAAATGGTCTATGAAATAATACCCGAGATTGACATCCCAAAATATAATACAATATCCATCACAAAGAAAATAGCAAAAGTCACGAAAGATGATATTGATGAGGCATTGCAGAGGATTGCAGACGAGAATAAGAGCTATGAGGAGAGAAAATCAAGCGAGAAAGCCCAATCGGGAGATCAGCTAATAATAGACTTCGTTGGAAAGATTGACGGTGAAATTTTCGATGGTGGTACAGCAAATGATGCGCCACTTGTTATTGGCTCGGGGGCATTTATTCCAGGTTTTGAAGAGCAATTGACTGGGTCTTCAAAAGATCAAGAGTTGAACATTAGCGTTAAATTCCCAAAGGACTATCAGGTTCCTCATCTTGCAGGTAAAGATGCTATATTTGAAACGAAAGTAAAAAAAATTGAAAAAGAAGTACCAACAAAGATAAGCGATGACTTCGCCAAGAAACTTGGGTTTGATGACCTAAAAAAGTTGAAAGAGCAAATTTCCGAGCAGCTTGAAAAGGATTTTGAGTCAATTTCTAAATCTGATTTGAAAAGAAATCTACTTGATGGTTTAGATCCAAAGTTAAAATTTGATTTACCTCCAACCCTTGTAAAGGATGAGAGTGACTCAATTTGGAATAATTATATTACAGATATTGAGAAGTCTGGAAAAAAGGTCAAAGATGTCGTTAAAGATGAGAAGAAAACAAGAAAAGAATATGACGACATAGCGCGACGCAGAGTCAGACTTGGGCTTTTCTTTAATAAGATAGCCGAGGATGAGTCGATTAATGTATCGGACGATGAGGTAAACAAAGCGCTTTTTGAACAGGCAAGAAATTACCCGGGGCAGGAAAGTGAAATAATCAAATTATATCAAGAAAATCCTGGTGCTATGATGCAAATAAGATCTCCATTGATAGAAGAAAAAGTAGTTGATCACATATTAACGCTAGTCAAAATTAAGGAGGAGCAGGTGGATAGGGCTAAACTATTAGGCAATGACGACGCGCCTGATCGTGGTGAACAAAAGTCCGAGCCTAAAACAAAAAGCAAAGTAACGAAATCTGCAAAAAAAACCACTGATAAAAAACCGAGTAAATCGAAAACGAAAAAATAGGTAACAAAATGACAAAAAAAGAGGACCTTGCGATGAACTTAATACCAATGGTAGTTGAGCAATCGAATAGAGGTGAAAGAGCATATGACATATTCTCAAGACTTTTGAAGGAGAGGATAATTTTTATAACGGGTCCAATAGATGATAGTGTAGCCACAATAGTTACTGCGCAATTATTATTTTTAGAAGCTGAAAATCCTAAAAAAGAGATATCTCTGTATATCAATTCACCTGGTGGTATTGTTACCGCTGGCATGGCAATTTATGATACAATGCAATTTATACGGCCTCCCGTGTCAACTCTTTGCATTGGCCAGGCAGCATCGATGGGATCACTATTGTTGACCGCTGGCGAGAAGGGAATGAGGTATTGTTTGCCTCACTCAAGGGTTATGGTCCATCAACCATCTGGAGGTTTTTCCGGTCAGGCTAGTGATATTGAGAGGCATGCAGAAGATATCATAAAGATAAAAAAAAGACTAAACGATCTTTATGTAAATCATACAGGGCAAACATATAATACAATTGAAAAAACCTTGGACCGAGACTATTTTATGGACTCAGCAGAGGCAAAAGAGTTTGGAATTGTCGATGCTGTAATCGCTTCAAGAGAGGACTCGGACGGCAAATAACAGATCCTAAATTTATATCTTATTAAGAAATATAGGGTAGAAATAGATTATATTAATTTTATGGTGAAATATGAGTAAAGTTGGAAATAATGACGCTAAATCAACATTGTATTGTTCATTTTGTGGTAAAAGTCAGCACGAAGTTCGAAAGCTTATAGCGGGTCCAACTGTGTTTATTTGTGACGAGTGTGTCGATTTATGTACTGATATAATTCGAGAAGAAACTAAATCGTCGATTATAAAATCTGATAAAGAACTTCCAACCCCCTCCGAAATATTTAATATACTTAATGAATATGTTATTGGGCAAAAACATGCAAAAAAAGTACTATCAGTCGCTGTTCATAACCATTATAAAAGACTGAGCACCGAAGTTAGAGCATCAAGTGATGTTGAACTTTCAAAATCAAATATACTAATAGTTGGTCCGACAGGTAGCGGAAAAACGCTTTTGGCTCAAACACTCGCTAGAATATTAGATGTTCCATTTACAATGGCCGATGCAACAAGTCTCACAGAGGCAGGCTACGTTGGTGAAGATGTTGAGAATATAATCCTTAAGTTACTACAGGCTGCTGATTACAATGTTGAAAAAGCACAACGTGGGATTGTTTATATTGATGAAGTCGACAAAATAAGTCGGAAATCTGATAATCCATCAATAACACGAGACGTTTCTGGAGAGGGTGTGCAACAAGCATTGCTCAAAATCATGGAAGGCACAATTGCAAGCGTTCCTCCACAAGGGGGAAGAAAGCATCCACAACAAGAATTCTTACAAGTTGATACTACAAACATACTTTTTATTTGTGGTGGTGCATTTGCAGGACTCGAAAAGATTATTGCAAAAAGAACGAACGATACCTCAATGGGTTTCAGTGCCCTCATTGATGAGGTAGAAGAGAAGAATTTAGATGAGTTATTCAGCGTTCTAGAGCCAGAGGATTTGCTCAAGTTTGGTCTTATACCCGAATTTGTGGGGAGAGTCCCAGTTATTGCATCACTGGAAAATTTAAATGAGGAAACGCTTGTTAAAATTCTAACTGAGCCAAAAAACTCCTTGATAAAACAATATCAAAGAATGTTTGAAATTGAGAATGTAAAGTTAACTTTTTCAGATGAGTCACTTAGAACAATATCAAACAAAGCTATTGAAAGAAAAACAGGCGCACGTGGGCTTCGTTCAATCCTAGAGTCTATACTTCTCGAAACAATGTTTGAGCTCCCTGAGCTGGAGCTTGTTGAGGAAGTTGTGATTTCAAACGAAGTTATTGAAGGCAAATCTAGACCACTATATATTTACTCTGATCAAAAAGAAGATTTAGGTAATTCTGCTTAATAGTAGTTTATTTCTATTAAAAAAACTTGAAAGTCTGAACGTTAAGCTCCAAATTAGTATAGTATTATTAATTTGTTGAGTTAGTGCTATGGACGATGATATAAAAGTTAACAAAGATTTGTATCCCATTCTTCCTCTGCGTGACATTGTGGTATATCCAAACATGGTTGTTCCTCTTTTTGTTGGTAGGGACAAATCAATACAAGCACTTGAAGAGGTCATGAACAATGATAGAGAGTTGTTTCTAGTTGCACAGAAAGACTCCACAACAGAAGATCCGTCAGAGGATAATCTATACACCCATGGTACTGTTGCATCAATAATGCAATTGTTAAAACTTCCTGACAACACCGTTAAGGTACTTGTTGAAGGCACTAGTAGGGCTAAAATTCGTAACTTCATACCGGGAGAAAAATTTCATCAGGTCGAAGTCGATCTAGTTAATGAGATTGTTCTTGATGATCCTGAAATCGAGGCCTTGGCTAGATCCTGTCTAATGCAATTTGAAAGCTATACAAAAATTAATCGAAAAATACCAACTGATACTTTCAATACTGTATCTGAGATTGATGATTACTCAAAAATAGCTGATACAATTGCATCAAACTTACAAATAAAACTGTCTCAAAAACAACAAATACTCGAAATTAACAACCTAAAAGAACGTTTCGAATTGATACTCAGTTTCCTTGAGGGAGAAATTGATGTACTGCAAACTGAAAAAAGAATTAGAGGACGAGTTAAGCGTCAGATGGAAAAGACTCAAAGAGAGTATTATCTTAACGAGCAAATGAAAGCCATTCAGAAAGAGTTGGGTAAAGACTCTGAAGACGGTGGTGATGATATTAACGAACTCGAAAATAAACTCGAGAAGCTAAAACTACCAAAAGATGTTCAAGAAAAGGCAAGATCAGAATTTAAGAAGCTTAAGCAAATGAGCCCAATGTCTGCTGAAGCTACTGTTGTCAGAAACTACTTAGATTGGATTGTGTCGATACCTTGGGCAAAAAAATCGCGCTTTAATAAACCAATAACATTTTCTGAAAACATTTTAGATAACGATCACTATGGCCTCGAAAAAGTAAAAGAAAGAATAATTGAGTATATAGCTGTGCAGAAAAGAACAAAGAAACTAAAAGGTCCAATATTGTGTCTTGTAGGTCCGCCCGGCGTTGGTAAAACTTCATTGGGCAAATCCATAGCGCAGGCTACGGGCAGAGACTTTGTGAGAGTAAGCTTGGGAGGAGTAAGGGATGAGGCTGAAATTAGAGGACACCGGCGAACATATATTGGTTCATTGCCTGGGCGAATAATACAATCTATGAAAAAAGTGAAAACAAAAAATCCGTTATTCCTCTTAGATGAAATTGATAAGTTAGGCTCTGATTATAGAGGTGATCCATCTGCAGCTCTATTAGAAGTTCTGGATCCAGAGCAAAACGATAAGTTCAATGATCATTACTTAGAAGTTGATTACGATCTCTCTGATGTGATGTTTATCACAACTGCTAATACCTTAAATATACCACCGGCACTCATGGACAGAATGGAAATAATTAGGATAGCTGGATACACCGAAAATGAAAAACTAGAAATATCAAAAAAACACCTCTTACCAAAAGTTTTCAAACAGCATGGACTTGATGAGTCTGAAATCAATATAGATGATACAGCGCTTCTCGAGACCATAAGACGATACACTAAAGAGTCAGGCGTCAGGAGTCTAGAACGTGAGTTGTCAAAGATCTCACGGAAGGCTACTAAAAATATATTATCAGATGGTGAAAAAAATATTAAAATAACAAAAAATAACGTTTCTGAATATTTAGGGGTTTATAAATACAGATATGGGGAAGCGGAACGAGACGATCAAATCGGTATTGTTACTGGCTTAGCTTGGACTGAATACGGTGGTGAACTTCTAACAATTGAAGGTGCAATGATGCCAGGAAAAGGTTCAATGACAGTAACTGGAAATCTAAAAGATGTTATGAAGGAGTCAATTTCTGCTGCAGCTTCTTACGTCAGATCCAATGCTACAAAATATGGAATAAAGCCTCCACTTTTTGACAAACGAGATATACATGTCCATGTACCAGAAGGTGCAACCCCAAAAGATGGTCCATCCGCTGGAGTTGCCATGGCAACAGCTATGATCTCATTAATGACACAAGTCCCTGTAAAAAAAGATGTAGCCATGACAGGTGAAATTACTCTTCGCGGTCGTGTATTGCCAATTGGAGGATTAAAAGAGAAACTGTTAGCTGCGACTAGAGGTGGTATAAAAACAGTATTTATTCCGAATGAAAACAAAAAAGATCTATCAGAGATTTCTGATGAAATTACGAAAGGTTTACAAATTATACCTGTTTCGAATATTGATGAAATCATCTCAAGCGCTCTTGCTTCCGAGCTCAAGCCAATAGAATGGAGTAAAAAAGATATTGAGGCGCACGATCAAAGTATAGCCGGCTCTAATGAAAAAGTTCGTCCTACTATAGCGCATTAACTGATTCTGTGGGTCAACTAACACCCAGTATTGTTTTTGTAAATACTCTATAAATTTCTATATTTCTAATTAAAATAGTGTATAAGTCCCAGTTTTCTGCTATTTTTCCAAGATTTTACTTATTTTTTTTGATTAGCTTTGGATCAATTGTTAGGATTAACTATTAATTAACTATTTCTGTTAAATTATTAATTATAAACTCTGAAAGGGCTAATACTATGAATAAGAATGATTTAATTAATAATGTCGCTGATGCGGCTGGTATTTCAAAAACTGCTGCAGCGAGCGCTGTTGACTCTGTCTTTGACTCGATTTCATCCGCATTAAGTGGTGGAGGTGATGTAAGACTTGTTGGTTTTGGTACATTTTCTGTCGCGAATAGAAAAGCGACAACCGGCCGAAATCCACGTACAGGAGAAGTTATTCAAATTAAGGCATCGAAAAGTCCAAAATTTAAGGCAGGTAAAGCCCTTAAAGATGCAGTTAACTAGAATAATTTAGAATAGTTTTTCTTTAAACTAAATTACGTGCAGCTTAAAAACTGCACGTTTTTTTTATTCAACTAAATATATTATATCTAGATTTTTTATTTGTTTTAATGTATGTATTGTTTATTGTAGTGGGCGGTTAGCTCAGTTGGGAGAGCATCTCGTTTACACCGAGAGGGTCGGCAGTTCGAGCCTGTCACCGCCTACCATTACGCGGGTGTAGCTCAGTTTGGTTAGAGCGCCGGCCTGTCACGCCGGAGGTCGCGAGTTCAAGTCTCGTCACTCGCGCCACTTCTTATACAAATAGAACTTTATGGTTATTCTTTATTAACTGTTAGCATGCTATAAATAATATGTTTTCAAATTGTGTTGAGTATAAATTTGCAAAAAATTAGTCGTTCCGGTGTTGAGAAATATTTAGGCTGTCCAAGATGCTTTGTGCTTCAGTATAAGTATAAAGTTAGCTTGTCACAGATACCATTCACATTGAATTCAGCCGTTGATGAGTTATGTAAAAATGAGTTCGATCATTATCGAAAAAAAGGCGAACCGCACCCATTATTTTTGAAGCATGATATTGATGCGATACCATTCATGCACGACGATATTGATAAGTGGAGGAACTTTAGACAAGGTTTATCTTATACTTCTGAGTCCCATGGCTATCACTTTTATGGCGCTATCGATGATGTATGGGTCAAGCCAAATGGAGAGCTAATTGTCTCAGATGTTAAATCAACTTCAAAAAAAGTATTTGATTGGAATGAAACAAAAAAATACGAGTATGCAAGAGGCTACCAGAGGCAACTTGAAATGTACCAATGGCTATTCAGAAAAAATGGCTTTGAAGTTTCTGATACAGCATATCTTGTTTACTATAATGGACAAAAAAATGAACCCATGTTCAACCAAATTTTGAAATTTGATTTACATCTGGTTGAGCTTGTATGTAATGCTGACTGGGTCGAAGATAAAATTATTGAAGCAAAAAATCAGTTGAGTAGTGACGAGATACCAGCTGGAAAAAAATATTGTGATACCTGTCAATACCTAAAAAAACGATGGGACGTTTATAATAATGTTGGCATCTAGATAAAATCCTAATTGATAGGTTTGATGACATAAATTAGACACATTTCTATTTTAATCTTGTCTGCATGAAGTCATTTACAAATTGTCTTGTTGTACTTCTCCTATTTCTTGGTATTTCTCCCCAAGATGCCTCGACCACTACTCTGTATAACAATGAGCACAAACTCAAGATGGTGGTCGAGGTTTTTCATGATCTTGAATTCAAAAAGGTCGAGAATATTAAACTTTTTATCTCCCACAAGAAGAGTTCAATGAATACAGACTTGGAATATCGAACATATAAAAAATTATTCAACAATGAGTTGAAGGAGCGAAATTACGTTATTGTCGATGATCGTGATGAGGCTGATTTTATTTTAGAGTTTGAATACGGAATAGACGAAAGAGTTAAATCCATTAATTATCCTGTATATAGATACACAAGGAAGGACGATAATATTATTTATCAGAAAAAGAGAGATAATTTTGAATTTAAAATTAAAACTACAAGTCCACGAAAAAGAATTCTCATCGGCTACAAGACATTTAGGGATGTAACGTATCATCGATATCTAAACGTTGATATTTTTTCATCAGATAACTTGCTTAAGGTTTATCAAGCAAAGGTCGGAAGTGAAGGAAAAATTAACTCATTGCCCTATGTGATGAATGGACTCGTGCACGGCTTATTTATTGACTTTCCTGGTAATAGCTCTTCAATAAACTTATATGAGTTACCAGAAGATATCTATAATCCAAATGCATATCAAAAAAAACAAAATTTGAATATGGAAAGCCTTATGAGAAGACGAAACTAAAAAATTTTAAGATTAATTTTTTTGTGCATTTATAATTTTTTTTGAAATAAAGATAACCAAAACAAAAATTACAAATATAATTAACGGAATTCTAACTTCTTCTGAGTTCAAAATATCAATAAATCTCGGTATACCCTCATTTTCTATTAGAATTTTATCAAAGCCTCTACCGATTGATGCCCAAATAAATACTGATGGCAATATGCCAATCGCAGTACCTAATAAAAAATTGATCACACGGGCATTGAATAGAATCGCTATTAGATTTGATAATCCAAATGGGATACCAACAAATAGCCTATAAAATATAAAAAATATTAATTCATTCTGATGGAAAAGATATCTAACGCTTTGATATCTTTTATTAAATAGACTGGATATATTTTCTTTAAAAAAAAACTGAGCAAATAAGTATAAGAGGCCTGAGCCTAAGGTTAATCCAATAACGGAAATAAAAGTACCCATATATGTGCCCAAAATCATACCGGAAAAAATAGCGATGGGAGCATTAAATCCAAGGAAAAAAGCCCAAAATAAACTAATTAGAAAAATTGACAGTGCTTTTATTGGGTAATAATTTAAAGCATTTTGATCGAATGCGTCTCTAATAATAACCAAAAATTCTAATGATTTTATTTCACTTATTGAGAATGTAGAGAAAAATAAATAGACAAGGAGTAATAACAGAAGAGCATAAATTGATAGGGCTAATATATTTAAGTAAGACTTTTGCATCGCATCGAAATTAATTTTATTTTTCTAAAAAAACATTACAAAATTAAAAAAATTTAGCTTTTAATTCTATATCCAGTTTTAAATATTCGCCAGATTATTAGAATGCATGCAAAAGTAAAGACTAGAATTGCAAGAATGCTGTACCCAATGTACACATCGGCATTTCCAAAAAATGCCCATCTAAAACCTGAAATTAAATAAACAATTGGGTTAAATAGAGTTACTTTTTGCCAAAAATCAGGAAGGAGGCTTATTGAATAAAAACTTCCTCCTAAAAATACTAATGGCGTGATAATCAAGTCAGGTATAATAGTAATTTGTTCAAAGCTTCGAGCCCAAATACCAACAATAAAACCCATGAGGCTAAATGAAACGCAAGACAAAAATAAAATGCAAATCATCCAAATAGGATGCTTAATTTCAATATCTACAAGAAAAGATGCTGTAATAAGAATTATTAAACCGATCGTCATTGATTTTGTAACCGCGGCCATAATGAAACCAATCACTAATTCAAGATAAGATACGGGCGCAGATAAAAGTTCATTGATGGATCCAATAAACTTCGGGAAATATATTGAGAAAGATGCATTTGATATACTCTGTAAACATACTGTAAGCAATATTAGACCGGGCACTATAAAGCTGCCATAACTTACATCACTTATATCTTCCATACGGCTTCCAATAGCAGATCCAAAGACGATAAAATATAAAACTGTTGAAATCACTGGCGATGCAATACTCTGAATGAGTGTCCTGAGTGTTCTGGACATTTCAAAAACGTATATTGCCTTTATTGCGTATAAGTTCATTTTACTTACTAACTACATCAAGGAAAATTTGCTCAAGAGATTTTTCGTCTGTTTCAATGTTGAGTATTTTATATTTCCCTTTTTTTATTTTTAGGATCAATCTGTCCAGAGAGTCATCTTTTTTGGTATCACTGTGATGCATTATTATAGAGGCCTTATCGTGACCTTGGGTTAAATTAAATTCATCTCTGAATATCTTAATATCTATTTCTTGATCTAGTTTGATGTTAATGACCTTTTTTCCTAATCTTTGCATTAGTTCTGACTTCTTTTCTGTCAATTGTATTTTTCCATTATCAATTATTGATATTCTATCCGCTATTTCTTCTGCTTCTTCTATGTAATGAGTGGTAAGAATTATGGTTGTACCATCTTCTCTTAGCTTCTTAATTAACTCCCACATATCAAATCTCAAGTCAACGTCAACACCAGCTGTTGGTTCATCAAGGAAAAGTATCTTTGGCTCATGGCTCAGCGCCTTAGCTATGATTACACGTCTTTTCATGCCACCCGATAACTCAACAATCCTCTTATCTTTTTTATCCCAAAGCAGGAGGCGGCGAAGTATTTTTTCGATATAAGCATCATCATTTGCGCATCCAAATAAATTTCGAGAGTACCTGACAACATCAATGACTTTTTCAAATGGTTGTAATGCAATTTCCTGTGGCACAAGACCAATTAGGGCACGAGTTTTTTTATAATCTTTAATTACATCATGCCCGCTAACGCTAACCTCTCCAGAGGATATATTCGTAATACCACAAATGGCAGAAATTAGGGTTGTCTTGCCGGCACCGTTCGGACCCAGTAAGGCAATAATTTCGCCATCTATTATATTTAGGTTTATATCTTTTAGAGCTACCGTTCCATCTTTAAAGGTTTTCGAAAGGTGTGATATTTGGATTATGTTTTGATTCATTTTTGTAGATTTGGTTTGAATAATAATCGCTTTTAGGGATTTAAACTTTAGTTTTTATTTTTAAACAATTACTATATATTATTTAGATGCTTTATTTATTAATACAAGGTGAAAGTTATGCAATATAAAAATAAATTATTCATTGATGGCAAATGGTTAGATGGAGAAGGTGGTGTTACGTTTGACGTTATAAACCCTGCATCTGAAGAAGTTATTACCAAAGTTGCATCCGCCGAAATTGAAGACGCTAAAAAAGCCGTCAATGCTGCAGAAATTGCGTTCGAGAGCTGGTCAAAAGTTTCACCAAGAGATAAGTCGGTAATTTTGAGAAAAGCATATGAATTATTTATGGATAAAATTGAACACTTTGCAGAACTGATCACACTAGAAAATGGAAAGGCATATGGTGATGCAAAAGGTGAAGCACTTTATTCAGCAGAATTTTTTAGATGGTATTCGGAGGAAGCTGTACGAGGAATTGGGCAAATATCACATGCCCCTGCCACAGGAGCGAGGATTGTCGTTCAATACAAACCAATCGGAATATCTGTCTTGGTAACTCCCTGGAACTATCCAGCGGCAATGGGAACAAGAAAAATAGCTCCTGCTATAGCTGCAGGTTGCCCAGTGATTATAAAACCTGCATCAGAAACACCCCTTACCATGCTTGAGCTAATGCCCATATTGGAAGAGGCTGGGGTTCCAAATGGACTTGTTTCTGTGTTACCGTCTAGAAATACATCAAAGCTTGTTGACCATCTCTTGCATGACAATAGGGTTAGACTGGTATCATTTACTGGATCAACAGAGGTTGGAAGAAAGTTATTAAAAGTTGCCTCTGACCAAGTTTTGAAAACATCAATGGAGCTTGGAGGAAATGCACCTTTAATTGTATTTGATGATGCTGATATGGAAACTGCTGTGGATGGATGCATGGTCGCGAAAATGAGAAATTTAGGAGAGGCTTGCACTGCAGCCAATAGAATTTATGTACATGAGAATGTTGCAGATGAATTTAAAAATAAACTTTCCCAGAGGATGGGATCCCTTAAAGTTGGTAATGGTCTAGATAAGACGGTTGATGTTGGCCCTCTGGTAAATGCAGAAACAAGAGACAAGGTTGCATACTTTGTCAAAGACGCGATCGAAAAGGGCGCAGAGCTCACTGTTGGTGGTGAGAGTATTGAGGGACCTGGTTTCTATTATCCGCCAACTGTTTTGTTTAATGTACCTGATAGCTCTGAGTGCTTAAATGATGAGATATTTGGTCCAGTTGCTGCTATTCAAACTTTTAAGGATACTGAGGATGTAATTACTAGGGCAAATAATACAGAGTATGGCCTTGTTGCTTATGTTTTTACAGAGGATATGAGAAAAGGAATGCAAGTATGTGAACGACTTGATTATGGAATGGTTGGCCTAAATAGAGGCCTTGTATCAGATCCTGCAGCACCCTTTGGTGGTACAAAACAATCTGGGCTCGGAAGAGAGGGTGGTCATGAAGGCATGCTTGAATTTATGGAAGCTCAATACATATCATCAATTTGGTAGACTGTAATTATCACATTTGAAGAAAATAATATTCCACATTGACTCATTTTTTTAGATTCAATTCATTGCTTATAAAATTTTATTAGAAACTCTGTTTTTTTTTACAATTGAAGCATTGAAAGTGACTTTGGTATGTCATTAATTTAATAATACGGTATTTAATAACCAACTTGTACACCATGGCATTTTCCAAAAGTACTAAAGCGGAGGTAAATTTTAAACTAGATACTAAAGGAGAGCAAAATGCCAAAATATCTACTTAATGTATTATCTCTATTCACGATACTAATTATAGCTGCCTCAAATCCAACTCCAGCCTTTTCAGGTGGTTGCGATCACGGCGATCATGCCCAGCATACGCAAGAAAAAGTTACACCATTAGTTTCAAGTGATTGGGTATACAATAAAATTCAATCTGGCGAAACAAATGATAATATTCTGCTAATAGATATCAGAAACTCAATAGGTGACGGAAGTTATGAAGCCTACCTAGAGGGTCATGTACCAACATCAATCCATTCCGATTACATGAAAGACGGCTGGAGAGTAAAGGTTGACAATACCGTCGGTCTTGTACCAACCGAAAGCCAATTTCAGGACCTTGCACGAAGCCTTGGTGTAAATTCTGATACACATGTTGTCATTATTCCCGCTGGCGTATCGTCAACAGATTTTGGCAGCGCTGCGAGAAGTTATTGGACTTTTAAGGCATTTGGCCATGAAAATGTATCAATTCTTGACGGTGGCTACAGTGCATGGAAAAATGCATACCCAAATCAGATAGAAACAGGTGCTTTTAATACATTGGTTGAAGGTAATTTCACTGCTAAGTTTAATCCAGAATTATACATTAGTACCAATGATGTCGCAAAAATTGTAGATACAAAATCCGACGTAATATTGCTCGATGGCCGCCCTGAAAATCAGTTTTATGCCAAGGCAAAGCATGGAAAGGCTCGCGCTGCCGGCAGGTTACCAGGTTCCGTTTTATTATTTCAAGAAAACGCTTATGACATCGCAAATAATGTACTTAAATCAGAAGATGAACTATCAGAAATTTACTCTGATTACTTAGAAGCAGATGTTGTCAGCTACTGCAATACAGGGCACTGGGCTGCCAATAACTGGTTCGTTTTATCAGAAGTCCTTGGTAATAAAAATGTCAAATTATATGATGGTTCAATGGTAGAGTGGACCGAAGATGCATCAAGGCCATTGGACACATCAGGTCCCTCTAATTTTGATAAACTAAAGGGTTTGATTGGTTAATATTGCTTATTTTCAGCGTAAAGTTATGATATAAAAATAACATGTTGAAAGTAGATAATATAAGTATATTTGCCTTACTTATCTTAGCGGGTCTTCTTTTAGGCCTGCTAAGTTTTTTTGACTCTGGTATCCAAGGAATAATCTTATTATTGTTGGGCATATCGCTAGGCGCCGTGTTTCTTTTTTTCCAATATGGGTTTGCATCTGGATGGAGAAACCTAATTTTAAATAAAAATCCATCCATGATTTCATATCATTTTCTTTTGGCTGCACTGTGCTGCATTATTTTCATCCCGCTAATTGAACTGAGTCCAAATATTATAGGTAGTTATGCGCCTGTAAATTTATCTTTATTAATCGGTGCTTTTATCTTTGGTTTTGGTATGCAACTTGCAAATGGCTGTGGTTCCGGTGTTTTATTTACATTCGGCTCAGGATCAACGCGGATGATAGTTGCCCTCCCGTTCTTCATCATTGGTTCAGTTATTGGTACACTTATCTTACCCTTTGTAATCGATATAATGTCAATTGGGCAGATTATTATCGCAGGAGATACGCCCGCTATTCTCAAAACATTAGTCAATTTTAGTGCACTTTTTGGTGTATACCTATTCTTTAATTCGTATGCTCGAAGAAAGAACATAAAGTTAGATAAAAGATTACTTCTAGGGACCTTCACGGTAGCAATATTATGTATCCTGGTACTTTTTTTCTCTGGGTCACCGTGGGGTGTTACTTATGGATTTACATTATGGGGCGCAAAGCTATTTCAAGCTTTTGGCATTCCAATTGAGTCATTTACGTTTTGGAATTATAGCGGTCCAAAAAGATCACTCGAGCATTCTGTACTTTCTGACACAAGTAGCTTATTAAATATTGGAATGATAATTGGGGCAGGGCTACTCGCATCCGTAATAGGCTTATTTTCTTCTAATAAATGGCCTTCAAAAGTCGAATTAATTTCAGCTGCTTTAGGCGGCTTGCTAATGGGTATTGGCGCTCGTTTAAGCTTTGGTTGCAACATTGGGGCATTTTTAGGTGGAACAGCGTCTGGAAGCTTGCACGGCTGGGTGTGGTTTATCATGGCCTTTATTGGTACATACTTCGGAGTCGCATACAGAGAAAAAGTTGGTTTTAAATAATGAATGGCAAAATAGTATATACAATAATCATAATACTCGCTCTTGCGCTTGTCATTTATGATCATCTTACAAGTCCAGTTTCATCCCTTTCATCCCCAGGGCAAACACAAGAAGCTTGTGCACCATGTGGCGCGCCCTGTAAAGTAGAGTAAATATGAAGAAATTAATAATCATATCTATCGTTATAATTTGTTTTGTCTCAAAATCAGAGAGTTCTACGCTTGAAAAGCTATACTTAGAGTCAAGACTAATTAATAACTTTGCAAACGAGCTATATGATAAGCCAGATGATTTTATAATCGGTAATCGAGAGGGCTCTATCACTATTGTTGAATTCTTTGACTACAACTGTGGTTATTGTAAAAGGGCGCTAGCTGATTTAAATGCTGTGATTGCTAAAAATCCAAATATTCGTGTTGTTTTGAAAGATTACCCAATTTTAAACGAGAATTCATATGAACTGGCTCAATTATCTATTGCTGCAGGGCTTCAAGGAAAATATTTTGAATATCACACCGAATTACTTAATAAACCTGGGAGAGTGACCTATCAAATGGCGATAGACATTGCAGCAGAAATTGGTCTTGATATCGAAAAATTAGAGCAGGATTTTAAGAGCAAAGAAGTGAATGATATGATTGCCAATAATAAAGTTTTAGGTTATTCTCTAGCTGTCTCTGGTACGCCATCCTATTTTATAAGGGATGTTAATATCCGAGGCGCTGTTGGCCTTGAAACTCTGCAAGAAGTTATTGATTATGCGTCAGAGAATCAACTGATTGATGACTACATAATAAAAGAAGCTGAGTCAGGGAATGAAGAGGCCTATAAAGTAATGTTTAGATACGGATTATATTAGTCATTTAATTTTAGAATAGGATTTAAAAAATGGATAAAGGAATTTTATGGAGAGCTGGATTAGTTATTGGCTTTGCACTAATTATCTGGGCTGGCTACTCATCATCACAAGATATGAGAGATGGAGCTACTGCACAACAAGGTAAACGCTATGATCAGGCAATCGCCATATATGAACCAATTGCAGAAAAAGGTTCTTGGATACCTTTCTGGAATCCTCAAACAAGAGCGCAACAGGAAATTGGGCACATACACGCATTCAGAGATGATGGTCAAGACAGAATGGATGAAGCAATTAAGTGGTGGGAAAGAGCTTCGAAAGGCGGTAACGTAGTTGCGCAATTTGCTTTAGGTCAAGCATACTATCAAGGGGATGCTGTAGAGCAGGATTTAGAAAAAGCATATACTTGGGTAATGGTATCAGCTGATCCAAAGTCAAAAAGTCAAAGAAGATATCTAAAGCAAGCTTCAGCCTACAAAATGGAACTAACAGATGCACAATTGGCATCAGCTACAAAAGCAATAGAAACTTGTTTAAGTTCTGGTTATGCGGACTGTCCATACTAATTGAAAAAGATATATTGAGATGCTATTTTATAGCATCTCAATGACCTAATGATATCGCCAATTTATCCTTCCAAGCAGTCAATCTCTTAAATTTCTTTTCAATTTTCGTATTATTGCTGACCTTTTCTCCCCAAGTGAGAGACCCCAGAACAATCATTTCTGCGTATGTAATGTTCTCACCCAATAAATAGCTTTGTTTTTGTAAAATTTTATCAAGAAAATTACAGCATTTATTAAAATTATTCTCAGATTTTTTCAAATTGTAATCCTGAAAATCTTTTGGGCTCATTCCAAATCTCTTGCTTCGACTTTCATTAAAATATTCAATATCTCTATTATCAAGAACATTGACAATATCGTATGCTACTCTCTCCAAAATTGAGGTATTAAGGAAATAATCAGACCAGTCATTAATGAAATATAATGAGGCCTTATTTTCTGCATTTATTATTCTTTTATCGTTATCTATATACTTATTTTCGATGTGTTCTGCGATATTAAATGAGTTTGATATTTTTATGTCATCATCTGTGATTGTTGGTAACCTTGCATCCCCAAAAAAAACATTATTCAATCTTTCTGTAAAACAGGTAGGCTTGGTTTGATATATGATTTTCCTAAAATTTAATAGATATTTTATTCTCCAGCAGTAGGGGCTGAAGCGCAAATCATTTTTTCCAGATAAGTCATATAGAGTAATCATCTTTTTATCAATTATTTGAAATTCATAAAAGTTGCTTATAATGTAAATTTTAATATTAAATTACTTGTTATGACAGTCAATTTATAATAATAATAATTAAAATTACACGTGGAATTATTTATGAATCCAATCATTCTTGATTACCTGCCTATTTTGATTTTTATTGGTGTTGCAATAGTTGTATCTGCAGCTCTTATGGGGTCATCCTTTATATTAGCCAAATCAAATCCTGATAATGAAAAATTATCTACTTACGAATGCGGCTTTGAACCATTTGAAAATGCCCGCGTAAAGTTTGATATTAGATTTTACTTAGTAGCAATTTTATTTATCATATTTGATCTCGAGGTAGCCTTTCTATTTCCTTGGGCTATTACACTCGGTAAAATTGGTATATTTGGCTACGCCTCCATGATGATCTTTTTAGCGGTTCTAACCGTTGGTTTTGTATACGAATGGAAAAAAGGCGCGCTTGAGTGGGACTAATATGACAATACAAGATCAAACCATAGATCAAGACGAATATTTTAAAGGTTTATCCGGAGAATTATCAGACAAAGGGTTTCTTGTTACCTCAGTCGATGAGTTGATAAATTGGGCTAGAACTGGATCCTTGATGTGGATGACATTTGGCCTCGCATGTTGTGCAGTTGAAATGATGCAAGCATCGATGCCGAGATACGATCTTGAAAGATTTGGCACTGCACCAAGAGCTTCACCTAGGCAATCTGACTTGATGATTGTTGCTGGAACGCTAACAAATAAGATGGCGCCAGCTTTACGAAAAGTTTACGACCAAATGCCTGAGCCACGATATGTCATATCTATGGGAAGTTGCGCTAATGGTGGAGGCTATTACCACTATTCATACTCCGTCGTAAGGGGTTGTGATAGGATAGTGCCGGTAGATGTCTATGTGCCAGGTTGCCCCCCAACGGCGGAAGCGTTGTTGTACGGGATCCTCCAATTACAACGGAAAATTAGAAGAACCGGAAATATAAAAAGATAATCAAGTATTCCAATGCCCAAAGAAAAACCTGTAAACCTGAATGATGAAGAAATTCAAAGTCTTCTCAATAGAAATTTCAAAAAATCAATTATACATATCGAATATGACCGTGATTTTTCGGTATCTATAGAGCCTGAAATTACACAAGATTTTATAAGATTTTTAAAAGAGTCACGCGATTTACAATACACCACTTTTATAGATATTTGTGGAGTTGATTACCCGAATAGACCTGATAGATTTGATGTCGTATATCATCTTTTATCAATGACAAAAAATAAAAGAATAAGAGTAAAGATTTCAACTGGTGAAAGCCAATCAGTGCCATCTATTGTGAACATATTCCCAGCTGCAGAATGGTACGAAAGGGAGGCTTATGATTTATATGGAATAAACTTCTCCAATCACCCTGACATGAGACGGATGCTAACGGACTACAACTTTCAGGGGTTTCCACTTAGAAAAGATTTTCCGCTCACTGGTTATACTCAAGTTAGATATGATGACACGCAAAAAAGAGTAATTCAAGAAGCAGTTGAACTTGGGCAGGAATTTAGAGATTTTGATTTTGAGAGTCCATGGTTAGGGCATATTTCAGATCAAGATAATAATGAGGTTAGTGAAGATGACTAACGTAAGAAAAGATAATACATTCACAATAAATTTTGGCCCTCAGCATCCTGCAGCTCATGGAGTCTTGAGGTTGGTACTCGAGCTTGATGGTGA
>CAJWEW010000009.1 GCA_913030915.1 uncultured Rhodobiaceae bacterium
CATGAAGATAGCGCAATTATTGTCAACCATTCCCGGTGCGGTACCTGCTGAATATGCAAATGAGCTATCTCAGTTACAAAGCATGGCACCACCTATGGGTAAGGGATTTGTAAGAAGAAGAATGATAAGTGAGCTTGGGGTAAATTGGAGTGATTGCTTCAAAGATTTTGATTATATCCCTTTTGCTGCAGCTTCACTCGGCCAAGTTCACAAGGCCGTTACAAATGAAAGCCGTGAAATTGTGTGTAAGTTACAGTATCCAGATATGAATTCAGCAGTAGAGGCGGATTTAAAGCAATTAGATGTGATATTCAAGATCAACAAAAATTTAAGTCCTGCAATAGGAACTGATCAAATACGCAAAGAAATTGCCGAAAGATTACGTGAAGAGCTGGATTATAAGCGCGAAGGAACTCACATGAAATTATTCACTGAGATACTCAAGGACTATAATGACATCAAAATACCAGAATTAGTGGATGATCTATGCACAGAAAAACTTCTTGTGATGACATATTTGCCCGGCGAACCGTTAATGAATTTCAAGAATTCTGAACAATCTATGAGAAATAAAATTGCTGAGTGTCTATTCAGGGCATGGTGGGTACCATTTGGACAGTATGGTGTCATTCACGGGGACCCGCATCTTGGTAATTATTCCATAATTAAAAGAAAAAACGAGATATTAGGCATTAACCTTCTAGACTTTGGTTGCGTAAGAAGGTTTCACCCAGCCTTTGTTGAAGGGGTAATCAATTTATATGATGGACTTAAATACAATAATCAGGAACTTGTCGTCAACTCATATGAAAAGTGGGGATTTAAGAATTTAAGCAAAGAACTAATTGATATATTAAATATTTGGGCAAATTTTATATATGGACCACTGCTGGATAATAGAAAAAGAACTGTTGCAGACGGAATAGAACCTGAGCTCTATGGAAGAAAGGAGGCTTTCAACGTTTACCAAGCACTTAAAGATATTGGCCCTGTTGAAATACCAAGGGAGTTTGTGTTTATGGATAGAGCTGCAATCGGTCTTGGGTCAGTTTTTCTTCATCTAAACGCAAACTTAAATTTGCACGATTTATTTGAAGAAGCGATTGATAATTTTAGTTCGAAGAAGCTATCAGAAAGACAGTCAAAAATTTTTAAGAAAACAGGTGTTGATTATGGAAGTTGATCAACATTTTACTCTTGTAAATTGAGTGTATCTTGTATAGATTTATTACTTACCAAACTTAATTTTTACTTGGAAAACACAAATGGATTATGAAGAACATAATAAAACTTATAATGGTTTTATAAAGTTCACAAAATACACAACAATTTTGGTTATACTAATTCTAGTTTTTCTTGTAGCTTTCGTATATTAATTCGTTGAATATAATGCAAATTTCTGTTTTAACCGAGCACGATCAATTAGAAACAAGAGTCGCTTTATCGCCAGATACAGTAAAAAAACTTGTCTCAAATGGACTTAGTGTCATTATACAATCCGGCTGTGGAGCGCAATCCAATTATTCAGATCAGCAATACGAAGAGGTGGGTGCAAAAGTAACAAGAACAATAAGTGATAAAGTTCTCAGTTCGGACATTTTGGTAACGGTCAAGAGACCCGATGATAAAATTTTAGCCAAATTAAATAAAAGTGCGATTGTAATAGGCCAAATGGATCCTTACGTAAGTCCTACTGAAATGGATGAATATACTAAATATGGACATCAGTTTTTTTCGATGGAACTAATGCCACGTATAACTAGAGCTCAGTCAATGGACGTACTATCATCTCAATCAAATCTTGCTGGATACAAAGCGGTAATTGACAGCACAGCAGAATATAAGAAAGCTATTCCAATGATGATGACTGCAGCTGGGACAATAGCGCCTGCAAAAATTTTTATAATGGGTGTGGGTGTCGCTGGACTTCAGGCGATCGCGACAGCAAGAAGATTGGGTGGTATCGTGACCGCTACTGATGTAAGACCTGCAACAAAAGAGCAAGTAGAGTCACTTGGAGCTAAGTTTATTGCCGTCGAAGACGAAGAGTTTAAGGCCGCAGAAACCGCAGCCGGTTATGCCAAGGAAATGTCAAAAGAGTATCAAGAGAAACAAAGTCAGCTTGTCTCAGAGCATATTAAAAACCAAGATATTGTTATAACTACAGCCCTAATACCTGGAAGAAAAGCACCAATACTTATTTCCAAGAAAATGGTTGAAACTATGAAAGAAGGTTCTGTCATAGCAGACCTCGCGACCGAAAGAGGTGGTAATGTTGAAATTGCACAGCCTGGGAAAAATATCATTCACAACGGAGTTGCAATACTGGGCTCCGAAAACTTCGCAAGGCTTTTACCAACAGATGCATCAAATTTATATGCACAGAATGTATTGAAGTTTTTGGATGAAATAATTGACTATGAAAATAAACAATTATCAATAAATTATGATGATGAAATCATCAAAGGAATTCTAATTTCAAGGGGTGGTAAATTAGTTCACCCAATGTACCAGAAAGGAGAGTAATTATGGCTATGGAAAAGACAATGACTGATATTGTTGATATGGCGCATAATGTTGGATTAATGGGAGCAGTAGATCCATTAATGTATAAGTTTGCAATATTTATTCTTGCTATTTTTATTGGTTACTATGTAATATGGAGTGTTACTCCCGCCTTACATACACCACTTATGTCGGTAACTAATGCTATCTCATCTGTTATTATTGTAGGTGCACTTTTGTCTCTTGGGGCAGAATTTATTGAAGGCCAAACAAGCCTTACAAATTTCTATATTGCAAAGGGTTTTGGTTTTGTTGCGCTTATACTTGCATCTATTAATATTTTTGGTGGCTTTTTTGTTACATATCGAATGCTATCAATGTATAAAAAGAAGGTAAAGTAACGTGTCCGCTAATCTAATTTCATTCTTATATTTAATTTCGGGGATATTTTTCATTCTAGCTCTGAGAGGATTATCAAATCCTGAGTCTGCAAGAATGGGGAATTATTTTGGTATAACTGGTATGGTCATAGCGGCCTTTACAACACTATTCATATCACCACCAGCTGGTATGGATTTATTATTGCTATTAGGGGGCTTATTAATTGGGGGCACAATTGGCTTAGTTATTGCAAAAAATATAGCCATGACGGCTATGCCACAACTTGTTGCAGCATTCCATTCACTTGTTGGCCTGGCCGCTGTGCTGGTTGCATCCGCAGCATTATATGTCCCTTCATCAATGGGCATAGGCACAGTTGGCGATATACATCTAGCAAGCTTAATTGAGATGGGCCTTGGTGTAATAATTGGAGCAATAACTTTTTCAGGTTCTGTAATTGCATTTCTTAAATTACAAGGCTTGATGTCAGGGTCTCCAATAGTATTTCCAAAGCAGCATCTGCTAAATCTTATTATAGCCATTGGTATTGTGTCACTTCTTGTTGTGTTTACCATGACTGAGTCTCATTCAATCTATTGGACAATCGTTTTATTATCATTCCTGATTGGGTTTTTGATCATTATACCGATCGGAGGTGCCGATATGCCTGTTGTAGTATCAATGCTCAACTCTTATTCAGGTTGGGCTGCAGCAGGTATTGGTTTCACACTCGGAAACATAGCCCTTATCATTACAGGCGCACTAGTTGGGTCCTCAGGTGCAATATTATCTTACATCATGTGCAAGGGAATGAATAGATCATTTTTCAATGTTATACTCGGGGGCTTTGGTGGCGAAACTTCATCAGAAAGCACTGGTAGTACAGAAAATAGACCAGTAAAGCAAGGATCTGCTGATGATGCCGCTTTTATAATGAAAAATGCAGGCTCTGTAATAATTGTTCCTGGTTACGGAATGGCAGTGGCGCAGGCACAGCATGCTCTTCGTGAGATGGTTGATATATTAAAAGGATCAGGCGTAAACGTCTCATATGCTATTCACCCGGTAGCAGGTAGAATGCCGGGGCACATGAATGTCTTATTAGCTGAGGCTCAAGTTCCGTATGATGAAGTATTCGAATTAGAAGATATAAATTCTCAGTTCAGTCAAACTGATGTTACTTTCGTAATTGGTGCAAACGACGTCACAAACCCAGCGGCAAAAACTGATTCAAGTAGTCCTATTTATGGGATGCCAATATTAGATGTTGAAAGATCAGGTACAATTTTATTCCTAAAAAGGTCCCTCGCCTCAGGCTACGCTGGTGTTGAAAATGAATTGTTTTTTAGAGATAACACAATGATGTTATTCGGTGATGCGAAGAAAATGGTGGAGGATATTGTTAAGGCCTTCTAGCCCTTTTTATTTTTATTAATTCCTTCTTCGCTCTAGCATTGTTACGTTCTTCAGATAAGATTTTTTCATAATCATTTATAGCATCTTCAATTTTATTCAGGCTCTTGAGAACGTCAGCTCTGATAAAAAGTGCTGGCACTAAACTTGGATCATAGTTTAGAACCTGGTTTAAATCATCTAACGCATTATGCAGTCTTCCCAGTTCATGGTAGGATATGGACCTATAGTATAAAGCTGTTAAATTATTTGGTTTTTGACTTATGGAATAATCAAAATCCTGTACTGCATCAGCGTGTAATTTGTATCTTTGTTTAATTCTTCCTCGCATTTGATAGGCTAAGAAATTCTTATCACTATATTTTATTGCACTATCTAAGTCGCCTAATGCTAATTTTGAGTTATTAACTCCGTCATAATATTTTGCCCTATTATAATAGGCGTCAGAATAAAATGGGTTTATACTTAATGAAACATCAAAATCATATAAAGCCTGCTCAAAGTTGCCTAATAAATATTGAGCTTCTCCTCTATAGTTATAAGCTTCGAATGACTTTGAGTCCTGATTTAGGACAATATTAAAGCTATCAATTGCTTCGGTGAAATTATTATGCCGCATATACTCTTTGCCCAATAAGATATAAAGATCTAAATTTTTCTCATCATTATGAAGGGCTGATTTTATTGATAGAATACTTTTCTCTTTGTTGTCACTTTGATAATAAATTGGGTTTGCTTGGCTCTGCAGAGCGACTTTGTCAGAGGTCGTACAACCGTTCAGAGGTATTAAAATGCAAATAAGTAAGATAAATTTCTTTCCAGTCATGTAATAGTGGCTAACCTAGATTAATAGGTTCCTATCATTAAATACACTGTCAAATTATAATGTGTGGGTGTTAATATCTATTTAAAAAATACTTGAACCATCGCGGAGCAATTTTTTTCTTGCTAGCTTTCTGCCGCGCCTAATTGCTTCAGCTTTCTCTCTCGCACGCTTTACAGATGGTTTTTCATAATGATTTCTGAGTTTCATTTCCCTGAAAATACCCTCTCTTTGCATTTTCTTTTTTAATGCTTTTAGAGCCTGATCAACGTTATTATCTCTTACAGTTACGTGCAACTTTATCTCCAATTTAGATATTTATATACGGATAATTCTTTACTTATAACTTATTATATTTTTTTGTAAACACAAATAGGACTTCTTGTTCAAAATTTATTATTATTTAAATTCTTCAAGAAAATTTACATGCCCCATTTTTCGTCCCTTTTTTGTTTCAGTCTTTCCATAAATATATATTTTTTCATTTTTTGAGTTATTCTTATCTTTCCAAATGTTGACGTCATCACCAATTAGATTGAGCATTTTTGTCTTAAAAATTAATTTTGGGTTTAGTATCTCCAATTGTGATATGGCTCTAATATGCTGTTCAAATTGTGATATATCCGCGCCATCTAGTGTCCAATGTCCTGAATTATGAACTCTCGGCGCTATCTCATTTACTAAAATTGAATTATCTTTTAATATAAAGAACTCGATTGCCAAGACGCCAACATAATTTAAATTTGTGATCATTTTTGTTGATATTTCATTAAGAATATTCCCAGTTTTCTGATCAATTGACGCAGGAACGTGTGAGGTATTTAGAATATGGTTTTTATGAATATTTTCAGAAGGAGGGTATGTAAAAGTATTACCATGTGTATCACGCGCAGAAATTGTTGATACTTCGATGACAAAATCAACGAATCCTTCTAGGATACATGGTCTTTTACCAAATTCATTAAATGCTTCTTCAGCCTCACTTATTGTATTTATTACTCTCTGTCCTTTACCATCGTATCCAAGCTGACGCGTCTTAATTACACTTTTTTTATCATAATTCCAATGGGAAAGATCTGAGATATTTAGGACATTTGTATACTCATTTGTAGCAATTTGGTTTTCAACACAGAAATCTTTTTCCATTAAACGATCTTGGCTAATTTTAATGGCATCAGAAGATGGGAATAACTTACCCGATTTTGCGATAAAATTGATTGTATTCTGAGGGATATTTTCAAATTCAATTGTTATGTAATCGACACGCTCTGTGAATTCAACAAGTTTTTTTATATCGCTATACTCGGCTATTATTTGATTAGTTGCAAATTTAAAGGCAGGACTTTCATGATCTGGGCAATAAATATTCGTTTCAAAGCCAAGATTTTTTGCAGCCTCGGCGAGCATCATACCTAGTTGACCGCCACCCAATATACCGATAGTTTTCTTTTTATTGGTCATTTAGGGGTTTTATCTATCGACTCTGTTTGTTTATTTCTATATGACTTAAGCAACGAAGACAATTTTTCATCGTTAATTGATAATATCGATATTGCTAATAGTGCCGCATTGGTAGCGCCAGATGTTCCAATTGCAAGAGTTCCAACCGGTATGCCTTTTGGCATCTGGATAATAGATAAAAGACTATCAACACCATTTAATAAGCTTGACTCGATAGGGACACCTAAAACGGGTAAGGTTGTAATAGATGCAACCATACCAGGGAGGTGAGCGGACCCACCCGCTCCAGCAATAATTATGGAATAATTTTTTTCTGCATCTTTTGCAAAACTATATAATCTCTCAGGGGTTCTGTGAGCGGAAATAATTAACTCATCGTAATCTTGTTTAAATTCATCAAGAATATTTGCTGCAAACTTCATTGTTTCCCAATCCGACTGTGACCCCATTATTATTGCTATCTTATTCATTTACCAAACTCCAATATTAAACCAATATATTAGTGAAGCCGTCATATATCAGTTTTATACTCACTAAAAATAACAGAATATAAATTATTTCATAGAATATTTTTGTTGGTAGTTTCCTTACAATCCAGATTCCTATAAATGTAAAGATCAGTGATATGGGAAATAATATTACTGATGTCGTAATTGTCGTATTATTCATCTCACCCAACATCATAAATGGAATTATTTTGAGTAAATTATTCATCCAGAAAAATATCATAAAAGTTCCAGCGTAGGTTCTCTGATTGAGTCTGAGAGGCAAAAGATACATTTGGTAAGGAGGTGCGCCCGTCAATGTAACAAAGCTTGTAAAGCCTGTAATACTCCCCCAAACTGTTCCTCTTACTAAGCTATGATCTCGTGGCTTGTTCTCCTTTGTATTTCTCCAGTGGGATATGGTGAAAGATATTGCAATGAAACCTATGATTATTCTAATCCAGTTAGGATTCACTTGTGACACTAAAATTGCACCGACGATGATGCCAATAATTGATGCTGGGATTGTTATTAACAGAGTAATTTTATCAAATGATTTTCTGTATGTCCAAACTGCGACTAGATCTAATATCAATAATATTGGCATTAGTACGGCAGCGGCTTGCATCGGAGATGCAACGATTGCCATTAACGGCACCGCTAGCACGCCAAGACCTGTCAGCCCTCCCTTAGATAATCCAATTAGGATTACAGAAGGTATAGCCATAGCATAAAATAATGGGTCAATTATCATCGAGAGACATATATAAAGTTTTATTAAAAAGACTTATGCTTTTAATTAATCAGGCGTATCTGCAGTTGATTGTAGTGTTTTATTTTCTTTTTGAGCTTCTCGTTCAGCTCTTTTTGAAGCTCTTAGAACAAACTTATCAAGTTCTATTTGAGAGCAAAGACCGAGGGCAACTGGGTCCTGTGGTTGTATATTTCCTATATTCCAATGTGTTCTATTTCTGATAGACTCTATTGTTGATTTTGTTGTACCAACAAGTCGAATTACCTCGCTATCTTTCAATTCAGGATGATTTCTCACAAGCCATGAAATTGCAGCAGGTCTATCTTGTCTCCTTGATAGAGGCGTGTATTTTTTTTGTTTCTTTGTTGTGGTCTCAGGCAATTCAACAATCGTTTGGTTTAGTTTCAGCATGTGCTCGCTGTTTTGTTCAGCAGCCTCGAGTTCTATCCTTGTCAGTTCACCAGACATTATAGGATCCATTCCCCTTATCCCTTGGGCGACATCTCCATCTGCAATTCCCTTAACTTCGAGTGGGTGTAAACTGCAGAATTCAGCTATCTGATCAAATGTTAAAGCTGTATTTTCAACTAACCAAACAGCAGTTGCTTTGGGCATTAGAGGTGTTTGTGCCATAATTTACTCCAAAAAGTCTGTATATAGAATATTAATATACCAATATTGATTTTGTTTCTATAGATATTCGAAATTATTTTATTTTCTGGTTAGAATAATTTTTCCAAAATGCTCACCACTTTTCATCAAATCGTGTGCTCGTTCTGCGTCATCAAGAAAATAACTTTTGAAGATGATTGGTTTTATTTTACCAACATTAAGTAAGGGTAAGATTTTTAATTCTATATCATTTGCTATTTTAGCTTTGTACTCTAAATTTTTAGGACGTAGAACCGATCCTGTGTGAGATAAACTCTTTCTCATAATTTGGGACAGGTCAATATTGCAAAGATGACCTTTTAAATACGCAATCTGGATAATTCGAGCATTCATAGCTGATAAGGCATAATTTTTATTTGTGTATTCACCGCCAACGATATCTAAAGTTACATCTATTTCTTTATAACTTGAGTTCTTAATTTCTTCATAGAAATCTTGATTGCTATAATTTACAACCAAATCGGCACCAATTTCATAGCATCTATTACGTTTATCTTCATTGCTAGTAGTTGTTATAACATTTGCACCAAATTCCTTTGATATCTGTATAGCTGTTGTCCCGATACCACTCGAACCACCGTGGATCAGAACATTCTCATTTGGCTTAAGTTTGCCAATCCGAAATAAATTATTCCATACTGTAAAATAAGTTTCAGGTATTGCAGCAGCTTCCACGAAGGAAAGATTTTCTGGCATTGGTAAGGTGAGTTCTTGATTTGCCAGACAATACTCGGCGTAGCCACCACCACCCAGGAGCGCGATTACTTTATCCCCTTTTTTAAATTTGTTAACTCCCGATCCGACTTCACTGATAGTGCCCGAAACCTCTAACCCAGGGTGATCTGGGGATCCTTCGGGGGGTGGGTGTAGTCCATATCTTTGCAATATATCAGGCCTGTTGACGCCACTAGCTTGCACTTCAATTAATACCTCACCTGCTTTTGGATCCGGAATAGTTTTCTTGGTCAGAATAAGTTTACTATTCTTACCGTGATCGACTATGTCTATTACTTTCATTAGAAATGTTATCTATGGTATAAGTTGGATTCTTTATTTCAAGATTATTTACTTATAAGGCCTTCAAATTTTTTATTAAATTTACTGACCCTTCCGCCTCTATCAAGTATTTGCTGGGAACCACCAGTCCAAGCAGGATGGCTAGTCGGATCGATATCTAATGTTAGACTATCACCCTCAGTCCCATACGTTGAGTAAGTTTCATATTTAGTTCCGTCTGTCATTACAACTTGTATCTTATGGTAATCTGGATGGCACTGTTTTTTCATTTTGTTATCTCTTTAATTTATATCTTGATTATATACAATAATATCCTGATCATCACAAGTCCAAAATTGGTCTAACTCTCTGTAAGTTTTATTTCAATACGTCTATTTTTCTTGTAGGAAATCTCGTCATCTCCTGTTTCCAGTGGCATAAACTCACCCCTGCCTGTCGCAGCGAGCCTATTGGGTGGAATTCCCGTTTTTATCAGGAAGTCTACAACTGAAATCGCCCTTGCGGCTGATAATTCCCAATTTGACTCATATCTAGAATTTTTGATTGGGACTCTGTCCGTGTGCCCGTCGACCCTAAGTATCCAATTTATTTCTTGTGGTATATCATTAATAAGCTCTTGGATCGCAACCGATAATTTCGCGAGCTGTCTCTGTCCTTCAATTCCAATATTTGCTTCCCCACTATCGAAAAGTACTTCAGACTGAAATACGAATCTGTCACCTATGATCTTAATATCATCCCTGTTACCGATTATTTCTTTGAGCTTACCAAAGAATTCAGATCTATATTCAGATAATTCTTTTACTCTTTGTGCCAGTGCAACATTTAATCTTTTACCTAAGTCTGCAATTCGTGCTTGCTGATCAATATCCCTTTTTTCAGATGCATCAAGAAGATCTTGCAATGCTTGTATCTGCTTTTTTAGCTCAGAAATTTGAATATTTAGAATTTGTACATCATTACCCGATGCCTTTGCTTTTTGACTTGTAGATAATAAAATCGATTTTAATTTTTCTAGTTTTTCGCTATTTTCAACTTCTTTTTTTCTCAGATCTATAATTATTTGTTCACTATCTTGGATCGCTTTTTCCTGGTCAATTGAGGCTATATCCATATTTAATTTATCTGTTTTTAGTTCAGTCAAAAGATTATTTTGAGTTTCGTTTTTTTCCCTCAAATCAATAATCATCTTTTCTTTATTTTTCAGATCCAAACCTAGATTACTTATATTAGACTGCAGATCAGTTATTTGAGCCTCAAAATTAAGAATCTTATCTGAATTATTTTCGAGTTGTAGGTCTTTTATTTTAAGTAATGATGCAAGCTGATTTCTTTCAGATACTAATTTAATTATTTGTTGACCTCTGAGTGCAGACTCACCTCTTTTTTCTTCAAAAAGTACAATTTTCTTATCTAACTCATCCTGTAGGATAATTAGTCTGTTATTATAATCATCATTAAGAGCAGTAATTTCGTCTTGTAAAATTATTATATCTTCATTCGCTTTTTCAAGCTGGATATTCAAACCTTCGTTATCTAAGCTGAGATTTGCAATATCTTCTTCTAGAACCTGAATTCGATTCATGAATTCATCATTTTGAGTTTGTTCAAGGGACAATAGAAGTGACAGCTCATTAAGTTGATCCTGTAGATCGGATAAGGCATCGTCCTTTGATGATATTTCCGTTGATAGGAAAAATTGAGATAAAATAAATACCGTCAGTAAAAATATTATAACCAATAAAATAGTTGCCATTGCATCGACAAATCCAGGCCAATAATTCGCTGTATTGCTGTTATTTGGTCGTCTACTATTTCTGGGCATAGGTAATACTGGTTTTTTTTCTGGTTAAAAAGATTGCTATTTCTTTTTAACTTCGTCAATTATTTTTTTTTGTAACTTATTCTGTTCACTTAATAATTTACTTATATCTTTGTTTTGCTGTTCAATTGCATTTAATACAGTTTTGAGTCCGCTATTTTTATCTGTGCTTTCACTATGTAACACCTTTTCTAATTCAATTAGGATTGCGTTCATATCTTTTAAATTTCTATTAAGATAGAAGTTCATTTTACTGTCAGATCTTTCATCATTAATTTCAGTTACAGTAGATAGCCACTCCTCGAGTTCATTATAAAACCTATTTTGGGCTTGATTATACAAAAGATCAAAGAAGCCAAGAATTAGAGATCCAGAAAGACCAAATAATGAAGATGAAAAAGCAACTCCCATTCCAGACAGTGGTTTTTCAAGACCTAGTTTCAATTCTTCAAACATTACCGAAGATTCGCCTGTTCCAACTTTAAGTGTGCCAATTGTTTGCCCAATCGAGTCAACAGTAAGTAGGAGACCCCAAAAAGTTCCAAGCAAACCCAGAAAGATCAATAAACCAATCATATATCTTGAGTATTCTCGGGACTCATCAAGTCTAAAAGAGATTGAGTCCAGTATAGATCTCATTGATGTTGCAGAGAGAGTAATCTCGTATTTATGGTCCAGCATCATGGTCGCCATTGGAGCGAGTAAAGACGGCGGTGAGCCAATATCGGCGTGATGGTCACCATTTTGAAAATTATTAACCCATCTTACTTCACGAAACAACTTTATTGTCAGCCACAAAATATATATTATCCCAAAGCCAAGAACTGAGCTTATAACTGTATTAATGATAGGATTAGTTTGGAATGCTTTTGTTAGATCCTCTTGTATTAATAATATGAAAAATGAGATTAAGAATACGAAGATTAGCATCCTAAATAAGTAAATTCTTGGATGCGTGAAGTTTCTAGAAACAGGAATATCAGTCATCGCTACAAATTCCCCAATACTATTCTTGAGTTACCCTTTGATTAAATTGTCGTATATTTTTTGGTTGGATACAATAAAATAATTTCCCCCCATCTTTCCTTTTAAGCTAAGCGCATTAATATCTCCTCCAGACTCCTCTAGAATTAGGAGTGCTGCAATCACCGAGCGCCTGTTGTCATTATGACCAATAAAGCAGTTTAAGGCCCCATTGGATACCATGCATACCTCAAGCGATATTGATCCCATTTGACGTATTGAATTGACTGAGTTCAAATATTTCAAAAAAAAATCATCTATATCATTATTAAAAAGACCCAGACGTTCATCGATTGCAATCATTGCATTATCAGGGCTTATCTCATTAGATACACTCATTCGTATATTGTTGTACCTTGCAGAAATTCCCCTTTCACCAATAAAAACTTCATCCGAGATTGGATTGTATACGATGCTATTTTGTACAATACTGTCCTTTATGTGGGCGATGGTTATACAAAATAATGGGATTCCTCGCTTGAAATTCATTTCTCCCTCAAGTGCATTAATTATGAAGGAGTTTTTTGGAAAAGCGGATATCTCAAAATCATTTTTTGAGATATCAGGTATTGTGATCAATTCATAACCATTTTTTGAATATTTTGACTCAAGTTCCTCTCTTATGAAAGACTCTACCTTGCTTTTACTTTTTTGAACAAATTCGTTTATCGACTTTTTAGAATTTTGCAGATTTTGGAGCTCACCAAAATCACGTCGATATATTTTTGCAACATTTCTGACAATTGAATAGAGAACATTTGTATTTGGTAGATAGCTCATAAAATTAGTCAGCCCTTTTTATGTAGGTCATTTCATTTGTATCAACTATGATTATGTCATCATTATTAATGAAAGGCGGCACCGTAACTCGAATATTATTTTCCAAAATAGCTGGCTTTGATGATGAGGCTGCCGTCTGACCTTTGATTGAGGGCTCTGTATCTACTACTTTTAGTGAGACTGTTTCGGGCAAGACAACGCTTACTGGACTTCCCTCGTACAGCTCTATCTCTACAATCATACCTTCTTTTAGGAATGATTTTTTTTCATCTAAAATGCTTTGATTTACTGATATTTGCTCGTATGTATTACTATTCATAAATATTAGCTCACTATCATCTGGATATAAATATTGATAGCTTTCGGACTCTATTCTTACTCTCTCAACTATTTCATCTGAGCGGAATCTCTCATTTAATTTTGTATTATCAATTATGGATTTCATCTCAACTTGATTAAATGCACCGCCTTTACCCGGTTTAACAGCTTGTGTTTTAGTGACAACAAATAACGATCCCTTATGTTCAAGTACGTTACCTATCTTAATTTGATTCCCATTTATTTTCATATCATCCTCCATTCCTTAATGAAAGTGTTCGTCATTAATTTATATCTATGACTTGTTACTTATTTCATAAACTTTGGCATACGTAAATAAGTAATGCTATAATCATTCATACGTGGTCTAAAATTTTCAAATTTTTCAACTGCAGCGCTTCTATCAAGAGAAGATAAAGTACTCATATTCATGTCCAATTCAACATCTGATACGCCAAGTTGCTTTGCTAATAAATAATATTCATATGCCTTAGTGTCATTTTTTATTGTTCCAATACCATAATAATACATGGTCGCTAACTGTTGTAATGCTGGTGGATATGCCTTTTGTGCTGATCTTTCAAGCCATACAATAGCAATTTTTTCATCTTTCTTAATTCCCATCTCATTTAAAATCATCATTGCATAATCATACTCGGCCTCTGTATAACCCTGGTCTGCAAATTCAAACATCATTAGCGCTGCATTTTTTTTATCAATTTTTGTTCCAATACCGTTAAGCTTATATTCAATGAGAGAATACTTTGCTAATTCAATTTCTTCACTCGCCTCATTCATATACTCGTAAGCCATTGACTCATTAAGGGGTACATTTATTCCATACCTATGATAAATTGAGAGATAATATTTCGCATAAGATGATAAAAATTTATCATTACTATTTTTCAATTCGTAAAAATAATTATATGATCTAGAGTAGTCAATTTTATTATGAAAAAGCACTTCTGCTATTTCAAATTTTGAGTTTTGATCACCTGCTTTCATAGACTCTTCATACCACTCAGTCGCAGACTCAATGTCACCATTGCTAATAAATTTTTTTGCTATCCAATAAGCCCACTCTTGATTACCGTTAGTATGGTATGACTCTATTGCTTCATCAATATCATTGTTAATCAATAAGGTTTTGAATTTATCATTTGTAATATTAGCAGAAACTCTACTGAAGCATAGAAGAAGGAAGCCAAGTATCAGCAAGATCTTTACTGAAGAGAATAAATTGTTTACTTTTCTAAATTTTCTGACCATTCGCCTTTTGTGGCCAAGCTATTCATATGAGCTCGGTGTCTGAAAGCTTGTTGAGCCTTGATGATATTTGCATCTTTTCCACCCCAAGCCATTAAAGCGCTTTGCTGTAGAGCTCTTCCGTAAGAAAAACTTAATTTGATATCAAAATCTTTCATCTTATTCATAATTGATAAATGCTTTGTGGCATCGATATCATTTTGTCCGCCTGAGAGGAAACATACACCAGGAACGGTATCTGGCATGTGATTTTTGAGGCACTTAAGTGTTTGCTCTGCAATCTCAATTTCTGATGCTTGGTTTGGTGAATGAATACCAGCTATAACCATATTGGGTTTTAGTATGATGCCGTTCAGGTCAACACCCGCTTTTATTAATTTATCAAATACTATGTCTAACGTTTTTGATGTGACCTCGTAACAACTATCAATTGTGTGTACTGATTTATCGCTATCCATTAAGATTTCAGGTTCAACTATGGGTACGAGTCCATTTTCTTGACATAATGCAGCGTACCTTGCAAGCGCGTGAGCATTTGTTTGGATTGCATAGTCTGTCGGTGTTTTATCAGTAATACTTATGACCGCTCTCCATTTTGCGAATGACGCTCCAAGTTGAGAATACTCAATAAGACGCTCTCTTAGCCCATCCAATCCTTCAGTAATAGTTTCGTCTTCAAAGAGTGCTAGAGATTTTGCTCCAGTATCAACTTTAATACCAATCAAAGTATCTGTGGAGATGAGTAAATCAATCAGCTTCCCTCCATCTTGACAATCCTGCCGTATTGTTTCATCAAACAAAATGACGCCAGATATATAGCTCTCCATTGCGTCTTTTGTGCTAAATAGCATCTCCCTGTAATTTCTTCTACTTTCAGGCGTGCTCTGCAAATTAATTTGACTAAATCTCTTTGTAATAGTCGCAGTACTTTCGTCAGCAGCTAGAATGCCTTTTCCATTTTCAACTAGTTTTTTAGCAATCTGCTGTAAAATGTTTTTCATAGTTAATTACCCATACCGATTGGCATTAATGCTTATTTAAAATTGCCTCTACAGCTGGCAAATCCTTTCCTTCAAGCCACTGTAAGAATGCACCTCCGCCTGTTGAAACATGTGTATAGTCGTCATATGTTCCAGCAATGTTAATTCCATATATAGTATCTCCACCACCCACAATTACTGTAGAATTTTTATCTTTGCATCTGAGAGCTAATTCTTTTGCAACAGAAACCGTTGATTGGTCAAAAGGCTTATATTCGATAGCCCCAAGCGGACCGTTCCATATTACAGTTTTAGCATCAGAGATTTCATCCAAAATAATTCTAGAGGATTCAATTCCAAGGTCAAGAATCATGTCATCGATTTCAATTTCATCCAAAATTTTATTTTTTGCGGTTGGAAAATCACCCAATTTTTTCGATACCTTTGCATCAACAGGAAGGACTAATTTAACATTTTTACTCTTGGCTAAATTCACAATACCACTGGCAATATCTATGCAACTCGTCTCATACAGGGATGCGCCAATATTATTAGCGGTAGCCTTGAGAAATGTATTCGCCATAGCTCCACCGATTATAACTTTATCCACGCTTCTAATTAAGCTCTCAAGGAGTTGGATTTTAGTTGAAATTTTAGATCCACCGATAATTGCGACAACAGGACTTACTGGACGCGAAAATACATTATCGAGAGCTAAAATTTCTTTTTCCATACAAAGTCCAAAAAAGCTTGGTAGAAATTTAGGAAGTCCACTCAATGATGCATGCTCTCTGTGTGAAGCTGAGAATGCATCGTTTACATACACCTCACCCATTCTACTAAGTTCTTCTGCAAACCTATTATCATTTAGCTCCTCTTGTGGAAAGAATCTTATATTTTCGAACAAAAATACTTCTTCTTGATGCTTCGCTATATCTTCATCTATTTTGTTAATGAATCTGACATTCCTCTTTAACTTTTTTTCTAATTCACGAGCAATGGGTTCCATTGATAACGAAATATCTATCTTACCTTTTGGGCGCCCCCTATGTGTAATGATTATTATTTTAGCCCCCATTTTAAGTAGGGCATCGATAGTTGGGATAGACTCATCAATTCTGGTCGTATCGACAACGACTTTATCATTTGTTGGGACATTATAGTCTGTACGCAATAAGACTATTTTATTCTGAAGATCTTCATCTCGAAAGCTCTTTATCCGCATAAAATTAATCCATCCTCAGGGCAGGTTGCTGATATGTTTGGACATATCACACATTCTCTGGGAAAATCCCCATTCATTATCGTACCATGCCATAACCCTTACTAATTTTTTATTGGTAACCCTGGTTTGATCTAGCGCAACAACTGCTGAATGACTATCATGATTTATATCGATAGATACAAGTTTCTCATTTGTTGTATTTAAAATATTTCGGAACTGATTATTTGAAGCTTGGATAAGAATCTCGTTGATCTCGTTTATATTTGTATCTTTATTTGCAGTAAATTTTAGGTCTATCGCGGACACATTTGGTATGGGAACACGCATTGCCATTCCATCTATTTTTCCTTTCAACTGAGGAATTACCTCACCAACAGAAATTGCAGCTCCAGTTGTTGTTGGAATAATTGATTGCGCCGCCGATCTTGCCCTGTATAAATCTTTGTGATTTCTATCAAGTGTTGGTTGATCTCCAGTATAGGAGTGTATAGTTGTCATAAAGGCCGTATCGATACCCACGGAGTCATTTAGTGCCATTGCCAGAGGAGCGAGAGCGTTAGTTGTACAAGAAGCATTTGATATGACTCTATGATCGGGCTTGATTTTAAGATGATTTACGCCAAAAACTGCTGTTATATCCACATCTTTTGCGGGAGCTGATACCAATACTTTTTTTGCACCAGCATTGATATGTTTTATAGATAGTTTTTTATCATTAAACTTACCTGTGCACTCAAGTACCAAATCAATATTAAGATCACCCCATGGTATGTCATTTGGATCCTTAGATGAAAATTTTTTTATTTGTTTTTTATTTATTTTAAATAAATCTGAGTCTATTTTTTCTATTTCATCCGCTAATGTCCCGTGTATTGAGTCATATTTCAGGAGATGCAAATTTGTTTCAACCGAAGCTGAGTCATTGATTGCTAATAAATCAATTTCATCACAATGATCACTAATTATTGCGCGTGCTACATTTCTTCCGATACGACCAAAACCGTTTATTGCTACTTTTATTGTCATTTATTATACCAATTATTTATTTCTTATTTAAGATTACATCCATTATGTATTCTTTGGTAATATTAAAATTTTTATACAAGTCTTTATATGGTCCGCTTGCTCCAAATGATGACATTCCAACAAATATTCCGTTGTCTCTTAATATTTTATCCCAACCCTGAGACACTCCTGCCTCTACCACCACATTGCATGTTGCATTGTTTATTACGTGTTCTCTAAAGTCGTTATCTTGCGAATTGAAATAATCCAAACATGGCACTGAGTAAATGCTTACTGCTTTATCTAGCTTTATCAATTCTTGATAGGCTTCAATCGCAATATTCACTTCAGAGCCAGATGCAAATATAGCAAATTCTGGTGTTTTTGAATTTGAGGCCACACAGTACGCACCATTTTTACATAGGTTATGTTTTAAGCCTATCTCCAGACTCTGCCTAAATTCATCTAGATTTTGCCTAGATAGAGCTATCAAACTTGGTCCATTCTTATTTTCTAATGCTAATTCCCAACACTCAACTGTCTCGATAGCGGACCCAGGCCGAAATACATTTACATTAGGTATTGCCCGAAGGCTTGCTAGCTGCTCAATTGGCTGATGCGTTGGCCCATCTTCACCTAGACCTATGGAGTCATGTGTTAGCACATAAATCACTTGTTGTTGCATCAAGGCAGCTAATCTTATAGCAGGTCGACAATAATCAGAGAAAATTAGAAAAGTCCCTCCATATGGGATAAATCCACCATGAAGGGATATCCCATTCATTATCGCCCCCATTGCATGCTCTCTAATTCCATAATGAATATATCTACCGTATGATTCGGCTGTCATAGGATTAATATTATCTGTTTTTGTATTATTTGAACCTGTCAAATCTGCTGAACCACCCAGAGTTATTTCTGTGATCTCGTTTATATATTTTAGACAAACCTCAGATGCTTTTCTTGTAGCTATGCTCTGGGGTTTTTCTATGAGATCTGCCTTAACTTCATTTAATTTTACAAATAAATTGGGGTGAATTATTTTTTCAATTTGATCTCTAAACTCTTTTTTTACGCTTGCTGGTAATTTTTGGAACTTATCGTTCCAAATTTTTTTCTGTTTCTGTCCTTTGATGCCAACACTTCTCCACATTTTTTGAATTTCTGATGGTATCTGGAATTTTTCATACTCAATACCAAGCTCTTTTCTAGTTAGATTGTACTCATCTTGACCCAGGGGTGATCCATGTACACTGGCGGTCCCCTGTTTATTAGGCGATCCATATCCAATTATTGTTCTGCACGAAATCATTGTGGGTTTGTCTGATGTGTTAGAGCTTTTTATTGCTTGAAAAATTTCTTTTTCATCGTGACCGTTAATTTCTATGACATTCCAGCCAGATGCCTCAAATCTACTTATTTGATTTGTTGAGTCAGTTTTTGTAATGGGTCCGTCTATTGAAATGTTGTTACTATCAAATAGTAGAGTCAACTTATTTAATTTCAGATGACCGGCAAGACTGATTGCCTCATGAGAGATACCTTCCATTAAATCACCGTCACCGGCCATAACAAATGTCTTATGATTTACCACATCACTTCCAAATTTTTTAGATAATAATTTTTCAGATAACGCCATTCCGACAGCATTCGCTAAACCTTGGCCCAACGGCCCAGTCGTCGTTTCTATACCTTTTGCATGACCATATTCTGGATGCCCTGCTGTTTTAGATCCCAGCTGCCTGAAGTTCTTAATTTCATCAATTGACATATCCTCATACCCAAGCAAATACAACAAGGAATAAAGGAGCATAGATCCGTGTCCTCCTGATAAAATAAACCGGTCACGATCGATCCAGTCAGGATCTTTTGCATCAAACTTTAGGAATTCACTAAATAATACTGTTGCCACATCAGCCATTCCAAGCGGCAGCCCAGGATGCCCACTATTTGCACTTTCAATTGCGTCCATTGATAGCGCTCTAATAGCATTAGCCATTTCATGGTGATTAATTTGATTTGACATATTTGTCTGCTTTTTTTAGAAAACCTGCCTTTTTTTTATAATTCAATAAAAAACTTTATCAAACAATATTTGTATCTTAGTGGGCATTTCCTGTTTAAAATTTCCATGAAAAGCATTGATTTAGTTAGAAATCTTATTTTTTTTTTATTGCTTTTTACTCTTCATTAATATTATATTTCTATGGGGACAGTGTTTTCATCGAAAGTGCATTAGTAATTATTAATTGTCTGGGATTATAAATGAGCCAATATAATTTGAAAAATGAAGTTGACCTAAATAATCAAAATCTTGACGGTATAAGCCCACGCCTTGCAACTGCACTAGAAAAATTACACACAGCAATCGATGAATTAAAAAAAAATAGAGAGGTATCAAACTCTATCACAACAGACACTGCTGAGATGAAAGAGGAAATAGAGAAACTTAATAATGAAAATATAGGTCTACTTCATAAAGTAGAAGAATTAAAACAAAAAAATAGTAAATTGACGGGCGCAAATCAGGAAGTTGAAAAAAGAATTTCTAATATGATTGAAATGTATCGAAATTTCATGAAGTAGTTAATCTTCATCAGGTCTAATATTTGCGTAATTTATAATGGGTAAAGTCACAGTAAATATTAATAATAGAACCTTTCAGATTGCCTGTGAAGACGGAGAAGAGGCTAGGTTAAAAGAGCTTGCCTCTTTTTTTTCTAGGCACGTTGATCAGTTGCAGGGAAGATTTGGACACATAGGTGATGCCAGAATATATGTAATGGCAGGTTTATTGATTGCTGATAAGTTATCCGATGCATTATCGCAAATAGAAGAAATCCAAAATGATGTCCAACAGCTGCAAAAAAAGAATGATATGTTTAAAGAGGATAGCCATTCTTTGGAAGAATTACTCCTAACGGATATCGAGTTGCTTACAAATAAATTAAACGAAATAAGTAAATCATTATCGACTTAAAATAGATTAAAATTTTATTTTTCAAATTAAATGATATAATTCAAGTGGCTATGCGACTCGTGAGATAACTATTCCTGGCGCCATAGCAATTCAATTGGGAACTAACACTGATTTAGATCGTGGTCTATTTCATTTGGTGCCCACCTATATAATAGGAGCCAAGGATTGCCAAATCCACGGTCGTGTGGCTTTAAATCGTGGATATATAATTTGATCATAGAGAATATTAAATACGAGAAATCACAACTTAGAGCTAACGCTCTAAAAAATATGAGACTAATCAAACCCCTTGAAAAATCATTTTATGAGAAGAAGCTCAAAGAAATGAACTTAAGTTTTTTGGGCTCGAGTCAGACAATTGGTGGGTATTATCCAATCAATAATGAGTTAAATATATTGCCATTACTTCAGTTTCTATCTTCAATCGGTCATAAAATCGCTCTTCCATGTATTACTGAAAGGAAAATACTGGATTTTAGAATATGGAATATGAAAGACTCACTTGTGATGAACAGATATAAAATCTATGAGCCAGTGGATGGTTTATTATCTATTCCAGAAATTGTATTGGTGCCCGGTCTTCTTTTCGATAAGAGTCTCTATCGATTGGGGTATGGAGGTGGTTTTTACGATAGGACCATACAGCATCATAGAAAAAAAGATAATACTAAATTTATTGGGATTTGCTACCCAGCTCAAATCATATCTAAATTACCTCGTGCAGAACATGATCAAAGGCTTGATTTTCTAGTTAATTTAGATGAAATATAACTTAGTAAATGTTTAATTTTAAACTGGGAATATAAATGCGGGCATTGTTTATCGGTGATATTGTCGGAGAGTCCGGAAGAAAAGTTGTTACTCAAAATCTCACAATGATTCGGGATAGATATAATCTTGATTTTGTAATAGCTAATGCCGAAAACTCAGCATCAGGTTTCGGAATTACAGAAAAGATTCTGCACGGGTTAATTGACTCCGGAGTCGATGTAATTACATCTGGGAATCATATTTGGGACCAAAAAGATACCTTGATTTACATTGACAGAGAGACTCGATTATTACGACCTGCCAATTATCCAGAAGGGACACCTGGAAAAGGCTCGTTCCTATACAAAGCCCCAAATGGTGAGCATATAATGGTTATTAATATAATGGGTAGAGTTTTTATGAATCCTCTGGATGATCCGTTCAGAATAATTGATGATATCATTGATAACAATAGCTTAAATAATGTTGCAGATGTAATCTTTGTTGATTTTCATGCTGAAGCAACATCAGAAAAGTTAGCTATGGGATATTATTTAGACGGCAGGGTTAGTATGGTAGCTGGCACACATACCCATATTCCAACATCCGATGCAAGAATATTAAGTAACGGAACAGGTTATATCTCTGATGTTGGCATGAGTGGGGATTATGACTCGATCTTGGGTTTTGATAAACAAAACCCGCTTGAAAAATTTATTTCGGGGATTCCAAGTGGCCGATTTATTCCAGCAAAGGGTGAAGGTACATTGTCTGGTATATTATTTGAAACAAAGAGCAGCGGTCTTGTTTCAAATATTTCTCCAATTAAATTTGGAGGAATTTTTGACGATGAATTACCAGATTTTTGAACATTAAATTAACTTATCGAAGGTAGGGTTAGAAAAAGGATATTTTAATGGCAGGACACTCTAAATTTAAAAATATACAATATCGTAAGGGAGCTCAAGATAAGAAAAGAGCAAAAATGTTTTCAAAGCTAGCTAAAGAGATAACAGTTGCAGCTAAGCTGGGTCTGCCTGATCCAGGAATGAATCCAAGGTTAAGATCAGCTATTCAAGCTGCAAGAGCGCAAAATATGCCAAAAGATAATATTGAACGTGCTGTAAAGAAAAGCCAAGATGCTGGTGGGGCAAACTTTGATGAGGTTCGGTACGAGGGTTTTGGTCCAGGTGGAACCGGTTTTATAATAGAAACACTAACTGATAATAAGAATAGAACTGCAGGTGATATCAGATCAATATTCACAAAGTGTGGGGGAAATCTTGCTGAGACGGGCTCCGTATCCTTTCTTTTTAGTAAGGTAGGCCTCATTGAATTTGACCTATCTAAGTCAAGCGAAGATGAAATTATTGAGTCATCGATTGATCAAGGAGCTGAAGATTGTGATATTTCTGATGATTGTTATGAAATTTATTGTCAACCATCAGATTTACACTCATTAGGTGAGAAGCTTGAAAAGAAATTTGGTGATGCGAATTTAATGAAAATAATTTGGAAGCCTGAAAATAATGTTGTTATTGATAAGGATACTTTTACAAAAATTGATCGCTTGATAGAATTACTTGATGATAATGACGATGTTCAAGACATTTATTTTAATTTCGATATACCGGACGACTTTATCACATGAATAAAGAAGATAAACATAATGCTGAAGAAAATTATTGGAATTGATCCGGGCCTAATACATACAGGTTGGGGGCTTATAGCTGTTGAAGGAAATTTAATCAAGCATATTGACCATGGTTTAATAAAAGTTAAAACAGGCCAAGACCTGGCAGATAGGCTCCTTGATATACACAGAGATTTGTCATTGGTTTTGGGTAATTTTTTACCTGATGAGGCCGCCTTGGAGCAAACATTTGTCAATAAAAATGCCCTTTCAAGTCTCAAGCTTGGGCATGCAAGAGGCGCAATAATGTTATCACTATCAATTATGAACATAAAATGTTTCGAATATGCTCCAAATCAGATTAAAAAAAGTATCGTTGGAAAAGGTCATGCAGATAAAAATCAAATTGCTCATATGGTTAATATCCTTCTCTCAACAAAAATTACCGGGACCTCTGATGTTTCGGATGCGTTAGCAATTGCAATCACACATGCAAATCAGCGACACAACAAAATAGCAAAGGCAATTGCATGATTGCAAAAATTAAGGGTAATGTTGAAGCGATTAATGGTAATTTAGTTATTATCGATGTGAATGGGTTAGGATATGAGGTGCTGTGTCCTGAGAGATCAATTAATGGGATCGAAGAGAATAATGATATTTCTTTATACATTCAAACAATTTTGAGGGACGATACAATCAATCTTTATGGTTTTTTATCTCTTGAAGAGAAGAAGGCATTCTCAACATTGCAGACTGTTCAGGGGGTTGGTGCAAAATTAGCTATGACAATCATAGGCTTTTTTTCAGTTAAAGAACTTGGAAATCATATCGGAACAGGGGATGAAAAGTCAATTTGTTTGGTTCCTGGAGTAGGCGCAAAAGTTGCAAAAAGGATAATTACTGAGTTAAAAGATGCTTACTCAGATCAATCAAATAATTATGACGGTGATGTTCTCACAAAACGCAATAGTATTAATTCAGCCCTGATAAATCTCGGTTATAGTCGAACGCAAGCATCAAGCCTTATCGAAAAAATAAAGGGTGATATTAGTGATGGGGCAAGCATCGAGGACCTCATAAAGGAAGCGCTCAGGAGATCCGATTAATGGATAATGATGTCAGAATTTATCGACCCAGGTTACTGGATCAATTTATAGGTCAAAACTTAGTTAGAAAAAATTTAGAAGTTTTCATCCAATCCGCAAAAGAACGCGAAAGTAGCCTCGATCATGTACTCTTAGCTGGACCGCCAGGACTCGGAAAGACAACCTTAGCAAATATTATTGCGAATGAGCTAAACGTAAATATCAGAGTTACATCGGGACCGCTCATAACAAAGGCTGGAGATCTTGCAGCGATACTTAGTAATATGGAACAGAATGACGTACTCTTTATAGATGAAATACATAGGCTAAGTAATAGTGTTGAAGAAGTACTTTATGCGGCAATGGAGGACTATGTCCTTGATATACTTATTGGTGAAGGACCTGCAGCGAAATCAGTTAGGATTGAACTTTCTCCTTTCACGCTGATTGGCGCAACAACAAGGCTTGGTTTGATTTCCAATCCGTTAAGGGAAAGATTTGGGATCCCAATAACACTCGATTTTTATAAAACTGAAGATCTTACATTGGTGGTAAAAAAAGCTGCCCATGAGTTATCAATAATAATTGATGACGACTCAGCGAAAGAAATTGCTACAAGATCGCGGGGAACACCAAGAATTGCAAACAGATTACTACGCAGAGTTCATGATTATTCTGTATATAATAAACTTGATAGTATTAATGTCGATCTTACAAGGCTGTCTTTGCAGGAGCTTGAAGTAGATGATATTGGGCTAAACTCGCTTGATTATAGATACTTAGAGTGCATTATAGAGAATTATGATGGTGGACCAGCTGGGGTTGACTCAATTGCTGCATCAATGGGAGAAGCCCGTGACGTCTTAGAAGATGTAGTTGAGCCCTATTTAATACAAAAAGGACTTATTAACAGGACACCTCGGGGTCGTTTGTTATCAAAAAAATCCGCAGAAGACATAAAAAATAGACTAAATCAAATACGCAAATGACAAAATCTGGTCATATTTTTAGTCTATCTTTGATTTTAATTTATATTTAATATTATTATTAGAACATTAGATAAAAATATAAGTAAAATAGTTAATTTATGGATGAAACACTAGTCACAACGGACCTCAGTTTGATAGGTCTATTTTCCGAGGCAGACTTGGTTGTAAAATTAGTTATGCTCGGACTCATGATCGCCTCAATAATCTCATGGGCAATTATATTTGAGAAATTAATTTTGATTAAATTAGTAAACCGTAATGCTATAAAATTTTATCGCGATTTTTGGAGTAGTGACATCAATGATATCGATGCGGCTTACAGGAATTCAAGAAATAACCCGATGGCTAAAATATTTAATGCGGGGATAAAAGAATGGAATACCACTTTTAAAATACACAAGAATATGTCGATTGATGGGGTAAAGGGTAGAATAGAGAAAGCCATGAATGTGCAGATGAACATAGAATTAGATAAACTAGAAAAGAAATTATTATTTTTAGCTTCTGTAGGTTCAACAGCGCCGTTCATTGGTCTTTTTGGAACAGTATATGGAATAATGAATAGTTTCTCTGCTATTGCTACGTCAAAAAGTACGAACCTTACCGTGGTAGCTCCTGGAATTGCGGAGGCATTATTTGCAACAGCAATAGGATTATTTGCGGCCATACCAGCCGTTATGTTTTATAATAAAATATCGAGTGATATTGCGCGTGTGACTTCGAATCTTGAAAATTTTAGTGATGAATTTATTAACTATTTCAGTCGTCAAATTGATGCTCAAATGGTAGCTGAGGATGTTGATGACAATTACCAAATTGATGAAGAAGAGTATTAAGATCCTGCAAAATAATGGCAACAAACATCAAAACATTACCAAACAATCGTAGAAGAAGTAGAAAGAATAGCCCAATTTCTGATATCAATGTAACACCTCTAGTTGATGTGATGCTCGTGCTACTAATTGTTTTTATGGTTACTGCACCGTTATTAACAGTTGGTGTGCCAATTGAGCTTCCAAAAACGGCTGCAAAGCAAATGACAGATGATAATGAGCCGTTAACTATCACAATTGACAAGAATAGTAAAATTTACATTGAAGAAATGGAGATAGATTTTGATAGCTTAGCCGAAAAACTTGAGGCGATAGGGCAGAGTAATTATGACCAAAAAATTTATATTAATGGCGATAAAGATATTAGTTATGAGGTCTTAATGAAAGTAATGGCTAAGATTAGTTCTTCAGGCTATACATCAATTGGATTAGTTACAGATATAGAGTCTTAATATGCTAGCCAAACCAATATCTATTTCAGTCATATTACATCTTTTGTTTGTGGCTATTGTAATAACAGGTCTGCCATCATTTGATAGGTTTGAAGAAGCTCCAATGTCCATTGTTGAAATCGAACTTATAAATAATCTTCCAGCAATTACACAAGAAATTATAGAAGATGACAGTAAAGAGGAATCCGCATCCAATAAAAAAAAATATAGTGCGACACCTAACGTCAAACCATCCATGAGAAGCGAAGAGTCGAAAAATATGAATATACTTGAAAATGAGGAGATAATTGAAAAAACTACTGACTCTGAACAGCAAGAAGACGAAAATATCATGGAGTTTTTTTCTACACCAGAAATTAAGCCAGAATTGAACAAAATTAATGATAAATTATTAACCAATTTGGATTACGATGAGAATAAGAAGGAAACAGATAAAATCACGGCGCTACTCGATAAATTTCCTGATGAGAGAGATGTTGGGGAAATGATTGAAAACAAACCACAAGAAAAAAATTTAACGTCAGATGCTATTATTACTGCGGGTGAAATATCAAACATGCGGAAACAAATAGAGAGGTGCTGGAACCCGCCTGTGGGGATACGTGGGGCTGCAAGCCAGAAGGTACAAGTGATGATTGCGCTCAATAAAGATGGTACAATATCGAATGTGGAGCCAGTCACAAGAGACTCAAATGGAAGCAGAGAGGTTGCAATTAATGCTGCTATGAGAGCTGTTTTAAGATGTGCGCCATATGAGCTTCCTATTGAAAAATATGAATCATGGAAGGAAATAAAGTTTACCTTTAATCCAATGAATATGTTAGGTGGGTGATATGATAAAACGAATGAACAGGCTCCTCTTATTATCGTTTATATTATTATTTTATTCAAACATCTCTCAAGCTGCCTTAGAAATAGATGTCTCGGAGGGGAACCTTAGACCTATGCCGATTGCAATAACCACGGTTATTGACAAACAAAATGAGCAGCTTGGTCTCGGTCTTGATATAACAAAAGTCATAGCCAGTGATCTTGCCGGTTCAGGCTTATTCTATCCTATAAATCCAAAAGCATTTCTTGATGAAATTAATACTTTAGATCAAAATCCAAATTTTAATTCATGGCGGGTTGTAAATGCTGAGGCTTTATTCACAGCTGAGCTTGCCTATGAAAATGAAAGATACAGAATAAATTATAAGCTTTGGGATACTTTTAGTGAAAAGTCCCTCGAAGCTAATTATTTAGTTTTTTCGAGGAATAAATGGAGAAACGTTGCGCACATGATTGCTGATACAATTTATACCCGCCTGACGGGTGAGAAGGGTTATTTTGACACACAAATTGCCTTCATAGCGGAGAGTGGACCTAAGACCGATAGAATAAAAAGACTGGCAATCATGGATCAGGATGGTCAAAATCCCGTGTTATTGACTTCAGGAAAAGACCTTGTATTAACACCTAGATTTAGTCCAAACGGAAAAGAGCTTGTCTACTTGTCTTACAGAAATGGTCAACCCCAGGTATATATTTATGATATTCAATCAAAACAAACCTACGTTGTTGGAACATTTCCCGGCATAACATTTGCTCCAAGATTCTCCCCTGATGGAAGAAAAATTATCATGAGCTTACAAGAGGGAGTAGGATCGAATTTATTTGAGATGGATTTGGGTAATTTTGATAGAAAGAGGTTAACTAACACATCGGATATCAATACAGCTCCAAGCTATTCTCCTGACTCAAGTAATATTGTGTTTGAATCGGATAAGTCAGGTACGCAGCAATTATATGTAATGGATGCTGATGGAGCTAATGTCAGAAGGATTAGCTTTGGAACCGGAAGTTACTCAACACCTGTTTGGTCTCCAAGAGGGGATTACATTGCTTTCACAAAGATTTCTAAGGGTCGATTTATGATTGGTGTAATGTTTGCAGATGGAAGTGGTGAGAGGATTATTACAGATGGCTTCCACAATGAGGGCCCAACATGGGCTCCAAATGGAAGAGTTCTAATGTTTTTTCGTGAGTCGCCAGGAGAAGATGGCGGGGCAATGATATATTCCGTTGATATTACGGGTTATAATGAGAGAAAGATTGAGACACCTGGCTATGCCTCTGACCCATCATGGTCTGCATTAATGAATTAACTTATCTGATTTTACATTTTTTTTAAACATTACATCATTTGTTAACATTTACATGATAACTTTAAGGATCATTACTATTTTTAAAGAGGAAACTAACAATGGTATATAAAAAAGCACTCAATCTTTCCGTGACTTTTTTATTAATCTTCATCCTTACAGGCTGTTCATCAACCAGAAAGAATGTTGAACAAATCTTATTCGGAGGAGGAAATAATAATGAAGCTGAAATAGTCTCAAATGCTATTCCTGGATCTTCCCAAGACTTCACAGTAAATGTTGGAGACCGTGTATTTTTTGCAACAAATTCAACAAGTTTAGATGATGATGCAAAAGCAATACTTGAAAGGCAAGCTTCTTGGTTGGAATTATATCCAGAAATTAGTATCATTGTTGAAGGACACGCTGATGAGAGGGGTACAAGAGAATACAATATTGCACTCAGCGCAAAAAGAGCTGACATTGCAGTAGCATACCTCGAGAGTCTTGGTATAGCTGGGAATAGGGTCGAAACTGTTCCTTACGGTAAAGAAAGACCAGTAGCTGCCTGTTCATCTGAAGCCTGTTGGTCACAAAATAGACGAGCTGTGTCTGTTGTAATTATTGAGTAATTTGGAAATATCAGCTAGATATTTTAGTTACGATAATATATCATTCAAGATTAAATTAATTTAAGATTGATCCCTTATTTAGAGATCTAATGATATATTAGTTAATAATGGTAAACGATATAAAATTTCCTCTCACTGATTCCAGGGTTTGTGACTTATTTTCACGGTATGTAAATCATGATAGGATTGCGTTAGCGGTCTCAGGTGGCCGGGACAGCATGGCTCTAATGTATCTGGTATACCGATGGAAAGCCCACCTAGCATTAAATATTGATATTGAAGTTCTCACGGTTAACCATAATCTAAGGAAGGCTGCAGAAGATGAATGTCGCTTTGTTCATAAAATTACTGAAAATTATGGATTTAGACACACAGTGCTGACATGGGAACACGGACACATTGATACTTCTATTCAAGAGAAGGCACGAAAAGCAAGATACAAGCTTATGCTGGATTATGTTAGAGGAGAGAACATTTATACAATTCTGACTGCTCACACCTCTGATGATAACATAGAAACATTTATTATGCGTCTTGCAAAAGGGAGCGGGATCGATGGACTTAAATCAATTAATGAAATTCGATATGAGGATGGAATTCAGATACAACGGCCATTGCTATCATTATCACGTTCTTTGACAACTAAAATCCTGAGATCGACAGGTAATGAATGGGTAGATGATCCAACAAACGACGATGAGAGCTTCGAAAGAGTTAAAATAAGAAATAATATTAGTTCCCTATCTACTTTTAATATATCATCCAATAATTTAACAAAAACAATTCAACGTCTAGCTAGGACGCATGAGTCAATTAGTTACTTTACCAACTCTGTATCAGAGGAGTTAGTTGAATTAAGTGAGCTCGGACATGCAGACATTGATTTTGATAAGTTAAGTAACTACCCAGAAGAAATTATTTTAAGAGTAATTGCAAAAGCCTTGACAGATATTAATGGGGGAACAGTATCCCTATCTTCATTGGAGGCAGTAATTGCGGACTTAATTAAAACAGGGAGAAGCAAGACCTTAAATGGCTGTCAAATAATTCCACAGAAGAATAAATATGTTATAGTCAGAGAAAATAGGGGGATACGTCCAGTTGAAATTAAAATAAATGAACGTATCTCCTGGGATGGAAGATTTGATGTGCATCTTAAGTCGTGTGACAAAGCAAATATTGTCATTGATCAGATTGGAAACGCAGATGATCTCGGAGAAATGATAGATGGGACATCTTTTCAAAATATGCCAAAATATTTATTGAGAGCACTGCCCGGTGGATTTATCGAAGATAAGCTTGTATTACTGCCAAACACACACAATATATATAATAGAGGTTATTTAGATGTTAAATTTAGAGTTAGCAACGGAAAAAAATTTTCACAAAATAGGTAGGAGTTAAAATTGGGTGGTTTTAGAAATATAGTAATATGGCTCGTCATTGGACTGTTAATGATGGCGTTATACAATGTATTCCAGACTTCTAGTGAAACAAGAGGCGTGAGCGAGGTCAGCTACACCACACTCATTTCAGAAGTCTCAGGTGGTAATGTTAGGGATGTTGTAATATCGGGTGATGAAATAACGGGGACTTTCAATGATGGTTCAAGATTTCATTCTTACTCACCTGAAGACCCACAATTTATAGAAAGATTAAATGAACAAGGCGTGATAATAAATGTCCAACCGGTAAGACAGAGCGCACTATTCTCAATTTTTGTATCATGGTTCCCGATGCTGTTATTAATTGCAGTTTGGATATTTTTTCTTAAGCAAATGCAAGGTGGTGGACGGGGTGCTATGGGTTTCGGAAAATCTAAGGCAAAACTCCTGAATGAGAAGAAAGGCAAAGTCACATTTAGTGATGTTGCGGGGATCGACGAGGCGAAAGAAGACCTTGAAGAAATTGTTGAATTTTTAAAAGACCCACGTAAATTCCAATATTTGGGCGGAAAAATACCGAAAGGTGCTTTACTTGTAGGACCTCCAGGTACCGGTAAAACGCTATTAGCAAGGGCTATAGCTGGGGAAGCCGGTGTTCCTTTTTTTACAATCTCTGGTTCAGATTTTGTTGAAATGTTCGTTGGGGTAGGCGCCAGTAGAGTGCGTGACATGTTTGAGCAAGCCAAAAGAAGTGCGCCTTGCATTATATTTATAGATGAAATAGATGCAGTTGGAAGACATAGAGGCGCTGGACTAGGTGGGGGTAATGATGAAAGAGAACAAACATTAAATCAGCTACTAGTAGAAATGGATGGGTTTGAAGAGAATGAAGGTATTATATTGATTGCAGCAACTAACAGACCTGACGTATTAGATCCTGCTCTCTTAAGGCCTGGTAGATTTGATAGACAAGTAGTTGTTCCAAATCCCGATATAATCGGACGAGAAAAAATACTAAAAGTACACGTTAGAAAAGTTAAATTATCTGATGAAATCAACTTAAAAGTTATTGCCAGAGGAACACCAGGATTCTCTGGTGCTGATCTTGCAAACCTTGTTAACGAGGCTGCATTACTGGCAGCTCGTCGAGGCAAAAGAGTAATCACTCAAGACGAATTTGAAGATGCGAAAGATAAGGTAATGATGGGTTCTGAGCGTCGTACTCTTGTGATGTCTGATGATGAAAAAAAATTGACTGCATATCACGAGGCAGGGCATGCGCTTGTGGCTGTAAAGCAAAAAGCATCAGATCCAATACACAAAGCCACGATAATCCCAAGAGGTAGAGCGCTTGGTATGGTGATGCGTTTGCCTGAAAGAGATCAATTATCAATGACTAGGGAGAAGCTAAAAGCCGATCTAGCCGTTGCTATGGGTGGTAGAGCAGCTGAGGAATTGATTTTTGGCGACGAAAAAGTAACATCCGGAGCTCAATCCGATATCAAGATGGCAACAAACATGGCAAGGGCGATGGTAACACAGTTTGGTATGAGTGATATTTTGGGGCCTCTTTCATATGGTAATAATGAAGATGAAGTCTTCCTTGGTTATTCAGTGGCAAAAACACAAAATTTATCAGAAGAAACGCAAAAAATTGTTGACTCTGAGATTCATAAACTTGTAGATGGTGGACATAAAGCTGCCACAGAAATTGTCATTGAGTACAAAAAGGAACTCGAAATAATTGCTGAAGGTCTGCTTGAGTATGAGACATTATCCGGGGATGAGATACTAGATCTGTTGAAGGGTAAGACTCCTGATAGATCAGATGCGGATGGATCAGAAGAGCCCCCAAGTGATCCAACAGCTATACCAACCGAGAGCGCCGAAAAGAAAGCTGCGAGTAAGACAAAAAAAACTCAGAAGATGAAACCGCAAACACAGCCGTAAATCATTCATTATTTTTTAAACTTTAGGGATAGTTTTATATGAATGCTAAAAAATACTTTGGTACGGATGGAATTAGAGGTCTAGCAAATCAGTTCCCTATGACTGCTGAAGTTGCCCTACGCATTGGAATTGCGACGGGATTATTCATAGCAAAAGATAAGACGGCTAAACGGGTAATAATCGCCAAAGATACGAGGTTATCAGGTTATATGTTAGAGTCGTCGCTCACTTCTGGTTTAACGTCAGTTGGGTTAGATGTTTTTTTACTTGGGCCAATGCCTACTCCTGCGGTGTCGATGCTAATAAAGTCAATGAGAGCAGATCTTGGTATTATGATTTCAGCATCACACAATACATATGAATATAATGGTATTAAGATATTTGGCCCGGATGGGTACAAGCTTGACGATAGCGACGAGTTGGAAATCGAGGGTATATTAGGGAATATCGATAGTTATGACCTGAGCTCTCAAATAGTTGGGAAGGCAAAAAGGATCGACGATGCTCAAGCTCGCTATATAGAATATGTCAAGGGCACTTTGGATAGAGACATCAATTTTGATGGAATTAAAGTTGTCATCGATAGTGCTCATGGGGCGGCATACAAAGTTGCACCATTGGCTTTGTGGGAGCTCGGGGCAAAGGTAATTTCAATTGGCGATTGTCCCAATGGGAAGAATATCAATCACGAGTACGGATCAACTTCGCTGAATAATTTAAAAAAAGCAGTAAGTAATCATAATGCGGACATTGGGATTGCACTAGATGGCGATGCCGACAGAATAATTGTGATTGATGAGACTGGGCATATTGTTGATGGTGACGCGCTTTTGGCAATTATTGCAACTGAGTGGAAAAAATTAGGTAAACTAAATAAAGACTCGGTCGTTGCTACAATATTATCAAACGTCGGTTTGGATAACTACTTTTCACGAGAAAAGATGAAACTATATAGAACAAATGTTGGTGATAGATATGTCTCCCAGTTTATGAGAGAAAACGGTTATAATATTGGCGGTGAGCAGTCTGGACATATTATCATTGGCGACTATTCAACAACAGGGGACGGATTATTAGCTGCTATCCAGATATTATCTATTATGAAAAAAAGTAACAAGAAGATTAGTGCGCTTGCGCGCCTTATCAAAATTGTTCCCCAAATTCAAAGGAATTACAAAATTAGAGACTATGAGAAGATTAACACTGACGACATCGATGAAATTCATAAAATAGGACAAGAGAGAATTAAAGAAAAAGGCAGGATATTGGTTCGTCTATCTGGAACAGAGCCACTCATTAGAGTTATGGGTGAGTCACAAGATGAAAAATATTTAAATCAAACATTGGATTATTTAATGAATTTAATCGAAAAACGATTTAATTAGCAAGCTTATTTGAGCCTATCCTCGTGAGAACAATTCCTGCAAGAATAACAAACATTCCAAGTATCTGGTAAAGATCAATATCCTCTTTTAGCAAGAAACTCCCAAGAACAACAACATAAACCGGCAAAATGTAGTGTGTAAGTGACACGAATGTTGGGCCTGCAACCTTTGTAAGGTTAAACATAACCATGCTTGCCATTGCAGTTGAGAAAACACCCATTAATAAAACTGATATGAATGAAATATCAAAAATTTCAATAACTGGTGGACCTTCTAATAACATTGCAGTAATTAACGCGAAACTAGATGCAAACAAGAAGCTACCTGATGTTTTTTGCATTAATGTAATATTTGGCATGACGTTTACAGCTATGTTTTGAATTGAATAACCAATCGCTGCAAGCAATATTGCAATTTGCGAGAGCATCTTAAAGTCATTAGATGTTATTATAGTATCTGGTTTTTCAAATAGTAGAATATACAAGCCCAGAAAGCCAACAATTACCCCAAACAGCTTTAGGCTATTTAATTTTTCATCAGGAACAAGAAAATGAGCAGCAAGAACTGTAAACAAGGGACCGATTCCAAATAAAATACCTCCAATATTCGTATCTAAATATTGAGTTCCCCAACAGATAAGAAAGAAAGGGAAAAATGCTGTCATGCCTATCAAAGCAAGCCATGCCCAATTCACAATACCAGTCGGCAAAGTCTCACCTCTTAATTTTAAAATAGAATATATTATCACAAACCCAATAGAGAGTCTGAGTGAGACAATCCATAAAGGACTGAAATCATTGAGAGCATACTTTGTTAATGCAAATGTAGAACCCCAGAATACAACTAAAAGGGATAAATAAAACCAGTTCATGAGAGATGAATTTTTCATGAGATAAAAAAAATAATAAATCTGAACTTACTGATTATGCCTAAATTTATTACATGTCAAATTAATTAACTTTATAATTGATAAATGTAAAGTTTTGCAGTATTAAAGAAATGGGACAGCTCTCCCCAACGAGAGTCAACTATCTGGAAGGGTAGATAAAATGATAAAGAAACCGATAAAAAAAACAAATAGACCACTATTTTCCTCGGGTCCATGTGCAAAGTTTCCAAATTGGCATATCAATAAAATAGAAACATCTATTTTAGGTAGATCGCATAGGGCTAAGAAGCCAAAAGATTTCATAAATTACTCAGTTGAGCTAACCTCGGAGTTGCTTGAGATACCAAAAGACTACAAAGTAGCAATTGTACCCGCTTCTGATACTGGGGCGTTTGAGATGGCAATGTGGAACTTTTTGGGACATATACCTGTTGATGTTTTTGCTTGGGAGTCTTTCGGTAAGGGATGGGTAACCGACATAATCAAACAGTTAGGCCTTGAAGATGCGAATGTTATAGAAGCAGATTACGGAATATTACCAGATCTGTATTCAGTAAATTCTGACAGTGATATTGTTTTTACTTTAAACGGAACAACCTCAGGAGTTAGAGTTCCCAACCTGAATTGGATAAAAGATAGTAGGAGAGGCATAACATTATGCGACGCTACATCTGGTTTATTTGCCCAAAAAGTTGATTGGAGTAAGTTGGACGTAACAACATTTTCCTGGCAGAAGGTTCTAGGAGGAGAAGCGCAGCATGGCATGATAATTCTCTCACCGAAAGCAATTGATAGATTAAATGAATACAGTCCCAGTTGGCCATTGCCAAAAATATTTAGAATAAAAAAATCTGGTACAATTGACCAAAGTATCTTTTCTGGTTCAACTATCAACACGCCTTCACTTTTATGTGTTGCTGATTATGTTGCGGCCCTTGAGTGGGCACGTGAAGTAGGTGGATTAAATAAGTTAATTGAAATCGCTGACAATAATCTTCAAATTATAAAAAATTGGGTCGCTGATACAGATTGGATAGAATTTTTAGCAAAAGAAGAGTCAACTATATCAAACACATCTGTTTGCCTTGAGTTTTCATCGAAAAGCCCAAATGGTGATGAAATCGATACATCAAAATTATCAAAGACAATCCAAAATATGCTTGAAGAGGAGGGGGTCGCTTTTGATATTGGAGCTTACAGAGATGCGCCACCCGGGTTAAGAATATGGACGGGAGCAACAATTGAACCATCAGATATTTCAATATTGCTGGAATGGATCAATTGGGCGTATTTTGTAGCAATAGAAAAGGTTTAAAATAAATAGGGAAAACATAAAAATGCCTAAAGTACTTGTATCAGATAAGCTCAGCGAAGAGTCTGTGAAAATATTCAAAGATAAGAATATTGACGTGGACTATTTACCTGATATCGGAAAAGACAAAGAAAAATTAGCAGAAATCATCAAAAGCTATGATGGTTTAGCAATTAGATCAGCGACAAAAGTAACGGATAAAGTTCTAAGTAATGCAAAAAACTTGAAAGTAATTGGCAGAGCTGGAATTGGTGTTGATAATGTTGATATTGAAACTGCAACCACTAATGGTGTTATTGTTATGAATACACCATTTGGTAACTCAGTAACAACTGCAGAGCACGCAATTACCTTGATGATGTCACTTGCAAGACAAATACCGCAAGCCGATACATCAACAAAGAGTAGCCTCTGGGAAAAGTCAAAATTTATGGGCGTTGAGATTACCGGGAAGACTCTTGGTGTCATTGGTTGTGGAAATATCGGTACCATCGTAATAGATCGTGCCAAGGGTTTAAAAATGAAAGTGATTGGCTATGATCCCTATCTGACAGAAGACAGGGCTGAGTCAATGGCAATTGAAAAAGTTGAATTAAAAGAGTTATTTGCAAGGTCAGACTTTATAACAATTCACACACCACTTACAGAGCAAACAAAAAATATCATTAATGCCGAAAGTATAAAACAAATGAAATCATCAGTACGGATAATAAATTGTGCGCGCGGTGGTCTTGTGGATGAAGATGCACTCCTGGAAGCACTGAATACTGGTAAGATAGCCGGTGCTGCTATTGATGTATATCAGGAGGAGCCAGCAAAAGATAACCCATTATTCGGAAATGAAAAAATAATATGTACCCCGCACCTAGGCGCATCCACCGCTGAAGCACAGGAGAAGGTGGCTGTGCAGATTGCCGAACAGATGAGTGACTTTCTTCTAACAGGCGCAATTACTAATGCCATAAATTTCCCATCTGTCTCGGCTGAAGAAGCAACCTCCATGGAACCATATTTGACTCTGGCAAAGAATCTCGGATCTTTTGCGGGGCAAATAACAGAAAGTGCACTAAAAAGTGCAAAGATTGAGTACGTTGGTAGTATTGCTGATATGAATGTTGAGTCCCTAACATCAACAATTATTTCAGGTTTATTAAAGCCCTTATTAGAGGATATAAATATGGTGAACTCTCTATCCATCGCCAAGCAAAGAGGTATTAAGATCGAACAAATAAAAAAAGAGAGCAGCGGTATCTATGGCTCATATATAAGGCTTATTGTAGAGTCTGAGAGACAAGAGAGATCTGTAGCGGGTGCCGTTTTTTCCGATGGTTCGGCAAGAATCATTCAAATAAAAGGCATTGATATGGAAGCTAAATTCGCAAAACATATGATATATATAACAAATAATGATACGCCAGGTTTAGTGGGTAAAATTGGACACAGCCTCGGATCACAAGGTGTGAATATAGCAAATTTTAATTTAGGAAGAGATAAAATTGGTGGTAACGTTATTGAGTTGATCGAAGTTGACTCTCCAGTAGACGACTCTGTACTAGATAAATTGATTCAAATAGAAGATATTGTGCAAGTTAAAAAATTAAACTTTTAAGTAAATAATATGACAAGTGTTGTTATTGTTGGTACCCAGTGGGGTGATGAGGGTAAAGGTAAAATAGTCGATGCCTTGTCTGATAAAGCAGATGTAATAGTTAGATTTCAAGGCGGGCATAATGCAGGCCATACCTTGGTAATCGATGGACAAACAATCAAATTATCCCTTCTCCCATCCGGTATTGTTCGAGAAAATAAGCTGACAATAATTGGAAATGGCGTAGTTTTAGATCCTCAGGCATTATTATCAGAAATAGAATATCTCTCTAAAATTGGGATAAAAGTCTCACCAAAAAATCTAAAAATTGCTGAAAATACTACAATTATACTACCGTTGCATAAAGATTTAGATCTGGCTCGAGAGGAAAGGGCAGGTAAAGCAAAGATAGGAACGACCGGTAGAGGAATTGGACCTGCGTATGAGGATAAAGTTGCAAGAAGATCAATAAAACTGAATGATTTGAATAATTTAGAAAATATAAAAGACAAAATTGAGTTAATATTGGATCATCATAATATCCTTAGACACGCATACGAACTCGATGTGCTTAGTGTAGAAGATGTGTATCAATATCTACTAGAGATAAAAAAGGATATAATTCCATTTGTTGCTAATACATGGCGCATATTAAATGATATGAAACATAATAATAAGAAAGTTTTATTTGAGGGTGCTCAGGGCTTGCTGCTTGATGTTGACTTTGGAACATACCCTTATGTTACGTCCTCAAATACACTTCCTGGCCAGGCCTCAATTGGCACTGGTGTAGGGCCAAAATATCTTGATCAAATTATTGGCATAACAAAAGCATACACAACACGAGTTGGAAGCGGCCCCTTCCCAACAGAATTGTTTGATGAGGCTGGTAAAAAGCTTGGAGATATTGGGAATGAGTTTGGCACTGTAACAGGAAGAGAAAGGAGATGTGGTTGGTTTGATGCGGTTCTAGTGAAGCAAACTGTTCAAATTTCAGGTATTGATATGATTGCACTAACAAAATTAGATGTTTTGGATAGTTTCGAAAAAATAAATATTTGCGTTGGATATGAATTAGACGGAAAAGAGATTGATTACCTCCCATTATCTGAGTCTTTGCAGAATAAGATTGTGCCTATTTATGAAGAGCATGATGGCTGGCTAAAAGATACATCGGGTGCAAATGACCTAGGTGATCTTCCATCAAACGCTCAATCATACATAAGGAGAATTGAAGAAATAATCTCGACCCCAATTCGTATAATATCTACTAGTCCTAAAAGGGAGGATATTATATTTCTTGAGAGTATATTTTAAAGTATCATAAAAAGTATACTAAAAAGTATAAAAAAAGTATTTTTTTATTGTCCATAGGTATAAAATCATATAGCGTTCATTTTGAAAGGGGCATGTAAATGTTACTTGAAGAATTGCTTGGGCCAAGAGTAAAAACGAAATCAAGTCAAGAAAAGCAAGATTTGACACCAAAAGAAGTTTTGGTTTTAGATATAGATAACCAACTTCTTCTGCTGAATGGCAATAAACCCCCCGTGAAGTATTTAAAAAAGAATGGTAAAATTTGTAAAAATAAGGAAGGTAGACCAAAAAAAAGACGAATTAAAAGTTGGTTTTCTTCCGATAATCAATTTAAACCTACGCCAAATGGTATCACTTTCTTTCAAGGAGATAAAAATTGTTTCAATATTGGTTCTCACTCAAAGGTTGATGTACTGACGAACTTCAAAGATGAAATCATAAAAGGTTCTTATGATTCTGAAATTGAGTTGTGGTATAAATTATGTGAAGCTAGAAATAGTAGAATAAAGAAGTCCAAAATGAATTGTTCAAGATAAAGTTATATTAAAAGAAGATGGAAAATAAATTAAACAATAGGAATTATAGCTATATTGCAAAGTTTTTTCACTGGGGATTTGTTATATTATTTATATACGGACTTATCAAACAAGTTCAGGATATCGAACAACTAGACAATCCATCCCTCCTTAGGTTCGAAGTTCTATTTGCATCTGTGTTCGTCGTATTGCTAATTATGAGATTTATTTATATGAAAAGTACCCAAAAGACCTCACTGCCTGAAAATACTCCAAAATTACAAAAAATTGCAGCGAAAACAGTGCATTATGGAATGTATTTTACGCTGGCTGCCATACCCTTGTCTGGTATGCTAATTGGTTTGTTATTCTGGATTGGTCTTCAAGATGGGCTTATAATTGAGTCAGTTGTAACACTTCATGAAATATCTATAGATCTGATCTATATTTTAATTGGTATTCATATTTCTGCCGCAATATTCCATAGAATTAAACGAGACGGAGTTTGGTCTTCAATGGTACCATTCTTTAAAGAATAGAAAATTATGATTGAATTTTTTAGGAAAAATCATAATTATTTACAGGCAGGTTTTTTTCTCACATTTGCCGCAAGCATAGGGCAGACATTTTATTTTGCGCTATATGCAGGAAATATTAGAGAAGAGCTAATATTATCACATGGATTGTATGGTGGATTGTATACTATCGCAACCTTGATGAGTGCTATTACGATGCTCTATACAGGTAAAATGGTAGATTATATAAAGGTACGATATTTATCGTTCGCAGTACTTATCTTTTTAGGCCTTTCATCAATCGCATTTTCATTTATTAATTCTGCTATTTTTTTGTTAGTAGTATTTTATCTTCTCAGGATAACGGGGCAGGGAATGTCAACGCACACTTCGTCAACTTTTATTGCAAAGACTTTTACAGCTATGAGAGGCAAGGCTGTTGCCGTGACGGTACTAGGAAGGGCTTTTGGGGAGATGGTAATGCCAATAACAGCATTATTACTAATTACTTTTTACGGTTGGAGGCAAGCGTGGATTATTACCGGGGTCTTTATATTATTTATTCTTGCCCCATACGTTTTCTATCTTTTAAAAGACAGAGAAGTTTATGAGCCCAACACTGAAAATACATCTGATAAACATAAAAACTCGGAGGTTCAATATCGTAGGAAGGATGTGCTAAAGAGTCGCTACTTTTATTTAATCTTGGCTGCTGTACTAGCGCCACCATTCGTATTAACTGGTATATTTTTTCATTCTTATCATTTGATGACTGTTAAGGAGTGGTCAATCGAAATATATGCCCTAACAATGCCCGTATTTTCTATATTACTAATGATTTTTGTACTTATATCTGGATGGGCTGTAGATAAATGGAGCGCTAAAGACTTAACAAAATTTTTCCTATTACCACTTGTTATAGGTTGCATAATTCTAGCATATGGGAAAAGTGAGGCAACAATGGTAATATTCATGATGTTTGCAGGTATTACTTCTGGTTTTGCAACATCTATTGCAGGCTCCCTTTGGGCCGAACTTTATGGCACAAAATATTTAGGCGAGATAAAATCTGTTGTGACCTCTGGCGTTATAGCGTCCACAGCATTATCACCTGGGTTAATGGGTTACCTTATTGATCGAGATATCAGCATTGAAAGCCAAGTAGTTGCAGTTGCAGTATATATGATATTATTGACAGGTCTTATGACGCTCAGTAATTCGAAATCAGTTTAATTAGTACGGCCTATGAAACTTTTGACTTTGTCAAAAGCCTTGCTTTCGATCTGGCGTACTCTTTCACGACTGATACCAAACCTTTGGCTGAGTTCTTCTAATGTTTTTGAGTCTTCATCAATTCTTCTAGAGATGAAAATTGATTTTTCTCTTTCGTTCAGACAGCTAAGTGAATCGTATAATAGTTTTCTTCTTTTATCCATCTCATCACTGACTACCAGAGAAGTCTCTTGGTTCTGACTTTCATCAACGAGAAAATCCTGCCACTGTCCCTCTCCTTCGTCTGATATTTGTGTATTCAAAGATGAGTCACCGCCTAACCTTCTGTTCATATCGACAACATCAGTTTCAGTCACCCCAAGGTTCTCCGCGATATGCGCGATTTGTTCAGGTTTTAAATCCCCTTCCTCTAGGGCTTGTATATTATTCTTGATTTTTCTTAAGTTGAAAAATAGTTTCTTTTGGTTTGCAGTCGTACCCATTTTTACAAGACTCCATGAACGTAGCACATATTCTTGGATAGCAGCTTTAATCCACCAAATTGCGTATGTAGCAAGCCTGAAACCTTTATCCGGATCGAATCTTTTTACTGCCTGCATCAAGCCAATATTCCCCTCAGCAATAACGTCGCTTAGCGGTAAACCGTAACCTTTATATCCCATTGAGATTTTTGCAACAAGTCTTAGATGGCTTGTTACTAGTCGATGCGCAGCATCAGTATCACCCTCAGCGTTAAGGCTTTTAGATAGGCTTTTCTCTTCCTCGAGTGTAAGTAGAGGAAATTTTTTAATTTCTTTTAGGTACAGTCCTAGACTGTCTTCACTAGCAATAATTGGTATTGAACCATACATTTAATATGTATCCTTGTTATTAATCAAAATTTCAGTGAACACAATAAAATACAACTAATTTATATACCTGACAATACATTTTTTAATAAATTTAAATCATCAGGTAATCTTGACTCAAATTTCATAAGTTCATGACTTATGGGATGTCTAAAGGATAATTTTGATGAATGTAATGCGTATCTATCAATTTTAAGTTGCTCTCGATATTCACTACTGAGTAACATCAACTTGGTATTATATCCTTTACCATATTTTTGGTCACAAATAACTGGGTGTCCAATATATTCCAGGTGCACTCGTATTTGATGTGTTCTACCAGTATATAATTTACAACGTATTTGTGAGATTAAAGGTTCATTTTTGTGATTATATACTTTCTCTACTACCCTGTAGGTCGTTATTGCTAGTTTCCCATTTTTAGTATTTTTAGCTACCATCATTTTTGTCTTATCACGATCATTTCTTGTGATTTTAGTTTCGATTTTGCCAGAGCTCATTTTAGGTATACCCCAAACTAAGGCATCGTAAATCCTCTCAAGATCACCATTTTTCCCATGATCCATAAATTGTTTTGATAAATTATTATGCGCTAAATCATTTTTTGCTACAATCATCAGCCCACTGGTATTTTTATCTAACCGATGAACGATTCCCGGTCTTTTTTGTCCACCGATTCCAGATAGCGAACTACCACAATGATGTAATATCGCATTGACAAGTGTACCAGTACTGTTTCCTGCACCAGGATGCACAACAAGATCTGATTGCTTATCAATAACTAATATATGATCGTCTTCATATATTACATTTAATGGGATATTCTCCGGTTCAAGGATCTCTTCAATAGGCTCAGGAAGTGTAATTTTAATTTGTTCGTTATCTCCGGTAAGTTTAATTTTCTTTAAAATTACAACTTCATCATTTAATAAAATATGCCCGTCTGTGATCAGAGTTGAAATTCTTTGTCGACTTAATTCTGAATTCTGGCTTATGAATTGATCTATTCTTTTGCCGGCATCAGTTTTATTTGTTATAAGATTAATTAATTTATTATTTAGCATTAACTTTAGCCATGGATGATATTGAAAACATTGATCAAAATATAAAATCCACAAGGGTTCTCAAGATTGCCATATTCATTATGACATTATTACTCATTATTGGTTTTTGTGTTGTTTTTATAACCATTGGCCATCGATTATCAAATGACACATTAAACAATGAGGAGGTTGCACCATTAAATAATAAGATTGCTATCGAATCAAGTCAAGATATCATATCTGTTACGAGTGACGGTAAAAGTCTAATAATAACAACGACTGATGTAACTGGTAGCTATATTATTTATAATATTGATAAAAAAACAAATAAAATTATCTCAACAATAAAATTTGATAAATAATCTAGATTAAACCTAGACCCCTCGCAATTAACAATAGTGAAGAAAAAGAGCATATTGATAAAATATATGTCTTCAAAATTTTGCTTGCATAAGTTAGTAAAAATTTTGATGTGTAAGATGCAAAAAAGAGGGGTGGTAGCATTAAAAAACCATAAATAATATGATAATCTTCTATCACACCTGCCGAGATCAGTACTATGAAAGAAACTAAACTTCCTATTGTAAAAAATAAATTATTATTTGCCCTAACAATTGATGGATTTTCGTTTTGGTATATTATCCCCATTGGCGCACCCCCAACACCGACTATCGTACCAAGAATTCCGGAAGCTGTTCCTGCAAAGAAGTGATTATATGAGTTTTGAGCAATTCTTTTTACTGTCAGGGCACTGATTAAAATTGATATTAGTAATACTATCCCAACAATTATTTCAATTTTTCCAGATGCCACAACATATGCTGCTATCCATCCAGCTAAAATGGAGCCAAATATTCGTCCACTAATTGATGGCCTAAACGTTTCCCAGTGTATATCCTTAAAATATCTAATGCCTGGAAAGAGTGCGGCAAAAAAACCTAGAAAAACAATTGTAGCAGGAATTAGAGATGGATCAAGTAAAGCCAGAAAGGGCGCCGCAATCATCCCCCATCCCATACCAAAAAGACTTTGCGCGCTTGATGCAATATATACAATAACAAAGGCTATTAAAACCTCTGAAAAGGCTACTTGTGAAAGAAACGCATCTATCATTTGTTTGAAATGTGTCTAAAAAGGAAGCCACTTTGGATTTTCAGAGAATTTGATGTATCCAACATTTGCGCCCATTCTGAGACCCGCTCCTGTTTTAATAGTTGCAATCGTGACGCCACCCCTATTATAGACACTGCCTCCAAGACCACCAACTACATAAGCTGTTCCATTTGTTCCAACGAACCTCCTATGTACATCACCTATGTTATCCATGTTATAGATAAGAAACATAACACGAGACCCATCGCCACCGTAATCCATTCCTATGCTTGGCCCCTGCCAATATATTTTCTCTTCCCCAAAACTCTTTGTGGTTATAGTGCCCTCACCATATGTGAGACCAGCTATAATAGCCCCACTTGCTTCTTCGCCAATTATATAACCGTCCGGTCTACCGAAGGCAGAAAATAATGTTTCAACTGCTGTGCCAAGCCCCTCTGTCGCCGTACCGAAAAAATCATGTCCCGCCAGAACCAGTTCACCGACTTTGAAACCTTCAGTATTATCTGTTGAATTTGGCTCATCATACCATTCGGCATTTGTATTATTTGAGGCGAATGTAACAAAAATAATACCAAACAGTAACACTAATATATTTTTTCTAATATTTCTCATCTAATCACCTATGAATTTAGATCTCGTAATATTTTACAATAATCCGCGATAAGTAAAAGAAAAAAATTACAAAATTATTTCAATAAGTATTCTTTTTGACTTAAATTTGCTAAAGAAACAAATCCATCACTATTTAAGAAATTAGGCTTGTTATATTCAAATTCGTTAAAATTTATATCAAAGAATGCCCCACCAGCACCTTCTAAAATTACCTGACCTGCCGCCGTATCCCATTCATAACATGGCTCAAGCCTAATATATAGGTCCGCTAAACCTTCTGCCAACAAACCAAATTTAAGAGCTGAACCACAGCGCCTAATTTGATTAATTCCGTATTGGTCCATAACACCCTGCATTTCTCTGGATGGAATTGATCTACTGTGTAGCATGACTTTGGTTTTTGTATGTTGCCTTGTTCTTATTTCAATGGCATCATCTTTGTTTGATATTTTGTAGGATTTTAAATTATTGTAAGCAAAATATATATCATTACGTGCTGGTGCGTTTATGATACCAAGAACAGGTTTATTTTTCTCAACTAATGCAATATTAATTGTAAATTCACCATTTTTTTTTATGAACTCACGTGTTCCATCGATTGGATCAATCAAAAAAAAACAATCTGAATTGATTTTACTTTCCTCATCAAAGTATTTTTCTTCAGAAATTACATCTACACCGGGTTCAATTTTTGAAATTTCGTGCAAAATTATCTCTTCAGAAATCCTATCTGCCAAAGTTACAGGGGATTTATCCTTTTTATAGTTTATTTCAAAATTAGTCTCATAAATCTTCATAATTTCCAGTGCGGATTTTTGTGATATATTTATGAGCTCGATGGCCAGTTTTTTATGTGAGCTTTGATTATTATTTTTCATAACGTTGGGTAACATTTAATTTTTATACTAATATTGAAATAGACTATGTATAATTTCAATATTAAACAATTGTGTATATCTGAATATAGATTCAATTTAAAAATGTCAAATTTAGACTTATTTTCTCGGCTTAGTAGAAAGATCTTCCATGACCTTATAAATCCTGCATCGGCAGCTTTAAATGGAATGGAATTGCTCAAATACAATTTAGCCAACACGGATGCTCAAGTGCTAAAAGATGAGACCTTTCAACTTCTTGACATGAGTATTAAGAAAATAACAGCTCAAATTACCTTTTTTCGTTTTTGTTATTCTGATCCTATAAATGAAAAAGATGAGAATCTATCAATTAACTTCATTAACAATATAATTCACGATTATATTGGTTTTACAAGGCTCAAAATTATCAATCAATTCGATCATGAAAATATGCACAAGAAGCATGCATTATTGCTTGCTAATACTATAATAGTTCTTCAGAGTCTGTTTCCTCAGGGGGCCGAAATAAATTATGAATTAATTGATAGAGATGCTCTCACAATACGGATTAAAAATCCGACTGGGAAGATAAATGCAGAGATATTGCAGGATTTTCATATTCGAGAGTCGGATGATATAAAAAATATTCAAGTTAGATATCTAAATGAATTAATAAACATTTACGAGATGAAGCAAGAATTGATTTCTCAGGACGACAAAAAGATTTCAATTAATTTATGGAATGCAAATTAGGCTGACTCAAGTAGCTCAGTTGGATCACGCAAAACATAACCTCGGCCCCACACTGTCTCTATGTAGTTTTCATCGTCGGATGCTTGCATAAGTTTTTTTCTGAGTTTACATATGAACACATCAATTATTTTTAATTCTGGTTCATCCATTCCCCCATAGAGGTGATTCAAAAACATTTCTTTTGTTAGGGTGGTTCCTTTTCGAAGGGATAGAAGTTCAAGCATCTGATATTCTTTTCCTGTAAGGTGAACTCTTTTTCCGCTAACTTCAACTGTCTTTGAGTCGAGGTTTACATCTAGTCGGCCAGTTGAAATTATTGATTGAGCATGACCTCGAGAGCGTCGAATAATTGCACTAATTCTTGCAACTAACTCCTCTTTTTGGAATGGCTTTGTAAGGTAGTCGTCAGCACCAAAACCAAAGCCTTTAACTTTATTTTCCATAGCACTGTGTCCGGTTAAGATAAGAACAGGAGTCTCTATCTTATGCGTTCTTAAGTTTTTTAACACGTCATAGCCACTCATATCAGGAAGATCTATATCCAACAAGATTAAATCATAATCATATAACTTACCAAGATCTATGCCTTCTTCCCCAAGATCAGTTACATCAACTTTAAAGCTTTCTGATTTAAGCATTAGTTCAATACTATGTGATGTAGTTTGATCATCCTCTATTAGAAGTATTCTCATTTCAATCTCACTAGTTTATTTGCAAATAAAAAACGAATCACTTTAGTAATTCATACTATAAGGTTATCTTTTATAGGAATGCTATCAAGAATTTTGTGCAATTTTTCCTTAAAACACTCAGATATAAACAAAAAAATTATATATATTCACTCTTAAGTGGTTGAAAAAACTAGAAATTAGAACTCATTTTAATAGTTATTGTCATTATCAATAATAAATACTATATACATAAATATAGTAAATACTGAGTGTGAAAATGCCAACCTTTGATATAGTCTCTAAATTTGATCCTTCTGAAGTTGATAACGCAATACAAAATCTAAAGCGTGAGATCAGCCAACGCTACGATTTCAAGAATTCAAATTCACAAATTGATTTTGAGAAAGATCTGATAACCATAATAACTGACGATGATTATAAGCTTACCCAATTACAGGAGATACTGAAAGTTCAAATTACAAAAAGAGGGATTGATGCAAAAGCATTAGACATGGGAAAAGTTGAGATCTCTGCGGGTCAGTCTGTTCGGCAATCTATAACAATGATGCAGGGAATAAATAGAGATATTTCAAAAGACATAATTAAAATTATTAAAGACTCAAAAATTAAAGTCCAGGTCTCAATACAAGGCGATGAATTGAGGGTAAGTGGAAAAAAGAGAGATGATCTTCAACAAACAATAGCCTTGCTAAAAACACAGAACTTTGATTTGCCCCTGCAATTTATTAATTTCCGTGATTAATCAAATAGAAATGGTAACACCTTGGATAATAAAGATATAAAATTATTTAATATTAAAAAAACAAAGAGAGTTGTTGTAGCAATGTCAGGTGGTGTTGACTCCTCAGTTGCCGCTGCAGTTTGTGCAAGACAAGGTTATGATGTTGTTGGAGTAACTTTACAATTATACACTACTGATAACGTATCTCGAAAAAAAGGTTCGTGTTGTGCTGGGCAAGATATTTACGATGCAAAAAAAGTAGCAGAAAAAGTTGGCATCAAACACTATGTCCTCGATTATGAGGAACAATTTAAGTCTGAGGTAATAAATGATTTTGCTGAGTCCTATGCGAATGGGCAAACCCCGATACCTTGTGTTCGTTGCAATGAAAAAATTAAATTTGGCGATTTATATGAAACAGCAAGGCAATTAGGAGCCTCAAGTTTAATTACTGGGCACTATGTATCCAATAAATTAATTAATGGCGAAAGAGGTTTATTTAGAGCAAGAGATGTTAGTAAAGATCAAAGTTATTTCATGTTCACATTAAAAAAGCAGCAGCTTGAATACA
>CAJWEW010000010.1 GCA_913030915.1 uncultured Rhodobiaceae bacterium
ATGATATTTAGAGTTAAATATTGTCAAAATTTTGTTCGTTCAACAATATTTCTCTACGCCCATAGCTATCGGCTTCAGAGATTATTCCTTCATTTTCCATTTTTTCTATAATATTTGCGGCTTTATTATAACCAATACCAAGTCTTCTTTGGACGTAACTGGTGGAGGCTTTTTTTCCGCTTATAATTACTTCAATGGCTTTTTGAAATAATTGTGGATCTATATTATTATATTCACTTGGATCTTTATTTATTTCTTCGGGTTCTTCCAGTATTTCATCAATGAAGTCAGGGCTAGCTTGTTTCTTAAGATAATTAACGATATCAGCTACTTCTTTATCATCAACAAAAGCACCATGTATTCTAGTTGTTCTATTACCGTCTGCAACAAAAAGCATATCGCCTTTTCCAAGAAGTTGTTCAGCGCCTCCTTCACCTAAAACTACGCGACTGTCAATTTTTGAGCTAACCTTAAAGCTAATCCTTGCTGGAAAGTTTGCCTTAATAACACCGCTTATGACATCAGTTGACGGTCTTTGTGTTGCCATGATGAGATGTATACCAGCAGATCTTGCCATAGCCCCAAGTCTCGCTACAGAATGCTCGATCTCTTTACCGGCAACAGCCATTAGATCAGCCATTTCATCAACGATAACCACTATAAATGGCATTTTTTTTAGTGTAATTTCCTCATTATGATAATTTGGTTTACCTGTTTTTTCATCAAAGCCAATCCGGACCTTCGTCTTGATGGTACCGCCTTCCCTGTCTATTTTTTTATTGTAACCTTCTAGATCTCTTACCCCAATTTTTGACATATTCTTGTATCTCTTCTCCATTTCTCTAACAATCCATTTCAATGCTACAACAGCTTTTTTTGGCTCTGTTACAACTGGTGTTAGAAGATGCGGTATTCCCTCATAAAGGGAAAGTTCGAGCATTTTAGGGTCTATCATTATAAGCTTACAATCCTCTGGTGAATACTTATATAATAACGATAAAATCATCGTGTTTATTCCAACAGATTTACCCGAGCCCGTTGTCCCTGCAATTAATAAATGCGGCATTGATGCTAAATCGACTACAACAGTTTTCCCCCCGATATTTTTTCCAAGAGCAATTGCAAGCTTATAAGATGATTTCTCAAATTCATCTGACTGTATGAGGTCACTCAGAAATACAGTGCTCCTCTTTGCGATAGGAAGTTCGATACCAATTTTATTTTGTCCGGGAATAATTGCAACTCTTGCGGACTCCGCAGACATAGACATGGCAATATCTTCTGCTAAACCAACAACTCTAGTTGATTTGGTTCCAAGTGATGGCTCCAATTCAAAAAGTGTTACAACAGGACCTGGCTTGATATCCGTAATCTCACCGTTTACTTTATAATTCAGTAGGACATTTGACAGTTTTTGAGATATCCCTTCAAGTTCTTCTTGGTTAATTACTTTTTCATAATTTTTTTCAGGATTTATTTTTAAAAGGTTTACCGATGGCAAAGAAAATTCATTCTGATCAAATAGATCTAAATTTTCCTTTTTATTATTGATCCTTGATTTTTTCTTGTAAGATTTTTTTGGTTTGTCAGAAATATTTAGGTCAATGTTAGACTCAATACTCTCGCCTATGATAATACTCTCATATCCATTTCTATTATCATGACTGTCCCGGATCTCTTCAAAGCTTTTTTCTTCGTATCCTCTCGATATTAATAGTGATTTCAGACGTAATAAGATACTCACAAACAGTTTTAGAATGATTTTGAAAACTAATACCATGGGGTTTGATTTCTTTTGGGAAATCTGTTGATGTACCTGATCAGACTCTAGTAATTTAAAATTCCTTTTCCTCTTCATACCCAACACTAATCTATTTAGAGAGAACGTCACCATTATTGTTAATGTTGAAATAAAGAAGATCACCCGTTTAGAACTATTATCCGAGATAGACTCAAAATTGCCTATAATAATTTCTTGTATTAAAAGTGAGAGAGAGTCGCCAAGAAGTCCTCCTGCGCCGACCAGATAGGTCCAGTTAATTACCGACTTAAAGAAATTACTGTCAGTAATACCAATATTTGACAGTAATGTTATCCAAGCTAGGAAGTATATCGGATATTTTATATATCTCGGGATACCAATTATTTTTTTTGATTGAATTATCATATCAAGACTTATCAGTAGTAGAATCGAAATTAGAATAAATGAGCCAAGACCGATAAATTGCAACATTAAATCTGATATAATTGCTCCTGATGCGCCTAAGATATTACTTATGCTATTTGAATTGTAATTATTTAAACTTGGATCATATGGTGTCCATGAAATGAGAGATGTTATTAAATAAATTGCAAGAGAGAACAACAATAAGCCAAAAAGTCTTTTAGTTTGCTTCTTCAAGAACATTCTAACGCCCGAAGGTAGTATACTCTCAATAAAATTTAAACTCGATAACTTCATTTCAATTAAGAACCTTATTTATTATCGCGACTGCTTCCTTCACATCACTATTACTTCCAACTAATGCAATTCTAATGTAGTTATCTGCTGATGAAGAGTCACTGTTATTAACAGACAAATATGATCCCGGTATTACTTTTAAACCTGCAGACCATAGTTTAACCGCAACTTCTTCATCGGAGCCAAACTCTGATATTTGTAACCATGCAAAAAACCCACCGCTTGGTGTATTAAAATTAAACTTTTTATCGATATTATTTTGGAATATTTCAAATTTTTGATTATATAACTTTCTATTCTCAATAACGTGACTTTCATCATCCCATAATGCTTCTGAGGCTATTTGAATCGGTATAGGAACAGTTGGTGCCGCCACATTCCGTAGATCAAAGAGCCTATCAATTAGGTTTTTTTCACCAAAAACAAAACCCGATCTCAGCCCAGGCGCATTTGACCTTTTGGATAATGAGTTGAATGATAAAATATTTTTAAATTTATTTTTTTCGGCTACTTCGATAATACTGTGGGGTGCTTCATCACGATAAATTTCCGAATAGCACTCATCTGCTATTATAATAAAATTATGCCGAAGTGATAGCTCATAGAGTTCCTCTAAGTATTGCATGCTAGCAATTGAACCTTGTGGATTTGACGGTGAACACAAATAGAATGCTATAGTATTGGACCAAGTATTATCTTCAACCATACTCAGATTAATAAAAAAATCATCTTCTCTAGAGACATTAATGCTGAGATTTTCCCTATCTGCATAATATCCAGTTGTTGCGTATACAGGGTAAAAAGGGTTGGGTAGGATAAATATGGACCTCTGGTTCTGTAATTTTTTAGCAAGCAGGCTACCAAAAAAAAGGCCTTCTCTTGATCCAGATATAGGTAAAATATTACTAGTATAGTCATCTGATTTTAGATTGTGCCTTCGCGAAAGCCATTTAGATATATTCTTACCAAAGTTAAGGTTTGAATTTGCTGAGGGATAGTTTTGAAATTCTGTAAAATTATTATAGATAATTTCTTTTATAAATGATGGTATTTCATGTTTTGGAGAACCAATAGACATGTCAATCCATCCATTTTTTTCTGGATAGTTTTTTAGAAGTTCACGCGTGCGCTGAAATGGTGAGAGAGATACCATTAATCCTCATAATAAATTAAATTTTATTATAGAATTATCTGGTTAAACGTATGTTAATAATTAATAAAAAAAGGTGGCCAGTAAGACCACCTTTTTATGGGAGAATATAACAGTGTAAATATTACGACTTAGTAAAGTCTGGATAAGCATCCATACCTAATTCAGTTTTATCTACACCGGATTGTTCGGCTTCTTCGCTAACGCGTATACCAATTGTTGATTTCATTACAAACCATACAATCGCACTAACAACACTTACGAAGACACCAATTGAAATAACACCAATGAACTGGGTTACAACACTCGTTCCATCGTTAGATAGTGGAACAACTAATGTTCCCCAAATCCCTGCGAGTAAATGCACAGGAATCGCACCAACGACATCGTCGATTTTAAATTTATCAAGCATCGGTACAGCAAGTACAACTATAATACCACCGATACCACCAATGATTATGGAAAGTAGTGGCGTAGGCATTAGAGGTTCCGCTGTTATAGAAACAAGACCCGCTAGAGCGCCGTTAAGGGCCATAGTTAGATCAACTTTTTTGTAAAGTACTTGTGATAATATAATCGCTGCAACAACACCGCCCGCAGCTGCAAGGTTTGTGTTCATGAATATTCTAGATACAGATGATGCATCTTCCAATGAACCAAGAGCGAGCTGTGAACCACCATTAAACCCAAACCAACCTAGCCACAAGATGAAAGTACCCAGTGTCGCTAGTGGCATAGATGAACCCGGCATAGGATTAACTGTACCGTCTTCATTATATCTGCCGGCTCGTGAGCCAAGTATAAGAGCACCCATGAGAGCGGCCCATCCACCTGTTGAGTGAACTATTGTAGACCCAGCAAAATCACTAAAGCCCAGTTCGGAGAGGAAACCTCCGCCCCATTGCCATGCGCCTTGGATAGGGTAAATAACACCACATAGTATTACGACGAATATTAGAAATGGAATTAATTTGATACGTTCAGCCAATGTTCCTGATACTATAGAAGCTGCTGTCGCACAGAATACCATTTGGAAAAACCAATCTGAAGCTGCAGAGTAGTCTCCTGTGTCAGCTGATGGGTCCGGAACACTGAAAGCTGTGAAGCTTCCAATGAATCCACCATCAACACCATCGTACATTAGATTATAGCCAAGAACCCAAAAAGCTATCCCAGCTATTGAATAAAGGGCTATATTTTTTGTACATTGCATGGCAACACTTTTAGATCGCACCATGCCAGCCTCAAGCATAGCGAAGCCAGCTGCCATCCACATAACTAAAAAACCACCGATCAAGAATAGCAGTGTATTGAATACATAAGCTGTATCTTCACCAGCAGCATTGGCTGGTTCAGCCATGGTTAGAGTAATAACTCCAAGACCAATTGCTGATAATAATAATTTTTTTAACATTTTTTTCTCCTAGTTTTCTAAAGGGCTTCAGCGTCTTTTTCGCCAGTCCTAATTCTAATTGCGCCTTGCACGTCAAATACAAATATTTTACCGTCACCGACTTTATCTGTTTTTGCTGCTTCAACTATCGCGCTTGTTGCTGAGTCGAGTAAATCATCCTTCAATACTAGATCTATTTGTATCTTCGGGATGAAATTCACTTCATACTCCGCGCCTCGATAAACTTCGGTATGTCCTTTTTGGCGACCAAAACCTTTTACTTCGGTAACAGTCATCCCTTCAATCCCAAGATCAACGAGAGCTTTTCTTACGTCATCAAGCTTGAATGGCTTAATGATTGCTGTAATTAATTTCATCGAATTTCTCCTTTTAAAATCGTTTGAATTAATAAGTGCAAAAAGTGTGCCAAGTTTTGGAATATTATTATAAACTATTGTTATATAACAATAATTTTTTTCTTTGATATCTCTTTATCATTAGGATAAAAAGAATAAGATTAAAAATTAAGCAGTATTTGAAACATGATTAAATAGTAGGCATTTTTCTGATCATGCCCTCTTGCGCTACAGTTGCAATTAAATTTCCATCATAGGAAAACAGGGTTCCTTCAGCAAAACCTCTATTACCCTTAGTTCTTGGGCTTTTCTGGCTATATAAGATCCAATCATTTATATCAAAATTGATATCGTGAAACCAAATTGAGTGATCTAGACTTGCAACTTGAATATCTTTTTGAAAAATTGAGATACCATGCGGCATGAGAGCCGTATCTAGAATGGTATAGTCACTGGCGTATGCTAATAAAGCTTGGTTCATTATAAAATCTAGATCAATTTTTTTTGACGTTTTTAACCAAAGCATCTGAAAAGGGTCAACATGTTTTGGCCTGGTAATGTCTCGCGGCTCTATTGGCCGGAATTCTATCGCTCTACCCCTATCTCTTGTGTCTTTAATATTATCGGGTTTATGTTTAAAAACATTATTTAGTATTTCAATTTCTGTTTTTAAGCTTTCCGGCTCAACGATGCCGTCTGGTATATTCACTTGATGTTCAAGTCCCCCCTCTTTTCTTTGAAATGACGCTATCATATAAAAAATTAATTTTTCGTTTTGGTAAGCAGATACAATTCTTTGAGCAAAACTTCTGCCCTCACGAAGAGTATTCACTTCGTAATTCATTATAATGTTCGGATCACCGCCACGAAGGAAATATGAGTGTAGTGAGTGCAAGTATTTATCTTTAACAGTTCTGTATGAGGCAATGATTGATTGTGCAACAATGAGGCCTCCAAAAACTCTACCCCAACCAAACTCATTTACAGAAGCTCTGAACTCATTATTTGATATCTTCTCTATGTCGAGTAATTTCTTTAGATCTTCAATCGCACTCATAATAAAATAGAAATTATTTAATAAAGTTATATATTTATATTTTAAAGGCCATATAACAAGAGAAAAATGAAACAGCAAAATACTTCACATTCGGATGTAATAATTGTTGGTAATGGAATAACTTCACAATTTTTTGCACTTAGATTATCAAAGATATTGGGCAGACGGATTAGAATTAAAATCATTGATAAAGAGAGAAAAGATGCAGATCGTATAAAATATGTACGAGCGCTCTCAATATCACTATCAACCGTCAACTTATGTAAGTCACTAGGTATCTGGACATTGATAGAACCGCATACCCACCCAATATATAAAATATTTATAAGTCACTCAGAATCATATGAAGAAAAACCAAGTTTTTTAAATCTAGATAATAGGGTTAATGACGAGGTTGCATCATATATAATTGACGAGAAGGTACTTAGAGATATAGTTTCTGCCGAAACAGCAAAGCTAAGTAATATAGATTTAATTTACGCTGATGTCGATGATATTAAGTTAGAGACTGATCTGGTAAGTGTGAAAGTCCGGGACCAAATATTAACATCGAAATTACTTGTGGCGGCTGACGGAAGAAAATCAACCGTAAAAAAGCAGCTCAATATTAAATCAGTATCATGGGGCTATGATCAAGTTGCTCTATCTTGTTTGATTGAGCATACAAAAAATAATGAGAATATTGCTGTTGAAAATTTTCTAAACACGGGACCAATTGCTTTACTTCCAATGGGTAAAGGTACTTCCTCTGTAATTTGGTCGGTAAATAGAGATAATGTTGACCAAATAGAAAAAATTAGTAATGGTGACTCGAAATTGAGCATAGAAAAACAATTTAAAAACTATATTGGTGAGATCATTAAATTAGATAACTCTGGTCTTTTTGAGCTCAACTTCTCAGTCGTACAAAAATTATACTTCAAGAGATGTGCTATAATTGGTGACGCCGCTCATTCGATTCATCCCCTTGCTGGACAGGGGACAAATTTAGGATTGCGTGATATCATATGTCTATCTGATAAGATCGTTGACGCTTTTAAGTATGGATTGGATATCGGATCAACAAATAATCTCCAGGAGTACCAAAGAAAAAGAATGCCTGACATTTTGACATCAGCACTAGCATATGACGGAATAAATAGGTTATATTCAAACAATATTAGTAGCCTAAACCCTTTAAAAGACTTCGTAATTAATTTGGCCGATAGCATTCCCGTCCTTAAAAAGAGTCTTGTTAGAGGTGGTTCTGGTGTGTCTATTAGATATTAAGAGCCAAGTTCGCCTTAGCACTAGAGTCGACCATTATTTGTTTGATAAATTGCGAGCCTCAGACGGGAGCATTATTGGGATGCCATTACGAATTGGATACGCTAAGCCAGCGGAGTTAGATATAAGTTCTTGATTTTCTTCATCATAATCCAGTGTGCCAGAACTAACTGGGCAAATCAAAATTTGTAATAGTTTCCGGTCAAAATTATCTGTCATTTTATTGAATGAAATTACTTTTTTTATTGTTTCTAGATGCGATTGAAATTTCACTTAAAGCTATTAAGATTTCAGATCGATTTTCTATATTTGTTGCTTCAAGCAATGCCTGCTTTTCTTTTGCAGTAAATGGACTGAGCATTGCAAATGCATTTATTAAAATTTCAGTATCCGTATCGGTTATTACCGACCAGTCAGTTGTTAAGTCATTTACATTTAGGTAGTCAGAGATAACATTTAGCAACTTTTCTCTATCAATTGTATCGGTATTATCGTCTATTACTAGGTCATCATTAAAAGCGTGATACGCTACTTTCATCTCTCGATAAGAAGCCTTATTTTCTATCTCTTCAAGGATATTAAATCTGCAGACACCTGTTAATTTAATTATAAGTGTACCATCATCATTTTCAACATAAGTAGAGATTTTTCCAAGGCACCCAACGCGCTCCGTATCACTCTTTTTTGTTTTTGTAATGGAGGGTTGTATAATTCCGATGAACTTATTTTTTTTCATGGCATCATCAATCATTTCCAAATATCTAGGCTCGAATATATTTAGAGGTAATATTGCCTTTGGCAACAGAACGCATTTATCAAGTGGAAATATTGGGATAATTTCCGGTAAATCTTTTATATCAGTTTCTTGGTTCATAAATCCTCCTAGGAAAACAAAATTGCTGATAGGTCTTTTCTTTTTTCAACAGTTACAGGATCGACAAATCCCCAGGCTTCAAAAAATTTTAATAACTGTGTCTGAGCGGCTTTCTCATTCCACTCTCTATCTATGTGAATAGATTTAATTAGTAAATCTGCAGCTAAGGATTTTTCCCCAATGGAATTATAGTAAAGGGATAAATCAATTCTCGATTGATGGTCGCTTGGATTCTCCTCGATCTTCTCTTGAAGATTTGAGATATTAGCGTCATCTATAGGCTCACTTTGGGACAATTCAATTGCTGATTTTAGCTGCCTTATTTTCTCATTATTTAATATTTGTGGGGACAGGCTTGCCAGAAACTCGTTTGCAAAATCAAATTTTCCCATTTGTAAGTAACAATCAGCTATTTCTGATATAACATCAACATTATCAGAGTTATCCTCTATAATCGACTCAAGAATGGTGAGTGCTTGGTCGAAGTTTTTTTCTTGCTTCAAATTAATAGCTTCTTGGAGTTGACCTTCGACCTTCGTATCTTGACTGTTAGCATGCTTATCAAAAAACTTTCTAAGTTCATCTTCTGTTATGTTACCCATGAAGCCATCAATTGGTTTTTGGTCTTTGAAAGCAAACACAGCAGGTATTGACTGAATGCCCATTTGTGCGGCTATCGCCTGGTTTTCGTCTACATTTACTTTACAGAGTAAGACATTTCCATTATGTTCGCCGACAATTTTTTCAAGTGTTGGTGTCAATTGCTTACACGGTCCACACCACGGTGCCCAAAAATCTACGATAACAAGACTGTGATTTGAGGCTTCAATCACATCTTCAGTGAATGATGCAGTTGTCGTATCTTTTATAAATTGGTTAATATCTGTCATAATAAAGTATCCATTCTAGACTTCTTCTATATAATAAGTAATAGCACAAAATCAATCACATTTAATGAATTATTTGCTAGTAAAATATACTAAATCCATATATAAAATTAGGTGTTTATTAAGCGGGCGTAGCTCAGTGGTAGAGCACAACCTTGCCAAGGTTGGGGTCGTGAGTTCGAATCTCATCGCCCGCTCCATCATCAAAACTTCAAATCCAATTTTTTCTCTGTTGAGGTTTTAGGAAATGTCATCTCAAAAAATTTTAATTAAAAATGGAACTGTTGTCCATTCTGATAAGGTCGAAGTCACCGATGTTCTTATAGAGGATCAGGTAATAGAGAGAATAGAAAATAATATAAGTGTGTCGGCTGATAGAGAAATTGATGCAGCAAATAAATTAGTACTACCGGGTGGTATTGATAGTCATTGTCATATTGAACAGAGATCTGCATCTGGTCTAGTAAATTCTGATACATTCCTTTCTGGAACAACTGCAGCCGCACTCGGAGGAAATACGACCGTCATACCATTTGCAGCTCAGTATGAGGGCGACTCCCTTACAAACATTGTCCAAGAATATCACGAGCTAGCTGAAAATAATGCTATTGTAGATTACTCCATGCACATGATCATTGCTGGGCCGTCCGATGATGTTGTTGATTTTCAGCTACCAAAGCTGATCAGTGAAGGCCATGGTTCAATAAAGATATTCATGACTTATGACAGGTTAAGGATCGATGATAATAGTATTAAAAGGATACTTGAGCAGGCTAAGCAATGCGGTGCGATGGTTTCAGTACATGCTGAAAACCATGAAATGATTACAAAAAAAGTAAAAGAATTGCTTGATAATGATTGTACGCATCCAAAGTATCACACAGATAGTCATCCAGTCGATGGTGAAGTAGACGCTTTCAAGAGGATCATAAAAATGTCCGAAGAGACAAAACAACCGATAATGATTTTTCATGTTTCCTCTGAAAAAGGGCTTAATGAAATAAAAAAAGGTAAGTTAAGGGGGGTTCATTTTTTTGCTGAAACATGCACTCAATATCTCTCTTTGAACTCAAGTCTGCTCAACCAATCTGATATAAAAGAAGCTGCAAAGTGGATCTGCAGCCCTCCAGTGCGTGATGAGAGTGACTCCAAAGCATTATGGCATGGCATTGAAGAAAAGGTTCTCGATTTAGTATCTTCCGATCATGCGCCATATAGCTATGATGAAAAAGGTAAATTTTTTATGGGTAATAATCCAAGCTTTAAAGAAATACCAAATGGTATGCCGGGGCTCCATTGGAGATTACCAATTATTCTCAATAAGGTATTAAGAAAACAGTGCAACTTAGATTTGCATGATTTTGTTCGGATTACCTCAACAATGCCTGCAAAAATATATGGTCTTTATCCTAAAAAAGGTGAAATTAGAATTGGTTCCGATGCTGATATTACAATCTGGAACAAAGATAAAAAGATTACACTCACAGACGGCATGGTTGTTGATGGGTCAAAATATAACCCATACTCGGGATTCGAAGTATTTTGCTGGCCCGACGAAGTGTTATTGAGGGGACATACAATTGTCAAAAATAATAAAATCATTGGAAAACAAAATATAGGTAAATTTTTGCCAACAAAGCTAAGCGATTATATTTGATTGTTAGTGCTTAAAATGTCTGTAACCAGTGAAAACCATTGACAGGCCAGCATTATTTGCTGTTTCGATAACCTCTTTATCTCGAATCGAACCGCCAGGCTGGATTACGGCGCTTGCACCAAATTTGATGGCTTCATCTAATCCATCAGAAAATGGAAAAAATGCATCAGATGCAATGACACATCCAGTTTTTTGTTTTTCATCATTTATATTCTCATAAAATTTCTGTATTGCAATTTTTGATGAATCTACACGACTCGTTTGCCCCGCTCCGATACCAATTGTTTTCATATTCTTTACATAAACAATTGCATTAGATTTTACATGCTTTACAACCTTGAATGCGAATATCAAATCTTTCATTTGGTCAGAATTAGGTTTGTTAGAAGTGACAGTATTTAGTTCACTCTCATCAATTATAAATTGGTCTCTGTCTTGTACCAAATAGCCTCCATAGACTGACTTGAGTATCTTGTTGTCCGATTTTTCATTATTGATTATGTTAAACTTTATTACTCTGAGATTTTGCTTATCCGATAGTACCTTTAATGCATCATCAGTAAAACCGGGTGCGATTACAACTTCTGAAAAAATTTTTATAATTTCATCTGCAGTGTCTGCGTCAATAGTAACATTAGCTATTAAGATACCACCAAAAGCACTCGTTGGATCACAAGATAGTGCATCAATATATGAGGCAACTAACGTATCTTTCTGGGCGACGCCACAGGGGTTAGCGTGTTTGATTATAGCAAATGTGGGGCTATCGTTCTTAAAATCGTCAATTAGCTGCAGAGCCGCATCAATATCATTAATATTATTATAAGATAACTCTTTTCCTTGTAATTGTTCGATGGAGCCAAGCCCACTCTCTGAATTAATTTGTAATCCACCTGATTGATGAGGGTTTTCACCATATCTTAATTTTTTTTCGCTTATTTTTGTATCTGATAACCAATTTTCCTGCTCGGGGTTGAGGTAGTTTTCAAACCAATTTGAAATTATCTTATCATATTCATAGGTTAATTTAAAAGCTTCAGCTGATAGTGATATTCTTTCACTTAATGATAACCCTCCATTTATCTTTAATTTACTTACTAGATCGTCATATGCACCGGTTTGAGTTATTACCGACACTCTGGGATAATTTTTTGCAGATGCTCTTATCATCGAAGGGCCCCCAATATCAATATTTTCAATAATTTCAGCAACGTTTTTTGTGGTTTCGATAATTTTTTGGAAAGGGTATAAGTTTACAACCACAAGGTCAAATTCCTCTATATTAAACTCTTTAATTGTTTCCTTGTCATCTGCATTATCCAATCTTGAGAGCAGGCCTGCGTATATATTTGGGTGTAATGTTTTAACCCGACCATCCAAGACCTCTGGGAATTTTGTGATTTCATCTATTTGAGTGACTTCAATATTATTATCAACTAGTAATCTTGCTGTACCTCCTGTGGAGACAATTTCAATACCAAGCTCTGCAAGGCTTTTAGCGAGCTTTACTATATCTGTTTTATCAAAAACACTAATGAGAGCACGTTTTATTTTTATAATATTATCATTCATACCCGGTTATTTCCTTGGAGCTTGAGTTACATTTTAAAACTATTCTTGCATCTCAAGTTTTTCCATTAGTTCATCAAGATTAGTCACATCAGTATAATCTTCACTCAAGCCACCCGTTCCTGATTTATTTTTACACGCAAAGAATGTGCATTCATCATCTAAAAGACGTATACCATGCACGGTATTTCTTGGAATAAAAATTAAATCACCAGCATCCGCGGTTGTTGTCTCATCTCCCAGTAAGACTGCTAGTTTACCGGAGAGAATATATATCCATTGTTCGTCATTTGGGTGATAATGCGGGGGTGGAACATCGCCTTTTTTGTAGGTTACAATACCTACTTTAAGAAGATCCCCGGCGTATTGGATCATTTTTATATGGGGTCTTGCAACATCTGGCGTGGCTTCCATCTCATCTTTTCGGAAAATCGGCATTGAGTTACTCCTCATTTTTGTAAGTATACGCTAATATTATTATTTTTTCTGAAGAATGGAAATAAAGAAACCATCATTTCCACCATCCGCTATCGTATTCGGTAAAATCCGTAAATAACCATTGGGGTCAATAAACTCTTGAAATATACTAATATCTTTTTTACCAATTTTTCTTAATGCAATATCATCTCTTTCATCCAAGACTCTATCAATTTGGTATTCTCCCTCCTCCTTTTCTAATGAGCATGTGCAATACAAGAGAAAACCACCCTTTTTAATAAGTTTAATTCCATTAATAAGTAATTTATATTGAAGATTTGTAAGATAATCTAGATTATGGTTTTTTCTTCTTAATATGTCTGGGTTCCGTCTTATGACGCCGGTAGAACTACATGGCGCATCTATCAAAACTCCATCATACTTTAATTTTGTGCTCCATTTTGTACCATCAGCATGAATAATATCTGCTTCAAAGTTCAGTCTTTTAAGGTTTATTTTTAAAAGGTTTATACGATCAATACTGCTTTCAATTGCTGTAACTTTTGCTCCAGCGTCAATTAAATTTGCTGTTTTCCCTCCAGGTGCAGCGCACAGATCAACAATGCTTTTGTTATAAATTTCATTTTGAATAATTTGAACGGGTATGGATGCAGCAATATCTTGGACCCACCATTTGCCATCATGATAATATTTTATATCTGGAATAAATCCAAACTTTTTGAAACGAATATTTCTAGGAACAATACTTCGCCCACCAAGATCTTCAGCAATTTTTTCATCAATTTTTTTTAATGTTATGTCTAAAGGTGGAATATTGATTAATGAGTTTGCTATTTGATTTATCTCATCAGTAGTATAGTAATTTTTCCACCTATCTAGAATCCATTTTGGGATTAGTTCTAAATTATCAAATTGATAATCAGTATATTTGTTTATATTATCGCACACTCTGCGGAGCACGGCATTAACAAGATTTTTTAATTTATATGATTTTTTATCATTTTTAGTTTGTATTATCGCAAGATTAACCACGGCATAGGGAGGGGACTGCATAAAAATTAATTGGCATATGGCAGTCATCATAATTAGATGAATTCGGGGGGAATGACTCTGTACCGATTTTTTCAGGTGAATATATAAAATCTGCTCAATGTGCCCCCACCGCCTGAGGGTTGTCATGACTATCAATTTACAAAGTGCAATATCCTCTTTTGGTAAATTCCGATAACTCTCTTTTTTGAGGTAAAATTCTAGTCTGTCGTCTGGGCTTACATTTTTACGAACCACCTCATATAGTATTTCCAAGGCCAGTTCCCTAGGGATATACCCCTTTTCTTGAGGTTTTATTGTTTTCTTTGCAGCTGACATATTTAATTTTGTTTTTTATTAATTATATTTATACTTATAGATGTAACAATAATAATAAATAATGTCAGAAAATAATAAAAATAAACTTTCACCTGCGGCAAAGAGAGCTCTGAAGGAAGCTGAAGAGAGAAGAAAAGCGAATAGAAAAACAGTAACTGAAATGCCAAAAGAAATTGATGGACCAGAGGGGCCCGAACCCACAAGATATGGCGACTGGGAAAAAAAGGGAATTACCTCTGATTTCTAGTTATTTATTCTTTCTATTACTAATCAGATCATCAACAACTGTAGGATCGGCGAGTGTTGAGGTATCGCCTAAATCACTAAAATTATTTTCAGCAATTTTGCGTAATATACGACGCATAATTTTTCCTGACCTCGTCTTTGGTAAGGATGGTGTTATTTGTATGTGATCTGGCGAAGCAATTGGTCCAATTACATCTCTAACAGTACTATTGAGTTCTTTTGAAATTGCTTCATCTTCAAAGTCAACACCAGCTTTTAGACTGACAAAAGCATAGATACCCTGACCCTTGATATTGTGAGGGAACCCAACGACTGCAGATTCGGATACTTTTTTGTTTGAAACAAGTGCGGACTCTACCTCCGCAGTTCCGAGCCTATGACCTGAAACATTTATAACGTCATCAACTCTACCTGTTATCCAGTAGTAACCGTCTGAGTCTCTCCGGCATCCATCACCTGTAAAATACATTTCATCATATGTTGAAAAATATGTACTTTCGAATCTTTTGTGATCTCCATATACTGTCCGCATTTGTCCCGGCCATGAGTCGCATATGACTAAATTGCCGCTGCATTCATCGTTTAAAATTTTCCCGTCAGCATCAACAATTGCAGGTTGTATTCCAAAAAAAGGTAACGTCGCAGACCCAGGTTTTTGGTCAATTGCGCCCGGTAAAGGCGATATCATGATACCACCTGTCTCCGTTTGCCACCATGTATCTACTATTGGAGATTTTGCATCGCCGACAACATTGAAATACCAATTCCACGCCTCAGGATTGATTGGTTCCCCGACTGTTCCTAAAAGCCGCAAACTGGAACGGTCTGTGCATTTAACATGTTCATCACCAGCACCCATGAGAGCTCTAATCGCGGTTGGGGCAGTATAGAAAATATTAACTGCATACTTATCAATAATTTCCCAGCACCTTGATGCATTTGGATAGTTTGGAAGTCCCTCATACATCAGTACAGTTGCTGCATTTGAGAGAGGTCCATATACAATGTAACTGTGACCCGTAATCCACCCGACATCAGCAGCGCACCAATAAATATCATCTGGTTTGTAATCAAAAATATATTGATGTGTCATCGATGCGTAGACTATGTAACCGCCTGTCGTATGAAGAACACCTTTCGGTTTTCCTGTCGAGCCAGAGGTATATAAAATAAAGAGCGGGTCTTCCGCGGCCATTTCTTCAGGAGGGCAAGAGCCAGATACTTTTTCTATTTCTTCATGATACCATGTATCAATTGATGAATCCCATGTAATTTTATTTCCAGTTCGCTGAATCACTAATGATTTTTCAACCACAGTCCCAAGTCTATTAGCAATCTTGATTGCATCATCGACATTTGCCTTGAGCGGTATGATTTTTCCACCACGTATTCCCTCATCTGCAGTAATAATTATTTTTGATTTACAGTCATGAATTCGTCCAGCAAGAGCTTCGGGAGAAAATCCTCCAAAAACTACCGAGTGGATTGCACCAATTCTTGCACAAGCGAGCATTGCAAAGGTTGCCTCTGGTATCATTGGCATGTATATGGTGACCCGGTCACCCTTTTTTGTACCGATATTTTTTAAAATATTTCCAAATTTAGATACTTCTTCGTAGAGCTGCTGGTAAGTATAAATACGAGTTATCTCGCCATCATCACTCTCCCAAATAATAGCTTTTTTTTGGGAATTATGTTTAAGATGACGATCAATACAATTGGAAGAAATATTTAGTGTACCGTCTTCAAACCACTGAATACTTATATTATTCTTCTTGTAAGATGTATTTTTGACTTTTGTGTATGGTTTGATCCAATCAATTCTTTGACCATGTTTACGCCAAAAAGTTTCGGGTGAATTTATACTCTCTGCGTAAAGATCATCATATGTTTTTCGATTAATGTGAGAATTTTCTGACCAAGTTTTGCTAACTTTATTTCCTATAAAATTATTCATTTTTATTAATCACCATTTTTAATTCTATTATTGCGGTTGCCCCATATCACAAATGATATTCCATTCTCTTTCAGTCACAGGTTGTACTGACAATCTAGAATTTTTTACGAGCACCATATCACTCAAAGAGGCAGTAAGCTTTATGGTGTCCAAATTCACTGGGTTTGTAAAACTCTTATGGTAAGCGAGGTCTACACATCTCCACGTACTGTCATTGGTTGTTGTATCGTTGTGGGCTTCAGCAATTACCTTCACAATGCCCACGATATTCCTCTCTTTAACTGAATGATAAAAAAAGCCTAGATCATCTATCTTCATCTTATCCATGTTATTTCTTGCTTGATAATTTCTAACCCCGTCCCATTCTGTGCCTTTAGAACCTGCAGCAATTTGGTCATTCCAGGACCATGTATTCGGTTCAGATTTAAAAAGCCAGTACGCCATAACTAATCCTTGCTTGTATTTTCATCCCTAAGCGGTCTATTCATTAATAGGCCAATTTCGTTATCAACAGATCCATTATTATATAATATATTATAAACTGCATCAATTATTGGTAGCTTGATCTTTTTCTTTTTGGAAATATTATAAACTGCATTAGTGGTATAAAAACCTTCGGTCAAGTCTTTTGAGATGTTCTTTAATCCATCTGAGATACCGATTTGATTACCAAGTTTGGTGTTCCTTGATTTTAAACTTGTTGCAGTCAAAACCAAATCACCTAATCCTGATAGACCAAAAAATGTCTCTTTTTTTGCTCCCATAATCATCCCAAAAGTAATAATTTCATTCATGCCACGCGTTATTAAAGATGCAACAGCGCCATCCCCTAATTTTTTGCCCATTGCGATGCCTGTGGCAATTGCTATTACGTTTTTTAGTGCCCCACCAATTTGAACGCCGACGACGTCGTCATTGAAGTAAGGACGAAAGTTATTACTGGCGAGAAGCTGCCCCATATTTTCAAGAGTAGAATATGAGTCCGAAGCCAATGTGATTGCTATTGGATGTCCATTTGCAAGATCAATTGCAAAACCCGGTCCTGATAAAATTACAGGGATGCAATCAGGCAGATTTTCTTTGCTGATTTCAGTGAGAAGTTTATTTGAATTTATGTCAATGCCTTTACAAGCGATCACTAGTGGTTTGTTGATGCTTTTTATCTTACGGATTTTTTGTGTGATTGTATCAAACTTTTGAGTCGGGGATGCATATATCAATGTATCACTGTTTAATACTTCCTCTAAAGAATCTGTAAATTTGATTTTTTCACTGATGATTATATCATCTAATTTTGACGCCTTTCTCTCAGAATTGAGTTTCCTTAACTTTTGCTTATCATGGTGCCATAGACATACGTCACAACCATTTTTTTCCAAGCTAATTCCGAGAGCAATTCCCCAGGCACCAGCTCCAATTATTCCAACTTTTTTCATGCTTTAACTCCTGCACCACGGACCTTACTAGCATTTTCGTCAAGTGGCCACCTTGTTCTAATAGTAACACTTTCCTGATGGAAATTCCCAGAATTCATTCTTTCAATACCAGCCCATGCAATCATTGCTGCGTTATCAGTACAAAGCTCTTTTGGCGAAACATGAACATTGAAATTTTTCTTTTTACTCATTTTATTAATTGCGGAGAATATAGCTTTGTTTGATGCAACTCCCCCGGCTAAAACAACTTCAATATTCTTTGAATAATTTTTCTTGAAATACTCAACAGCGATTTGCAATTTATTTTCCAATATGTCAATAACAGAATCCTGAAATGCCGCACAAATGTTAGATCGTAACTTCTCATTTAGAGGAAGAGAGTTATCGATTTCTTGCTTTACAGCTGTTTTAAGCCCAGAAAATGAGAAATTCATTTCTTTGGAATTATAGAGAGGGCGTGGAAAAGATATAGTGCTTCCATTCCCCACCTTTGCCAATTTTTCTATTATGGGTCCTCCGGGATAGCCAAGATTCAGTGACTTTGCAGTTTTATCATAGGCTTCCCCGAGGGCATCGTCTATTGTCGTTCCCAGCCTTTTATAATCTCCGACGCCTTTTACGATAAGAAGCTGTGTATGTCCGCCTGTGACAAGTAGAAGTAAATAGGGAAAATTTATTTTTTGGGCCATCCGTACAGTTAATGCGTGGCCTTCAAGGTGATTTATACCAATAAGTGGTTTCTTCAGGATGCTTGCCATTGTTTTTGCAAACGTGACCCCGACCAATAATCCACCCTTGAGTCCCGGTCCTGATGTAACAGCAATCGCATCAAGGGAATTGTAATTTATTTCTGCTTCCTTGACTGATTTTTGAACTACTACATCAATGTTATTTATATGCGATCTGGCAGCTATCTCAGGTACAACTCCACCGTAGTCTTTATGCTCCGATATTTGTGAGTAAATAATATTCGATAAAACATTGCATTGGTGGTTTTTATCATATTCTAATACCGCTGAACATGTTTCATCACAACTTGTTTCTATCCCAAGTACAATCATTTTTTTTTCGTTTGCTATTATATTAGAATTGTTCTAAACCTACTAATTATTAGAATAATATCATCAATAAAACTATTTATATAACATTTTATCAAATTTGATTAGGTAATGGCCAGCATCACACCGATAAAAAAAAGAAGAATAAGGATTGGTACCAGAGCTACAAATCTTGCAGCACGCCAAGCTGAAATACTAGCTGGAGCAATTATAAATGGAAACTTGGCAAAAAAAGAAGATATCGAAATCATAAAAATTAAATCATCGGGTGATATAATTACTTCATCCATTGGTCCTTATGATGGGAAAAGTCTTTTTACAAAAGAGATTGATCAAGCGCTGGTTGATAACAAAATCGATATTGCGGCGCATTCAGTAAAGGATCTTGAGAGTTATCTATTAGATGGTATCGATTTGCTTGGTGTATTAAAGAGAATGGATCCACGGGATGCTTTGATTACAAATGAAAAGATTAAGAGTATAGATGAGCTGCCGCAAGATTGCCTTATAGGTACGGCGTCACCGAGGAGATCCGCTATCCTCCGATCAATGAGAAATGACGTTAACATAATTGAATTTAGAGGTAATTTTGAGACACGGATCAGAAAGTTACAAGACAAGGAAGTGGACGCAACACTTTTAGCAATGGCAGGTATACAAAGATTGAATTTTTCAGATTGTAATATACTTCCCTTTGAAACCGATGCAATGATACCTGCAGCCGGACAAGGTGCGATTGGGATGGTTGCGAGAACTAATGACGAAGAGGTCGTCAATATGATACAAGAGTTAAATCATATCGAGTCGTATGTATGTATTTGCGCCGAGAGAAAGGTCTTAGAGAGTTTTGGTGGATCCTGCTTTCAGCCAATAGCAGCTTTCGCTAATTTTGATGATGACGGAAAAATCAATATTAACTCAATGATATCAAATGATGATGGTACCCTCCATTATAATGTCAAAGAATTCGCTCAAAGAGATACTGTAATGGATATAGCTGGAGATATTGGGAGAAGACTGTTAGAATATTATGATAAGTCACTTAAGAGGACAGTCAATAGTTAATCACATATTATGAAGCTTATTATTACAAGACCATTAACAGACTCAAAACGAATGAATGATTATTTTGAGTCAAGAGGGGTTGAGTGCTTAATAAATCCACTTCTTGAAATCACATACAAGAAAAGAAATACAAATTTTTTAAACTATGATCAGCTTATATTTACCAGCAGGCATGCGGTAAGATCACTTATAAATAAAGATCTTATATTTTCAAAAAAAAAAGTGCATGCATGTGGCAGATCAACTTACACAGAAGCTAAAGACTATGCTTCTGATAATGTATTTTATTTTCATGAAAACGTAAATGATCTGGTAAATTCATTTAAGTCAGCTACTTCATTTGATGGTTCTAAGATATTATACCTAAGAGGTCATGATGTTACCGTTGACCTCAAATCAATTTTTCGAGGTAAAAGTATCGAAATCGATGATTGTGTTGAATATGTAGCAAGAGAAAAGATTTTTTTTAATAAGGAAGTATTACGGGAGTTTAATTCAGGCAAACAAACATCTATCATAATTTTTTCATCTAGAACCGCAGAAATTTTTTTGAAGGCCTTAAAGAAATATAATTTAGGTAATAAAACGTCAATAATTATGGCATATTGTATATCAAAGAATATTGCGTCGATGCTGCAAGTTGAAGGGATTCGATCAAAAACTTTGACTGAGCCAACTGAAGATGCAATTTTAGATTTATTGTAAGATAATATTTTGTATTTCATGAATACTAATACTCGAAAAAAACAGATAAAACCAAAGGTTACCATTGATGAAAAAGAGGGCAGAGGATCCAACACCAAGGCAACCACGAAAAGATTTACCCTTCCAAAGATTAAAATAAATAGGAAGTTATATATTGGTTTCGGATTTTTTTTAATTATTGCATTACCGTTTTACCTCTTTTTCAAATCGAGCCCAAACTTAGCCAACTTCACGATATTAAAAAATGAGGTTATTTCAGAACAAAATAAAAAAATTGATAAAATCGAGACTCAAATAAGTAACAATAATCAATTACTTCAGGATCTTGAAAAAAAAGATCAGGTATTGATCAGATTGGAGAGTCAAATAATAGAGCTGAGTGAAATGCTTAAGTTGGTTTCAGAAAAAAACGACATTATTTCAAATACAAACAATCAACTTATGCAATTTATCAATTCTGAAAACCAGAAAAAATTAGAAATACAAGAAAGTGCGTTGCCAACCGACGAGCTCTATAAGGATAATATTCAATTATTGGAGAAATCAATAAACTCCGAGCTGATTTCAAGTGGATCAAAAGAACAAATCTTTGAGTCACAGGTAAAAGAACGGGGTAACAATTTAGCGAGTGATAAAAATAAAAAGGATATTGCAACGATAATTATAAGTAGAATCGAAAAGAATGTTGCTAATAAAAAAGAATTTCGAAACGAAGTGGACTTGCTGGTAAGTATTGGTAATGATGGTGAAGCCGTCAGCAATCTGATGGGACTATCCGATAAAACTATTTCTACACCCAATGAACTAGTGTTTGAGTTAGAATTGTTGCTTAAAGAGGATATTATTTTATACAAGGGAGAAAGCGGTATAAGGTCAAAAATTTTTAGTGTTTTAGAAAATCAAATTTCTATCAAGAGAAAAAATAAGAGCCAAGAAGATGATGTGATTGAGGAAATCAAAGCAAGTATTTATAATGATAACCTTGATGAGGTTGTAGATGTAATAAAAGATCTGAATTTCAACGGGGACACTGAGGCATTGCTCACTAATATCAGTAACCGCACTTTATATTTAAACGAAATAAAGCTACTAAAAGAAATGTATGATCTAAGTTAACTTATCTATGGCACTGTATTAAAATGATCAAAATCTTTATAATTTTATTTGCAATAATCGCAATGATATATTCCTTTAATTGGCTAGCCTCATTCTCAGGGGAAGTCCTCTTTATAATAGGTGATTATGAAGTAAAAATTTCTCCAATATTTTTCATCATTTCATCAGTGACTATAATTATAGTGTCAATATTACTATGGTTATCTTTTTTGTATATTTATAAATTGCCAAGGAAATTACAATCGATTAAAGAGTCAAGATCTAACGAAAAGGTGCAGAATGCAATAATGAATGGACTTGTTCATGCATCTGCAGGTAATGTAAACGCTGCCGAGATCGAAATTAAAAAAATCGATAAGATAAAAAAAAATACATCAGATATTATGGTCTTGTTGCTAAAAGCACAAAATGCAAGTTTGAAAAAGGATAATGTTGCACTCAATAGAATTTTTCAGCAAATGGGTAAAATCGAGACTACAAAGATGCTCAGTTATAGAGGATTATACACACTCTCAAAGAGCTCAAAAAATCCTCAAAAGTCAATAGAGTTATTAAAGGACGCTGAGACATATAATAGCTCGGAGCCTTGGGTCATCGATGAGCTACTGAAATGCTACCTAATTACCCAAAATTGGAAAAGTGCTAGTGAAATTCTTGATAAGAAACTAGCTCACAAATTAACTTCACGAAAAATATATAATTTACATAAATCGATTGTTTTAACTGCGCATGCGCTTTTATTAGAGGAACAGAATCCATCAGAGTCCTTAAGTTTGGCACTTGATGCAATTAAACTTCATAAAAGTCAGATCATTGCAGCGCTTACAGCTGCACGTATTTTATCTGAGCAGGGAGAGAGAGCGAAAGCCGAGAAGATAATTTATGATATATGGAAGTCAGCGCAGCATGAAGACCTTGCTTATCTTTTAAGTTATGTGAGTCCAGGTACATCACCGAAACAAAGAGTTGATAAAATTGAAGGATTAATCAAGAAAACAAAAATTTCAGGCATAGAAGGGGATGTTGCTTTATGCAGAGCTTATATGGACGCGAAAAATTTTGATAAGGCAAAACAAGTTATTGAAAAATATATCAATGACAATACCAGCAGACGAATCTATGAACTCTTGGCTGAGATTGACTCTAATATATCTAAGGGGAATGCAAAATCACGGGAGTGGTTGAAAAAAGCCATGAATGCCAGTTATGATACAAACTGGAGTGCAGAGGATTTCACATCGGATGTCTGGTTGCCATGCATACCTGATACAGGTGAAATTAAATCTTTTGAATGGGGGGATCATAGAATAAAATCACTGGATGTAGACAACGCTTATATAAGCAATTTTATGAGAAGTAAGATGCTTCCAGGATATAGACCATTCCAAGAGTTCCAAGAAAATAATGCAGATGATAATATCATCGAAGTCACAGAAATAGTTGAGGAAAAAGATAGCAAAATTAAATCAGGAAAAGTAGATAAAAAAGATAAAGCGATAAAAAAACCTACAATTTCTGAAGAAATAGCTATTCCAGATGACCCTGGCGTCACCCATGAAGAAGATATTCACGAGCCATAAATCTTTACAAATCTTAAGAAAGTATATTAGTATTTAATTAATGGAGTATTTGATCCATGGCACCCGTTGATTTAGTGAAAAGGAATAAAAAATGAAGTATAATTTATTAGGAAATTCAGGTCTGAAAGTATCTAATTTATCAATTGGGACGATGAATTATGGGAAAGGTGACCCGTCTCAACCTCTATTTTCTCTGGGAACAAAAGAGGCAAAAAGGAATATTGATTTTTGTATAGACGAGGGAATAAATTTCATCGATACATCTGACGGGTATGCAAAAGGGGCATCAGAAGAAATCCTTGGTGAAGCAATAAAGGGAAAGAGGGATAATTTAATTATCGCCTCTAAAGTTTGGAATCCAATGGGAGATGGTCCAAATGATCTCGGTCTTTCTAGGCATCACATAATATCAGCCTGCGAGGCAAGTCTGAAAAGGTTACAGACAGATAGATTGGATGTATATCTAGCTCATAAGTGGGATGGAATGACACCCATAGATGAGATTGCAGAAGCATTTGATAGCCTCGTGAGAACAGGTAAGGTTCGATACATTGGCTGCTCCAATTTTTCAGGATGGCACCTAATGAAAGCGTTAGCTGCTGCTGATAAGAGTCACCGACAAAGATTCATCTGCCAACAAATACACTACTCATTACAAGCGAGAGAGGCTGAAAATGAGTTAATCCCCATTGGTATATCTGAGAAAATTGGTACAATCGTCTGGAGTCCACTTGCTGGAGGGTTGCTAACTGGTAAGTTTAGAAGAGGAGAGTCTGGCCCCTCTGGTACAAGACATTTTGAGAGGAAATGGAAAAACCCACCAATTTATGATGAAGAGAAACTGTATGATATAATTGATGTAATCATTGAAATATCTCTGCAAAGATCGATCCCACCATCGCAAGTATCACTTGCTTGGTTATTGAGCAGACCAACTGTTGCATCTCTGACTGTTGGTGGAAGGAACGAAGAGCAATTTAAAGAGAATATACCTGCATCTGATCTAATTCTAACAGATGAAGAATTGAATAAGCTCAATGAGGTTAGTCGGCCAAATTTACTTTATCCCTATTGGCATCAGCAATTTATGGGTAAGGAAAGATTTTCTGAAGCAGATTTAGGTTTACATAAGTGGCATTCAGGATATTGATCTGGACAATAGAAGAAAGTAATTTCTTACAATTGGATTAAACCTTACAAGTCATGTCCTGCCCACAGCACATTGGAGACTTTATCTTTCCATGGCCTTCAGGGCATTCTGCAATATGAACATTACTTCCATCTGGCTTAACAATTGTGCTATGTGTTAGCTCTTGATCACATTGACCGCAGGTCATAGAACCGACACTCATTCCACACTCTTCACATAAATATTTAGTCATAATAAATCCCTGTTAAATTTTATTTTAAAAAAATCTATTCAAATATATCACCTATTCTTCTACTGGTCCTCCCCCATCTTTCCAGCCAGAAAAACCACCAACATTTGATACAGATTCATATCCCATTTCAATAAGAGTCCGACCGGTCAATGCTGCCATGCCACCTGCACCACAAACGAGTACAATATCCGCATCTTTTTGCAACGCTATGTTGTGATGTGGTGTGCTTGGGTCTGCGGCAAATTCAATGAATCCTCGAGGAATACGCAGCGCGCCTTTTATTGTTCCCGATTTATTTATTTCTAGGCCATCGCGAACATCAATAAAGACCGATTTACCTTCTTTATGCTTTTCTATGCCCTCTGTAATATCTATTTTTGGGACAATCTTGTTAGCCGCTTCAAGTTCTGAACTTGCTGTTTTCATTACTAATTCCTCTCAATCTTCCAAATAAATTATTTCAATAATAAATCAAAAAAATTACTAAGCCAAGTTTTTACATGATTATCATGCATATACCGGCCTTCAAAATGCTTTTCCCTTTGCTGCGCCCCATTCAAGGTAAGTCTGTGTTCAGCTTTGACTAGCCATCGATTAACCATAGCCAATGTAAGCTCACTATGAAACTGTATGCCATAAGCACGTTCTGAGTATTGAAAAGCTTGTGGCTCTTCACCTTGACCGATGGCTAAGATTTTTGCATCGTCAGGTGGTTGCATCCATTCTCGATGCCATTGGTGAACAAAGGGTGGCCAATCAATAATTTTCTTACCATATGCAGTAGGTTTTATTGGGTAGTAACCAATTTCAACATGATTTTTTTTCTTTACAGACCCTCCAATACTGCAAGCCAATAATTGCGCGCCAAGACAAATACCAAGAAAGGGTATATTCTCTTTCAGTGGGAGCTGGATCCAATCTTTTTCATAATGAATAAAGTCATCTTTATCACTTGCACTCATTGGGCCACCAAACATTATGGCCGCTGCATACTCACCCTCCAGAGTTTCAGGCAATTTATCTCCAAGAGCAGGTGTCTTTGTGACTAAATTATAACCCCTTGATTTTAGCAAAGTTCCAATTCTGCCTGGGGTAGATGTAACTTGGTGAAGTATAATAAGTACCTTATTACTCATATCTTGCTTAAGAAATCTTTTTTGATTTGAACTCTTTCACGTGTACCTATTCCAATTAATTCAGCAACCCGCCAAACGAGGTTATTTTCATAGGGATCAAAATTTTCGTCTGTTATGATGATTTGCCACATCATATCAATAATTTTTTTTCTATCATTCAGGTCAAGTTCTTTCTTAATCACGTTTGTGTATGCGTATAGATCAGTGGCATTTTCCTCCTCTTTTATTGCTATTTCCAGGAGTGATTGAGCGTCATCAGCATTGAGATCAAAATATGATTGCAGCAAGTCTAATATTTTTTTTTCTTCTAGAATATGGAATTCATCGTCAATTTTTGCAGTGCGGACTAATATCTTTGATATTGCAGTTTGGAGGTTGCCTGCTTGAAATGATGGAGTTTCCGGTTTAGGGCTATCTTTCTTAAAAAGATTTTTTAAAAAATTCATATCTATTCCATTTCGTTAAAACATATTTATAAGATATAAATATATTATATTTAATATACATAAACAAAAAAATAAGCATAAGATTATGAATTCCATAAATGAAACTAATTTAAAGTTGGGTATTATTGGCTATCCATTATCACACACTCTATCTCCCCAAATACACGAATATTGGTTTAAATTACACAGGATATCTGGAACTTATGAAATACTTGAGGTTGATGATGTTGGTCTTGATCGCATATTTTGCGATAATATACATCAGTACAGAGGCCTAAACGTAACAATACCCTATAAAGTCAGGGTTTTTGATTATGTGGATGAGGTTAGTGATAGTGCAAGGGTAGTTGGGGCCATAAATTGTATAACTGTAGAGGATAAAAAGCTTATTGGGTCGAACACAGACGCTGATGGATTTATGAATGGTCTACTAGCATTCAATGGAGATCTTGATTTCACAAATATGAATGTTTTGGTAATTGGTGCCGGCGGGGCGGCCAGAGCTGTAATTCATTCTTTTTTGATGAAATCAACTGGTCAAATTACAGTAATAAACAGATCATCGGATCGCCTTGCGTCATTAGAAAAGGTTTTTAATAATCAGATCCACTGCATGGACTGGAAGAAATTAAATGACAGTATTTCACAGTTTAATCTTATAATTAACTGTACAAGTCAGGGAATGAAGGGTGAAAATGATTTTTCATTAGACTTTACCTCAATACAGAAAGGCTTATCTGTTATTGATTTAGTCTACAATCCATTAGAAACAAAATTATTAATTGATGCCAAGCGTCATGGATGTAAAATTTTAAACGGCATACCAATGTTATTGAGCCAAGCTGCGCTATCATGGAAACTTTGGTTGGACATAAAACCAGATATTACGGATGATATAATCCGATTTGTCGAAGATAAGATATAATATTGGTCTGATTATACTAAGTTTTTATATTTATTACCCAGTGAGTTCTCAACTCTTAAAGCTATTGAGAGTAATTTTATTTCATTAAATGCCGGCGCTATTAATTGTAGACCAATTGGTATTCCACATCTATCAAGCGCTATGGGAATTGTTATAGCACATAAACCAAGAAGATTTACGGGTGAAGTATTTCGGAGCATTAAGCCATTAGCCTCTGAGTATTTTTTTGAGTCCTTTAAATATGATGCTATTGGTGCTGTTATTGGTACAGTTGGTGTTATAATTACATCAAATTCATCAAACTTTTTATTTATAGAATGACTCATTACCTCAAGATCATTTTTTCGCTCTAAATACTCCATCGCAGAAAATGAGCCCATATCTTTAATACGAAAGGCGACATTTGGATCTAATGTTGCTTTTAGTTCCTTCATCTCACCATTTATAAATGATGCAAACTCTGCTGCAGCTAGGCCGCCTTTTGTAAATAAGTAATATGAGTCATCAATTTCATGTAGTTCATTTACTTTCTTATATTTATCATTTTTCTCAATCTTTTTTATTGCAGCATTTATCTCACTACTTATTTGGTCATCGGTCTTATCGAAGAACCAATCGTATACTGTAAATGTGAAATCAATCTCAGGGTCAATGTTCAGCTGTTTGTCTTTATTGTTATACAAACTTGTTTTATCCAGTTCTTTAAAGGCATAGATGCAGTCATCGACTGTATGGGTAAGTATGCCTGGAGTATCAAAGCTGCTACTCAGCGGAACAATCCCCTCTGTCGACCATCTATTTTTTGTTGTTTTTAGTCCCACATTTCCAGTCACAGAAGCTGGTATTCTTACAGAGCCAGCAGTATCAGTACCCAATGCAAGGGCTGCAGTTCCTGTACATAAACTGACACCGGCGCCCGAGCTAGAACCACCTGGAACTCGATGCTCTGTCTCATCCCAAGGATTTATTGGTGTTCCCCAATGTGGGTTCATCCCAACGCCACCAAAGGCGAATTCAACGGTATGTGTTTTTCCTGTAATTAGTGAGTGATGGGATGTCAGGGTATTGATAATTGGTCCTTGTGCTTCCCACTTACACGGGAGCTCTTTTGGAGTTCCGGCTCTTGTCTTATATCCATTGACACCATAAAGATCTTTTATTGATACAGGAACCCCTAGAAATGCAGAATGATTGCTATCAATCTTGCTAATTGCAGATGCCAAGTTCTCAATATTGGCATTATTAAATTCTACAAATGCGCTCTTACTAGCTTCACTATGATTATAATTTTCTATTACCTCTTCAGCAATTTCAAATATTGAAGTTTCGCCAGATAATAAATCAGTATGAAATTCTTTGATCGATTTATTATGCAAAATATTTTTTTTCATTTCCCTTTATTACTCTTTTAGATAATATGTATCAAACTTATAACATAATTGAATTTTTAAAGGTAATCAAAATGTCTCACAGTGTAATTGATACACCTAAACTAGGTGATAGTCCAAACAGGTATGGTCCAACTTCTGCACGAAACGTATCTACCCGTAAAATAGATATGGACTCAATTGTAATCGATACTCACGCCCATGTACTAATACCGGAAGCCCATGATTTTATAAGTCCCTTGTACAATTTGGGGGACATTCCATTTGTACATGACTCCAGCCCAGAGACACTTGAAATTCAACAGATTCAGGATACCGATAGGACGGTTGCATTATCCAGCATTCCGGATCGTCTTCAAGTTTTAGAAACGCAAGGTATTGATAAACAGGTTATCGCTTCTGTTCCGAACCAATGTTACTATATGGCCAGAGGAGAGGACGCGAATAAAGTATCGCGAATAGTTAATGATGGCATGATGAAGTGGGTTGATGCTCACCCAGACAAATTTGTAGGTCTTGGAACCGTTCCACTACAAGAGTTGGACATTGCCTTAGATACACTTGATTATATAAAGAAAGAGACAAATCTTAAGGGTTTGCAGATCCTGACAAATGTAAACGGCATGGAAATATCTGATGACTCATTAGATAAATTCTGGGCAAAAGTTGAAGAATATGATCTTGCAGTAATGCTACACCCATTAGGCTTTTCCCATGGGAAGAGATTTGGTAACTACTACTTTACCAATGTAATTGGTAACCCATTGGATACGACCGTTGCCTTACATTACATTATTTTTAATGGACTTCTCGAAAGATACAAAAATCTAAAAATATTAGGAGTTCATGGGGGAGGATTTTTACCTGCATACTCCGGTCGAATTGACCATTCATGGGGAGCACGGAAGGACTCTTATGGTAATTTACCTAATCCTCCAACGAGCTATTTGAAGAAGTTGTATTTTGATACAACTGTGTTCACGAATGAGCAGCTCGAGTATCTGGTCAACAATTATGGGGATGACCATGTTGTCCTTGGAACAGACTATCCATATGACATGGCAGAGTATTTTCCGGTTCAGCACATTGTAGATAGTAACTTGACTGATGCACAAAAGAAAAATGTCGTCGGACAGACCGCATTAAAGTTGTTTAATATAGAATAAAATTAAATACTTGTCAGCTTCCTGTCTTTTTCATTGGATGCTTTTGCAGTTTCGCCTTTAGCATACTTTCCAGTTAGCTGAGGTGTATGCGCACCTTCAAGTCCTCGTTCTTCAATATGGGTTTTTCTGGTAACTCGTTCCCAAGTTCTTTTCAGGGGATCTCTAACATTGAAATTGAGTGTTCCAATTTGCTCTATTTCTAATTCAATTTTATCACCATCCATGAATGGATTAAGTCCCCGATGGTTTGTACCTGTGGCTATAATATCTCCAGGCTCTAATGTGTGTATTGAGCTTAACCATGAAATACATTTTGGAATTTTATGCGCCATATCGTCTGTATTAAAGTTTTGCATTACCACACCGTTATTTCTTAAAACTATTTGTAGGTTTTGAGGGTCATCTATTTCATCTTTGGTAACTAAACATGGTCCAATTGGTGTATATGTTGCTCGTGATTTCATCTGAAAGAAAAAGTTTGATGCAATAAGGCCTCTTGCAGATCCATCAATTATATTTGTGTAGCCGAAAACATAATCCATTGCGCGCTCTTCACTAACATTTTCTGCCCTTTTTCCTATAACAAGTGCCAGCTCAGCTTCCCCCTCAAATATTGATGCTGGTATGTCTGTTAACTCCATTGTATCTCCGTCACCGATAACTGTATTTGTTGCTTTATGGAAAGCATTGATTGGAGCAGGCTCAGACCTTGTGCCATCTTCCATGTAATTTACAGCCATACAATCAATATTATTTGGACGTGGGCAGGGACTCCTTAATTGCACCTCATTACTAGAAATGCCATCATTTGCTGCTACAAATTCTTCCAAAGAAGCTTTATACCTGTCATAATTTTCTATTAAACCATTAATCAGGTCTCTACTATCTCTCGCCGGTATATCGGATAAATGCTCTGTAACATCAACAACGCTTTCTCTCTTTAAAACCCCTAACCTGAAGTCATTAAAATATACAAATCTCATTTTATCTCCCTAATCTAACTTTTATATTATCAAATCTTCACTCGTAACGTCCCCCAGATAGACATATCCAGTTTCTTCGACGCTTCCTGAGCCAATATACAAACCAACAGCATGAATTGGGTTAGTTTCACTCGTGTTGTAAAGCCAATGCTCGACACCTTTGGGTATGTAATGAAAATGTCCAGCTTCAATATATGTTTTTTCACCACCAGCCCCTGCAATACCCTTGCCTGATACAATATAATAGATTTCCTCACAATTTGTATGCATATGTTTTTTATGAATTGCACCTGGCATGAATTTAGCATTAAAGACTGTTGTGGTTGAGCCATTTTTTTTACTTATTGGAAGGCGAAAATCTGTTATTGACCATCCATCACCTTCATCCATCTTTTCGGGCTCTATTTCGTCAATATGAACTAATATACCTTCATTGAAACCAGACCTTTCTTTTTTCAAATCCTCTTCTGTGACAGGACCGCAATATTCATAACCAGTATCTTCAACATCTTTTGCGCCAATGTAAAATCCAATAACTTCAGCATCTGAGTCAGTTGTTTCATTGTGGAAGAAGTGTTCTGAGTTTTTTGGCATAACTCTGAAATGTCCAGCTCTAACATTTGTTCTCTCATTACCTTGCCCTACAACGCCATGTCCTTTCAGATACATCGCTATTTCAGGGCATCGAGAGTGTAGATGCTTACTGTGTGTAGAGCCTGGTTTGAATATTGAGTGAAAAACAGTTGTGGACGATCCTGATTCACCTGTTATTGGTAGTCTGAATTCAGATATGTTCCACCCGTTTTTTTCTTCCATTTTTGATATTGGAACATCGTTTATATGAACTGGGGGGTATTTCATGCATTACTCCTTTAAAAAAGATACTTAACGATAATTGATATTAGCCATCCATAGACAAGAGCTCCGAGGATCGCGCCGTATATTAAGAATTGTATTGGTCCTGGAATTTCTCCTTTTCCTTTGTAGAGAAATAATGATAAATGAATAATACCCAATATTGCGCCCAGAATATACCATTTGTAAGTAAATATAAAATCCATTAAATAACAACAAATTCATTTGCGATTATAACCCATATCGATAATAGCACGCCACCAATAATTGTAAACAGACCGTTCCAGTTCAAGCCTGCATAATGAGGTGTCACACGGCCTAATTTAGCAATTAATAGAGTTGATGCTGTAAAAGGCGAGCTTATCCCTGTTATTGCCCAACCCGCACACAGAGCTACAATGATACTATTTGGAGGGATCCCCATTATTTCTGCAGACGGAATTAGTGGCCCAATCATATATACAGCAAGTATGGGATTCATTCCAATTTGTCCACATACGGGCATAATCCATACAATAGCGATGAGTATTATAGGAGCTGGGATGCCGTTTAAAAAGCTTATGCTCTCTCCCGCAAAGTGATTAATTAGGCTTGATCCCATTATCCCAATAAATGCAGCCATGATCAGCACAATGAGCTCTTGCTTGTAATTATAGATATCTTCATTTATAAACTCATCAACTCTGTGCGCAGTGTTATAGATTATTTTCTTTGTGTTACCTGTATTTTGATATGCAATCCAAATTATACTGTAAATAGGCACCACAAACATAACAACTGGTACCGCGTTAAGATCGGTATAATTCATGAGAGTAAAGATAATACCCAGTAGAGTGATAAAAATAAAAGCTAATGGTATCAAAGTATGCCATGTACCTGAAGTTTTCAGGTCTGGAATTTGCATTCTTGATTTAACCTTCCGGGTCGCTACGTAGTCAAGAAACCAGCCAACAGTTATCAGAATTATAGCACTAATAATGCAAGATAGAGCAGCGCCAGTCCACGTTGTATTTGGAATAACGGACGTTGTTATGGCTATTGAGAATGTAAGGGGAGACCAACATGTCATGGCCACAAAACCTCGCTGAACCGCCAGAAGCATCGCTTTTCTATTTAATGCTCGAGAGTCGGGGTCTTTTATCTCACTACTGCCTTTCTCAGCCAGGCTACCAAGCAAAGATATCGAGCCAAAACTAAGTATAACACCAAACATATGTCCTCCGAATGTTAGTGTAAGGTATCTTAACGAAGTTTTTTGTTCAGCCAGATACCGGCCACACTTTTCCATCGCTGGTGACGATGAGGCAGCTTTCCTCAAACAGCAAAGCGATAAAAAAAAGGTTGCGACAAAAGTTGATTTTGTGAGAGCCTCTATAGATACCATGGTCCAGTCTGGTAGTACAAGAATAGAAACGGTAGTCAAAATAGAGCCAAGGGCTATAAATAATTTTCTCGAGAGGGATAGATCATTTAGAGACATTGAGAGGTATAACAAGATTAAAAGAGCCGATATTAAATAAGAAATATAGGACCCTGACCACTCAGCCATTATGACAGATACCATCACGATTGGCATAATGAGTGTGGTTATGGTTCTAAACTTTGGCTCAGTGTTCTGGTAGCTGTTAAATATATTCATCTATTTTTCATGCAGACTTAACAAATACGAAATTTAATACGATAATTGTTATTAAAGCAAGAGTTGTTGTCGTTAGCTGGGCGACACTAAAAACAAATGATGATGTCATATGAATGTTAGCAAGCGTGATGGTTATCAATGCACCCCAACCAAAGTGAAGAAACCCACCCAGGGCGGATGCTGAGCCTGCAACTTCTGGTTTAACCGAATTGAGTGCCGCCGCGTAGCAATTGCCAAGCAAAAGTCCTGTTCCAAAATTCGAAATTGCAAATGCGATCAGAACTGGAAGAGGCGTTTGCACTTCACTTATTCCGAAAAATAACTGCAGAATTCCACCTGAGCAGCTGAATACTCCGCCAATAATTACAATTTGGTCAACAGTAATGTAATCCAACATTTTTCTTGAAATAAAAGTCGCAAGAACAAAAAGGGATGGCATAATCATGACATAAAAACCAAAAATTTCAGGGGAAACACCCATAATAACAATAAAAATAATTGGAGATGCCACGACATATGCCTGCATGGCTCCGCTAGCAAATGCGACGATCATGCTGTAGGACGTAAACTTTATATTTTTTAATAAATCTCTGTAGTTAGTTAGAAGAGTTCTTATTTTTGGTGGATCTCGCATCTCTTTTGGAAGTGTTTCTTTCAAACTGAAGAAAATAAGTACTAAAACAATCGAACCCGTGAGTGAGGTGAAAAGAAATGTAGCCCTCCAATCAAACCAACCTGTTAAAAAGCCACCGATAAAGGGGGCTAGTATTGGTCCAATTGCCATTGCAATTGCAACATATGACATTGCTTTTGCCGCAGCTAAGCCTTCTGAGGTGTCTCTAATTATTGCTCTGCTAATTACCAGTGTGGAACATGCCCCCGTGGCCTGCGCAACCCGGCAAAGCAAGAGAGTGTTAATATCATCTGCATTGGCGCATAAGTAGCTTGCGATCGTAAAAAGCAATATTCCTAACAAAACAATTGGTTTTCTACCGAATTTATCAGATAGCGGCCCAATTATTAGTTGGGTTGAAGCAAATGCCGCGAGATAGACAGGCACCATTGTTTGAACAATGGATCTTGGTATATTTAATTCAGCAGCAATTGACGGGAGGCCGGGTAAGAAAATTGTAGAAGCAATTTGCCCAGCAAACAGCATAGTAAATAATACAGACATAGGGGCATCTTGTTTAATTTTTCTCCCGCTTATCATGCTCCAATTTCCCTATTTTTTGTATATAACCATGCTTGAGTCAAAATTACTGCCAATACTCCAACAAGTCCGACAAAAATAAACGTTTCGGTAATTCCAAAGACGTCGGAAAATATTCCATTTAATATTGAGCCAAGACCACTGCCACCAATTGCGGTTGCCAGCCAAAGACTCGCAACCCTTGCTCTGTAAGTATCGGTTAACTGCATTTGCACAGTTGATTGCATATCAATAGCAACATTTGTAACACATGCTCCACTTATAAAAGCAGCCAGAATTGCTAAATACCAATCATCAACATAGCCAAGCATCGTAACAAATAATAAACCTAAAATAAGAGAAATCCTTGCAATAGTTGGTATACCATTATCGTTATAAGTTTTTTTTCTTGATGCAATTAAAAATGAAGAAATTAAAGCTCCAGCTCCGGCTGCAGCCATAATTTGACCAAGACCTTCAACACCCATATTGAATTTTCCATCAGCCAATGCAGGAAGTAATTCATGGCACCCTCGAATGATGACCGATGAGATGAATGTTAAAACTATGCACTCAAAAATAATGGCGTTTCTGTGTGCAAATCTGGCTCCATCTATCAGTTCTGAAATAAAGTTTGACTCTTTCTTTGTACTCTCACCTTGCTTCGGTGTTAACACAATCATTGGTAAAGTTATCAATGCTGGCAGGAAAAAGAATGAAGAAAACAAGATGGTATATTTCGTTCCAATTAAACCAATGAGGATACCTCCAACACTTGGTCCAATAATTCTTGCAATTTGAAAGTTCATTGCATTAAAGGCAACTGCATTTGCAATTGTTGGTTTATCAACGATGCGGGGTACGATTGTCTGCCGAGCAGAGCCTTGTGCACTATTTGCTGTGCCAATTATTATTGCAACTGTGCACAATGAAAATATGGATAGGCTGTCTGTAATATGCATGAGAAAAATAGTGAATGCCGCCAATGCTTGTATTATCTGGGCTATGATAGCAGTTCTAAGAGGTTCAATCCGATCTAATAATACCCCAAAAAAAGGGATTGTTGTGATGTATGGCACGAATAAGAAAAAAGATAGCAAACCAACATAAGCACTCGAACCCGTAAGATCCCAGGCAATCCAGCTCATTACAAGTCGTGTGATCCACACAGCTTGCATAGATGGCGCCATGCCAAGAAAATAGTATCTGAAATACTTGCTATGCAATGCAGGGTAACGAATTTTATCCTCTATGGGTAAGTGATGTGATTATACGAATATAATTTACCATATTATTCTATACAACAATAAATAAATTGTTTATGTAATTTATATGATAGAGCTAGATTACAATCAAAAAATCCAGTCACGAAAAGATGCCTCGTCACAGGTTTTCATCAAAACTAAAGAGGGCACGAAAATTTCATTCCGTAAATGGGGTGAGGTTGGTCCGATATTAGTTATGCTGCATGGTGGCTATGGGTCATGGATGCACTGGCTAAATAATGTAGGCGAATTATCAAAAAAATTTCGTGTAGTAATCCCAGATATGCCGGGCTTTGGTGAGTCCGAATTATTACCCTATCTTCCAACGTTAGATCAGTATGCGCAAATACTGGTGGATGCGCTCAACGAATTAATACCTGATGAACAATACAATATAGTTGGTTTTTCATTTGGCTCTGCGATAGGATCCCACATGATGAAATTTGCCTATGAGAAAGTTTCACGCTTAACGCTCGTTGGATATAATAGAACAGGCAATATGCCATTTAAGCGACCAAAGATGAAAAGTTGGAGAGATGTAAATTCGAAGGAAGAATTATTTGAAGCGCAACGTTTTAATTTATCAGTAATGATGTTACACAAAGAAGAGAAGATTGATGATTTAGCAATAACAGTACAGACTTTGAATACACGAGGAGGTAAAGTGCGGAGCCTTGATATTGTTGCGACTCACGACCTACCATCAAGACTATTGGGGGTAAATAAGCCGATTGATATTATTTGGGGGGAGTTTGACGTAACTCTTATCAATGGAATCGATAATGCAATAGATAGGATGAGAGAGCTCATTCCTGAAGTAAAATATCATGTGATTGATAATACCGGGCACTGGGTCCAATTTGAAGAGCCCGAACAATTTAATAAAATTATATATGATATCTATCAGTAACTAATTTCTGGAAAAGTAAATTTAAAATTATTATTATTGAATCTAAATTAAATTTGTTTAAAATGCATCAAATGAAATATTCTTCTTATAATAAGCAGAAAGTTTAACTATCAAATAAATGTATACAGCCTTAATAGTTTATTTGATTGCTGCAATAGGAATATCATTTTTCTGTTCTATGCTCGAAGCAGCCCTTCTGAGCACTACTCCATCCTACACACAAGCAAGATTTAATGAGGGTACCAGAACGGGTATACTACTTAATGAATTTAAAAAGAACATAGATAGACCATTATCAGCAATTTTAACTCTCAATACGATTGCAAATACATTTTGTGCTATTGGCGTTGGGAAAGAGGCAACGAAATTATGGCCAAATTATATCACAGTTACTGCTTTATTGGTCCCTATAGCGATGACATTTGCCATTCTCGTCTTTTCTGAAATCACCCCAAAAACAATAGGGGCAAATAACTGGAAGAGGTTAGCCCCATTCACAGCTAAAAGTATACAGTTTCTTCTTATCATACTTATGCCGGTGATCTGGTTTCTGCAGGTTTACACAAAAAAGTTTTTAATGAAAAATAATAATACAAAGGAAATTTTTTCAAGAGCTGATTTTCTCGCGATGGCCGATATTGGATCAAGTGAAGGTAAACTGGATGAAGTTGAAAGTAAGCTTATTTATAACTTACTACATTTTAAAAATGTTCAGGTTAAAGATGTTATGACACCAAGATCTGTGATTGTATCAGAGCCAGCTGATATGTATGCAAACGAATTTTATGATCTTCAAGAAGAACTAATTTTCTCGCGTATTCTTCTTGAGGAGAGCGAAGCATCTGAAAATATCATCGGTTATGTCCTAAAAGATGAGGTCCTAGAGCATTTACTTGATGATGAAAATCATAAGCAGCTGAAAGATTTTAAGCGAGATATTATTACTGTTCCAGAAACCCATACAATGCTCAACATGTTTAATGATTTTATCAAAAGTCACGAGCATATTGCTCTTGTTATTGATGAATATAATGGTGTCGCTGGGATCATTACTATGGAAGATGTAATTGAAACCATCTTAGGTGATGAGATTGTAGACGAAACAGATAAAGTTGCAGACTTACAGGAATATGCCATACAGCAGGGCAAATCAATGTCTGATAACGTGAAAAAAGCTAAATCCTGATTATTTAAAAATTTGACAAAATATTTATTCCAAGTCCTATTGATAAAACTATAAATAAGAAACCAATAATTTTTTCTATCATCTGATAATTTTTCTTTATTCGTCCAAATATCATTCCACTAGTGACTAAATAAACCAGCAATATATACCAAACTGTATCTACAACACCTGCTGTAATAACAAGTGTGGCATTCAAAATTAGATTGTTATCTACCGACATAAATTGAGAGTAAATCGCCACAAACCATATGAGGATTTTAGGGTTAAGTATTGAGATTGCAAAACCTTGGGCAAACGAAGTAAACCCACTTTTTACTTGTGTATCTTCAAAATCAATTTCGTCTGTATATCTGAGTGATTGAACTCCAAGATAAAATAAAAAAAAAATCGATAGGATTTGCAATCCATTAAAAATGAAGGAACTTGTTTGAATGATCAGCCCAATCCCCAAAACAGCGAATAATGCATAAATAGCAATTCCAATGCCATGAGCAATTGCGGCTATGATACCATTGACCCGGCTCTTTGTGATGGCATTATTTATAACAACGACCATGCTGGGTCCTGGCGACATGGCACCAAGCAAACAAACAATTATTATTTGAGATATGAGAATTAAATCCATTAAATATCTGGGCTAAATCGAACGCTTACTATTTTGACCAGTCAATGAAGGAGCCATATCCTGGATGTTTGAAATCACAAGGCACTTCTATCAACGTCGGCTTATTGACATTTAAGACATCGCTAACAGCTTCCCCAACTTTGGATAGATCATCTACTCTTACACCATGTGCCCCAAATGATTTAGCGAGTCCAACAAAATCAGGTGATTGAATATCAACACCACTCCTTCTCCCATAGAGATGGTCTTGATGGCGTCTTTCTACACCATAACCTTGATCATTAAAAACAAAAAGAATAACGGGGATGTTATGCTCGACAGCTGTCATGAGATCTTGGATTGTAAACATGACACCTGCATCACCGTGCATAGCCACTACCGGTACATCTGGTTTTGCAACCTTTGCGCCGATGGCAGATGGAAGGGCAAAACCAAGTGTTCCAAAACCTGACGGTACGAACCATGTTCTTGGCAGGTATGTTTTCCAATATGAACGCATCCAAAAAACGATGGTTGTTGGATCATTAAACACAATGGTTTCATGTGGCAAGGCTGATCTTAGTTGATCGAGAACGTCTACCTCGACTGGTTTTCCTAATGCTGTATGGATTTTATCAATCAACGCTTTTATTTCAGGTTTGCGTTCACTAGTATTGAATTTGATTTTTTTACTTCCAATGTGGCTATTGAGTCTTGCTAGGGCATCTTTTAAATCGCTCACTACGCCCATGTGTACTGGATGGTTCCGCCCAAGCTCAGCTGGGTCAATATCGATTTGGATGACTTTACCTGGAAACTTTAATGTCCAGCCACCTGTTGGGAAGTAAGATAAGCGGCTACCAAGTATGATGACAAGGTCGGTATCATCAATAAATTCTCTTACTGGTTTTTCATTGCTCCAATTTCCAACATGCAAAGGATGGTCGAATGGAATAGAGCCTTTTCCTGTTTGAGATGTAATTACAGGTGCATTAAGGCTTTCTGCAAATTTAATACATTCTCCTGATGCATCTGCATGAACAACGCCACCGCCAGACCAAATTATTGGTTTTTTCGAATTTGATAGGGCTTCAATTATTTGATTTAATTCATCGTCACTTGCTTTTCTTCTGTGGCTCGACGATTTGTTACCAATAGTAATATCTGTATCAATCTTAAATGCATCGCCGCCAATCTCTACTAATGAGGGTTTTGGCCTCCTGCTTTTCAGGGCTGTCATTGCCGTTCTAATCGAGTCGGGGATTTCATGCGGCATTGTTGCTTGATAACCGAAATCAATAACAGGTCTAAATATTCCATATTGATCTCTCACGTCATGGAAATAGCCTCGTCCCTTTGCTCGCACGTGAGCAGGATTATCGTTGAGAATGTGCAGGATTGCTGATGAGTCATTATGAGCGGTACCCATTGCAGTCAGTGTATTTAATGCGCCTGGACCACCACTTGTAAGAGCAACGCCTACATTTCCTGATGCACGGTAATATCCATCAGCCATAAAAACAGCACTTTGTTCATGCCTAACATTGATAGATCTTACCGATGGATGATCTAGAAAGGCATCATAAACACTTAAGGTATCAACGCCAGGTATTCCAAATATAGTAGTTAGACCTTCGTTGACTAGCGACTCAACTAATACATGTGCGCCTGACCTTTTTTTCATCATCAAATCCCTTCCTAAAGATAAATTTTTAAAATATATTATAACAGATTTGTATCTTTACTGTCTATTTTTTGAAGGAGCTAGATTATGGTTGAAACATCACCATTACCAAAGGGAACAAAGAGATATGACCCATCGGTTGTAAAAAATTTTTTATCGACAGCACTCTTAAGAGTTGGGGTTGAACCAGATGATGCTGATCTTGTTGGCGATGTTTTAGTGGGAGCAGATCTTAGAGGCGTAAGAAGTCATGGGGCTGCGCGTTTGAGTTACTTTATTGTGAGGCTTGAAAAGGGTACATTAAATCTCCACCCAAACTTTGATTTAAAAATGAATACAAAAACAACAGGGCTCCTTGATGCAGATAATGCTATTGGAATAATTGCTGCAAATAAAGCGATACAAAAGGCCATGGAGGTTGCTGAAGAGTATGGGACAGGATTTGTCGGGGTTGCTAACTCCAGCCATTTTGGTTTTGCCGGTTATTGGTCAGATATCGCGATGCGCAGAGGTTTTATAGGCATTTCCATGTCAAATAGTGGCGGCAGAATGACGCCAACTTATGCGCGAGAGTCTATGCTTGGCACCAATCCAATGTCTGTTGCGATACCGGGTGGTGACTATACAAATTTCCTATTGGATATGGCAACAACTACAGTTGCGGTTGGAAAAATTGAGACGGCTTTGCGCGAAGGCCGGGATATTACAGAAGGCTGGGTTTCTCCAACCGGTGATGAACCCGTTTTAGATGATAACGGCGTACTTACTTATGGTGCACCTTTGCTCCCACTTGGTGGTGCTGGAATGGATAGAGGTGGCCATAAAGGTTACGGTTTAAACTTGATGGTAGAACTTCTATGTGGTGCAATTACTGGAACATCGTTTGCCGATCGAATTAGAGGTGCGCGCGGTACTGAAAGACCTGCCATGGGTCATCTGATGGGAGCGATTAGGCTTGATGGGTTTAGGGACCCCAAGGAAATTCAAAAAGAGATGGATGCAACGTATGACATTATCAGAAATGCAAAAAAAGAGCCCGGCCAGGATAAAGTTTACATTCATGGTGAACCTGAAGCTATGGCAATAGAAGAGAACACGAAACTGGGAATTCCAATTACACCTGCTGTTTATGAGCAATTAGAAAAAATTGCTGAGAAATATGGGATTAATGCTCTTCTTGAATAGATTATTCAAGGGGTATCATTACAATTTTTTGGTATGCTTCGGACTCTTTCAAATTGTTGTACCATCTATCGATATTTGGTGTTGCTGGTCTGTCTTCAACAATAGAGTGATAGCGATGAATGACAGGTCCGACTGGAAAATCAGCAATGGTTAACTTATTACCACCAATATATTCTTTACCTTCGAGATGGTTGTCTAATATCGCCCATAACTCATTTCCACGAATAATATTCCTATTGATCTCATCCCAGTTCCTATCTTCGGGCTTAGTCCTTATCATTCCATGATAGATAGGTCTCATCATTGGGTTTATTGCAAATAATTGCCAGTCCATCCAAAGCTCTAAAAAAGCTCTTTCCCCATCATCGACTGGTGATAAGTCACCGGCACTAAATTTATTTGCGATGTAGCGTACAATTGTATTAGACTCCCAGAGGATAATATCACCGTCAATAAGCGTTGGTACGAGACCCATTGGATTTAGATCTAAGTAATCTTGTTCATCATTCTTGCCAAACTTACCACCAACATCTTCTCTTTCGTATGGTATTTTTAACTCCTCCAATATCCATGTCACTTTCATCACATTACCAGAAGTTTTTCTGCCTTTTATATGCAACATTCACACATCCCTATATTTTATATTTTTCAACTTTATTCTCGTCGATTTCTATACCAAGCCCTGGACCTGATCTTAGTATAATTTTGCCATCTTGAATAGTCATAGGGTTTTTTATGATATCGTCAGCAAGGTATTGGATGCTAACATTGCTGAACCAATCAAGCTTACTTGCTACATGAGATATGTGACCTATCGCAGCGGCACTAACGGATGAGTCTCCAGCTTTACCACTAATATTCACATGCATATTCTGCTCCTTCATATAATCGACAGCTAAGAGTAAAGCTTTAATTCCACCAAATTTTATTAATTTTAAACTCGCACCATCAGCTGCATCCATTTTTTTGTGAAGAATAAGATCTGATTGTGAGTGTATTCCTTCATCTGCGCTAAGTGGAATATCCATAAGAGAATTACATTTTTTCATGGTCTCAACATCGTAGCCATTTACTGGCTGCTCCATATAATCCAGGACAGCACCATCTATTTTCGAGCATAGATCTAAAGCATCTTTTGATGAATATCCTGCATTAGCGTCTGCTGTAAGTTGGATATGTTCACCCAGGACCCGTCTTAAATTTTCTGCCCTTGATAAATCTTCAGGGATTGTATTTGCACCCACTTTTATTTTAAATGCAGAAAAGCCATCATCTCTCATTTTTTTTGCTTCATCCATCTCATTTTCCGCCCCTGCAATACGCCAAATAATGGGAAGTTCTTCTCGCTGCTTTATTCCAATTAGTTCAGAGAACGTTTTTTTCTGAGTTTTGGCTAATAGATCTACCAATGCCACCTCTATAGCGGATTTTGCGGCGTAGTTTCCATAGATTGATCGTTGTATCAGTTCATATATCTCTCCAACACTCTCTATTTCCTTGGTTATGATCTCATTTTTAATATATTCAAGGGCCAATATCATTCCGGCTGAACTCTCCCCAGTCATTGATAGAGATGAAGCTGCCTCACCCCATCCCGAGATATTGTCAGTACTTTTAACCTTTACAAGTATGCTATTACTTTTTTCAATTATAACTTTCGACATACGTATTGTCTCTTGGAGAGGGAGGGCAATATTGTGAATTATAATTTCTTTAATCTTTAACATGTGATTATGATTCAAAAAT
>CAJWEW010000011.1 GCA_913030915.1 uncultured Rhodobiaceae bacterium
ATTTTTCTTTTTCAGGGTTCCATTTTAAACTTTCTCCTAACCTCCATGAAATTAGCCCTAGATGCATGGGTAAGGTCATTTCACGGGCGTATTCTAAGTTAGACTCAGGCTGTTTACGTGATTTGACCGAATCAATAAAATTCTGCTGGTGTCCAGGGGAACGTTTAATTGAAATGGGTACTTGATCAAGATCAGTTAAAGTCTGTCCATTAATTTTTATTTCCCTAGAAAAATAAGTATTGGTGCTAACATCTCTTGGTAAAATTGAAGAGTACCCTGGTCTTATTAAAACATCATCAAAAGTTAGGGCTTCCACTATCATTAATTAACTATCATAACCAAAATCTATCATTACCACCCATTTTGTATGATTAAAAGCTAAAAATCAAATACTTCTCATTTTCTATAATTTATTCCGGCTACGTACAACTCAGACGAATTAGATCTGCTCGATTGAGGCTTGATATGCTTTACGAGTTGGAAATCTCTCTTCATTCTGTTCAATATCTGATTTTCTGTACCTCCACGAAATACTTTTCCAATAAAAGTACCGCCATCTGAAAGTAAATTATCAACAATATCTAATGCACTTTCAAGTAACGCAACTATCCTGAGGTGATCTGTTGCTTTATGCCCTGTTGTTGATGGAGCCATATCAGAAAGTATGACATCAGCCCTGGGCTTAATCATCTCCCCTTTGATGAGGTTAATTGCATTCTCCGCATTAATATCCAATTTCATAGACTTTACACCGGAAAGTGCATCAATTGGAAGAATATCAATTGCTAGAACCTGCCCAGAGTTAGACTTATCATTCACAATATTTGCAACAACTTGACTCCATCCGCCGGGCGCTGCGCCAAGGTCTAAGATACATTGACCAGGTTTAAAAATTTTAAATTTTTCATCAATTTCAAGTATTTTGAATGCCGCCCTTGATCGATAACCAAGCCTATTGGCCTCCCTGACATATGGATCATTCAACTGCCGCTCCAACCATCGTGTCGACGATAATTTACGGCCTTTAGCGGATTTCACTCTGACCTTTAAATTTGCATCTCTTGTCATTGAATTTTTGTCTTATTTATTTAAGGGGAGTCGTGAATTTATCTCAATTCCAAAACCTGACAGCCCTACAAAATGTGATGTTGTTGAGGATAGTAGATCAATTGAGGATATATTTAGATCTCTCAAAATTTGTGCACCAAGTCCAATATCTCTCCATTGCTCTTCTCTTCTATTTTCACTCAATGACTTATTACCCGCTCCTTGCACACCTACAGCGCCTTCCCTCAGGTAAAGAATAACACCTTTATCTTTTTTCTTTAAGTAGGCCAATGATCCACTGATAAGATTATTTTCTTGAAATACATCCTTAATTATATTTTCACGGTGTATTCTCGTGGGTATATTTTCACCAGATGAAATATCGCCATAAATAAGCGCAATATGCTCAACATCATCAAATATTGTGTTGTAAGTAATAACCTTGGCTTTACCAATACTTGTGCTGACGTCTTTTTCTGCAACTTTTTTTACAAGCTGTTCGCGTTTCTCTCTATACTGTATTATATCAGCAACAGATATTATTCTTAGATTATTTTTCTTTGCAAATTTAAATACTTCGTCCCCTCTTTTCACGCTACCGTCATCATTCATGAGCTCCGATAACAAACCAACTGGCTCAAGCCCTGCTAGACTGGCCAAATCGCTGGCAGCCTCTGTGTGACCTGATCTCATTAGCACACCACCTTCTTTTGCAATTAAAGGAAAAACGTGCCCGGGCCTGACAAAATCACTGGGTTTTGTCTTATTATGAGCCATGGCTCGAATTGTATTCGCTCTTTCTAAAGCTGAAATCCCCGTTGTTAAACCTTCTTTAAGATCAACAGATATAGTAAACGCAGTACCAAGTGGAGCATCATTGTCTGAAACCATCGGATCAAGATGTAATCTTCTCGCGTATTCTTGAGGTACAGATACACATAAAATACCACTCGTATGCCGAATTATGAAACCGGTTTTCTGGGATGTAGCTTTTGATGCAGCGATTATTAAATCACCCTCATTTTCTCTGTCGTCGTCGTCAACGACCACGATCATCTCACCGTTAGCAATTGCATCAATTGCTTTTTCTATTTTATCAAATTTCATATTATTCAACTACCTTCAGCTTTGGTTTATAAAGCTTTTTGCAAAATTTTCATACAGGTTTCTTAACTTTAAAGTTAGCGCTCCGGGTTCTCCATTACCAATTATTTTTTTATCAATTGAAATTACAGGCATGACAAATACGGACGCACTCGTATAGAAGGCCTCTGAAGCCTCATACGCCTCTTCAATTGTGAAAGGCCTTTCTTCAAAAACCAAATCCTCCTGTTCAATTAATTTCAAAACTGCCTGTCTAGTTATTCCAGATAGAATAGTTTCATTATTTTTTCTACTAATCAATTTATGATCCTTAATTATGAATGCATTACTTGAACCACCTTCGGTGACAAAACCATCCTCATGCATCCACACCTCGTTACAACCAGCCTGATGTGCAATCTCCTTAGCCAATACTTGAGCCAGAAGGGCAATAGATTTTATGTCTCTTCTTTTCCATCTTAAGTCAGGATAGGTAAGTACTTTTGCCTTTAATTTATCCATTGCCAAATTCATTATTTTCTTATGCTGAGTAAACATTACCACGCTTGGCTGCTGCTCTTTTGGAAACTCAAAATCACGTGACTCTGATGCCCCTCTTGTAACATGCAAATAAAGTGTGCCCTCTTTAATTTTATTCAGGTCAATTATTTTTTTTTGAAGCTCCTCGAGCTGATCAAAGCTCATCGGTAGTTCAAGTTTAATTTCTTGCAGTGACCTTTTTAGTCTTTCGAGATGAGCGTCATTATCAATTAATATGCCTTTGAAAACACCAGCAACTTCATATACTCCATCGCCGAACAAGAGGCCTCTATCTTTTACTGACACTCTTGCATCATTCATTTCAACAAAAGAACCATTTACATAAGCTATTTCTACCATATTAACTTCAATCAAAATTGTTCATAAACATTATAAAAAAGTTATAATATAAGTTATATTTAATTATATATTGTATATATTTAACACTATGATAAGTAAAATAAAAATCTAATTCTAAAAGGCATTGCAAATTGGTAAATAAATACTCGTTAACGGTTAATGGACAAAAACACGACATTGAGTCTGATCCTGATACTCCCCTGCTATATATACTCAGAAATGACCTAAAGCTAAAAGGAACAAAATTCGGTTGCGGCGGAGGTGTTTGTGGTGCATGCACTGTGATGATGGACGGACTGGCAGTTTTTTCATGCGATACTCCGATCTGGTCAATTGATGATAAGAAAATCGAAACCATTGAAGGGATATCCCAAGATGGTACCCACCCATTGCAAGAGCTACTTATCGATGAGCAAGCAGGTCAGTGTGGATATTGCCTGAGTGGGATTATTATGAAAGTAAAAGCGATAACTGACGATGACCCTACCAAAAGTGTCGATGATATTGCAAATGAGCTTGATAGAAATCTATGTCGATGCGGATCCCAGCTCAGAATTCTAAATGCTGTTAAAAAATATCTAGACGGGATGTCATCAAGATGAATATGTTTCCCGGATCATTTGATTCAGCGCCTAATATTGCTAATTGGTTTACAATAAATAAAGACGGTACCGTCAGAATGGTATCAGGGAAAGTTGAAATTGGCCAAGGTATAAATACTGCTTTTGTTCAAATTGCAGCAGAGGAACTAGACATAAATCCTGACAGAATAGAGATTTCAGCGGGCAACACCCGAGACGGACTGGATGGGGGCTGTACTGCTGGCTCACAATCTATGCAAACAGAGGGTATTTCTGTCAGAAAAGCTGCTTCTGCGGCAAGAATGCTAATGCTCAGTAAGGCGTCCGAGCTATTACAATCTGATGTGCTGGAATTGAATGTTATTGATGGTGAAATTTACCTAAATAATAACTCTACAGACCTATCCTACTGGTCGATTGCTGAAGATATTGATTTTAACCAACCAGTTGAAATCTTCATGCAACCAAAGCTACCAAGTCAAAGAAAGCTTACCGGAAAGAGTATTAAGAGGATTGATCTAAAAAATAAAATTTTAGGTACTCACGAGTTTGTTCATGACATCGAACTTGATGGTATGTTGCATGCCCGCGTAGTTAGGCCACCCTCTGTGTCATCTAGGATCATCGAAATCGATATTGATCAAATAAATACATTAAAAAAACTCAAAAAACTGGTTGTAAACGGTTCATTTATTGCCGTAATAACTGAAAGAGAAGAAGATGCAGTAAAACTTGCACAGCAAGTGAATAAATACTGCACATGGTCAACGCCAGATATAATTATTGAAGATCCACTTCAATTCATTCGGGATACAAAAAGTCCAATAATAAATAGCCTTGATAGAGGAGAAATTGACGAATTGAGATCTGATGGTATTTCCACTGAAGTCTCAAGAAAATTTCTGTGTCATGCATCAATTGGTCCCTGCTGTGCTGTTGCACAGTGGAAAGGTGATAGTCTTGAGGTATATACGCATAGTCAGGCTGTTTTTGCAATGAAGAGAACGTTAGCGTCAATTTTCGACATTGATGAGAGTAACGTCGACGTAGTGCACAAACACGGCTCAGGATGCTACGGTCACAACGGGGCAGATGATGTTGTTTTAGACGCTGTTTTAGCAGCTAAGGAGCTTAATGGTACTCCAGTTAGATTAGTATGGAGTCGGGAAGATGAACTGTCATGGTCTCCTCTTGCACCTGGTATGGTAACTAAGATTGACGCGAATCTTGCAGATAATTCAATGATCGAGTCATTCGATATCTCAATTAAAAGCCCACCGCATGTGAAAAGACCGTCAGGTGAAAATGGGGAGTACCTACTCGCAGCTGAGCATATGTCAAGCCCACTAAATCCTCCAAATCCGATTGACACCCCTCTTGATAAGGGTGGTGCGGCCGATAGAAACTCCATGCCACTTTATGACATTCCAAATATCAGAATACAAAAGCAAATTGTATATGATCTTCCATGGCGAACATCAGCAATGCGAGGGCTGGGTGCATTTGTTAATGTATATGCAATTGAGACACTGATGGATGATATAGCATCAATGCAAGAGATTGATCCAATTGAATTTAGATTAAAGCATTTATCGGACCCGCGTATTATTGAATTAATCGAAAAAGTGAGAGACATATCAAAATGGACAGATAGAAGCTCTGGCTTACCAAAGGGGTTTGCCTTCTCACGCTATAAAAATTCAGGCGCATATTGTGCTATGGTCGTAGAGATAAATATTGATGAGGATATTCAGCTCATAAACGCATGGGCCGTGATCGACGCAGGAGAAGTTGTCAATGCTGATGGAGTTAAAAATCAAATTGAAGGCGGTATCATCCAAGCGACTAGCTGCACATTAATTGAAGAAGTAAATTTTGACGGAGAAATAATATCAGCAACTGACTGGGAAAATTACCCAATAATAAAATTCAAACAAACACCGCAGATATATGTTGAATTAATAGACCGACCCGAGGAGCCCTTCCTCGGGGTTGGAGAGGCAGCACACGGCCCAACAGCCGCAGCAATCAGTAATGCACTCTTTACGGCAATGAACATTAGAATAAAGCAATTACCCATTACTCGTGAAAGGATTATCAGCAGCCTAAATAATTAATCAACCTGCCGCTGTGAATCCACCATCTACATATATTGTCTGCCCGGTAATAAAATCCGATGCACTAGATGCTAAAAATATTGCAGCGCCTAAATGATCTGAGGGATAGGCAAATCGACCTAATTTTATTCTTGATAGAATACCTTTTGCACGCTCTGGCATCGACTCCCATGTTTTTTGTGTAAATTCAGTAACGGTTCCTGTGGGAGCCAGTGTATTTATTCGAATTCCATTTGGAGCCCATTCAGTCGATATTGCTCGGCTCATATGGGCAATACCTGCTTTTGCCATACAATACGGAGCCTTTTTTGCATCAGTTGTATATCCCCACGTTGAGCCAAGATTTATAATTTTTCCATAACCTCTCTCAAGCATTATTTCACCAATCTTTTGGCAACAAAAAAAGGTCCCACGTAAATGTGTCGAAGTTATAAGATCGAAATCCTCTTGAGTTACCTCAAGAACGGGTTTTGTAAATCCAAACCCCGCATTATTTACCAAAACAAGGTCCTTCTCTTCTTCTGATAGTTTCTTACGAATGAAATCAGCTAAATCCTGTATTTGATTTATATTTGTTATGTCATTAACAAGAAAATGACACTTACCACCGTCCTTTTCAACTTCCTCTTTTAGCTCAATTAGCTTGCTCTCAGTTCTTGCTGTGACAATTATCTCAGCTCCTGCTGCCGCGAATGCTCGAGCTATTTCCTTACCGATACCCATACTCGCACCAGTAATAATTGCAAGTTTCCCTTTAAGAGAAAAGTCTGGTTCAATTGATCCAATAGTTTCTTCTGCCATCTTTATCTGGTTCTTCCTGTTGAAATATCATATGGATGCACATCGATTACAAGCCTTTCATCAAATGGATAGGTTGTGTAGATATCAACACCTTCCGCTGTAACAATATGATCATTCTCTAGTCTAAAACCTCCAACTCCCTTTACTCCGGCGTATGGCTCCAGATTGAACTGCATACCCTCTTTCAATACGACCGGTTGATCTTTTGATGCTGGAGAAAAATATGGTGCCTCCCATGGATTTACACCGGAGCCATGACCAAGACTGTCTAACACATATGGATCTGCTTGGGCAAATACTTCTGCGTTTGTAGCTCCAGGTTTTACTGCAGCACCGGCATTAAATAGAGCGTTATAGCAATTCTGATGAACTTTTTTCATTTCGTCAGTTGGTTTTACATTTCCACAAATCCATGTCCTTGTAAGATCTCCATAGTAACCATTAAAGCAAGCTCCAATATCTATAATTACAGGGTCCCCATTTCGTATTATTCTATCCGATGTAAACCGACGATAGGGAGCTGTGTAGGGTCCAGAGGCAACAATATTTGAGCATTGCGTCCACTCAGATCCCATCGCAGTCATTGTCTCCCATGCAACTGCTAAAACTTCACATTCTCGAACCCCTGGCTTTAAAAAATCAAGAGCGTTGTCGAGTGCAGCCTCAGTCATGGCGTTTGCGATTTTTAGACAATGAATCTCATCTTGGGTTTTAATTTCTTTTGCACGCATAAGTATACCCTGATATCCGTCAACAAAGCTTGATTTAGGAAAGGTTTCCCTAATCGCATTCTCCATATTTAGATCCCAAATATCAATTCCGATTGTCTTTCCCTTCAGTGAACCAATAAAACCTTCCACTTGGTCTGCCCATCTTTTCATACCAACTTTTTCTCTAAAATTTGCCCTAGGTTGAATCTGTTGTTCATCTAACCATGGCATTCTTTGCTTACAATGCTCATAGTCCATTGTCCATAATATCGGGTCATGTCCTCTAGCAAGAACGACAACAGCGTTGCCCATTATGAACGCTGGACCTAGATGATGCCTATAGCCCATAAGGTATCTTGCATCTTCTGTACGAAATACGAATAACACGTCTGCTTCCGAATTATCAAGAGCCTCTTTTGCCCGGTCTAATCTCTCTCTTAGCATTCTTTGTGGGTCAAACCTATCTTCCCAATCAACTGGAATAATACCGATATCTGACATTTATGAATCTCCTCGACTTTGTTTATTTGTTGAACAAATTTTGATATTACAACGAGTAATATCAAATTTACAATCTAAATTATGTGTATAATATGTGATAATATAATTTATAGCAAAGTAAACAGTTAATTAGTTTAGGAATTTAATTAGAGGGTTTTACATGGATAACGGTATATGGGCGACATGGTATAATTTAGACGAAGAAGGAAAAGAGGATCATATTAATTGGCTTCATAATGATTATTTACCGAATATATTAACTCATGATGGAGTAGTATGGGCAGCTCATTATGTGGTGGACGAGCAGGATTATAAAGAGAGGCGAGATAAGTTACCCCATACCACAGAAAATATTCCGCAAGGGACGCAATACATATGTCTAATAGCCGCCTCATCTCCACACATTTACTATCAAAAAAATTCACCTCTTTTTCCTGAAAACCAAACTACTGAAATCAAAGAAAGATTTTTGGAAAGGCTGGAGGCACGAACTGCTGTTTTAATTGAGGAAGAGAGGGTCACGGGACCTGATTATCGCATGGTCGCGCCTGGTGGTGTGCCAGCGCAGGCAATTCAGATGGGCAGTTACAATATGACCAGCGTAGAAAATGAGATTGAAATAGGAAAATGGTATGCGCAAATAAGGCTGCCTTTTGTGTCTGAGGTCAAAGGGGCAATTAGAGCCAGAAAAATGGTTTCAACAGTTGGCTGGGCAAAGCATTCTGTCCTATATGAATTCACATCTCATGAGGATAGGCGACAAAATATTGTTCGTGAATTTGATCCATTTAGCAAAAAAACCATTGGTGAAACAATTCACGCGCCTGGTTCACCTAGCATAGGCCACAGAATTTGGCCTGCAGTTGAAAAGCAAAAATGATCATAACTTTGGAGTATAGATAATGATTTATAATGTAAGAACATATAATTGTGTACCAAGAATGCTCAATAAATATGTGAAAATATTTGAAGATTACGCCATGCCAGTTAACAATAAATACGGCTTTAAACTAATTGCATATTTTATAAGTGACATAGGACCTCAAAATCAAATAGTTCATATATGGGAATACAAGGATCTTGAGGAATTTAATACGATGAAAAAGAAACGAGCTGCTGATCCTGATTGGCTTAGTTTTCGAGATAAGACGGCGGGAATGGTTGCAGATCAAGAAGATAAAATCATGACTGGCACTTCATTCTCCCCGCTCAAATAATATCAACTTTTACCTAGAATTATATCTGCGGCCTTTTCCGCAATCATGATAACAGGCGCATTAGTATTACCCGAGGTTATATTTGGCATTATTGATGCATCTACAACTCTTAGATTTTTTACGCCGTAAACATTTAAATTATAATCTACCACACAGTCATCCCCAGCACCCATCTTGCAAGTCCCAACGGGATGATAACTGATCCCCCCTTTCGTTGCTAAAAATTGTTCTATTTGAGCATCAGATTGGATTTCGTCTCCGGGGGAATGTTCTTCAATAATGTCATTACGGATTGGGTCTGATTTCATAATTTTTCTGGTCATTTTTATTGCTTGAACAAGCAGCTTCCTATCATCCTTGTGGTTAAAATAGTTCATAAAGATCTGCGGCGGATCTGCGGGATCTCTGCTTCTTATCCTCAAATTACCTACACTTTTGGGTCGCAGGAGTCTCACAATTATTGAAAATCCTGACCATGGGTGTAGTTTTGTTCCAGCCTTATCTCCGCTGAATAGTATTAAACTAATATGTAAATCAGGTCTACTAAGTGATTGTTTTGACTTTATAAAACCAGCAGAGACGGAGGAACCCATATTTAAAAAACCCCTTCGATAAAAAATATATTTTAAGCCTTCGCGTATAGACTTAAATTTGCTTTGCATAACAGCATTTAAGGTGTATTGATTGGATGTTTTGAAAACAATTCTTCCATTGTAATGATCTTGTAAATTTTTTCCAACACCTTCCAAAACTGATATATTTTCAATATTAAATTTATCTAGGATATCTTTTGGACCAATTCCAGATAGTTGCAGAATTTTTGGCGAATTAAATGAACCTGCGCATAAAATGACTTCTTTATTTGCGTAGAAGTTTATTTTTTTACCATTTCTGACCCCAGAAACACCAATAGCGTCCTTGTTTTTGAACAAAATTTTTGAAATAAGTACGTTTGTATATATTTTTAGATTTTTTCTTTTCTTCGCTGCTCTCAAGAAAGCTGTTGATGAGCTTGACCTTAGGCCATTCTTGATTGTCATTTGTAAATGACCAAAACCTTCTTGCGTTACGCCATTAAAGTCTTCATTTTGGGGATATCCCATATTAATACCCGCTTTTACAAAAGAAGCAGCTAGTGGATGTAAATCCTTTGGTGATGACACTGATAATTCACCATCTGAACCATGATATTGGTTCTGGATATCCATATTTTTCTCGCTTTTTTTAAAATACGGCAAAATGGAGTTATAATCCCATCCATACCTACTTCCGGGATCCCACAAATCAAAATCTTGCTTCTGGCCACGTATATAAACTAAACCATTTATTGAAGATGAGCCACCAATCACCTTTCCTCGTGGTTGAAATATCATTCTACCCCCTGTCGCTTGCTCTGGCTCAGAATGATACATCCAGTTAACTTTTGGATTATCAAAGTGCTTACCGTAACCAAGCGGGATATGTATCCAAGGATTATTATCCCAGCCACCAGACTCAATCAAAAGGACAGTATGATCTTCATCGTGAGATAATCTATTAGCCAAGACACAACCAGCGCTTCCGGCTCCAACAATTATATAATCAAAATTAAAATCCATTATATTTTCCATGCAAATGGTTATACTATAAAATATATCAGATTTTGAAATTTAAATGTTGGTGTAATGTTATTTTCAATAGAAACTTGGTTATGGATGATTGTGGGTATACTGACTGGCTTTTTAATTATAATTTATACTAAAAATAAATAGCTTATTAAGCCTCGTAGTTACCATCTATTACTGTGCCAATAACATCTTTACTTTTATTATCATAAATGTACACCTCGCCTCTTCCGTTTTTATTAGCAACCCTGCACCAACCTCCAATCGCAACCACTTCTTGAGACTCAAATAATTCATTATTCCATTTTTCCTTATTTACATAAAAAGTATATTGCTGCTCTGATAGCTTTTTATGACTTAGAATAATGCCTGCAGTGACGTACTTATCTATAAAATTTGAATGCATCCCTGAAGCTGCCTTACACAGCTTTATTTTCCCAAGTGATGGGTTTTCAGTTATACCAGGAATCCTATATCCAACAATACTGCTTGTGAATGATAATATTAAAAAAAGAGATATTATGACAATAATTGAGCGCATACCACTTATATAAACGTTTGATTAAAATATTTCAATTTGATTTATTTATTGATATTTTTTGTGACTTCTGGAATTACCTTTTCAGCCATCAGTTCCATTGACTTGCGCGCAAGATCCCTATCAAGCCAATCGACCCCACCATACAACAGCTCACCAAAATCCCCAACTGTTTCCCGAAATGCCAAAATTTGATCTATAACATGATTTGTGTCGCCGCAAATTACAAGCTCATCAAGAATCTTATCAATATCTAAATCATTGTCATCTATATTTGGATCGGATTTAAATACGCCAAGACGACCACTCCTCTCAAGCTTTCGATAAAGATGATCATAAAAAAATCTGTAAGGGCTTTTCTTGTTATTTTTACCGTAATCTCTTGCAACTTTTGCGTCATCATTAACAAATATTGTGCGCGCAATTCTCCAATCACTAATGTTAGCATTGAGCCCAACATTTTCCTTCCCCTCTTTATAATTTTCCCAATGAGTCTTTACCCATTTTGGTAATAGGAAATGAGCGGATATAGGATGAAAATCTTTTTCTCCCATTGCAATGACGCCTTTGGAGAATGGGGCCACAACCGTACCAACAATTTCTGGTCTCGGTTTTTGGTATGGCTTCTGTAAGTAACCTACACCAACTTCAAGGAAAGTTGACTCTAGAGAGGACACCTTAAATCTATTGTTTGGAAAATCAATGTTATATGGGGGATCACTTCTCCAAATTTCAAGTATTACTTCGATAGACTCAGCAAAAATCTGCCCCCTATCCTCATTTATGATACCTAACACCTCCGCATCACATCTCAGAGCGCCTGGGCTTATGCCAAAAATAAACCTACCTTTTGATAGATGGTCAAGCATTGCCGCATGAGACGCTATCAATACAGGATGCATGTGCGACAGATTTGATGTCCCAGTGCCGAGCTTTATATTCTTAGTTTCCGCGATTAAGCTTGATAAAAATATCATGCTATTTGTAATATTCTCAGATTTATCAGTTAAATGCTCACCAATAAAGACATCATAAAAACCAAGCTTGTCTGCTAATATTACAGCCTCTCGATCTTCTTGAAGCGATATCTCCCATTTCTTTTCTTCAGGATGGACGGGCATTGTAAAGAAGCCGAGCCGCATAAGATGAAACCTTTGAATTACAAAAAAAAAATTTGATTAAAATATAATTTATTTTTAAAAATATATCTATAGAATATAAGATAAATCATGGTTTGTAGGGGGAATTGTTGAGAAAGATTATTATTACATGTGCTGTCACTGGTGCCGCTGAGCATACACACATAAACCCAGCAGTACCAATAACACCCGAAGAAATTGCCAATGAATGCCTTTCTGCCTATAAAGCTGGTGCTGCTATCGTGCATGTACATGTGAGAGATCCAGATACTGGGAAACCAAGTATGGAGGAGTCGCTATATAAAGAAGTTGTTGATCGTATACGGCAAGAAAATGATGATGTTATAATCAATCTAACAACTGGACCTGGTGCCAGAATAGTTCTTGGTGACCTGGAGGATCCTGTAAATTTTGGTACAGGCACAACTCTTACATCACCTTCAAATCGTGTTATTCACATCGAAAATATTAAACCCGATATATGCAGTCTGGATATTGGTAGTTTTAATTTTGGACCACACATCTTTGTTAATACACCAGATAATGTGATTGAAATGGCAAAAAAAATTGCAGCTACTGGAGTAAAACCGGAGCTTGAAGTTTTTGATCTTGGGGGGCTAAGGCAAGCAAAGGCTCTTATAAAACAAGATTTGGTAAAAAAACCATACTTATTCCAGATATGCCTTGGTATACCATGGGCTGCCGAAGCAACCCCAGATATAATGATGACTATGCGTAATCAGTTACCTGATGATGCAGTCTGGGCATCATTTGGAATATCAAAGGACCAACTTCCAATGGTGGCGCAATCTGTTATACTTGGAGGTCACGTTCGGGTAGGATTAGAGGATAATCTTTATATATCAAGAGGTGAATTAGCACCAGGGAATGCTGCCCTTGTCGAACGGGCGGTCAATATAATCACAAATATGGGTTATTCAGTCGCAAGCCCAAGTGAGGCAAGAGAAATACTAAATATTTAACGAGGTTTCAATGAAAATTATAGAATATAACAACTTTAAAATCAGACCACTTGCGGGAGCAATGGGTGCTGAGATATTGGATGTCGATCTAAAAAATATAAATGATGAGACATTCAATGAAATATATAAAGCATTCGTTGACTATCAGGTCATTGGTATACTTGATCAGGACTTGAATTCTGATGAGTACCTTGAATTTGGAAGAAAGTGGGGTGAGATTCATCACTATCCATACATGAAAGGATTGGAGACGCACCCTGAAATTCTTGAGATTGTTAAAACTGAGAAAGACACGTACGCATTTGGAAATGTATGGCACTCAGATGGAAGCTTTACTGAAATTCCTCCAAAGGCGACAATGTTGTACGCTCAAGAGTTACCCCCTGCAGGAGGTGACACACTATTCGCGAATATGTATCAAGCATATGATACCTTATCAGATCAAATGAAGGAGATATTAGGATCACTAAGGGGGCTTTACGTTGGTGATCAGCCACTCAAACTTGGTAATTTTACAGGTGCAAAAAGTATGAAGCAGCAAGATCCTGGAAAAACAAAGGTGCATACATATCATCCAATTATTCGGACCCACCCAGACTCGAAAAACAAAGCGCTTTATATTGGTGGGCATGCCGTTGAGATTGAGGGAATGACCAAGGAAGAGTCGACTCCTATTCTAAATTATCTAAAATCTCATTCGACGCGACCAGAATTTATTTGCAGACTCAAATGGAGCCCTGGTACAATTGCAATCTGGGATAATCGTTGTACACAACATTATGCCGTTGACGATTATGCAGGCTTTCGAAGAAGAATGCACAGAATAACGATAATTGGCGAAGAAGCGCCCTATTAATTAAAGGCGGGATAATATGAAAATTAGAGCAATTGCAATGGTATCACCCGAACAATGGGGTGCCTGCAACCCTTTGTCATGGACAATGTTGGAAGATGCTGGAGTTAAACTCATCAGAAATGATAAGAAAAGGCTTCTCGTTGAAGATGAGATGAAGGAACTGATTAGAGGTTGCGATGTTGCAATATGTGGAGCTGAACCAATGACAGCTGAGGTAATGGATCAAGCACCCGAATTAAGGTTTATAGCAAGATGTGCAGTAGGTCTTGATAGTATCGATCTTAACGCAGCCAGAGAGAGAAATATTGGTGTTTCATATGTTCCAGGTGCAAATGCTGATACAGTCGCTGAGTTAACACTTACTCATATACTTATGCTCATTAGGGGTGTTCAAAAAGGTGATGCTCTAATGAGGCAGGGTAAATGGCTCAGGGTGCTTGGCAGAAGTCTTGAAGAGCTTACAGTTGGAATTATTGGTATGGGCAGGATCGGGCGCCGAACTGCGAAGTTACTATCTGCATTTGGTGCATCCATTATAGCAAATGACATTCACCCAGATGAGTCGATAAACTCCTATTTACCAGTGGAATGGGTAAGCAAGAATAGACTTCTAAAAGAAGCTGATATTGTATGTTTGCACGTGCCCAAAACGCCTGCAACAATAGATATGATCAACCAAGAAGAGCTTAAACTTATGAAAAATGATGCCTTCTTGGTCAACACAGCCCGCGGCGGTCTTATAAATGAAAAAGCTCTTTTAAATGCTCTAAATAACAACCAATTAGCAGGCGCAGGCTTAGACGTATATAATGAAGAACCATATCTTGGTGGGCCACTTTCTAAACTTGAGAATATAATAATGACGTGTCACATGGGGGCAAATACAAAAGTATCCAGAGCTAGAATGGAAATTCAGGCTGCGGAATGTTTGATCGCATATTTAGATGGAGATCATATACCTAGAATTGTACCTGATAGTGAATACGATCTGCAAATAGCAATGAAGAATAGGTGATACATGAAACCAATAAAAGAGAGAATTCTGTTTATAGGGGCAGGCGCAGTCGGATCTTATTTAGGTGGGTGGCTGAGTGCAACAGGTCATTCAGTAACAATTATTGATCCATGGTACGAGCAAGTCGAATATGTAAATAATAATGGTATTGAGGTATCTGGACCACATGATACTTTTGTAGCAAAGCCCAGAATGCTGCATCTACACCAATCTGAAAAAATTGCCCGTGAACAATTATTTAATTTTGGTTTTATCGCAATGAAAGCCTACGACACAGAATGGTCAGCACAATTTATAAATAAATTTATTCATCCTGATGGGCTTATAATATCAGCGCAAAATTGTTGGCCAGATCAAGAAATTGCTAATATTGTTGGCAAAAATAGAGCCGCAGGTCTTGTGATGTCGAACATATCAGTTGAGTCGTATGAGCCCGGCAAAGTTTCAAGACCTGGTCATAGCCGAATGAGAGATATGGGACATGACGTATTTAGATTGGGTTTGCACCACAAAGAGGAGACTAAAGAGCAAGAAAAAATAAGAAAAGAGCTTGAAAAAATAAGGAAGGCGCTGGATGTCATTGACTCATCAGTTATTACGGAAAATCTTTGGGGTGAAAGGTGGGCAAAGTTGTGTCAAAACTGTATGGGAAATCCCGTAGTTGCAATGTCAAATCTTGGAACAGCAGAATTAGCGGGTGATGCGTCTTGTAGAAAACTACAAATAAATCTTGCTAGAGAGGCCGCTGAAATTGGGGAAAAAATTGGTCTTGATTTTGATAAATTTGGGGGAGCAAGCAAGTATAAGTGGCTCCAATCACTTGATGAAGATATTTACTTAGAACTTGATACAATGATAAAAAAAAGGGCAAATGGACCGAACAGAAGGCCCTCAATGGGTCAGGATATTCATCGTGGCAGAAAAACAGAAATTCTACATATGAGTGGACATGTGCTTGCGGAAGCAAGGGCACTCAAGATAGATCTACCATATACAAAGAAAACAATGGAAACAATTATTCAAATTGACTCTGGAATAATTCAACCAAGCGTGGATAATGTCTATACAATTGTTAATTCACTCTAGAATGTTTGACTCTATTCTTCCTTAATTTCATCCCTTTTTGGATTTGATTTTGCCATGGGGTCACCCCTTTCCTCTAAAACTTCAAGATATTGTGATGTTGCGTGTGCAATGCAGGGCCAGCCACCGTACATACCAACATGTATCATAATCTCACAAATTTCTTCATGTGTGATACCAATATGGTGCGCACTTCTATAGTGTGAATGGGTTCCATGAGGTCTTGCGAGCGCAATATTTGCCGCAAGCGTAATCAATTGGCGATCACGCAGAGATAAATGGGGGCGATTCCAAATCTCTCCAAATAACGTTCCCACAGACAGTTGGTACATATCTTCAGAAATTTGTCTTTGATTTAGCATTGTATCTTCACGGCCCATTTCCAAAAGTTTTTTTAGACCTTTCGTATAATTATCTTCTTGTGTCATTTCTTTCCCTCTAAATAATATTCATATTTTGTTTTATTTTTATTGATTACAAATCAATTTATGTAAATATTATACAATTAATCTTAAAATAAAATCATTATGCAACTAAATCATCAAGAAATTGGAATTGGTATTATCGGATGCGGTAGAATGGGTAACCTAAGGTCATCTATTTCTAGAAATAATTCTTCTGTAAAATATATTGGAATTTCAGATATAGACTCAGGGAAAGCGCATCAGCTTGGTGAAAGAATAAATGCAGACATAGTTAGTACAAATAATTCAGATATTATTAATGATGAAAATGTCCATGCTCTTATCGTTTCGACAAGCGAGCCTGAGCATTACAAACCAGTCATAAGTGCACTTGAGAGAGGTAAGCCTGTACTTGTGGAGAAACCGATTGCTTTGAGCATCAATGAAGCAGAAAAAATGGTTGAAGCCGCTGCAAAAAATAGTACAAGTTTGCATGTCGGCTACACGCTTCGATTTAATCGGCATTACTTAATTGGGAAACAACAGATAATTGAGAATAAAGTTGGTAATATATTATCTTGCGTAGGACGTTTTAATAACACACAAAGAACTGGAGCAGAAATTTTAAAAAGATCAAAACATATATCCTTTGTCAATGATGCATTAACTTACCTTGTTGATCTTTTTGGATGGTACCTTGATGGAAAAATACCAAAAGAGATAGTTGCAAAAGGCCACGGTAAAATATACAGAAAAGATGGGTTTGACGTGGATGAAATTGCAGCCGCAATAATAACTTACGATGACGGTACAATCGTCAACCTATCGATGGGATACGCATTGCCAAAAAATTATCCATCCCATGGGAGGCTAGTGAGGGCAGAAATTATTGGAGAAAATGGTTTACTTTTTTTTGATGATGATAGAAAAGAGCATATTGGTTTCTCAGAGAGCGGCATGCACCATGCATACGTGGATACGGATACTGAAATGGGCTTTTTAACCAGTAATGCCTCTGGAAATTGGGCGGTTGATAAATATTGGGGTCCATTTGCTGACGAGACTCGTTCATGGTTAGAGTTTATAACCCAAGGAATAGCATGCCCAAATACTACAGGAGAAGAAGGTCTTCAAAATCTTAAAATTACCTTAGGCATAGAGAAGTCAATAAAACTAAATGAAACTATAAAACTTGAGGTCTAGATGAAAGTTATCGATATACATTCTCATATACTGCCGGCATCTTTGAGAGTCGCTTATGAAAATAATGAGCTGTGGTATGGTACGAAAATTGAACGAAATAAAGAAGGAAGAACTATACTAACAACTGGAAAACGAAAAAACGTAATGAGTACGCCTGAGTATTGGACTCCATATAAAGAACGTATCGCTCTAATGGATGATGCAGAAGTAGATACCCAATTATTATCTCTTAATCCACAACTACTCCGAGATAGTGACCCAATTGATATCGCGTTTGATGCATGCAAAGACGTAAATGATGAAATAGCTAACGCTGTCAGCAATCGTCCTGATAGATATCAAGGCTTGGGGACCATTCCAATCAAGGACCCTGAAAGATCCATATTAGAGCTTAATAGGATTATGAACGAACTAAACTTAAAAGGTATCATTATCGGCTCCCATATTGATCATACGAACCTAAACCAGCACCATTTCTATGAAATCCTGATGGAAGCAGAGAAACTAGGTGCCTTTATTTTGCTTCATCCGCTCTCTACAAGAGCCCATAATATTATGGGAGAATATCATTTAATTAATCTCATTGGTAATCCAATGGAAACCACAACAGCCGCTGCAAATCTTATTTTCTCAGGATTCATGGATCAATTACCAAATATAAAAATTTGTTTATCGCATGCGGGTGGCTATTTACCATTTGCCATTGGAAGATTTGACCATGCATACAATACTCGAAAAGATGTTAGTGATAATTTGAATAGTAAACCTTCTGATTATCTCAGAAAATTCTATTATGATACGATTACTCATTCCGATACTGGACTAAATCAAGTAATTGAGATAATTGGCTCTGATAAAATATTACTTGGTACCGATTTCCCGGCTGATATGGGCGTAAAAAAACCATTAAAATGGATTGAAAGCATTAATTTTTCAGAAGATATAAAAAATAATATTTGTTCAGTTAATGCAGAGAAAGCTCTTGGACTTAGTCAGTAGCTTCATGAAGAAACTTGTAAATATCAATTGACTCGGAAATTGTTGATTGCGAATGCGTTGTGATTTTATCAATGCAATTGAGAAAATAATTAATTTGACTTGTGTGAAGATTCTTAAATTCTTTATATTCACAAATGTCATATTTTTTTTCACTTTGACGCAAGATCAACGGTAAATTTGGTTGTATCGAACAGAATCCCATTAAGCCAGGTCCACTTATATTTACATATTGCACAAAATCATTTGAGATCATGTCAGCCTCAATAGTAATTGAGACACCTGATCTATTCCTTGCTTTGACTGTTATGAAGTCTTCCGCAAGAAGGTCATTTTTATCGATCATACTCTCTCTATCAGGTCTATATGTTTGGATATCAATTTCTTCAATATTGTCAATTTGACCAAAATACCAATTTGCTAGATCGAGCATATGAACAAAAAGTTCATTGATTGCGCCACCTCCTTTATTTTTTGAGAACTGCCACGCGTTTTTTATGCCTGGGCTTGCAATTCTTAAATATGCACTTTGAACTTGGTTTTGATTTGCTTCAATAAACTCTTTCATTTCAATATGTGAAGGTGAAAACTTATAGATATATCCACCCATAACCGTTAAACCCTTCTCATTTGACAAATGTTCAAATTTAAATAGATTGTCCAAATTTAATGATAATGGTTTTTCGCATAAGATATGCTTATTGTTATTAATTAATGTTTCAATAAGCCTGTCATGTGTCTTTGGTGGTGTGCAAATTGAATAAATACCAATATCTGGAAGAGCAACCAAATCGTCAATTTTCTTAAATTGAAGATTATATTCTGTAGCTAACTCACGAGCCCTTGACTCAATGACGTCAAATAAGAAGATATCTTTTATACCATTCTCAAGATATCCAATAATATGCTTTGGGGCTTGCCTTCCGCACCCAATTATACCAATTTTCTTCATGATAATGCCATCTTACACAAGGAAGTAATCAAATATTATTTAATAAATCATGTAATTATGATACATATGATATTTGAAACAAGTTTAACCGCATTTGAAACAATAATAAATATAGAAATATAATGGCTGTTAAAAAAATAACATTCATTGCAAGTGAAACTTCACAAGCGACTGAAGCAAAAGAGAAATTAACTGGATTATATGGAAATTCTGATATCGAGGATGCTGAATTTATTGTCGCCTTGGGAGGTGATGGTCTAATGTTACAAGTACTTCATCAGTTCATTGGATCCGGCATACCAATTTATGGGATGAACTGCGGGTCCGTTGGATTTCTTATGAATGAATTAAGCTTTGATCATCTAGATAAAAAGCTGGAAAACTCTGAAATAACAGAAATTAACCCACTTAAAATGTCAGTGATAGATGTATCTGGGAAAGAGCACAGTGAAATCGCAATAAATGAGGTTGCCTTAACACGAACGACCTACCAAGCAGCAAAACTAAAAATTTCTATAAATGATAAGGTCCGCCTGAATGAGCTAATCTCAGATGGCTTATTAATATCTACCCCAGCAGGCAGTACTGCTTATAATCTTTCTGCAGATGGACCAATTTTACCTATCAATGCAAAATTGATGGCCCTAACCCCAACAAGTCCATTTAGACCAAGGAGATGGAAGGGGGCACTGCTGGATATTAATTCAATTGTTGAAATCGACGTACTTGATCCAGAATACAGAAAGGTAAATGCCACAGCGGATAGTCATGAAATAATGGATGCGCATAAAATAGTTGTTTCAAATGATGAGACACTGTCCTTAAAGATTATGTTTGACCCAGATCATAATCTTGAAGAAAGAATAATTACGGAGCAATTTTCTTCCTAAAGGCTAAAATCTGGTGGATTTGCCCTACTTCGGATCCCTGATATTGCATCGTCAATCTTTATAGTTTTTTGCTCATCATTACCCAATTCTCTGATAGTAACCGTTCCCTCTTCAACCTCTTTTTGACCTATAACAAATAATATCGGGATCTTTACAGAGATATGTTCCCTAATTTTATAGCTTATTTTCTCATTACGGAGGTCTATTTCAGCCCTTAAATTAACCATTGAGCATCTCTCAAATATATCTTTTGCATATTGATCGCATTGTGAGTTGATAGTTACAATTACTATTTGAGTCGGAGATATCCAAAGGGGTAAACGGCCAGCATAGTGTTCAATTAGTATTCCTGTAAATCGTTCCAATGATCCAAATATAGCTCGGTGCAGCATAACGGGAACATGCTTCTCACCGTCACTTCCGATATAGAATGAGCCTAGTCTTCCTGGGAGATTGAAGTCGACTTGAAGCGTACCACATTGCCAATCTCGTCCTATTGCATCTCGCAACACATACTCTAGTTTTGGGCCATAAAAAGCACCTTCGCCTGGGTTTAGTTCGAATTTTTGGTTTGTTGACTCCACAGCATCAATAAGTGCCTTTTCTGCCTTATCCCAGATTTCGTCATCCCCCACCCTCTTTTCTGGCCTGTCCGAAAATTTTACGACTATGTCTTCAAAGCCAAAATCTTTGTATATTGACAAAATCAACTCATGGACTTTAACACACTCTTCTTTTATCTGCTGCTCTGTCAGAAAAATATGCCCGTCATCTTGTGTGAAATGCCTAACTCTCATCAGCCCGTGCAATGCACCTGATGGTTCATATCTATGAACCTTACCAAATTCAGCGTATTTAATTGGTAAGTCACGATAACTCTTAAGACCATTTTTAAATATCTGCACATGACCCGGGCAATTCATCGGTTTTAGTGCAAATATTTTCTCATCTGGAGTGGTGCTTGTAAACATATTGTCTCCAAATTTTTCCCAATGTCCTGATTTTTCCCATAAGGACCTATCCAGCATATCGGGTGTATTGACCTCAAGGTATCCGGCATTCATTCCCTTACGTTTCATGTAATCAATTAATTCAGTAAATAGCTTCCAACCCTTTTTATGCCAAAACACAGATCCTGGGCCCTCCTCCTGAAAATGGAATAGATCCATCTCTCTACCAAGCTTTCTGTGATCTCGTTTTTCAGCTTCCTCAAGCATATTGAGGTAAGAGCTTAACTGATCATTTGTGCTCCAAGCGGTACCATAAATTCTTTGAAGCATTACATTGCTAGAGTCGCCTCGCCAATATGCACCAGCGATTTTCATAAGTTTAAATGCTTTACCGATTTGCCCTGTTGAAACCATGTGGGGGCCTCTACAGAGATCAAACCAATTACCCTGCGAATATAGATTTATATTCTCTCCCTCTGGAATATCCTTTATGAGCTCAACCTTAAATTCTTCTTTTTTTTCTTGAAAAATTTTAATGGCCTCATCACGACTCACCACAGTTTTTTCAAATTTTGCATTTTGTGAAACTATTTCATGCATCTTTTTTTCAATTTTTACGAAATCTTCTGGCTTAAATGACTCTTCACGATAAAAATCATAATAGAAACCATTTTCGATAACAGGTCCTATAGTTACTTGGGTTTCGGGAAATAAAATCTGAACCGCTTCAGCCAGTATGTGGGCACAGTCATGCCGAATGAGATCAAGTGCTTCTGGATCCTCCCTTGTCAAAAACTCAATGTTGGAGTCGTTCGGAAGACTGTCCGTTAGATCTGTGATTGTACCGTTTACTTTTACTGCAACTGTTTTTTTTAATAATGATGGGGATATGGATTTAGCAAGTTCGGCCCCGTTAATTTTGTCGTGAAAATCTTTGCTGGAACCATCAAGCAATTTATATGTATACATGTCTAACTCAATCTCTGTTAACAAATCAGGTAAGTACCAATAGTATTAATGATTATTACGCAGATAATCAATTATTTTTTTTTATTTTATAGCTCCATGGCTTATACCAAATACAACTTTTTGGTAATTCGTTTGGGACAGGGTCATACCCATGGCCCGAGAGAGGATGGCATCTAAGAAATCTATATAAAAATAACCAGCCACCAGCCCATATACCAAATTTCTTAATCGCCTCAAGTGCATAATTTGAACAAGACGGCAGATATCTACATCTGTTTCCTAAAAAATAAGATAGGGTATATTGATATATTTTGATCAATAATATAAATGGAAAATTAAATATAGTCTTTAACATAAACGATTTTGACTAATTATCTTGGATGGCCTCATTTACGGCCTCAAAAGTAAGCAAGGTTGAAGAATGTCGCGATTTATAGTCCCTTACAGGTTCTAGATAGCCAAGATCTGACCACTTACCTTCAGGTGCAGGTCCGTGTTCCTTAAGCATTTTATTCATTTGTTCTCCGATAAGCAGCAATTCATCTACAGTTGAACCAATAATATTACTGGCCATGATAGATGATGATGCTTGACCTAATGCGCATGCCTTAACCTCATGCGCAAACTCTGTCACAATATTATCCGATAGGACAATGTCTACTGTTACCTTGGAACCACATAGTCTGCTCACTTTGGTTACAGATCTGCTTGGATTTTTTAGACGCCCAATATGTGAAATATTTGCGGCTAATTCGATTATTTTATTATTATAAACGTCGTCTAACATTACAAGTTTTAATACTATCGGTGAATGAATTAATTGTATTTAAAATATATCATACATATATTGATAAATAATAGATTTTAACATATATTCAACTTTTATATATTAACAATTATCACCAAACATACCTGGAGCAACCTATAATGAACAAAAATTCAAAAATTACAAGCTTTGAGAGGGCCCCCTCCATACCCTCAAGAGAAGAAGCTGAAGATGCAGTGAGGACAATTCTTGCCTGGATTGGCGAAGACCCTGATAGAGAAGGCTTGCTCGAAACACCACGCAGATTCATCGACGCATATAAGGAATTTTTTAAGGGTTATAATGAAGACGGTATCGATGTTTTATCAAAAACCTTTAGTGAAGTTGGAGGCTATGATGACCTCGTGCTCCTCAAAGATATTCAATTTAACTCATTTTGTGAACATCATATGATACCATTTATTGGTAAAGCTCACGTTGCGTATTTACCATCAAATCGTGTTGTTGGAATATCAAAGATTGCGAGACTTGTCGATATTTATGCACAGCGTCTTCAAACGCAAGAAACAATGACAGCGGAAATTGCAAACGCTCTCAGCCAATCACTTAACCCACGGGGTGTTGCAATAATTTTAGATGCAGAACATATGTGTATGTCTCTAAGGGGCGTAAAGAAAGATCAAGTTTCAACGATCACAACAAGGTTTACAGGGGAATTTGAGACAAATGAAGCACTCAGGGATCGCTTTATGAAGCTGACAAATAACTAGCTAAATGAGAGACATGGTAGATATTCCACTCGCAAAAAGAGAGAGTGTCTTTGAGGTCGAAGAAGGTACAACTCTAGCACCAAAATTCGATGAAAACGGACTTATTCCAGTTGTAACAACTGACAGTGTATCAGGTGAAGTCCTTATGCATGGTTACATGAATAAAGAAGCTCTTACGCTTACTATACAAAACAAGGAAGCATACTACTGGAGCAGATCACGTGAGTCCATATGGCATAAAGGTAAAACCTCAGGACTGACTCAGAAGGTCAGCAGTATACGCATTGATGATGATCAGGACTCAATCTGGCTCATAGTTGATGTTGAAGGAGTCGGAGCAAGCTGCCACGTTGGCTATAGATCCTGCTTCTATCGCTCGATCAATTTTGACGGTAAAAATAAAGCTGTACTCAAATTTGAAGAAAAAGAGAAATTATTTGATCCGGAGGTTGTATATGAAGGTCAAGAAAACCCAACTAAGCTATAGATCAATATCTAAAATTGCCATATTGAAAGAATAAGAGACTTCCCCCTCATCGTCATCCCTAAAGATAACGCCCATAAATTCGTCGCCTACATATACCTCCATTGAGTCATCTTTCTTTGGACGCTCGACGATACGGATAACATTGGACTGAAATTTATCCCTGAGATAGCCCTGTAGCTTTTCAATTTCTTTTTTTTGCATGAAGAACTCTATTTATTTTTCAGTTGATGGTAGTAAATGATCCATATGTTGCGATGGATATTCTTTATCATTACCACCAATAACCCTGGCAGGGACTCCCGCAACCGTTACCCCATCAGGAACGTCATTGAGAACAACACTGCCAGCAGCAACCCGTGCCGAAACCCCAATATTAATATTACCTAAGATTTTAGCCCCCGCACCTAACAATACTCCACTTTTTACTTTAGGATGTCTGTCACCTGATTTCTTTCCTGTGCCGCCCAGGGTCACATCGTGAAGCATAGATACGTTATCATCAATAACTGCCGTCTCTCCAATTACAATTCCTGTTGCATGGTCTATAAATATACCCTTTCCAAAATTAGCTGCTGGATGAATATCAACAGAGTATACTCTAGATGATAAGCTCTGCAAATAATAAGCAAATTCAGTTCTACCATTAATCCAAAGCCAATTTGCTAACCTATGAACTTGCAATGCTTGAAACCCTTTGAAATATAGGATTGGCTCAATATATCGGTGACACGCGGGATCTCGATCATATACAGCAGATATATCCGCCCTTATTGTTTGCTGAATTTGTTTATCGGTAGAATAAAACTCATCAAATAAATCTTCAATAATTCGATACTCAACGTGGATTGTTTCTATATGTTTTGACAAATTTACAGATAGGACTTTCTCAAGTGACTTTTGAGATAGCACTTGTGAGTACATATAGCCCGAGATTTGTCGATCTTGCGATGATGCCTTTTTTGCTTCATCCTTAATTTTGTCCCATATTGGATCGATACCCTCTAGTTTTTGTAATTTTGGATTAGCGCTATTATTCTGAGGCATTTAATATCTCACTTCTTGGAGTTACATTGTTGCAAATTTAGTATGTATATTTTATTATTTTAATTTAAATATATAGTTAATTACATATTTAATCAAATTTGTTCAATCTTAATTTATTTATATATTTTTATTTGTTAAGTAAATATATTATTGCTGGAGATAGTTATGGCAGACATACAAATACCTCATTATCAAAATACTGAAGGATACTCTGTGATTGAGATCCCTGTAAAGAAATTTAAGTGCATAGGAGCAAATCCGCCTCATGACCATCCTCATATATACCTTGATATGGGTAAGAAAGACAGCATAGTTTGCCCATACTGCTCAACACTTTACAAATACAATAGTAAGTTAAATCAAGACCAGACAATTCCTCCGAATTGTCTAGTTATAAATTAATGATATAAAGAAATGTACAGTATTATTGGTTCTGGGATTGCCGGATTGGCATGCGGTTATATGCTATCACATTTTGGTATTGAAAATGAGATATTCGAAAGTAGTGAGCATAAGACAGCTAATCAATATGGCATTCAATTATCTCCAAATGCAAGCAACGTGCTTCAAAAAATGGGTATATTGAAAAAACTAGAACCTCATATAAAGGTCATCAATAATATTGAAATATACTCAATAGAGAAATTAAAAAAACTTACCACTCTGCCGGTAAATGAATTTATCAATAAAAATAATCTTACCAATTATTATACGGCAAGCCGGGATATACTTCACAAGGAACTTTTATCCGATGTAATATCATCTGGGACAAAGATAAACTATGACTCAAAAATAAAAAAAGTTGAAGACCTGGGAGGTAAAATAAAAATAATAAATGAAAACAAGACAATTAGAAACTGTGAAAAATTAATAATTGCAAATGGTAATTCGTCCAGCCCAATATTCGACAGAATTTCCTGTAGTCCGATAGCAAATGATTTTATGACATATCGCTCTGCAGTAAAAGTTCAGGAATTACCACTCAAGATATCCGCGGATACTATATATCTATTTCTTGGCAAAGGAATGCATATTGTTATCTATCCATTTTTCGAGGATCTTTTAAATATTGTCATGATTACAAAAAATAATATAGATGTGGTAATGCAAAAAAATAAGCGAAATATCGAGAAAGGCATCTATTCGTTCTTGCGTGCGCAAGACTGGCATTCGTGGAGCCTGTATGACTCTAAAATTACATTAAATTTGGATAATTCTAGACCAATCTTTGCCATTGGTGATGCAGCACATTCAATAAAGCCGCATCTTGCTCAAGGGGCATCGATGGCTCTTGAGGACGCCTTTACCTTGGGTAAATCAATAGGCGAAAATAATACTACAGAGTCTGTTCATTATGCGATGAATGCAAGAAAAAAAAGAATCGATAAAGTAATTAGAAATTCAACTCTCAACCGCAAAATTTTCCATGCGCCATCTATTATTTCCGTCTTTCGAGACTTTTTCCTAGAAAAAACTAATGGTCTGAGTCAGTTAGATAATTTGAAATGGCTCTATGATTATGAAGTATAAAGATGGTGCGGACGGCCGGACTCGAACCGGCACGGAGTAACCTCCGAGAGATTTTAAGTCTCTTGTGTCTACCTATTCCACCACGTCCGCTCATAAATTAAATACATCATCATTAGACACCACTTGGATTTATAGGTGGTGAAAACTGGAGCTCAGTATCCCACGGAAAATAAATCCATGTATCCTGACTGACTTCCGTAATAAATGTATCCACATTAGATAAACCCTCAGGCTTTGCATAAACAGTTGCTATATGTGCACCCGGTATCATGTCTTTAACAACCGCCATTGTTGATCCAGTATCAACAAGGTCATCAATACATAATATTGTATCTGGCTTCAATTTTGGATCCGAGAGTAAATTATCGCTAATTCTTTTTAATACCTCAATATCACCTTTTTTGTGTTCAGGATTGTAAGATGTCACGCATATTGTTTCTATTACTCGCACATTTAATTCTCTTGCAACTATTGCAGATGGCACAAGACCTCCCCGTGTAATAGCAATTATAGCTGACCAATCACATTTATCGGCAAGTCGCCAGGCGAGAGCTTTTGAGTCACGATGGAATTGATCCCATGACACAGGAAATAACTTTGAACTTGTGTTATTTTCCATCCTATTCAAATTCTCCAACTTCTACATTTCCAATAGCGGATAAACTGCTTTCTATTATACTTGCTATATTTTTCAGTTCATTAAGATTCTTAGCTCTACACACAATATTCGCTCCATAGCCATCATCAGTATAGTATGGATATGATCCAATCATAATACTTGGATTATTTTTTTGGATTTCTCTGAGTATATCTGCGATATCACCTTCCTTAATATTTGTTGATATATTACACGAAAATAACTTCTGACCTTTATCAATTCTTGTCATGACAACATCCAGCATGGCCTGCATTACAGCTGGGACTCCAGCCATTACAAATACATTCTCAATTTGAAAACCAGGGGCCTTTGACACGTTATTCTCAATCAATTGTGCGCCATGCGGTATCCGAGCCATTCTTCGTCTTGACTCATTGAGATCTTCGAGGGGTATTCTCTCAAGAAGCATATTAATAGCATCCTCATTTTCGGATATCCCAACGCCAAATGCTTTGGCTACACAATCTGCAGTAATATCATCGTGTGTAGGACCTATGCCCCCCGTAGTCATAACATAAGAATACTCTTTTCTAAGCTCATTTAACGCACCGATAATTTTACTTTCCTCGTCGGGAACAACCCTAACCTCTCTACAATACACGCCTATTTTTGAAAAGCATTCGGCTATGTAACCAATATTTTTATCCTTGGTTCTACCTGATAAGATCTCATCACCGATAACCAAAATTGCTGCTGTTATATCTTTCATTTCAATTCCTGGTTAGTAAAATAATTATTACATTGTTTATATATTATATTGAGTATAATAAAAATATTTTTTAGTATAGAAAATTACTGCAACCTTAGAAAAAAAATTAATGCATAGCTATATCAAAGCAAGCCTCGCACCAAATAAAAATATTGGATTGATTAAGTTATATGATCAGGAGGACTTTAAATGTATGAAGAAATCGGGAATGCTTGCAGCAAAATGCCTAGATTTTATTGAACCCTATATACAAGAAGGGAATACCACAGAATATCTTGATAAGCTTATTTACGAGTTTGCATTATCAAATAATTGTGTTCCAGCTACTCTTTATTACAGAGGTTATCCTGCCTCTTCCTGCATCTCAATAAATAATGTTATTTGCCACGGGATTCCTAGCAAAAAAAAATTAAAAGACGGTGATATATTAAATATTGATGTTACCCTCATCCATGAAGGATGGTATGGCGACACCAGCCGGATGTTTAAAGTTGGTAAGATATCAAGAAAAGCTGAAATTCTCGTTGATATTACGAAAGAGTGCCTAATGGAAGCAATAAAAATACTAAAGCCCGGAATTCGAACAGGTGATATAGGTGCACGAATACAGGAGATAGCTGAAAAGCAAAGATTTTCTGTCGTTGAAGATTTGTGTGGACATGGTATTGGTAAAATATTTCACGATCATCCAAATATTCTGCACTTTGGTAAGAAAGGTCACGGATATGAATTAAAAGAAGGAATGATATTCACAATAGAACCAATGATTAATGCGGGAACGAAGGATATCAAACTTTTACCAGATGGCTGGACAATTGTAACGAGAGATAAAGAATTATCAGCTCAATTTGAGCATACTATTGGAATCACAAAAGATGGCTGTGATATATTTACAATCAGTTAGTTAATTGAAAATTTATCGCTTTGTATTGATAATTCTATAGCTACTCTCATTATCAACATCAAAGGCCACCGCTTCTCCTAATTTTACTTCGACAGATTGTTCCAAAAATTTTGGCAGCAAATATCTCCCCCCCTTATCACCTGTAATTTGCATTAGTTTTTTAAAATATTTTTTGTCCCACAAAACAGGATTACCCCTCTGGTCATTATAGGTTGCAATACAAATTTCATTTCCAATTTTTGGATTATAATACTCAATCAACTTATTTATTTCATAAATACCAATCATGGGCATATCGGGTAAACAGATAATGGCAGCATTTATATTTTTTGATAGTGAATTAATTCCTGTATTCAAGGAGGTTGACATACCTTCCCTGTATCTATCATTATGGATAAATTTAACCTCGTAGCCGTCTAGCTCTTTTTCTATTTCAATCGACTGATGCCCCGTCACTATAACTATTTCTGATACGTTGGATTTAGAAATATTATCTATATAATTTTTTATAAGAGACTTGCCCGCGACCTCCAAAAGTAGCTTATTTTTGTTTCCCATTCTTTTTGACTCACCAGCGCATAACACAACTGCTGCAATATTTGATTTTTTTGTATCAATAGTTTTAGACACTCTTTTTCTCTTTACTGCAAAATCAATATCTTTAAGCAAACCACCGACACCCAGAGAATTTACCATTTCTTGATTAACTTCAATATTTGCGTGCGCACAATTTAAATGCCAATCAAAACCATTCAGCGAGTCACTTCGTGCAGATCCAGCTGCAACAATAATATCAATGTCATTAATCTTGCCACTCAATGTCAAATTTCCAGGATCAACAGGCATACCAAAAGACTTAATCTCTCCACCAAGATCATTAATTACAGTTGGGACAATATCATTTACATCTGTTATTGACGTGGAAAGAAATAATAAAATACAATTAATGTTACTATCCAATAACTCTACTACATTATTTTTTATGCTAGCATAGTCGTGTGGCAAAACTCTCTCATCCATGATGGTAGAGTTATAGTCACTTATTCGAGACATTATTGATTTTTTTGTTTTCTCAATAAGAGATCGCTTCTCATTTTTTGCAATTGTATAAATCACTCCAAATCTCATAGATTTAAATTTTTTTAATTTAACGATACTATTTCGTTTTAGGAAATTTATAATTTTATTTAAATCATATGATGACATAGCAAACGAAATTATTTTTACACTCACTGTATGGTCGCCTCGATATACAACGTCATGATTATTGAGAGTTGAAACAGCAATGTTGGGTGATAGATTATTTAGTTTTGTGACATTACCCTCATCAATTTCAATGAGACCATCTGCTGTGGATGTAATATTTGTTTTTCCTGAGAGAGTCGGTGATATGGCAAACTGATTTGTTGCAATTGCTTTTGCAATCAGACCTGAAGCATAATTCTCACTAATATCATCATCTTCTAACTCACCAACATGAACCTTTTCTATAGCAGAACTCTCCATCATAGCAATATCATCTTTATCTATGATTTTTCCTTTGCGAATTCTTCCATCTTTTAGAAAAACAGAATGCATTAATAAGTAACCAAATGCCTCTTGAATATTTTTTTCAAATATTTTCATACAAAATACTTACAATCTCAATTCGGATATTATTTGACTTACAATCGATAGCGCGATTTCAGCTGGGGATCTTGCACCAATATCTAAGCCGATTGGCCCACGGATCGCAGCAAGTTTTTTCTTTGAATGTTTTTTGCTTAACCTTTCAATCCTCGCATTATGTGTTTTCTTTGAGCCAAGCGAGCCAATGTAAAAACAGCTTTTATCTAGCACATAATCTAGCGCGACATCATCAATTTTTGGATCATGTGTTAGCGTGACTATGGCCGTTCTTTCATCAATCTCAAGCTTAGGTAGAACTTCATCTGGCCAGTTATTATATATTTTAACATCAGCGAAACGTTCTTTATTTGCGAAACCTTCCCTTGGGTCAATTAATATGCATTCAAAATTGAGATTATTTGCGAAATTAATTAAATGCTGAGCGATATGAACTGCACCTATGATAAGCAGCTTTAAGGGTGGATTGTAGACATCGATAAAAAAATTTTTATTATCTATTTGAACTCGCTTGCTGCGGTCAAACCTTAAGCAATCGATAATTTCTTTATCAAGCTCTGGGTAACTTGTCTTACTGCTTCTTGTGAAAATAAACTCGTCACCGCTATCAGTATCGGTAATATGAGCCAAGGACTTTCTCTCACCCTGCTTCAATATAATCTCTTCTAATATCTTTCTCTGCATGCCTAATTTAACTCAGCTAGATATATCATTATTGTACCGCCGCATGCCAACCCAACTTCCCAAGCCATTTCATTGGAAACGCCATATTCGAGGATTTTAGCCTTTCCAGTCTTAAAAAGATCTGAAGCCTCTCCAATTACAGCACCTTCGACACAACCACCGGATACGGAACCTTCAAAATTACCCAAATCATCAATGAGTAATTTACTTCCAACCCCTCTAGGGGCAGATCCCCATGTTTGAATTACTGTTGCAATGGCAACTTTTCTGCCTTTATTTTTCCACTCCAGAGCAATATTTATTATATCATGATCACTAATTGCCATACCCAATATAGTCCTTGTAATAATCTGTAAAGTTATATTTTATCATATAATGATGAAAAATGACCAGTGGAATAGATATAGGCCTATTTTAATTCTAAAATAGCTTCCTCAAGTAGTACTTTTAGAATGGTACCTCTATATTTCGCTGATGCATGAATATCATCATTAAAGTTAGTTATATCAATGGCAAGGTCTGCCATGATATCATTGTTGAAGTTACTTTTCAGAGAGCTCTCTAAGTCTAGCATTCGATAGGCAGAGCTTGATGCACCTGTAACAGCTATTTTTACGTCGTCTTCATATCTTGCCATAAAAACACCAACCATCGCATAACCCGATGCTGGATTCCTAAACTTTTTGTAAGTTGAAGATTTTGGAATTTTCACTCTAATTCCAGTAATTATTTCATCGGAGTCTAAGGAAGTTTCAAACATATCGACGAAAAAATTCGTAGCTTTATGATTTTCAGTTGAGGTTATTATTTCACCATCTAAAGCTAGCACTGCTGCTGGATAATCTGCGGCTGGATCTGCGTTTGCAACGGAGCCACCAATCGTGCCCTTGTGACGTACCTGCGGATCTCCAATTTGTTTTGCAAGGTCCGCTAATCCTGTAATATTTTTTTTAATATCTGGAGAATTCGAAATATCAGAATGTGTACAAAGGGCTCCAATTGTAATAAATCCATCACCAACAGTAATCATTTTCAATTCGTCAATTGAGGATATATCAATAATATCGGATGGCTGTGCGAGTCTTTGCTTTAATGTTGGGATAAGTGTGTGTCCACCTGCAAGTATTTTTGGGTCATCTGATTGCTCAATCAGAGATCTTGCGGTTTCTATTGTTTCTGCCTTGTGATATCTAAAATTATACATTTTTTCCTATATCTATTATGTAATTGCTTCTTGAACTGCCTTAATAATATTCTTGTATCCCGTGCATCTGCAAATATGACCCTCAAACCATTCGCGAATATCATCTTCTGAGGGAGAGCTATTTTTTTTCAATAAATCCACAGCACTCATAACTAATCCAGGTGTACAAAATCCACATTGCAATGCGTGATTATTTTGAAATGATTTTTGAATTGGATGAAGTTTTCCTTCACTCGCCAATCCCTCAACTGTGGTCAGATCTTTTCCATTAACTTGAGCCGCTAAAACTGTACAACTTTTTACAGAATTTCCATCAATATGAATAACACAAGCACCACACTGACTTGTATCACAACCAACATGTGTGCCAGTGAGGCCAAGCTTATCCCTGAGTAACTCTACCAATAAAGCGTTATCTTCGACCTCTTCGCTGTAAGCTCTATCATTAATGTTTATGCTGATTTTTACCATATCACTCTCAAAATTAGTTGTTATAAAAATATACGAATGACAGCAAGAAAACAATTAATGCAAAGATGATTTTTTTTCTTTGTGTATTGAAGAAAAATACGTTTCTGGGTGATTTTCCTTCATCAATCACAGGCTGTTCTTCTTCCATGTGACCACTATCACTATTGAAATATTCTTGTAAATTATTGAAAAATTGGTCTGCAAGTGATTTTGATGCGCTCTGGATCAGTCTTTGCCCAACCTGTGCCAGCTTCCCACCCACTTGTGCGTCAACCTCATAATTTAGCTTTGTTGTTTCTGGATCTAATTCAGTTAATGATACTACTGCGGAGCCTTTAGCGAATCCTGCCGCGCCGCCCTGACCTTGGCCAGATATCTTGTACCCATTAGGAGGGTTAACATCACTTAAATTTATTTTCCCAGTAAACTTTGCTTTCACTGGCCCGATCTTGATTTCGACTGCTGCTTTAAATTCATCATTTGAGCTTTGCTCTACACTCTGTGCACCTGGAATTGTCTCTTTTAGCACTGCAGGATTATTCAAGGCTTCCCAGACTTGTATTCGTGATGCTTGAATGATGTTTTCTCCATTTAATTTCATCAAGGTCTCCTAGGTCATCTTTATTATTATTATTTGATTTAAAAAACTCAAGAATTCTTTTTGTATAATTAAAAAAAATAATATAAATGTGATCGCTTTTCTATAATATCTAAGCTATATAAATACTATACAAATACAATAAAAGAAATGATTAACAGATATTCTAGACAGATTATGAGAGATGTTTGGTCTAATCAGTCTAAGTATACAATCTGGTTTGAAATTGAAATGCTCGCCCATGAAGCAATGGAGTCTATTGGCCTCATTGAAGTCGGTCTAACAAAGAAAATACGAGATAAGTTAAAAAATATAACTTTTGATGAAGCCCGCATATCAGAAATTGAAAATAAAACTCATCATGATGTGATTGCATTTCTCACGTTCATATCTGAAAAAATTGGTGAAAAACAGGCACGATATCTCCATCAGGGTATGACATCATCGGATATACTTGATACGTGTCTATGTATTCAATTGAAGAAATCATCACAACTTATAAGAGATGATTTAGACGCATTGCTTGAAGAATTATTGAAAAAGGCTGAAGAATATAAATATTTACCTACGATCGGCCGAAGTCATGGTATTCATGCAGAACCTACAACAGTTGGATTAAAATTTGCACAGGCATATGCTGAATTCGATAGAGCGCTGAAACGAATGGAAATTGCTGAAAAAGAAATTTCAATTTGTGCATTATCCGGATCAGTCGGAACTTTTGCTAATATTGACCCAAGAATTGAAAAGTATGTCGCCAAAAAACTAGACTTAAATATTGAAACTATTTCTACCCAAATAATTCCAAGAGACAGATTTGCTTATTTCTTTACAACCCTTGGAGTACTTGCGGGTTCAATTGAGCGAATTTCAACTGAAATAAGACACCTTCAGAGAACCGAAGTTGATGAAATGTCTGAGCAATTCCAAAAGGGCCAAAAAGGCTCTTCGTCTATGCCTCACAAAAGGAATCCTGTATTAACCGAAAATTTAACAGGCATCGCTCGACTGATTCGTGGCGCCGTCACTCCTGCACTTGAAAATATATCCTTGTGGCATGAGCGCGATATTTCTCATTCATCAGTGGAAAGAGTAATTGGTCCGGACACAACCATTTTATTAGATTTTGCCCTCTCAAGACTTACAAATGTTATTAAAAATATTGTAGTGAATAAAAAAAATATAAAAACAAACTTAGATAAGCTCAACGGATTGATATACTCGCAAAGGATACTCTTAATGCTAACCCAAAAAGGAGTCAGTCGTGAAGATAGTTATGACATCGTACAGAAAAATGCATCCAAATCATGGGATAATCAAAGTGATTTTAAAGAAATAATTTTATCAGATAAAAGAATAATGGAAATACTAACAAAAGAAGAAGTTGATGATTTATTCGCACTCGACTATCACTTGAAGAATGTTGATTACATTTTCAAAAATGTTTTTGGTAAATAATAGAAATACGGGCTTCGTGATGAAAAAAAATAAAATTTATGAGGGAAAGGCCAAAATTTTGTACAAAGGTCCAGAGCCTGGAACATTAATTCAGCACTTCAAAGATAATGCAACCGCTAATAACAATGAGAAAATGGATGTTTTCGAAGGTAAGGGGGTTATAAATAATCGTATTTCTGAACATTTATTTACACTTTTATCATCTATTGATATACCTCATCACTTTATCAAAAGGCTTAATATGAGAGAACAACTCATTAACGAGGTTGAGATAATTCCACTTGAAGTTGTTATCAGAAACATAGCGGCAGGTTCACTTACGAAGCGGTTAGGCATTCCAACCGGTGAAAAGCTCAACAGAACAATTGTCGAATTTTACTACAAAGATGATGCGCTACAAGATCCTCTTGTCAGCGAAGAACATATCCTAACATTTGGCTGGGCAAGCCAAAATGAATTAGATGAAATTACATCACTAGCTCTAAGAGTCAATGACTTCCTGGCAGGATATTTTTCTGCAATAAAAATACAGTTAGTTGACTTTAAAATTGAGTTTGGACGATTGTACAAGAATGATGAGGTATATGTGGTCTTAGCGGACGAAATTAGTCCTGACTCATGCAGGCTATGGGACTCCGAAACAAAACAAAAGATGGATAAGGATGTTTATCGAGAGAACTCAGGATATTTGTTAGATGGATATAATGAAGTTGCAAAGAGGATGGGGTTATTGACACAAAATAGTACATCAAAAAATAACAAGCCAACGCTTGTAAAGGGATAAATATGAAAGCGATCGTTTACATAAGACTAAAAACTGAAGTATTAGATCCCCAAGGGCAAGCGATTGAGAGTGCGCTAAAAAATCTTGGCGAGAGTACAATTAATAATATCCGGCAGGGAAAATTGATTGAAATGGATATTGAAGCTAAAAACATAAAAGATGCTGAAGAAAAAATTGAGAAAATCACCAAGTCTCTCCTTGCAAATACTGTTATCGAGGAATATTCAATAGAAATTAGTTAGTATGAATGTAACAATAATTCGCTTTCCTGGAACTAATTGTGATTTAGATACAGCAAATGCTGTAAAAAAAGTTCTTGGCATTGAACCAAAAATAATTTCTTGCAAAGAAAATAAAATTCCAAAATCAGATTTGATAATTATACCAGGTGGATTTTCCTATGGTGATTATCTGAGATCTGGCGCAATTGCAGCACGGGAACCGATAATGGACGATCTTGAATTAAAAGGAAATCAAGGTGTTTATATAATTGGTATTTGCAATGGCTTCCAAATCCTAACTGAAAGAAAACTGTTACCAGGATCTCTCTTAAAAAATAGCTCACTAAAGTTCATATCAAAAAATGTTGAACTTAAAATTACCAGGAATGACACTTATTTTACCTCAAAATATCAAACTAATGAGATAGTAAATATACCTATAGCACATCATGACGGTAATTTTTTTGCCGATCAAGATACGCTGGACTCCATCGAAGCCAACAATCAAGTCGCATTCCGTTATCTAAATCCCGTCAATGGGTCTCTAAACAATATAGCTGGTTTGTATAACAAAAATTTAAATATATTGGGTCTTATGCCACATCCAGAAAGAGCAGTCGATATAAGAACGGGTACAAAAGATGGATCACGAGTTTTCGAGTCTGCGCTAAATTTTTATTCAACATGATTGGTAACAAATGGATATATATGAGTCTCACAGTATAAATAAAGAGGAAAAGGAATTATTATTGAATTATCTCGGAAGAGATCCGAGCCATACTGAAATTGGTATATTTTCAGTAATGTGGTCCGAACATTGCTCATATAAATCTTCTCGACATTGGCTTAAAAAATTACATACAAAAGGAAAACAAGTTATACAGGGCCCTGGTGAGAATGCAGGTGTGGTTGATATTGGTGATAACCAGGCCATAATTTTTAAGATGGAAAGTCATAATCATCCGTCTTTTATCGAACCATATCAGGGTGCAGCAACAGGTGTTGGCGGAATAATGCGCGATGTGTTTACCATGGGCGCTCGTCCTATTGCACTTCTAAACTCGATTAGATTTGGTGAATTTACGCATCCAAAAACTAAGTTTTTACTCTCTGGCGTCGTCGCTGGAATTGGAGGATATGGAAACTGTGTTGGGATTCCAACTATTGCAGGTGAAACTGGCTTTGATAGCTCTTACAATGGAAACAACCTTGTAAACGCCATGTGTGTTGGATTAGCTACTAAAGATAAAATATTTTACTCAAAAGCCTCTGGAATTGGAAACCCAGTTGTGTATGTTGGAGCTAAAACGGGTCGCGATGGTATTCACGGTGCAACGATGGCTTCGGGGGAGTTCGATGACGAGTCAGAAAAAAATAGGCCGACAGTTCAAGTCGGTGATCCGTATGCTGAAAAGCTTTTACTTGAAGCTTGCCTGGAGCTTATGCAAAAAGATGCGATCATATCAATACAGGACATGGGTGCAGCAGGCCTTACCTCATCATCTGTGGAAATGGCTGATAAAGGAAAAGTTGGCATTGAATTAAATTTAAATAATATCCCAACAAGACAACAGAATCTTACAGCTTATGAAATGATGCTATCCGAAAGCCAAGAGAGGATGCTAATGGTTCTAAAGCCAGAAAAAACTGAAATCGCCAAAGAAGTTTTTAAAAAATGGGGTGTTGATTTTGCTATCGTTGGAAAAATCACTGAAACGAATAATATTGTCGTTTCACACAATGGGATAATTGAAGCAGATATTCCAATCAAATTTCTTACAGATAATGCACCAATGTATAAGAGAAAAAAAATTAATAAAAACAAACGAAATCAGAAAAGTCAGCCAATTCCAAGTATTAAAACAAAAGATGCAATCCTAAAATTGCTGAACTCACCTAATCTATGTTCAAAAAAATGGGTCTGGGAGCAATATGACAGAACAATAATGGCAAATACACTAAATGATGCAGGTAGAGATGGTGGCATTGTTCGCATTGAAAATACAGAAAAGGCAATAGCTATGTCATGCGATGTAAACCCAAGATACTGTCATGCGGATGCCAAGATAGGTGCTATGCAAGCAGTTGCTGAGTGTTGGCGTAATATCATTTCAATGGGTGCCAAGCCTCTTGCAATTACGAATTGCCTTAATTTTGGAAATCCAGAAAAACCTGAAATAATGAATGACTTTGTTGAAACTATTGAAGGTATTAGAGATGCATCAATTGTACTAGACTTTCCTGTAGTGTCAGGCAATGTATCTCTCTATAATGAAACAAATGGAGTTGCAATTAAAAATACACCTACAATAGGAGGTGTTGGTCTGATAGAAAGTATTGGTGTATTGGATAATTTTGGCCCTTTAAATATTGGTGACTCAATCTATATGATTGGAAAAAAGGGTTCGCACCTCAGCTGTTCATCCCTCGAAGAAGTCTGCAATGGTAAATCATCAATTAACCCACCTGAAATAGATCTAAATCAAGAAAAGCTAAACGGAACTGGGGTGCTGGAACTAATCCAAGAAAGAATTATTACATCTTGTCATGATATATCAGATGGTGGCATGATAGTTGCGATTTGCGAGATGATTATGATGGATAACAGAGGTGCTGCTATAAATATAGTTGATGATACTAAAATGATTGGTGAGCTTTTTGGAGAAGATCAATCAAGATATATTATAACAATCCCGCCAGAGCGTGAGAGCATATTTGAAAAGAAAATGAAAAAGCTAGGAGTTAAATATGAGCTAATCGGATGTATCACTTCATCACAATTGAAAATTAATGATAGCATTGTTATATCTAATAATGAAATTAGGGATGCGTATGAAAGTTTAATCCCGTCGATAATGAATAATAGAGCGTAATAAGAAAATGAGCATGAAATTGTCTGAGCTGGAGGCGCTAGTGAAGAAAGCACTGCCTAATTCAGAAATTGAAATTAAGGACTTAGCTGGGGATGATAACCACTTTTCTATTATTATTAAATCTGATGTTTTTAGAGGTAAAACGCGCATTGAACAGCATCAAATTGTCTATAATGCACTAGAGGAAAAAATGGGTAATAAACTTCATGCACTCCAAGTAAAAACAATATCTACATAGCGAGGACAAAATGGACGAGAATATTAACGATTGGATAAGTAAAAAAATAACATCAACTGATGTTGTTTTGTTTATGAAAGGAACCCCAGACTCACCACAATGCGGTTTCTCAAGTCAAGTGGTGCAAATACTCAATTATCTTGGTATTGAATTCTCATCCGTCAATGTTTTGGAAAATGAGTCAATCAGAAATGGTATAAAGGAATACACCAAGTGGCCAACCATACCACAACTGTATGTAAAAAATGAATTCATTGGTGGCGCCGACATTGTAAGAGAAATGTTTGAAGAAAATGAACTCAAAGAATTTCTTGAAGAAAAAGGTATTTCGACTAGCTGACTATCTCGAATAGAACTCAATTACTAAATTCGGCTCCATTTGCACTGGATATGGAACATCTTCCAGTCCTGGTATTCTTTTAATCTCAATTTTAAATTTGGTCTCATCAAAATTTATATAGTCTGGTATGTCTCTTTCTTGGCTCTCAACAGACTGTATCACCATTGGCATTGTCCGAGACTTCTCACGGACTTCTACAACATCTCCAACTTTTAGTCGGTAGCTACCTATATTTGTTTTTTTTCCATTTACCATTACATGGCCGTGATTTATGAATTGCCTCGCAGCAAACACAGTCGGAACCACCTTAGATCTGTATACAACCGAGTCAAGCCTTCTCTCTAATAGCCCAATTAGGTTTTCACCTGTGTCACCTTTGACACGCACCGCTTCCTTGTAGCAAGCCTTAAACTGCTTTTCTGTAAGATTCCCATAGTAACCTTTTAATTTTTGTTTAGCACGTAATTGAAGCCCGTAGTCGGATGGTTTACCTTGCCTTCTTTGCCCGTGTTCGCCAGGGGCATAGCTTCTTCTATTTACAGGACTTTTGGGCCTACCCCAAATATTCTCACCAAGCCTCCGGTCAATCTTATACTTGGCTTTAATTCTTTTTGTCATTCTAAATCCTCCTTGTGGATCCGCCCTCCTAAGCAAAATATGCTGACAGAAAACTTGATATAAAAATCAATCTCGCGGGTTAAAATATATAACATCTCTACATTCTATGGGTATTTGTGTCAACACTAAGTTCTAAAATTTTATTCATCTATTAGATGCTTGAAGATTCCAAATAAAATTTTAATATCTTTCTGTGTAAGATTTTGCCTCTGAAACATAGCCTTTATGTTGTTTAGCATCATATTTTTTTTCTCAACCGGATGGAAGAAACCCTTTTCATCAAGAGTTTTCTCAAGAAATTCAATAAAATGAATATATTCATTCTTATTTGCATTTCGAGTCTTTTCGAGAGGCAACCCCTCAGTTCTGCCTTTATCGCTTTCTGTAACTCTTCCAAGTTCACCTTTAGCTTTTGCTGAATAAAACTCATAAGCAATAACACAAACTGCTTGAGCTAAATTTAAAGACGCAAATTCTGGATTAACGGGTGATGTTATGATTGCATCTGCGTAGCTTAGCTCATCATTTGAAAGTCCAGATTTTTCTGCTCCAAATAATAACCCAATTTTTTGACCATTTTTAATTCTGATCATCATATCTTTAGCCGCAGATTTTGGACTCAAAACCTCTTTGATCAAATCCCGTCTTCGCGCTGTTGTCGCATAAATAAAGTCCAAATCATTCATGGATGCTCCAACGCTATCAAAAATACCTAAATGATCTAGAATACCTGATGCACCTGATGCAGAGCTGTAAGTTTCATCCGCCATCCAACCATCCCTTGGGTTCACAAGTCGCAATTTATACAGATCAAAATTCGCCATGACTCTTGCAACAGCGCCAATGTTGTAACCTAACTGAGGGTTCGCAAGTATAATGACCGGTTCATTATTTAGTTTTTGTATCTTTTGAGCTATTTTGATAAGTTTTTTAGGCATTTAGCTTATTTAATTTATAATTTGAATATTTAGATATTGACCTGTTTTTATCTATTGTTATAACAAATATAACGAAATTTACATATTAAATCTTGTCCACACGAAACATTAAGGTGCCAAATGATTGATCTATTAAAAATTGCAAAAACCGAAGCTGATGGTGGGGATCTTCAGCAAATATTTGATAATATATATGAGAAATCGGATATGAGGCCAAATGGTTACCCTGATGCGATTGTCTGGAAAGGTGGTAATCACAATATTAAAATAAATCCAATTGCTCATTCTTTAACGGATGCTTTTGCACTCCTTGGAACAATTGCTGCTATTGATGTCCTTGGTCTACCATTTTATGCGCTTCCTATGTGGTCACAAATAAGACATGATCTCAAACTTACTCCACTCAGCTGGTTTGGAAATATGCCTATTACTTCAATCAAATGGTCAACTGCTGGTGATGCTTACGTAAGAAACCCTGATGGATCAAAAGTCGTTGTGATGGGAAAATCTGGTAACGCACCGCTGAGAACTCAGGCAGGTGTATATTGTAATGTAAGGCCATATGGAACAATAACTGTTGTGAGGTGCATGCCCTGTCTACCCTATTCACAAGATAAAAGTGTATTTAATGTAGACCCAAAAACCGGCATCATACATTCCGAAATGAATACACCTGGAATACAAATGGCGTATGCTGCAAGGCTATTTTTGAAGATGGTACATGAGACGCAAAAACTTGGAAGGGTTGCTTTCAAGCCAACGCAAGCAATGGAAGATGGAATCAATGCTGGTTTGCTTACATGGCTCCTCGAAGGCACACAGTTTAAAATTGGTAGAAAATGGGCTGTTAATGCATACGATGAGCATAAAGAAAATGTAGATAAAATCATTGCGTTACTGCCTCCTGACTTCAAAGACGGGATGCATGAATGGTCAGGTCAAATTGAGCAGCATATTGCGGATACAAATTATGGGCTTTTACTTTGGGATCTGATTAACCATCAAGAAACAGTAATTCTCTCTACAGATTTAGATGGCGACAGACTAACCGATCTCCTAGCTGATGTTTCTGACCCTCTCAGGTATTTTGGTAGTAGGATTATTAAAAAGCTCAATTCTAAAGCACATATGGATTATTTGTGGAATGAGATGGGTTACACAACCGGGAATGGTCGTGATATGACTTCTGTGATGTACAGGATGGATGGGCCTCCAATTCATGAGCAAACTCTTGGATCTGCTGATGCAATGCTTCTTAGATTATTAGACGGTGATGAGTCTGTAGGTGGAACTAAAAAGCCATATGATCCAAGAATTCACTTTGTACTTATTCGTGACGCCTATATTGATGCAAATCCAGGAAATAAAGAATTAGAGAAATGGCTTGATGGAACTTTAAATAAGTTTGATAATATTTATTCTGGTGATAGGCCAGGTTTTATAGAGGGATATGAAAAACTTAAAGATGTCATAAAGCCATTTGAATAAGGTAACTTATTTGCTGCAGTTAAGGTAATTCAAATAAGACATTAAATTCTAAGCTTTTATATTTACTACAGTCAAATTTTCACAGTTCACTTGTATATAAACAACCATTGATATTTATACGTATACTTTATTTGTCACGAAGATTAAGTTA
>CAJWEW010000012.1 GCA_913030915.1 uncultured Rhodobiaceae bacterium
GAATTAAACTATTACTAACCAAAAGATTTATTTGTTTTTTATCAGATATATCAACCATATTTGCTTCGCCAGAATTATTTATGTGAGTAAAATTTTTCATCTTAATCAAGTAGGTCCTGAATTGCTTTTGTCATATTATCTGATTTAATTATACTTTCGCCAACTAGAAATGCTTTCACATTTTTCTCGCGTAACATTTTGATTTGAGTATTGTTGTAAATTCCACTTTCAGAAATTACTATTAGATCATCGCTAAATTTTGATGCTAAATTAACGGTGGTCTTTATATCTGTTTCAAAAGTATGCAAATTTCTGTTATTTATACCAATGAGTTTGGCATTCATGCTCAGCGCTCTCTCAAACTCATTCTCATTGTGAACTTCAAATATGCTATCTAATTTAATCTCTTGAGCAGTTTGATAGAGTTCATGTGCCTGCGAGTCACTTAACATTGATAATATAATTAATATACAGTCCCCACCAAGGTATTTTGTTTCAAAAACTTGATATGGGTCAATGAAAAAGTCCTTTCTCAGTAGTGGTAGGGGTGAGCTATTACGAGCAATAGTAAGATCCTCCTTTGAACCCATAAAAGAGGGTGTATCAGTTAGCACGGAAATACATGTGGCCCCCGCTGCTGAGTATTCCTTTGCTATCTCTGATACATCAAATGCTTCCTTTAAAATTCCTTTTGATGGGCTAGCTTTTTTTATTTCACATATTAAAGATATTTTACCAGTAAGAGCGTTATCTCTAATTGATCCTGAAAATGATCTCGCCATGCCTGAGTCTACACTAACATGGTTTATCAAGTCATTGATTGAAAACGATTTGTAGCTATCGTTAACTTCAATTTTTTTGTATTCATATATTTTATCAAGTATTGAATTCATCAGTCTAATCTATTTGACACTTTAATTAAATGCTCAAGGGTTTGAAGCGCTTTGCCACTATCCAATGACTCTTTTGATATTGCAATTGCATCCTCGATATTTCTAGAAAAACCACACATAACTAATGCTGCTGCAGAATTTAAGGATACAATTTCGCGATAAGGATTTTTTTCACCTTTGAAAATCTTAATCAATTCTTTTGCGTTATAACTTGCATCTCCACCAACGATTTCTGATATTTTTGCAGGCCTAATATCAGTATTGTTAATTTCAAAAACTTCCTCCGAAATATGTCCACTGTCTAATTTATGGATAAATGTTTTATCTGATATCGATACCTCATCAAGTCCGTCATTACTGTGGACCAACCAAGCTGCGTCAGAGCCAAGGTTTTTGAGCACTTCAGTCATTGGACGCAAGAGGTCAAAATCATAAGTGCCAATGAGGTGTTTTTTTACATTTGCTGGGTTACACATAGGACCAAGTATATTAAAAATAGTTCGTGTTTTGAGTTCTGCCCTAACTTTTGCAACATGTTTAAAACTACCATGAAATAGTGGAGCAAATAAAAAACAAATATTTGTCTCGTTTATACATTCCACGCAGGAGTCTGGTTTCATATTAATATTTACGCCAAGCTCTGTTAATATATCGGATGATCCTGATAAAGATGATACTGATCTGTTGCCATGCTTTGCAACTTTAATACCGTTTGATGCGACTAGAAGTGCCGATGCTGTTGAGATATTTAATGTTTTGTAACCATCACCGCCGGTACCAACAATATCTATTGCACCATCGGGAACCATAATAGTGGTCATTTTTTCTCTAATCGCACGCACAGCCCCTGTGATTTCATCAATTGACTCACCCTTATTTTTAAGACTGATAAGAAAGTTAGAAATATCATCATCAACGCAATCACCAGACATTATTCTAATAAATGCATTGTAGCTATCCAAAACCGAAAGGCTCTGTTTATTAATTATCTTTTCAATATAATCAGTGAGTTCTGACATTAAATTAATTCTATCTATAAGATTATAAAGTTTCTTAATATATCAATTCCATGCTCTGTTGCAATACTTTCAGGATGAAACTGTATACCAAAAGTGGGAAATTCCCTGTGTGATACAGCCATAATATAGCCATCGTTCGCTGAACGAGCAGTAATAGACAGTTCAGGGCTCAATTTTTCTTCATTAATAATGAGAGAATGATATCTGGTGGCAGAGAATTTCTCTGGTATATCTTTAAAAATTGGACACTCAGTGTGCGTAATTATCGCTGTTTTACCATGCATTAAGTGATCTGCTTTAATAATTTCCGATCCAAAGGCTTGTCCAATTGATTGATGCCCCAAACAAATTCCTAAAATTGGTAATTTCTTTGAAAAAGATTTCACAACATCAACAGAAATACCTGCTTGACTGGGTGTGCAGGGTCCTGGGGATATTATTATATGACTTATATTACTCGGTATCTGATCAATGGATATTTGATCGTTACGAACTACAGACGACTGCGCGCCTAGACTACCAATGTATTGCACAATATTGAATGTAAAGCTATCATAATTATCAATAATTAATATCATTTATCTGCCCTGCTGCTGTTGATATCGAGGGCATCTTGTGCGGCATTGAATAGGGCGGAGGCCTTTGATTTGCATTCCTGGTATTCACTTTCCGGATTAGAGTCCGCAACGATTCCAGCACCCGCTTGAACATACATTGAATTACCCTTAATTATTGCAGTTCTCAATGTTATGCAAGTATCCATATCTCCTGCTGCTGAAAAGTAACCAACGCATCCAGCATAGATAGACCTGCGCTCCTTTTCAAGTTCTTCTATTATTTGCATTGCTCTTATTTTAGGTGCCCCTGATACTGTTCCAGCAGGAAATCCAGCTTTTAGGACATCAATCATATTGAATTTACTGTCAAGTTTTCCAATCACATTAGAAACTATATGCATAACATGGCTGTACAACTCTACAAAGAATTTATCTGTAACCTTTACACTTCCAAGTTGCGATACCTTACCGACATCATTTCGTCCCAAATCAAGCAGCATTAAATGCTCAGCGAGTTCTTTCGGATCAGAGAGTAATGAGTCCTTATTATAATCATCTTCAGCCTGATCTTTCCCTCTTGGTCTAGTGCCTGCGATTGGTCTTACTGTTATTTCATCACTAAAAAGCCGAATAAGTATTTCTGGACTTGACCCAATAACAGCAAACTCATCAAAATTGAGATAAAATAGAAACGGTGATGGATTTATTCTACGCAATGATCGGTATAATTCAAATGGGGGCAATTCAAAATTTGACTCGAAACGTTGGCTCAGCACAACCTGAAAGATGTCTCCTTCATAAATATAATTTTTGGCTTTCTCTACCATCTTGAGGTAGTCATCTTTTGTCGTGTTTGAGCTTATGTTAATTTTCTTTTGGTTGGTTGGAATATATATTTCATCAAAGGGTTTTTTGAGTAGATCGAGAACAAAATCTATTGAAGTATTGGCTTCGCCTAGCGCATCATGATATTTTTGATTTGAATTATACCTTAATGAATATACAACCGATAGCTCATCCTTTAAATTATCAAAGACAATTATGAGTGATGGTCTCATAAGTAGTGAGTCAGGGAAACCTGCATCAGATTTACTTAATTCGTTTATATCCTCAATTAATCTCACATTATCATAACCGATGTAGCCAAAAACACCAGCAGACATTCTCGGTAGATGGTCTGGGAGCTTAATGTATGAACAATCGATTAAATTCTTCAACGATGCGAAAGTTTCCAAACCCTCTTTTTTGTATCCAGATGTCCATTTTGATTTTATGTAGGCCGTATCTCCATCGGATTTCCACCACATATCAGGCTTCATTCCAACGATTGAATATCTACCTCTTTTTGTCCCCCCTTCAACGGACTCAAGCAGAAAGCAATTTGAATGATCCTCTAAACGCATTAAAATTGAAATAGGGGTAACAGTATCTGAGACGATTGTCTTCCATATTACTTGATCAATTTTTTCATTGTAAAGTTTTTCAGATTTATCCATTGAGACTACTGGCTCTGAGTATTAAATAATCTATCAATGTTTTCTTGATATAATTTGACTGTATAATTATCCTCAAGCGATACTAGGTATTGCTCGAATAGATCGTTCCTCATCTGCAAATCTAGATTATCTATAAATTTCTGATCCCTCTCTAGCTCTGATTGTATATTCGGGAGTATTTCTGCTACCTTTCCAACAAGTACATTATTTTCGGATTTACCGGTAATTACTTCATTAATATTTGCACTCAGAATTCTATCATTAAAGTCTTCACTAAATTCTCTAATCGGAGATAGTCTACTAAACGGCTCTGATCTTTTTATTTCAATTTGATAGGAGTCAACGAGCTCTTGAATTTGATTATTTATTAATCCAATTTCTAGCTGTTTTATGATTTCACTTTCTTTGTCATTTTTTCTTTTCTTAATCATATCAGCGGTTACAAGATCTCTAACCTCAGCAAAAGATTTTATATATGGTGGATTTATTGAATTCAAGTCAGTCCATATATAACCATTCGCGGTATCATGTACTTCAATAAAATCTCCAATTTCTGAGTTGAATATTTTTTGAATGAGCTCTTGGTGATTTATTTCCTCAACCACATCATTCTGTATATTTTTTCCGTTAATATCAATTTTCTTAAAATATTGCATCTCTATTTGATGTTTTGCAGATGCTTCTTCTATAGAAATACCATTTAGGAGGTCATCTTCAATTTCAAAATATAGCATTTCCACCAAATCAATTGCTTCTTGAAATTGGATTTCACCCCGTATCTCGTCAGCGACATCGTCAACTGTTGGGACTTTGCCAGAATTTATTTTTTCTAGGTACAGAACTGAAATACCAAGCATTCCATCAATTGGTTCACCAAATTCGCCTTCAATCATATTGTATGCAGCATCAGCAACTTCAAAATCCAATATTTCATCTTTCCCAACTGAGCCAAGATAGCTCTGCTGTTTGCTTTGCGAATATTTCGTCAAAAGCTCATTAAATTCAAGTTCATATGAGTCATCATAGAAATTATCAGCTGTTGCCTCATCGTTAAAGAAGAACTGATATAGCTCCCTTGTCTCCGAGATATTAAAACTATCCAAATTAGCGTTAAAATATTCATTTATTTGGGATCGAGTAACTTGAATATCCTTTTTTATGTTTTCTGGATCCAATATGAGTGCAGCAAAGTCTCTCGTCTCGGATTTTTTGTATCCATTTTTAAATTTTTCATAAAATTCAAGGAGCTCTCTTTCAGATGGTGTTTTTACAACAATCTTGGATTTTGGGAGATCAATATATTCAATAACTCTCTCTGTCTTATTGAATTCATCAACCATTTCAATAAGTATGTTGGGTATATAAGTTCTATTTCCTATTATATTAAATAACTGATTTTGTTTATTAACGTTAATTTCACTTTGCACATAAGTTTCATCATTATAACCTGCGTATGAGAGAAGCTGTTCATACCTTGCTTTGTTGAACCTACCATCAATTTTGAAGTTATCATCATCAACAATCTGTTCTGCAACAAATTCTTCAGATATGTCTATTCCAAGTTTATTAATTTCAATTTGAAGAACCATCTTTCTAATTAAATTTTCAATTGCGATTTCATCTATGCCTAGTTCCAGTGATTCTCTCAATGAAATCTGCCTATCAAGTTGTGAACTAATTATTGATAGTTGATTATTATATTCTGTAACTACTTGATCGAGGCTAACTTCATAATCATCGATCTCAATTGCAACAGTTTTTTTAAAATTACCAAAGATATCCTGTATACCCCAAACCGCAAAGCTTAGTATTAGAATACCAATTAGAATTTTAACAAATGGTCCTGTTACTGATTTTCTTAGAGTATCCAGCATTTTCTCACTATAGTATTATTCCATGTTTGTTCATGCCGTTAATATAAGGTAATATAAAAATTAATTCTATTGTTTTATTGTGTGACGGATTTTGTCTGATTTTTTACGAAAAAGGTGGGAATAAATGAAATTCAACCCAGATTTAATGACTTTCGCGGGTAATTGGAAAATGAACGGCCGCCATGATGACAGGCCCGATATTGAGAGTTTGATTAAATTAATCAGCGAAGATGATGCCAATATCATATTATTTCCGCCGTACACACTAATCTCGAGTTTTGTCGATATTAGCAAAAATTCAAACCTGAATATAGGCGGCCAAGACTGCCACCATGAAGACTCTGGGGCATTTACTGGTTCAGTATCTGCTTCTATGCTTCGTGACTCCGGTGCTGATTTTGTAATCATTGGTCATTCAGAGGTGAGGGCGATACAAGGGAAGGGCCCAGATAATATAATAAATAAAATCCAAAGCGCTCATGTAAATAATCTTATTACAATAATTTGTGTTGGTGAAGACATCAGAGTAAGGTCAGAGGGGGAGCATTATAATTTCATAAGCAAACAACTAAAAGCCTCGGTTTCAAGCACCTCAAATCATAATAATACTATTATCGCCTATGAGCCAATTTGGGCTATTGGTACTGGGAAGACTGCAACAGTTGAGGATATTTATGAGATGCATGCCCACATTAATAATACACTACAAGACACTGATATATTTAAAAAAGGTAACCCATCACTACTCTATGGAGGATCCGTTAACCCAGAAAATGCAGGGGAGATATTAAACATAGATAATGTTAACGGTGTACTTGTTGGAGGAAGCTCTCTCGATTACTCAAAATTTAACGAAATTATAAAATCAAAATAATTTTTAATCATTGTTAATTCATTAAAATTATAGTAAATAAGCATTGGAGGTTACCATGAGCTCATTAATACTAATTCTACATCTAGCAGTAGCCATAATTTTAGTTGGCGTAATCTTATTACAAAGATCTGAAGGTGGTGCCCTTGGTATTGGGGGCGGTGGATCAGGAGGTGGATTATCTGGCTTCCTTAAAGGTAGAGGGCAGGCGAGTGGACTAGTAAAAATAACCATTATCCTTGGTACTATTTTTTTTATCACCTCAATGAGTTTAACAATCATAAATTCATATAATAACCAATCTGTCATCGATAGAGTCACAAACGATCTTGACCCATCAAGTTTAATCACAACATCTGAAAATGATGATGTCAGCGTACCAATATTGGAATAGCTTGTACTTTGTATTTGATATTTTGATTTAGTATTTTACATTTAAATAATTTTTGTTATTTTATAATTCCATGGCACGTTTTATTTTTATAACAGGTGGTGTGGTATCTTCCCTCGGAAAAGGTCTATCTTCAGCATCACTTGGTGCACTGCTTCAATCTCACGGATATAAGGTCAAACTTCGTAAGCTAGATCCATATTTGAATGTGGATCCTGGTACAATGAACCCAATACAGCATGGTGAAGTATTTGTCACCGATGACGGTGCCGAAACAGATCTTGATCTTGGTCATTATGAGCGCTTTACCGATGTATCTGCTACTAAATTTGATAATATTACCAGTGGCAAAATTTACCAAGATATTATCCAAAAAGAGAGAAGGGGAGATTATCTTGGTGGTACAGTTCAAGTAATTCCCCACGTAACTGACGCGATAAAGGAATTCATCACACAATACACGGATGATGTTGATTTTCTGTTGTGCGAGATTGGAGGTACCGTCGGTGATATAGAGGCCTTACCATTTTTTGAAGCAATTAGACAATTAAGAAACGAATTGAGTCCTGAAAATTGTCTATTCATTCACCTAACTTTGTTGCCATTTATTGCCGCAGCGGGTGAACTTAAGACCAAGCCAACGCAACATTCAGTTAAAGAGTTAACATCTATCGGTATCCAGCCTGATATTATCATATTACGCTGTGACAGAGATATTCCTGAAGATGAAAGAAAAAAAATCTCATCATTTTGCAATGTCCCATTCAGCAGAATAATCCCGGCCGTAGATGTTGGAAATATATATGATGTCCCCATGAATTTTCATGAGAACGGTTTGGATAGCGAAGTATTAAATATATTTAATCTCGAGCAAAAAAATAAACCAAATTTCATTAAATGGAAAAAAATATCATCAAATGCTGGCTCTTTAGAAGAGAGTGTAAAGGTTTCAATTGTTGGAAAATATATACAATTGCAAGATGCCTACAAATCTCTTGATGAAGCGATATACCATGCTGGATTAATAAATAAGATTAAAGTTAATGTCGAATGGGTGGACTCTGAGTTGTTGGAGAGCTCGCCTCCAATTGACTATCTCAATAGCACAGATGCAATTTTAGTACCAGGTGGTTTTGGCCAACGTGGTAGTGAGGGTAAAATTAATGCAATTAGATTTGCGCGTGAGAAGAAGGTTCCCTACTTAGGTATCTGTTTTGGAATGCAAATGGCTATTGTAGAGATGTCAAGATCACTTCTAAAACTGCATGGGGCAAATACGACAGAGTTTGGAGATACAGATCATCCTGTTGTTGATCTAATGAAGCAATGGAAAAAAGGAAAAACCACTGAAAAAAGAGATGAAAATACGAATCTTGGAGGGACTATGAGATTAGGGGCGTATGAAGCAGTCCTGAAGAAGGGCTCAAAAGTCGAAGAGATTTACAATTCAAATAAAATTAACGAAAGACATCGACATCGTTGGGAAGTCAACATTGATTATCAAAAGCATCTCGAAAATCAAGGGGTAGTATTCTCTGGGTTATCACCAGATGGAAAATTACCAGAGATTATTGAATTATCTGATCATCCTTGGTTTGTTGCAGTACAGTTTCACCCAGAATTAAAATCTAGACCTTTTAACCCACATCCTTTATTTGTATCTTATATTCTTGCCGCACGAGAAAAAAGTAGGTTGGTCTGAGGATACTATTTCATGCATGATATTCAAAAAATTAGAGATAACCCCGATAAATTTACTGAGTTACAGTTACGAAGGGGTGTAAAGGTTGATGTAGAAGAAATAATAACATTGGACTCATCAAAACGCTCACAAATGACAAAGCTACAAAATCTTCAGAACGAAAGGAATGAGTTATCGCAGCAAATTGGGTTACAAAAAGGAAAAGATAAAAGCGGGAAGACGGATGAGCTAATAAACAAAGTCCGTGTCATAAAAGATCAAATCTCACAACTTGAAAATCAGATATCTGCAACCAATGAGCGTCTTGAAGTCATTCTATTAGAGCTACCAAATCTTCCATTTGATGATGTTCCCATTGGAAGTGATGAAAGCTTCAATATTGAAATTGAAGCGAAAAGATATGGCAATGTTAGTGATAAAAAAACTGCTGAGCACTTCGAAATTGAAACAATTGATGGCATGATGGATTTTGAGACGGCTGCCAGGGTGTCAGGCTCAAGATTTGTGTATTTGAAAGGTGGACTAGCATTGCTTGAAAGAGCGCTTGGGCAGTTTATGCTTGATACTCATACGACTAAAAATGGCTATACTGAAATAGCGCCACCGCTTATTGTGAATAATGGCTCAATGCTTGGCACCGCTCAACTGCCAAAGTTTGAAGAGGATCAATTTCAGGTCATAGTTCACGATAATGATTTAACTGATCAAAACAATCGTAAATGGTTAATTCCAACAGCTGAAGTTTCGCTAACAAATATTGTGAGGGAGAAGATAACAGACAAAGCTGATTTACCATTAAGATTTGTTGCTTTAACATCGTGCTTCAGGGCGGAGGCTGGCGCCGCAGGAAGAGATACGAGGGGTATGATCCGCCAACATCAATTTCAGAAAGTGGAGTTGGTTTCAATAACAGAACCAGAACTATCAGAGAAGGAGCATGGCCGTATGCTCGAGTGTGCCGAAACTATACTTAAGATGTTGGAGCTACCTTACAGAGTTATGTTGCTCTCATCAGGTGATATGGGTTTTTCTGCCCAAAAGACTTATGATCTTGAAGTTTGGATGCCCGGGCAACAAACTTATCGAGAAATATCCAGCATTTCAAATTGCGGTGACTTTCAGGCTAGGAGAATGAAGGCCAGATATAAAGACGGTAATAAAAACACAAAATATCTGCATACATTAAATGGATCAGGGGTCGCTGTTGGCAGAGCTCTTATTGCTATTCTTGAAAACTACCAAACACCTGATGGCATTCAAGTGCCTGATGTATTAAAAAAATATATGAATAATTTGAGTACCATAAAAATCTAAAATTCATTTACTAAACGACTTAACCTATGAAACAAAAAAAAATATTGATAACAAATGATGATGGTATTAATGCTCCGGGAATTGAACTCTTAATCAACGCTGCAAAAAAGATATCAAATGATATAACAATTATTGCCCCAGAGAGAGAGCAGAGCGGAAGATCTCAAGCAATGTCATTATCTGATATTATTAGACTGAGGGAAATTGATGTGAATATATTTTCCATATCTGGCACACCTACAGATTGCGTCATGCTTGCAATCAAGCAATTAATGAAAGATAACAAACCAGATCTAATTCTTTCAGGGGTTAATAGAGGTCAGAATCTTGCTGATGATGTAAATTACTCTGGGACAATTGGAGCTGCAATGGAGGGCGCAATACATAACATTAAGTCTATCGCATTGAGTCAAGTTTTCAATATACACAATAAAGGGTTGGATGCATTCGAGGCAACAAAAAAAAATCTAGATAGCACATTAGATTTTGTTTTAGATTTAGACTATCCAGATAATATTGTTCTAAATATCAATTTTCCAGATATCTTTGACGATAATCTGGGTTATCGGTTTACACGACAAGGAAAAAGAGATGTGCCAGCTCACACAATGGAAGAAAGGATAGATCCAAGAGGGCAAAAATACTATTGGATAGGCTTTAAGAGGGCCGAGGGTGGTATGCACGATGGAACAGATCTGGATTGTATTCAGAAAGGCTTTATTTCAATTACACCAATTGGCCCAGATCGGACAGAGTATTCATATCTTGAGACCAAAATTTAATCATAGAAGTCTTCTTTTGAAATATAATATTAACTAATTATGAATAAACTTAAGTTTATCTTTAATTAGCTAAATTCAATGATATATGACTCCGAGATATAGATCAAAATACATTATATTAATTCTAGTTACGTTTTTACTAACCTCATGTAGCGCAGGAATGGAGAGGTTTAAAACTATAGATAATGATGAAAGAAAAATTCAAGTCAAACAATATTCCGAAAATCAAAAGGAAACACCAAAAAGCGCTTACTCAAACTACTGGATTGTATCGAGAGGAGAGACGCTAGAGTTCATTGCGAAATCAACTGGGGTGCCTGCAGAAGACATAGCGTATTATAACTCATTATCTGATCCATATAAACTCAATGATGGGATGCGCTTATACATAGCAAAAAGAAAGCTGGACGCAAAAACAGACTCACCCAAAAGCAGTCAAGATAATATTGAGAATGACGGTCTATCTAGCTTTGATGGCGTTTATTATGTCAAAGCAGGAGATACAATCTCATCGATTGCCACGAAATTTGGAATTAATGCAAAACAACTAATCGAGTTAAATAAAATTGTGAATCCTAGTCTAATATATATCGGCCAAGAACTAAAAATCACGGAAAATAAATCACTAAATTCAGATAAAATAACCAATACGGTTTCAGTTAAAGAAAGTAAGAGAGAGGCTAATACTATCGATGACACAGAAAAACCAAAGGCTAGCACACCTCAATTTAGATGGCCTGTTTTAGGGAGAATTATAAATAATTATGGAGCTGATGTACATGGCAGGATTAATAATGGAGTATATATTTCAGCCCCATTAGGATCAGAAGTAAGAGCTTCTGAACGTGGCGTAGTAACCTTTGTTGGCACCGAAGATTATTTTGGTGACCTCATTATAGTAAAGCACCTAAACAACTGGGTCTCGTCCTATGCACATCTTGACAAAACAAATGTATTAATAGGCGATAAGATAGAAAAAGGTGATATTATTGGATCGGTTGGCGCATCTGGAATAATAGAAAGCCCTCAATTATACTTTGAGCTGAGGCGAGGCACAATTGTACAGGATCCAACTGACTTTCTAAATTAGCCTAATTTTATGTTATTTTTAGCTGCAATAGCAGTGATGAATTGCCATGCTACCCGACCAGATCTTGAACCTCGTCCAGCAGCCCATTCAATTGCCTCTGCGTGCAAGTTTTCTGTTCTTGGAATTTTATAATGTCGCGTGTAAGCGTCAATCATTGAAAGATATTGATCTTGCGAACAATTATGAAATCCGATCCACAAACCAAATCGATCAGAAAGAGAAACTTTCTCCTCTATTGCCTCTGATGGATTTATGGCCGTAGATGTCTCGTTTTCTATCATCTCACGTGCCATAAGATGTCGTCTATTTGATGTAGCATAAAATATTACATTTGAAGGTCGGCCCTCGATACCGCCCTCAAGAGCTGTTTTGAGTGATTTGTAGGTTGTATCGTCATTATCAAATGATAAATCATCGCAGAATATAATAAAATTAACATCACTGTATTTTTTGATTATACCTAAAATATCTGGCAAATCTCTTATATCCTCCCGGTGAATTTCTATCAAAACGAGTTTTTTCGATCCTTTACATAACTTGCCATGTATGCCTTTGATAAGTGAACTCTTTCCCATACCGCGTGCACCCCATAAAAGCGCATTATTTGCAGGCAGTGATTTTGAAAATTTTGTTGTATTTTCAAGGAGAATGTCAATATTTTGATCAATACCTTGCAGCAGCTCAAGCGGAATAGAGTTCACATTCTTTACTGGCCTGAAGTATCGTCTTTCGGATTGCCACATAAATGCATCCGCCTCTTTCCAATCAATTTCAATTTCAGCTCTAGTGTGCTTTTCTTCCAGAATCCTTCTAATTTTTGATATTTCTTCAACTAATTTGTCGTTATACTCTGTCATTTGTTCAGATATGTAAAATTATTATTTAAAAATTTTTCATTAACCTATATATATTATATAGAAATTAATTGGAAATATATTTTTCTATCAATAATTTTAGTTTTTTATATAAAGAGAGTGAATTTATTATGATTACCCATGCATACGCGGCATCACAACCAGGCGGTGGTGATGTTTTTCTACAATTACTTCCATTTTTGCTCATATTCTTAATAATATACTTCCTGATTTTGAGGCCACAGCAAAAGCGGGTCAAAGCACATAAGGAGATGATTGACCTACTAAAAAAAGGTGACACCATTATCACACAAGGGGGTCTAATTGGAAAAATATCAAAAATTATAAGCGATCAAGAGGTTGAAATTGAAATAGCCAAAGATGTCAAAGTTAAGGTTGTAAGAGGGATGATTTCAGACAATAGAAAATGATTCTCTAACAGGGATAAAAATGCTATATTTCTCAAAATTCAAATCAATAAGCATACTCTTAATTTGCTTACTAGGCATCATTTTTGCTTTACCCAATTTACTAAGCCAGAATACTCTGAATGGTCTACCGAAAATTATTCCACACAAACAAATCAATCTTGGTCTGGACCTGAGAGGGGGATCGCATCTCTTAGTCGAGGTTCAATCATCCGTGCGTGCCTCTGAAAGAATGGATGATCTGTATGATGAAATTAGAATGGAACTCAGACGCAATAAGATTTCTCTATCAGATATAGCACAAAGCAATAATCAAATAAAAATAACGCTGAGCGACGATGGTTTCAAGGGGGATCTGATAGATATTATTGAGTCTTTATCACAAAATGTGAGAGGACAATTGGGATCTGGTCAATTAGCTAATGAACTTGAAATTATAGAGCAAATTGATGGTTCAATTCTCGTTAGTATGACAGAAGAGGCCTTAAATGATCTTTTGCGGCGTTCAGTTGATCAGTCAATCGAAATAATAAGAAGAAGAATAGACGAGCTTGGGACAAAAGAGCCTACAATACAAAGGCAGGGTAATTCGAGGATCCTTATTCAAGTACCAGGACTAGATGACCCTAAAAGGTTAAAAGATCTTCTTGGAACTACTGCAAAAATGACATTTCACTTGATTGATCCTTTTTATGACGGTGGCAATGTATCTCGTTCGTCAATGCAATTAAAGCACGCAAACAATGAAAGTACATATGTAGTCGAGAGGAGATCCATAATAGGAGGGGAAAATTTAGTTGATGCACAACCTGGGTTTGACTCACAAACCAACCAACCAATTGTAAATTTCCGTTTTGATGGTCAAGGTTCACGGAAATTTGGAAAGATAACGACAGATAATGTTGGCAAGCTATTCGCAATTGTTCTTGACAATGAGGTGATATCCGCTCCAATCATCAATGAGCCGATATTAGGTGGCTCAGGCATGATATCAGGAAGTTTCACAGTTCAAGAGGCCAATGATTTGGCCATTCTGCTGAGGGCCGGAGCGTTACCTGCGCCTCTAATTATACTAGAGGAAAGAACTGTTGGCCCTGGTTTGGGTGCTGACTCAATAAAATCAGGGCAAATTGCATCAGTATTGGGTCTAGTACTCGTTTTAATATATATGTTTGTCTCATATGGCAGATTTGGAATTTATTCAAATATATCACTTTTAATAAATTTATCCTTAATCGTAGCTATACTATCAATTTTACAAGCCACATTAACATTACCGGGAATTGCGGGTATAATTCTCACGATTGGGATGGCCGTTGATGCAAACGTTTTAATCTTTGAGAGAATAAGAGAAGAAGTTTCTAATAAAAAGTCTGTAATTAATGCAATAGATAATGGATATAAGAGGGCCCGTACGACAATACTTGACGCAAACATTACTACCTTTATTGCAGCTATTATACTATTTCAATTGGGTTCTGGTCCTATAAAAGGGTTTTCTATAACACTTGCAATTGGAATTATTACATCAGTTTTTACTGCTTTCACACTCACAAGGTTTCTTGTGGCATTGTGGATAAAAAGATCAAACCCAAAGGAAATTAATATTTGAATGGGTAAATGTTTATGAAACCAATTAAGATAATAAAATTAGATACAAGTATAAATTTTCTATCCAAGACAAAACTTTTTGTATCACTCTCGTTTTTCTTTGTAATTGCCTCTATATTTCTTTTATTCTCAAGAGGTTTAAATTTTGGTATTGACTTTAATGGCGGTACATTAATTGAGGTACAGAAGATATCGGGAAATGCTGAAGTATCTGAAATGCGGGCGCGTTTAGGGCAGCTTGATATTGGAAACATACAATTACAAGAGTTTGGGAAGAAAACCGATTTACTTATACGTGTGGAGCAGTTGACTGACAAAGAAGGAGATCAACAGGCAATAATAACTAAAATTTCAGAGGTTGTGGGAATAGATTATGAGATAAGGAGAATTGAGGTTGTTGGTCCAAAAGTATCTGCTGAGCTTATTAAAAAGGGTATAATTGCAGTTATATCAGCAGTTATTTCTGTCTTAATTTATATTTGGTTTAGATTTGAGTGGCAATTTGGTATCGGCGCAATATTTGCTCTTGTCCATGATATTGTGATCACGATTGGTGTATTTTCCTTATTGCAATTGGAGTTTAATTTATCAATTATTGCCGCCCTGCTTACCATCGTCGGGTACTCACTTAATGATACGGTGGTGATATATGATAGAATACGGGAGGAACTACGTAAATATAAGAAAATGCCAATAATGGATCTCATTAACCAAGCATTAAACTTAACATTGTCCAGAACTCTTATGACGTCCATAACAACTCTTCTTGCCCTTCTTTCACTATATTTATTTGGCGGGGAGGTTATCAAGGGCTTTACATTTGCAATGATTTGGGGAGTCCTGATTGGTACTTATTCCTCAATCTTTATTGCTTCGCCAGTACTAATTGGCTTAAACATTAAGCGCGATTGGTCAAAAAATGATGCTGAATAGGTTATGTAAAAGAAGAGCTGAGCCATTCACTTAAATCATTTTCTGCGCGTTGTACAATCCTATTTTTTTTCTCAACATCTCTAATTCTTTTTGGCTTCTTTCTAATATCCCTAATATCCATATTCTCAAAGAGCCCGTAGTTTATATTCATTGGCTGAAAATTTTTCACATGATCTTTGCGCGTAATATAACTTATTAGACTGCCCATTGCTGTTGTTTTGGGTGGTGGCGTTTGTTTTCTCATTTTTAACTTGTTGTACATCATGAGTCCTGATAATAATCCGATTGAAGCTGACTCAACATATCCCTCAACTCCAGTGATCTGCCCAGCAAACTTGATCCTCTGATCTGAGATAAGACTTAAGTCATTTAATAATAGCTTTGGGCTGTTAATGTATGTATTTCTATGCATACCGCCAAGCCTTGCAAATCTTGCATTACACAGTCCAGGAATTTTTCTAAAAATATCTGTTTGGTGGCCATATTTTATTTTCGTTTGAAATCCGACCATGTTATACAATTGACCAGATACATCATCTTGCCTCAGCTGAACGACTGCATATGGTTCATCACCCTTTTTATGAGGATTATTTAAACCAAAAGGTTTCATTGGTCCATGACGAAGAGTTTGCACTCCAGTCCTTGCTATGACTTCAATTGGAAGGCATGAGTCAAAGTATGGTGTATCTTTCTCCCATTCATTAAAGCTTGCCTGATCAGCCTCAATCAACTCATCAACAAATTGAAGGTATTGCTTCTCATTTAACGGGCAATTAATATAATCATTTAAAGACCCCGAAGGCCCCACTTTGTTATATCTTGATTGGAACCATGCCTCTGACATATCTACGGAGTCTGTATAAACAATTGGCGCAATGGCGTCAAAAAAGTATAAAGAGTCATCCGAGCTTTTTTTTAGAATAAGCTCTGATAAAGACGCAGATGTAAGGGGGCCGGTCGCAATAATTATATTTTCCCAATCATCTGGAATATTTATTACCTCTTTCTGAATAACATTAATATTTCGATGACTGCGTATACACTTAGTGACTTTTGCAGAAAATAAGTTTCTATCAACCGCAAGAGCTGATCCAGCTGGTACCTTGTGCTCATCGGCAGCCTTCATTATAAGTGACTCACAAATTCTGAGCTCTTCGTGCAATATTCCAACTGCATTTGAGTGCTTGTCATCAGAACGAAAAGAGTTTGAGCAAACTAACTCTGCCAGTTCTGATGTTTGATGTGCGGGGGTAAGCTTTTCTGGTCGCATTTCGTAGAGATCTACTTTTATATTACGCTCTGCCAGTTGCCATGCAGCTTCACAGCCGGCGAGCCCACCTCCTATTATTTTAACTTGTGTCATTGCGAATCTTAATTAAATAATATTTAAGTCTTTTATATTACATTATGAACATGAATAAACATTTTTTATTAGCTCTTTGCCTCATGTTTCCGTTTTTAATGGTTTCTTGTACTACAAGTTATTCGCCAATGAATACTAAATATCCTGATCTTAATAGCTATATGTCTGATATGGGCGTTATTACAGATGATGAGTCAGATGTTGTGGTATGTTCGGGCTATAACTGCAATTTTAAAACTCAGATTAAATTCACAGATAATGACCGTGAAATGATACATGAAATATTTAAAAGTAGAGATTTTCGAACTCCTTACGAGGAAAGGCAAATGATAGCTACTGCTGTTGCAACTATTGAGACAGTTGTTGGGCCTATTGTTGGGACTGCGAATGATAAGGGAGGCGTTCTTGAGAATGAATTTATTGGTAATATTGAAAAGCAAGATTGTGTTGATGAGTCGGCATCAACAACAAGTTATCTAAAGTACTTTCAAGATAATGAGTTAATATTTATGCATTCAGTTGTTGTGCCGCAATCAAGGGGGGCATTAATAGATGGACGTTGGCCGCATTTCAGTGCGACAATAAGAGATAAAAAAAATAAGAAGCAGTTTGTTATCGACTCATGGTTTAGAGATAATGGTGAACCCCCAGTAGTTATGGAGCTTCAAGATTGGGTTTATGATTGGAGGAGGGCAAACGAAGTTCAAAAGGAAGAACTCAACTAGATAGCATTTCTCTCAGAAATTTTCCTGTGTGACTCGCTTTTTGCTTTGCAATATCCTCCGGTGTTCCTTCCGCTATGATTTTACCACCATGATCCCCACCTTCGGGTCCCATATCAATAATCCAGTCTGCACTTTTTATCACATCTAAATTATGCTCGATGACTAGGACACTGTTTCCTTTGTCTACTAGCTCATTTAATATTTTTATTAACTTTTGGACATCATGAAAATGTAAGCCGGTTGTTGGTTCGTCTAGAATATAGAGTGTATTACCTCTTGGTTTTCTCGATAGCTCCTTTGAGAGCTTAATTCTTTGAGCTTCGCCGCCAGATAATGTGGTTGCTGATTGACCAATCTTTATGTAATCCAACCCCACAGCTTGAAGCATCATTAATTTATCACGAATTGCAGGTATTGCTTTAAAAAACTCTACAGCCTCGAAAACAGTCATATCGAGCACATCAGATATATTTTTATCTTTATACCTAACTTCCAGAGTTTCTCGGTTATATCTTTTCCCACTACAAACGTCACAAGTCACGTATACATCAGAAAGAAAGTGCATTTCAACCTTTATAAGTCCATCGCCTTCGCAGTGTTCACATCTGCCACCTTTCACATTAAATGAGAACCTACCTGGCTTATAACCTCTAGTCTTAGATTCTGGTAGGCTTGCGAACCAATCACGAATCGGTGTGAAGGTACCCGTGTACGTGACTGGATTTGATCTTGGTGTACGTCCGATTGGTGACTGATTGATCTCTATAATTTTATCGATACATTCATCACCAATGATATTACTATAATTATCAAAAACCATCCCTGCTCTTGAGAGCTTTGAGTTAAGCCCTTGGAATAATATATTATTAATAAGCGTGGATTTGCCTGATCCTGACACACCGGTTATGCATAATAGTAAACCGAGAGGGAAATCTGCATCAATACCCTGAATATTATTTTCTTTAGCGCCAGTTATTTTGAGTGAAGCTGATTTTTTTCGTCTTACTTTTGGAATATCTATTAAAAGTTTTTTGCTTAAATATTTGCCCGTGATTGATTTACTATTTTTTTGAATGTCCTTCAGGGATCCCTTCGCAACAATATCACCTCCATTAACTCCTGCCCCAGGTCCTATGTCAACTATATAGTCAGCAGCCCGCATTGCCTCCTCGTCGTGTTCAACAATAATAACTGTATTACCAAGATCTCTGAGTGACGATAGAGTGTGCAGTAATCTCCCATTATCCCTTTGATGCAAACCAATTGATGGCTCGTCAAGTACATAAATTACACCGGTGAGTTTGGAACCAATTTGGCTTGCCAATCTTATCCTTTGAGCCTCACCTCCTGATAATGTACCAGAAGATCTTGCTAGAGTTAGGTAATCAAGCCCAACCTCATTCAGAAAACTTAGCCGATCAAAGATCTCTTTAAGTATCGGAGTTGCAATTGTCTTTTTATTATCTGTGAGTACATCAGCAATGGTTGATATCCACTCTTTTGCGTCTTTAATTGACATAGATGTAAGAACACTAATATCAATGTCTTCAATTTTCACACATAACGCGTTTTCATTGAGTCGTTTACCGTTACATGCACTGCAAGGTTGGAGTGATTGATATCTGAATAATTCTCGAAATTTATACCTAGATTTAACTTGCTTTATTGCATGATTAATCATTGGTATAATTCCATCAAATGGTTTTAGAAAATTTAGCTCATCAATATTTCTACTTTTTTTATGCTCAATATTTTTTTTATAGCCATACAGAATTATATCTTGGACTTCTTTATCGATATTTTTCCATGGGGATGACAAGCTAAATCCATATTCTTGAAGTAGCGGTTCCAACATGTCAGATATGAGGGATGTGTTCAGATTTCTCCACGGCCTAATCGCGCCATCAATTATTGATAGATCTTCATTAGGTATAATTTTCTTTGGATCTGCAGAATATATGTTACCGATGCCGTCGCAGCCTTTGCAGGCGCCAATTGGACTGTTGAATGAGAAAAGCCTAGGTTCGATTTCCCCAAGGCTGAATCCGGATACTGGACATGCAAATTTAGTTGAAAATACTAATCTCTCATGTGTATCATTTTTAGAGGTATTAATTCTTCTTTCAGAGATAATTTGTTTATCGGCAAATTCCACTATCAGAAGTGAACCCGAATACTGAAGTGCCGTTTCAATCGAGTCTGCCAGTCTGACAGGATCTATTGACCCACTGATCAATCTATCTATAACTATATCAATGTCATGCTTGAAATTCTTTTCTAGTTTTGGAACTTTATCAATTGTATAGAAACTTCCGTCCACCTTAACTCTTTGAAAGCCATCTTTTCTAATTTTTTGAAATTCAGTCTGAAATTCACCTTTTTTTTCTTTTGCTATTGGCGATAGCAAAATGATTTTTTGACCATCCTTCAGTTTCATTATTCTATCAACCATATTTGAAACTGTTTGAGCCTCAATTGGCAGCCCTGTTACTGGTGAGTATGGTGTCCCAACCCTTGCGTACAACACACGTAAGTAATCATATATTTCCGTCACAGTTCCAACGGTCGATCTTGGATTCCTTGAAGTTGTTTTTTGTTCTATTGAGATTGAAGGTGACAAACCCTCTATACTTTCCACTTTGGGCTTATCCATCATTTCAAGAAATTGCCTTGCATAAGAAGATAGGCTTTCTACATACCTTCTCTGCCCCTCCGCATAGATAGTGTCAAATGCTAGACTTGATTTACCTGAACCCGATAGCCCAGTAAAAAGAACTAATTTTTCCTTAGGTATTTCTAAGGAAATATCTTTAAGGTTGTGTTCCGATGCTTTAACAATTTTTATGACTTTATTGATTTTTTTTCTGCATTATTTGTTTAGGTTTCAACAATATAATAATTTAATCATTATTATTAAATATAAAAGTGTTGAAATTCATATATAATTTAAATTGTTAGGAGTTTTGATATGGCTGGTAGTTTAAATAAGGTGACATTAATCGGTAATCTTGGTGCTGACCCTGAGGTTCGAACTATGGGGAATGGTAAAAAAGTTGCAACATTTAGTCTTGCAACTACAGAAAATTGGACCGATAAATCAACAAATGAACGCAAAGAAAGTACAGAATGGCATCGCATCGTTGTTTTTAACGAAGTGCTTTTGAGAGTTGTCGAGGACTATGTAAAAAAAGGATCAAAGCTCTATCTTGAGGGTAATCTGCAAACAAGAAAGTGGCAAGATCAATCGGGACAAGATAGATATACGACTGAAATAGTTGTGCAAAATTTTAGGGGTACACTTATTTTACTGGATAGCCGCAGCGAGTCAACTCCTTCGATTCCAAATGATCGTCCTGAAACACTAAGTCAGTCTAATTCAGAAGTCCTTCAAACTACTGAAGCAGTTGCTGATGAATTTGATGATGAAATTCCATTTTAGTTAACTTTTATCTTCAACAGAAAGATGACCAACATCACATTAAATAATTCTATCTGGCTTTATAAACTGATAAAATTAAGAGATTAAATGATTCGGGATTTTTAAAGTAAGTTGTCAGAAAACGAAAACGATAAATCAAAAGACTTAGGCTCAGGTATATTACCCGTTACAATAGAAAATGAAATGAGCTCGTCATACCTCGATTACGCAATGAGTGTAATCGTATCGAGAGCTATTCCTGATGTCAGAGATGGCCTGAAACCAGTTCACAGAAGAATACTCTACTCAATGAGTCAGATGGGGCTAGATTTTAATAAACCCTATAGAAAGTCGGCTCGAGTAGTTGGCGATGTCATCGGTAAGTATCACCCTCATGGTGACTCTGCTGTTTATGAGTCGCTTGTCAGAATGGCTCAATCATTCTCAATGATGGCACCTTTGATTGAAGGGCAAGGTAATTTCGGGTCGGTTGATGGCGATCGTCCAGCTGCAATGAGGTATACAGAATGTAGGCTCGAAAAAATAACCACACTTATGCTAGAAGATATTGATAAGGATTGTATTGAATATCAAGAAAATTATGATGGCTCAGAGAGTGAGCCAACTGTTCTACCCTCCAAATTTCCAAATCTTCTCATAAATGGTGCTGGAGGTATAGCTGTGGGTATGGCGACGAATATCCCGCCACATAACTTATCTGAAGTAATTGATGGATGCATTTCAATCCTCAATAATCCATCAACAACTGAAGAAGAGCTTAATGAAATTATTCCAGGGCCAGACTTCCCAACTGGAGGATTGATAATCGGAAGAAATGGAATAAGATCTGCGCAGCAAACAGGTAGGGGATCCGTTATACTTAGGGGTAAAGCAGAAATTGAAGAAAAAAATAATAGAAGCTCTATCATAATTTCGGAAATACCATATCAGGTGAATAAGTCTAGCCTTATTGAAAAAATCGCTGAAGTAGTAAGGGACAAAAGAGTTGAAGGAATTTCTGATATTCGGGATATATCTGACAGGCATGGCATAAGGGTAGTTATCGAGCTAAAAAAGGACGCTGAAGCTGATGTCATACTAAACCAGTTATACAAATATACTCCGCTTCAATCGTCATTTGGTTGTAATATGGTTTGCCTGAATTCTGGAAAACCTGAATTATTATCGATAAGGCAAATAATAGATTCTTTCCTGGAATTTCGAGTGGATATTGTAGTAAAAAGATCAACCTATCTTCTAAACAAATCAAGGGATAGGGCGCATGTTCTTGTCGGTTTAGCGATAGCAATATCAAATATTGATGAGATTATCAAGGTTATAAGATCATCGCCTGATCCAGCGACTGCTCGCGATTATATGCTCAAGAAAAAATGGATACCAAAAAATGTTGAGTCGCTCATAAAGCTTATCGATGACCCTCGACATAAGATTGCAAAAGATGGGTCATACATGCTATCTAATGATCAAGTTCAAGCAATATTAGATTTGCGTTTGCAACGGCTTACTGCAATTGGACGTGACGAAATCGAGAAAGAGCTAAATTCTATCGGTGAGCATATAAAGGAATATCTCGAAATTCTAACAAACAGAAAGGTTTTGGATAGCCTGATCGAGAAAGAGCTTTTAGAGGCAAAAGAGTCATTTGGAGTTGCAAGGAGAACGGAAATAACTGACCTTGAATTGGATGTTGATGACGAAGATCTTATTCCAAAGCAAGATGTCGTTGTTACTGTGAGTCATAAAGGATATATAAAAAGAGTACCATTATCCACCTACAGGAGTCAGCGACGAGGTGGCAAGGGCCGCGCCGGTATGAGTACAAGAGATGAGGATTTTGTTACACAGATCTTTGTTGAGAATACACATACGCCAATACTTTTCTTCTCTTCCACAGGTATTGTGTACAAAATGAAGGTTTGGAAACTACCACAAGGTACACCGCAATCAAAGGGAAAAGCAATGATAAACTTATTACCTTTGAGCGACGGTGAGAACATCACAACAATAATGCCGTTACCCGAGAATGAACAGGAATGGGAAAATTTATATATAATGTTCACAACTGAAAAAGGTAATGTCAGGAAGAACAAGCTAAGCGATTTTGTCGATGTTCGGGCAAATGGTAAAATAGCAATGAAATTACAGGATAGCGATGAAATAAAAACAGTCGAAACATGCACAGACGATGATGATTTATTAATAACAACCCTCAAAGGGCAATGCATCAGGTTTCGAGTTTCAGACGTTAGGCTATTTGTTGGAAGATCGTCAACGGGCGTTAGAGGAATTAAGCTCGCGCAAGGTGACAGGGTGATATCATCAGCAATTATTAAATCAATGAGTGCTTCAACTGAAGAAAGGGCTGCATACCTGAAAATGAGCAGGGCTGTCCGTGGTGACATTGAGTCTGAACATGATGAAAATGATGAAAATGCCGAAAATATAACTCCAGCAATTCTATCTGATGAAAAATATGCCGAAATGGGTGCTTCTGAGCAGTTTATTTTATCCATTTCCAATAATGGTTATGGGAAGAGGACATCAACATTTGAATACAGAGTTACCGGTAGGGGTGGGAAAGGTATTATTGCTATGGTTGTGAATGATCGAAACGGGAATATCGCGGACTCATTTCCGGTTGACTCAACAAATCAAATAATTCTCGTAACAAATAATGGAAAATTAATAAGATGCCCTGTTGATGATATAAGAATTGCTTCAAGATCAACACAGGGTGTCAGAATATTTGATGTAGATAACCAAGAGCAAGTAGTCTCTGTAGAGCGCTTAGGGGATCTTGAATCTGAAGAAGACGATGGGGCCGATGATGAATAGATGTTTTTTTCCTGGATCCTTTGATCCTTTTACTGTCGGACACAAGAATATTATTGAAAAAGCATCAATAGTTTCAGAACATATAACAATTGGTATTGGTCAACATCACGAAAAAAATTCATTAATAGACATTAATACAAGAGAGTCTTTGTTGAATGAGTCAATTAAATCTATTAAGGTATCAAATACAAAAATTGATGTAATTATTTTTGATAGTCTTTTGGTTCAGGCAGCAAAAGATAATCAATGCAATGTAATTATACGTGGTATAAGAGATACATCGGATCTCAATTACGAATTAAGAATGTATAATACAAACAAGATAATCGATCCTAATATTGAGACATTATTTATACCGACAGATAATGATCTTAATCATGTCTCGTCAAGCTTAGTGAGGCAAATCTATAAACTTGGTGGTTCAATTGAGTCTTTAGTTCCAGATAATGTAAATAAATACTTGATAAAGAACTTCAATTCCATTACCAAATAAAATTATGTTTATAAAGAAATTTCTGATATTAATAACCTTAATTATATTTACTGGAGTCGCTATGGCCGAAAATACAAAAGAAAAATTGTTAATTGAACTTTCGCATGGTGATGTGATAATTGAATTACACAGTGACATTGCGCCACTGCACGTTGAACAAATAAAGACATTAGCCAGAGACGGTTTCTATGACGGTATAATATTTCATCGGGTTATAGACGGTTTTATGGCGCAGACAGGGGATCCAACAGGGACTGGTATGGGTGGATCGGGTTATCCAAATCTAAAAGCTGAATTTTCCAACAAGCCATTTGATAGAGGTACCGTCGGCATGGCAAGGTCAAGTAATCCCAACAGCGCTAATAGTCAGTTCTTTATTTGCTTCCAACCTGCGCACTTTCTTAATCAACAATACACTGTTTGGGGTACTGTTGTAGAAGGAATGGAAAATGTAGATAAGATTGCTCGCGGTGAGCCGCCCGCAAACCCGGACTCTATGATCAAAGTGACAGTAATAGAGTAACGCAGTATTGTGAAAATTGGGTTATTTGACTTCCAGCTCGATAAGAGTAAGATAGCTCTCGCACCAGCAGATCCGAGAGATCATTCCAAGTTAATGATATTAGATAAATCTAAAAAAATCACTCATAAATATTTTTATGACCTTCCCGATCTCCTGAGTCCAAAAGATGTAATTGTGATAAATGACACCAAAGTTACCCCAACATATTTTGAGATAAAAAGATGGAGGAAAGATAATTCTTCAAATATAAAATTAAATATTATTAGACAATTAGATGATGGTGATTGGATAATATTAGCAAAGCCGAAGAGACGACTTAAAATAATGGATAAATTAATTTTCTCTGATAATGACCAAGTATCAGCTGATGTTGTCGGATTTGAGGGTGAGCATGTTAAAATAAGGTTTGATCAAGATATGGATATGGTCTCCTGGATAGAGAGTAATGGAAAATTACCACTCCCTCCCTACATTACAGCTCAACGTGAGCTTAGAGACGAAGATAAAGAGTCTTACCAAACAGTTTATGCAGAGCACGCCGGGTCTGCAGCAGCACCAACTGCCGGTCTGCATTTTACTGAAAGATTACTAGATAATATTCAGGCGAAAGGCATACGTATTTGCAATGTATTACTTCATGTTGGTTCCGGTACATTTTCACCAATTAAAACAAATAATATTATGGATCATAAAATTCATTCAGAGTGGTGCCATTTAGATCCTCAGGCAGCCGACTTACTGAATGAAACAAGGGCAGCGGGAGGTAACATTATAGCTGTTGGAACTACTAGCATGAGAATATTAGAGTCTGCCGTTGATGGTACCGGTAAATTTAGTGAATACAAAGGTGAAACAGATATCTATATTAAGCCAGGACATAAGTTTAGAGCTGCGGATGCTATGATTACAAATTTTCATTTACCTAAATCGTCTCTGTTTGTTTTAGTTTGTGCGTATTACGGAATAAATGATATGCACGTAGCTTATGCATCAGCCATGGACAATAATTATAGATTTTATTCTTATGGGGATGCTTGTTTTATATGTGGAGATTTGAGTGTTTAAAATAACAGCAAAAGATAGATATGCCAGATGTGGTCAATTAGATCTTGCTCATGGAATGGTTGAGACCCCTGTATTTATGCCTGTTGGAACTCAAGGGACAGTAAAAGCAATTTCCGTAGACACACTAAAAAAGATTGGTTTTAATATTATACTTGGTAACACCTATCATCTTTATCTGAGACCGGGAACAGAAATCCTTTATAAATTTGGTGGCTTAAATAACTTTATGAAGTGGGATAGGCCAATATTGACAGACTCTGGCGGATTTCAAATTATGTCTCTTTCTAAGCTTATGAAAATTGAAGAGGGTGGTGTGAGATTTCAATCACATATAGACGGAAAAGAATTTTACTTATCTCCGGATATTTCAATGAAAGTACAGGACTCAATTGGGTCTGATATTCATATGGTTCTCGATCAATGTATTGAATTCGATAAGGGTATGTCAAACATAAGAGAAGCAATGAATTTATCTCTAAAATGGGCTGAAATGTCGAAAAAGTGCTTTGTTAAAAAGAAGGGAAGGATGCTCTTTGGAATCGTTCAGGGAGGAACCGATCAACATTTGAGGGAGCAATCAGCAATCAAGACAATTGATATTGGTTTTGACGGTTATGCAATTGGGGGTCTTGCGGTTGGTGAAGGTCATGAATTGATGCTGAAGACGCTAGATTTCACAATACCAAATTTACCGGATGAAAGGCCACGATATCTAATGGGTGTTGGAACACCTGAGGACCTTGTTGAGTCTGTGAAGAGGGGTGTTGATATGTTTGATTGCGTAATGCCCACTAGAGCGGGTCGCCACGGTCTCGCATATACAAAATTTGGTACAATTAATTTAAGAAACGCAAAATTTTCAGACGATATGATGCCCGTTGACGAAGAGTCAGATTGTCCCATTGCATCAGTGTATTCAAGGTCATACCTCCATCATTTAATTAAATCTAAAGAAATACTTGCTGCTATGCTTATTTCAGAAATAAATTTACATTACTATAATTCGCTTATGATAGATCTAAGGTTCGCAATAAGAGAAAATCGCTTGGATCTAAAAATTCAAGAAATTAAAAAAAACTGGAGAAGCGTGGATGTATTATAATCCTGTTTTTTGTGTTTATAAATAAACATTAGTTTACAACACTTTAAACCTGCCATATAAATTACTATATTTCAATTGTGGGCCCTTAGCTCAGTCGGTAGAGCAGGTGACTTTTAATCACTGTGTCATAGGTTCGATTCCTATAGGGCCCGCCATATCTTGTGATAAAAAAATCAAATATGTTTCATAGTTGATATGCTTTCAAAGCATATGATAAAATTATAAATTCAATAGTTTTTTTAATAGTAGATCTAAACATCTATGCTATAGTTATATATATGATATGTAGGTTTCTGAGGAGGGCTTATGGCTTTTGAAGGCGTTCATAGAGTTGGTCATGTAGGTATTTGGGTTAGTGATATTGAGAAATCACTAGAATGGTATAGGGATTTAGTAGGACTCAAATTAACTGGTATTTGGGGTGAGCCATACAGAAAACACAGGATGTGTTTTGTTAGATGTGAAGACTGGCATCATGATATTGTTTTCTTTGAGATAGACAAAGAAAAAGATAGAAGTAAATTAGATCAATCAGATACTGGTAAAAGACATGCCCCTGGAGTTCATCATATTGCATTTGAAATACCAGAAAGAGAAGATTGGTTAAATGCACTTGAGCACTGCAAAAAGAATAATATACCCTTTGTGTCAGGTCCATACGTACACGGTCACGAAGCTAAGTATGTTGAAGGAGATGATACATTAGGTTTCGTTGGTGGAAGCGGGAGCCATGCATTTTATATTACGGATCCAGACGGTAATAGAATCGAGTTTTATACATGGATGATGAAGGTCACAAAAGAATGTATCGCTGCACCAAACCCAGATCTTTAATATCAATGGCCATTCTGGCTATTTATGTAATGCAGGGCAACCCAGAGAACGCCCACGCTCATGCAACCTTCGAAATAAATAATGTATCAAGTGATGATGGCCATGTAGTATTGCATCTTTACGAGAGTAAAACTTCATTTAAGAAATTTAACCCAGACCGCAGTTATAAGAAAGTAGCCACAAAAGGTACGACAATTATTCCGGTAGATGATTATCACGAGGGCGATATTGCTATTTTTGTGTTTCATGATGAAAATAGTGATGAGAAATTTAACACCTCAATTTTTTGGACACCAAAAGAAGGTTACGCTTACAGTAATCAATATATCCCAACTGGTATTCCTAAATATGAGGAAGCGCTTTTTCGACTTGAGCATGGAGTAAAGGCTAACTTAGAACTGATTTATTAACATGCTCGGTCTTGTATGTGCGGTGGTGTCTGCAGTAACATTTGCTGCAAATGATACAGCCTTAAGAAGAGGAATACTGTTTGCCTCTGTCTATAAATCGATAATTGTTACAGTTCCGATTGGGCTCCCCGTTTTTTTATTTGCTATTGCATTCACAAATTCATGGTCTATCTTTCGTGATTTAGATATTACGCAATTTCTTTTTTTTGGATCCGCAGGTGTAATTCATTTTATATTCGGAAGATATTTTGGTTATAAAACGATCGAGTCTCTTGGTGCAACTCAGGCTGGCCCAATCGTGCAATTGGGCTTACTAATTTCAGTTTTTTTCGCTTATCATCTGTTTGATGAAGAAATAACAAATATTCATATTATTGCTATTTTTCTAATCATTTTATCACCAATGATAATACTTCTGGGTCGTGAGGGTGATAAGTTCACAAAGTCTGGGATTGAGATGAAGTATAAATCGGGATTTTTCTGGGGCTTGTCTTGTGCTACTTGTTATGGAATAAGTCCTTTACTTGTGAAATCAGGTTTTTCTAATTATAGTCTTGAAGTGACAATCCTTGCAGGTTTTGTATCTTACATTTCGGCAATATTTTTTTTAATCTTTATAATGGCTCTCTTCAGAGTGGGAATTAGGGACATTCTCGAAATGGATAAAAGAGCATTAAAATGGTTCACTATTACAGGATTCATGGGTTCCTCAGCTCAGCTGTTTAGGTATATTGCTTTGGGGCTAATACCGATCTCGATTGTTGAGCCTATTCATCGAACCTCTGTCATTTTTAGAGTTTTATTTGGTTATATGATTAATAGGAAGCACGAAATAATAAATACTAGGGTCCTATTTGGTGTTGCACTGTCTGTAGTTGGTATGTACTTATTAATATTACAAATAGATTTTTAAAGAGGGAATAGAAGACGTATGTTGGGTGGTGTTTTAGCATTAATTTCAGCAATGATGTTTGCGCTAAACACAACAGCGCTTAGAAGGGGTGTCTTGACTGCTCCGGTCCATCAAGCAATCGCAATAACTGTTCCTCTTGGTCTACCCTTTTTTTTCATTATTCTTTTAATATTTGACTGTTTTTATGTATTTAAAGATCTATCAATAAGATCAATTTTCTTCTTTTCAGTTGCTGGTATTATTCATCTTGTTATTGGTCGCTATTGTAATTATCGATCTACACAATTACTGGGCGCAACTCAATCGGGTCCCATAACTCAGCTTGCTTTGCTTATCTCATTAATCTTTGCCCTTACCTTACTAAACGAAGAATTAAATCTTTATCTATTTACTGGGATATGCCTTGTCTTTAGCGGTCCTACTACAATTTTTTTTGCAAGAAAAAGCAACTCAAAAACTAAATCCGGGGTAGTAATGGATTACAAGAAAGGATATCTCTGGGGATTATTATGTGCATTAGCATTCGGTTCCAGTCCTTTTTTTATAAAGCTTGGTCTTGAAGACGGCGGTCTTAAAGAAAATATAGTTGGCGGTTTCATTGCCTATCTCTCAGCTACACTACTAGTGCTTATAATAATCTTACTGTCTAGGACTAGGTTTGGCGACATTTATGCTCTTAATAATAAGGGGGTGAAATGGTTTATCTTGACCGGATTTTTAGGTTTTTTATCCCATCTTTTTAGGTATATGGCGCTTGGAGTAGCACCTATCTCAATTGTTGAACCTATTCAAAGAACTACGATTATATTCAGAGTTATTTTTGGATGGATACTGAACAGACAGCACGAAATAATAAATAAAACGGTATTGTTCGGGATATTGTTGTCTGTAGCTGGGGTATACTTAATTATATATCAAATATAAAAAGTTACTTCCAGAAATCTACATCTTCAGCTTTAAACTCAAGTGCTTGCGATGTGTCTTCTGCTGGATTTGCTTTATCCTGCTGGTACATAAAATACCCGCCGATTCCCATTATTACCACTAGCAATAACATTAATAAATATTGATTTCTTGTATTCATCATTTACTCCATATTAGATATTCTATATATATCAAACTGAGCCTAAAGATAAAGAAAATAAGTTAAAATTATGCAAATATATCTTAATTTATTATCTCCCACATTTTCTCTGATGTTACAGGCATGTTTAAATTTTTTCCATCAACACCATTTAACTCTAGGGCATTTACAATAGCGTTCATAATGGTTGGTAATGCACCGGATATCCCAGCTTCACCGCAACCTTTAATTCCAAGAGGATTTGTTTTACATGGAATTGGATGCGACTTAAAAACAAATTCTTTTGGAATATCCGCTGCTTTTGGCATTGTATAATCCATGTAGGAACCGGATAATAGTTGGCCATAATCGTCATAGCATAGGTTTTCCATCATAATTTGTCCTTGAGCTTGTATTATTCCACCTAGCACCTGACCCTCAACTAAAAGCGGATTTATGAGATTACCAAAATCATTCACAGCTGTATGTTTTATCAGTTTAACGACACCAGTTTTTGGGTTTATTTCAACTTCAGATATGTGACAACCATTAGGGAATGAGCAGGGTGGTGTATCTTCTGCTAGTTCTCCATCAAGACCTTGAGGCAGCGATCCTGGCAGTTTTTGATCCTTCATGAGTTGCTTAATTTCTCTACTGAGATCAAGAATATTTATCTTGTGATTGGTATTTGGTATTTCAAAATTACCATTATTAAATTCAACACTTTCAAAATCCTCTTCGAATAAGTGTGCTGCTAATTTTTTTCCATTAGAAATTACAATGTTAGATGCTTTTAATAGCAGTGTGCCACCACTGATAGCCGTCCTAGAACCACCTGTCCCAGTACCTGCAATTAATTCTTTACTATCACCTTGAAGTAATTTGAAGCTCTCCATTGGGATACCTAACTTATCTGACATTATTTGCGCAAAAGATGTTAAGTGCCCTTGACCATAATCTAGATTACCGCTTACAAGCGTAACTTCACCGTTATCTTCGAATCTTATCCTCCCCATTTCTTTTCCTGGAGGTGCGGTTACTTCAAGATAATACGTGAGGGCGCGACCTCTATACAGACCATTTTTCTTTGACTCCTCCTGCCTCTGGCTAAAATTTACCCAATCAGCAGTTTCGAGTGCGTCTTGCAGCACACTATGGAAGTCACCGCTGTCATAATTTAAACCAGCAGCTGATTGATATGGGAATTGATCTTTCTTTATAAGATTGATTTTTCTTAGTTCTACAGGATCAATCATCATTTCAATCGCGGCTTTCTCAAGAAGTCTCTCCATAATATATACACCTTCCGGCCTTCCAGCGCCACGATAAGCGCCAATTGGGGTTGTATTCGTGTAGACTGCTTTTGAATTTACATACATTTTTGGTAGATCGTAAGCACCACAAAAATTATTTTTTATATTCATTGATTGCGCCATAGGTCCCATTAAACCCATAAAGGCGCCAGAGTTTGCAACAACTTGGATTTTAGCTGCTACCATTTTTTTATTATTATCGAACGCTATTGTTGCATCAATCCACGAGTCTCTTCCATGAGTGTCTGAGAGAAATGAGTCGGTTCGAGTATCTTTCCATTTTATTGTTTTTCCAGTCTTCTTTGCTGCAACCAAGGAGGCAATATATTCAGGGTATGGACTTGACTTCATCCCAAATGAGCCGCCGACACTTGGTGTGTGGCAATGCATTTGATCTCTATCAACATTAAAGATATTGGCTAAGATATTCGCAAAACCGAACAGGCCTTGAGAAGGTGAATGTAAATCATAGCTATTCGTCTCACTGTTGAAACTTGCCATGCATGCGCGTGGTTCCATAGCTGATATAATTAATCTGCTATTTCTCAGTTCAATGGATGTTTTATATTTTGCTTTTTTGATCAAGTCGTCTACTTCACTTTCATCTCCATATTCCCAATCAAGCGCAATATTATCATTTAATGTTGGATGAATAGAGGAACTGTCAGCTGACATAGCATCGCGTGGATCAACAATCACGTCATACTCTTCAATTTCAAGAAATATTAATTCAGCTGCATTTTTTGCGTTATTGAGAGTATCCGCGATTACGAATGCAACCGGTTGCCCCACATAATATACTTTATCCTTTGCAAGGGAGACTAGAGGAGGTACTTTTATGCCATTTCCATCTTTACCTTTGAGTTTATCCGCCGTTAAGCAGGGTATCACACCAATTTTTTCTTGATCCATATCCTTGTATGTTAGGATATCAAGAACACCTGGTTGTGATTTGGCTTCGTCCACATTAATATCTATTATTTTTCCGTGTGCATAGGGTGATCTAAAAACAAATGCTTCCAGTGCTTGACTCTCACTTTTTATGTCATCAGTATACGTTCCTTCACCACGGAGTAATTCAGGGTCTTCAAACCTTGATACTGATTGCCCAACTGAGAATTTTGTAAAAGTTAAATCATTAAAATCATCCATTATTTATCTCCTTTTTGCCCAAGTATCATGTCAGCTGCTTTTTCTGCTATCATTATAGTAGGAGCATTTGTATTCCCGGATACTAAGTTCGGCATAATTGAGGCATCAACGACTCTAAGAGATTCGATTCCATGTACTCGAAGCTCATCGTCAACTACCGCCATATCATCACTGCCCATTTTACATGTACCTACTGGATGATAGCTAGTTCTGCAGTATTGCTTTATATAATCTAGTAATTCTTCATCGGTATTTAAAGTACCACCTGGGTACTTTTCCTCAACAACATATTCTGCTAATTTTTTATTTTTAAAAATACCTCTTATGATCTTAATTGACTCTAGAAGTTTTAATCTATCTCTCTCAACGCTAAGGTAATTTGGAGCAATTTCAGGGGGCATTGTTGGATCGTTTGATGTAATTTTTACATAGCCTCTACTTTCTGGTCTTAGCAATGTACACACAACTGTCACACCTGGATACTTATGAGGGGCACCACCAGGGTCCGTTGATGAGAACATTAACACAAGACTCTGTATATCTGGCGTTTCTAATGAGTTATTAGTTTTAAAAAATCCACCGGCATATGCAACACCCATATGCAGAAGTCCTTTTCGATTAAATATATAGTCTAAACCTGCCGCAACTCTAACTGAGGTTTTGTGAAAGACATCATTTGCAGTAAATGGACGGTTCAATTGATACATAATTGGTGCATTAATATGGTCTTGTAGGTTCTCCCCAACCCCATTTAGCTCATGGACGACCTGAATATTATATTTGTTTAATAATTCAGGGTTGCCAACTCCAGATAATTGTAAAAGTTGAGGGGAGTTAAAGGCACCTAATGAGAGCAGAACCTCATTCTTTGCATTTACTGTGAATTGTTTTCCTTTTTTTGAATAGGATATTCCAACTGCTTTTTTTCCATCAAAAATTATTCGTGATGCCAGAGCATCTGTAATTATAGTCAGATTTGGCCTTCTTTTTGATTTTTCTAGGTAAGCTCTTGCAGTGCTCCACCTTCTTCCCTTAAATTGCGTCCATTGAAATGGACCAAATCCTTCCTGAGTTTCGCCATTGAAATCATTATTTCTTGGGAATCCTTCATCAACAGCAGCATCAACGTAAGCATTTGCGAATGGATGTACGTCTCTGTGATCAGACACATGAAGATCACCACTCACGCCGTGGTATTGGTCTTCTCCTCTTTCTTGTATTTCTGCTTTTTTGAAGTAAGGAAGAATATCATCATAAGACCACCCCTTGTTACCGAGTTGGCGCCACACATCATAATCTTGTTTTTGCCCTCTTATATAAATCATACCATTTATAGAACTTGATCCGCCCAGTACCTTTCCTCTTGGGGCAACAATACTTCTTTGCACCCAACCATCATCGCTCTTAGTTTGATACATCCAATTGAGCTTTTTATTCTTAAATAATTTAGCGTACCCTATCGGCACATGTATCCACGGGTTTCTATCTTTTGGACCAGCTTCTAATAAGCATACTGTATTTTCTGGATTTTCAGATAATCTTGCAGCGAGCGCACATCCGGCACTACCTGCGCCTACAATGATGTATGAAAAACTTTGATTATCTGGCATAAATATTTACTTAAATTAATCTATTCAATTAAAAAAATATATTATATTTTTTAAAAAAATGTAATAGTAATTATTTAAATTAGTAATATTTTTATAGGTTCTAAAAATGCCAATCAATAAACCCGCAGACGCAAAACATAAATTAAATACACTAATCAATAATAGATGGAGCCCCCGTGCTTTCGACGATAGGAGTGTTGATAACGAAATTTTAAATTCATTATTCGAAGCGGCCAGATGGGCAGCATCATGCAATAATTCCCAACCATGGAGATTTATAATTGCCAAAAAAGAGAACTCAGAAGAGTATGCAAAAGCACTATCATGCTTTAATGAGAATAATCAAAAATGGGCATCCACTGCTCCTGTTATTGGTTTCATAGGAGCCTATCAATTAATGTTGGGTGATAAAAAAAGTCGAACATATTTTTATGATACGGGTATGGCTATGTCACAATTTACACTTCAAGCGCTTGAGTATGATTTATATATACATCAGGCTGGTGGGGTCTTGTTGGATGAAATCAAGATAAAATATGATGTGCCAGATGATGTGGACATCATCTGTGGTTTTGCGCTTGGGTATCAGGGTGAGGCTGATATTTTGCCAGAACCATACAATGAACGAGAACTGCAAGAACGAGTTCGGAACCCAATTGAAGATTTTGTTTTCACAAATTCTTTTAACAAAGATAAATAGAAAGAAATAGGTAGCAAGATGAAATCAAACAAACAAGAGACAGGGGTAGCGGTAATTGGTGCTGGTGGCATCGGTAACCTGAGAGCACATTCCTGTAAACAAATAACCCAAGTAGACTATATTGCGGTTTGTGATATCAAAGATGAAAAATTGGAAAATGTTGCCGAGTCTGTTAAAGCGGATATTGCAACAAACAACTACTCCGATGCAATAGAGGATAGCCGGGTTGGTGCTGTTATCATTTCTACTGACGAAGAGAATCACTATGATGCAACTATGAAAGCGGTAGAGCTTGGAAAGTCTGTACTCATAGAAAAACCTTTTGTTTTGGATCTTGGTGAAGCTGATAATATTCTAGCAAAAGCAAAAGAAACAGGCGCTGAAGTCTTTGTCGGATACACTCAAAGATTCCGAAGAAAATTTCTTCTTGCTAAGGAGGCGGTAAGAAGGGGTCAGTTGGGGGATATTGTATTCTCAATGGGAAAAATTTATGTAACACGAGCTGTAGGTGAAGCCGTTGCTGGACGGTCACCAAATACGACACCATCGATTAATACTGGTACCTATTTAGTTGATTTGATGTTGTGGTATAACGAGGGTAAAAAACCTGTAGAAGTATATGCTAAATCAGCAAGCAATGTGTTTAAGAGTTATAATAGAGACGATTTTCAATGGATGCTTGTCACCTATGATGATGGGTCTGTATCTTCGCTTGGCACAAGCTGGCTGCAGCCAAGACATTGGCCTGCTTACACGGCTACAATGGAAATAGATCTCCAAGGGACAAATGGTTCACTAAATATCGATGACGCTCACAGGGATGTTGTATTAGTACCCGGAGATCCTATTCCTTGCCCTTACACTCCTCAGTACAATGTTGATGTGGCATTTCTTGGATCTGCGATGCCAGGTGATTTTGTGATGGGTGAGTTCTTTGGCCCAATGAAGGAGGAGACGGATGCCTTTATTAGACACACCTTGGGTATGGGCGGTGTCGGCCTCACAACAGGTGAGGAGGCAAGAGTTGTTTTATCCTTGACAATGGCGGCTGATAGATCGGCTAAAGAAGGGGTTCCAATAAAACTCGAGTAATATACATGACTGAGCTAAATGTTGATCCAAATACGCTATCGAGGCAAGATCGGTACAAATTAATGTGTGCTTTAGTGATTCCAAGGCCTATAGCACTAGTTACAACAATATCAAAAGATGAAGTAGTTAATGCTGCGCCTTTCTCTTTTTTTAACGTCTTTTCAGATAAACCATCAATTGTTGCACTCGGTGTAAACTCACGACCTGAGGGCGGAATGAAAGATACATCTGCAAACATAAATTATAAAAAGGAATTTGTTGTTCACATGGTTACATTTGAAATAGCAGAGCAGATGAACATCAGCTGCGTGAATTTTCCACCGCATATTAGTGAAATTGACCAGGCAGGATTTACCCTAAGGAAATCACATATTCTTGAAACGCCGTCGATAGCAGAAAGTCTGGTTGCATTGGAATGCAGACTTCATTCAATTATACCATTGGGTGATGATAGAAATTTAACACTTGGAGAGGTTGTCAACGTTTCAACAAATACAGATGTATTGGATACTGAGAAGAATTATGTGAATATAGATAATTATAAGCCCATTGCAAGGTTGTTTGGTAATATGTATTCTGAATTATCAGATTTCTTTGAATTAAAGAGGTTGAACTACGAACAATGGATTCAAGACAAAGAGGAGAACTAATGGATTTTAACTTTACACAACAGCAAGATGAAATGAGGACGCATTTACAAGCATTCCTGAATAAGATATGCCCTGAAGAATATGTTGAAAAATGTGACAAAGATGGTGTACCGCCCTATGAGGCTTATAAAGCGCTTTGTGATGCAGGTTGGTTGGGTTTAATTATACCAGAGGAGTATGGAGGTACTGGCGGTGATGCAGTTGATCTCGCAATTCTTCTTGAGGAAACGGGAAAAAGATTTGAAGAGCTAGCGATGTGGGTCTTTCGAACGATGACATGGGGTGCATTTGCTATTATGGCTCATGGTTCTGAAGAACAAAGAAAATTCTTTTTGCCAAAAATTGCCAAAGGAGAACTGTCATTTGCATTTGGTTTAACTGAACCATCATCTGGCTCTGATGCTGCTGCGCTAAAGACGCGTGCCGACACGATAGGAAATGATAAATACCTAATTAATGGACAAAAAGTATTTACGTCTGGAATGGACATCAGTGACTATTGCTTGGTTGTTCTCAGAACGTCAAAGGAGGATAAAAAGCAAAAAGGAATTACAACATTTATGGTTGATACGAAGAAAAAAGGTATTGACGTTAAGAAGATTGACACGCTTGGGCACCGCTCAATTGGCACTACACAAGTCTTCTATAATGATGTTGAGGTATCGAAAGATGATATTATCGGTGAAATCGGTGGTGGCTGGCAAATCTGTGACTCATGTCTTTGGTATGAAAGATTATGTTTGTCAGCGGCAAGAACAGGCGCAGCATCAGCTTGCTTTGATCTTGCTCTTCAATACGCCAAATCACGAGAGCAGTTTGACAGACCAATCGGTAAATTTCAGGCAATTTCGCATAAACTTGCTGATATGAAAGTTATGATAGAATTATCAAGGTTGCTTTTTTATAAATTTGCCACTTCTATAAATGAAGATAAGGCTAGTCGCCATGAAGCTGCAATATTGAAGTTGTATACCAGCGAGTCTTATACAAAGATAACCGAGCACGCTATGCAAATATATGGTGGATATGGATTTTGTATGGAGTACCCAATACAAAGATTTTTTAGAGACGCTCGTTTATCTGTGATTGGTGCTGGGACATCTGAAATACAGAGAAATATTATTGCCAAAAGTATAGGTTTGTAATGAATCATCCGTTGAAAGGTGTGAAAGTTATAGAATTAGGTCAGATTATTGCGGGAACCTATGGTGGTCAGGTGCTTTCCGACTTAGGTGCTGAAGTCATCAAAGTAGAAACACCAAATGGTGATTTAGGTAGAATTCCGTCAGTTGCACCAATAAATGGAGAAAGTGGCCTTTTTTTAACTTTCAATAGAAATAAGAAAAGTATTGTTATCGATCTTAAAACAGATCAAGGCCTCGAACTCTTTTATGAACTTGTAAAAAAAGCTGATGTAGTAATTGATAATTTTAGGCCTGGGGTATTACAGAGGTTGAAAATTAATTATGAAGTATTGAGTGAAATAAATAAAAGATTAATCCAATGTTCGGTAACAGGATACGGTGAAGAAGGTGCGTATGCAAATTTACCGGCATTAGATATAATAATACAATCGATTACAGGTTACATGGCAATAACGGGTGAACCAGACAGCGCGCCAGTTCGAACCGGTATACCACTTGCTGATCTATCGGGGGGCATATTCTCATGTAAGGCCATCCTTGCTGCGCTTTACAAAAGGGAAAAAACAGGGCAGGGTTCATCAATCAACTTATCGATGTTTGATGGTATGCTGAATTTGCTTACCTATCTTGGAACAGTATGGCTTACAAAAGGAGAGCTTCCTGTTCCACCGGGATCATCACATATGTATTCTGTCCCATGGCAAGCATTTAAAGTAAGTGACGGATATGTTGTTATAGCTACCAGACAGGAGGTATTTTGGGAAAGAATGTGTGATGCAATGGATATTGAGGATGTAAAAATTGATCAAAGGTTTGCAACCAATCCAAAGCGTGTCGAAAATAGAGATATTTTAATCCCAATATTAGAGAATATATTCTTAAATAAATCCGTAAAAGAGTGGATTGATCTATTCCGAGAATACGAAGTTCCATGTGCTCCTGTTAATAATTTAGACGGCGCTTTTGGAGAGCCTCCGGTGGCTGAGAGGGATATGATCGTAAAATATGATCATCCAACTGCAGGAGAAATAAAATTACCGGGAAATCCAATGAAATTCAGTGATGTAAATGAAACTATATCAACACCAGCACCCACCCTTGGTGAGCATACAAAAGAGATTTTGACATCGATGCTTGGAATGGATGCTGAACAAATTGATAAATTAATTAAAAGTGAAATTATAAAATAAGGAGAAAAAAATGGTAGGTTTATACTGGGAAGATTGGGAGATCGGAAAAGAGTATGTCTCACCGAGTAGAACAATCACAGAAGCTGATATAGTTCATTTTGCAGGTATATCTGGTGATTATAATCCGCTGCATATTAATGAAGAACACTGTAAAAAAACAATCTTCGGTACTCGAATCGCACACGGTCCACTCGTTTATTCAATCGCCGCTGGTTTGCTGTTTCAGCTGCACTTATATGACGACACATTAATTGCTTTTTTAGGATTTGATAGTTTAAAGTTTACAAAACATGTCATTGCAGGAGACACCATCACGGCCAAGATTGCTGTTCTAGAAAAAAGAGAAACGTCAAAAGAGGATCGTGGTGTTATGAAAAGGAGCCTAAAAGTCTACAACCAAAATGATGAAATGGTTCAAGACGCGGTTCAAGCTTTTCTGCTAAAGCGAAAACCCGCATAGTTTGGTAAATAAGCATTATGTATCCCAAAAAAGAAATCATTCTTGATAACAAAATAGAGGTTATTTGGGATCAAGAGATTGTAATGTCTGATGGTATCATAATTCGATGCGATATTTTTAAACCAAATGATGACAAAAAATATCCAGTAATCATGACTTATGGACCCTATGGTAAGTGGCTTCATTTTGATCAAATATACTCAGAGCAGTGGGAACGGATGTGTGAAGACCATCCTGACGTACCAGCTGGATCGTCCAATGCATATCAGAATTGGGAAGTAGTTGATCCAGAAAAATGGGTAACTGATGGATATGTTGTCATCAGAGTCGACTCGAGGGGAGCAGGGCGTTCTGAGGGCGTATTAGATTTATGGTCACGCAAAGAAGCTGAAGATTTCGCTGAGTGCATCGAATGGGCGTCAAATCTTGAGTACTCAACTGGTAAGGTTGGCATAAATGGTATTTCCTACTACGGGATGAATCAATGGCAAGTAGCATCCTTACAACCAAAAAATTTAACTGCAATGTGTGTTTGGGAGGGTGCTGCGGATTACTATCGTGAATTAGGATATCATGGTGGTATTTATTGCTCATTTACTGAGGCATGGTTCCAAAAGCAAGTTTTAACTGTGCAAAATGGTAAAGGTGAGAACGGTTTGATGGGTGATATTAAAGGCGATTGGGTAGCTGGACCAAAAACTTTAAGCGAAGAGCAATTAAGAGAAAATCGAAGAGAATTTCCAGCTGAAATACTGGAAAATAAGCTTGCAACAGATGATTTTTGGACATCCAGAATGCCGGACTTTTCTAAAATCAACATTCCCTTATTATCATCTGCTAATTGGGGAGGGCAAGGTTTACATTCACGTGGTAATTTTGATGGATATGTTAGATCTGCGTCAGAACAAAAATGGCTTGAGGTGCATGGGATAGAGCATTGGACAGAATTTTATACTGATTATGGCGTAAAAATACAAAAACAGTTTTTTGATTATTATCTCAAAGGAAAAGAAAATGGATGGCAGGATCGACCAAAAGTCAATCTTCTAACGCGCTATCCAAATGAAGTATTTAAAGAAAATTATTATTCAAGTTGGCCCTTAGAAGGAACTGATTGGGGGAGGGCTTATTTAAATGCATCAGATCTATCCTTAGATCAACACAATTCAATAGAGGCAGAAATTACGTACAAGGGGTTCTCCGACGGTGTAACATTTCTTGCACCACCAGTTGACCAAGAAACAGAAATTACTGGCCCTATTGGTCTAAAAATATACATCTCCTCAGATACGGCAGACGCGGATATATTTGCAGTTTTCAGGGTTTTTGATGAAGAATTAAAAGAGGTAACTTTTCAGGGGGCAATAGATCCACATACACCAGTATCTCAAGGGTGGCTGCGTGCATCACATCGCAAATTAGATAAAAAATTATCAAAAGATTACCAGCCATATCACACGCATGATGTGATAGAGCCTTTAAGCCCTGGTACTGTTTATGAATTAAATATTGAAATATGGCCAACATCTATAGTTTTACCCAGAAATTACCGTTTAGCATTATCAATACGTGGCAAGGACTACGCATGGCCGGGTGGTGAAGTAAAAGGTTTAGGCAATCTCGATGATGTGTTTACAGGAGTTGGTCCATTTAAGCATCAAAATGAATTGGACAGGCCTAGTGCGATATTTGACGGAAATGTCACTATACACACAGGTGGTAAATACGAGTCATTTCTAGTGCTACCATATATTAGCTAGTTTCTTACTTTTTAGCTTTTTTACCCTCTTCGGTCTCCGGCTCCCATATTTTCTGATGAGAGTTATGGGTATCTTCATCCCATATATGCTCAGTGCCCTCCCCAAGAAAGACAACAAAAGCCTCTGCTCCATCTGGATACTCGTATGGACCATGTAGTTTATCCCATCCAAAAATATAATCTCCAGGCCTCAAGTCTTTACCATCAACACACATTCTACCCTTCAGAACTAATATAGAATGCCAGCTTTTATGTGAGTGAGCTGGTTCAACATAACCGGGGGGAAATTTTACCTTCATGTCAATTCTACCCATCTTTTTATCGTGCGCAAAAACTTTTGCCTTAACTCCCTTTGGTAAGGTCAAAAGTTCATTCGCAAGATCTTCTTCCCACTCAATATCAGAGTCATGTATAGTTAAAAATTCATGGTCAAAACCATCATTAAATTGATCAGACATTTAAACCTCTTTGTCTATATTTTTCAATTACTTATAGTATTTTATTAACGTAATAAA
>CAJWEW010000013.1 GCA_913030915.1 uncultured Rhodobiaceae bacterium
ACTACCGGTGAACTACTTGGCGCACACATGATTGGGGACGGTGTTACAGAGCTAATTCATGGGTACGCTATTGCAAAAAATATGGAAGGCACAGAAGAAGATATTATAAATACAATATTTCCTCATCCAACAATTTCAGAGTCAATGCATGAAGCTGTTCTCAGCGCATATGATATTCCAATTCACTATAAATAATCATGGTAAATATAATAAACAAATTTAATCAGCCAGTGAAATTACGTCATCCACAATTTCGTAACAAATCACAAAACCCAAGCGGGAAGAAGCCATCCTGGATTAAAGTCAGGTATAGGAATTCAGCTAATTATCTTGAAACGCATAACATTATCAAGGAGAATAATCTTGTAACGGTTTGCCAAGAAGCGGCTTGTCCAAACGTATCGGATTGTTGGGACAAGAAACATGCAACCTTTATGATACTTGGTGACACTTGTACTCGCTCCTGCTCCTTTTGCAACGTTAAAACAGGAAAACCTGAGCCCATTGATCAAAATGAAGCGATATCTGTCGCGAATGCAGTAAAAAAAATGGATCTTAGGCATGTTGTCATAACCTCAGTTGACAGAGACGATTTAGAAGATGGTGGGGCTCAGCATTTTGTTAATGTTATAGCAAATATCAGAAGGATATCCCCAACTACTACAATTGAAATTTTAACACCAGATTTCTTAAGAAAAGATAACGCAATCGATATTCTAATGCAGCAAAAACCAGATGTCTTTAACCATAACCTTGAGACAGTTCCATCTATGTATCTAAGCATTCGCCCTGGCGCCCGATACTTTCATTCACTCAATTTATTAAAAGAAATTAAGAATAGGGATAATTCAATATTTACAAAATCTGGAATAATGGTTGGTTTAGGTGAAAAAAGAGAAGAGGTTTTGCAGGTAATGGACGATATGATATCTGCGAATGTCGATTTTATTACAATAGGTCAATATCTGCAACCAACGATAAAGCATGCAAAGGTTATGGAATATGTGCATCCTGAAATATTTGAAAGCTACGCATCAATTGCAAAGTCAAAAGGGTTCAAGATGGTATCTGCAAGTCCTTTTACACGATCATCTTTTCATGCAGACGAGGATTTTATCAAACTTAAAAATGCTACATAATTTGATGAAGTCAAAAAAACTCTCAAGAACAGTAAAATATAGTGCAAATGAAATGTATGCTCTAGTCTCAGATGTTGAGAGTTACCCATATTTTGTTCCGGCCTGTAAGTCGCTAGAGGTTATGTCAAAAAGAAAAGATGGAGATATCATTTATATTGACGCCACTATGGAGGTTGGATATGGCTTTCTGAATGAGTTTTTTACATCACATATTACACTTAATAAGAAAAAATTTACCATTGAAGTTGTGAACAACGACGGTCCATTCCGGAAGTTAAATAACTATTGGCAATTTTTAGATATTGAAAATGGATCAGAAATTTTATTTGAGATCGATTTCATAGCAAAAAATTCATTCACAGGAAAGGTCATAAACATAATGTTTGAGCGGGTATTCAGTAAATATATTTATGCTTTTGAAAGCAGGGCAAATAAGCTCTATAGTTGACTGACTAACCCGTGTGAAATCTCAAATGCTTTAATAGATGTATTTAGTCTAACATTATCTCTTCCAATTTCGCCAAACTTATATTCTTTACATAGTGTTTCTTTATTCAGTGATACAGAAATATAAACAAGCCCAACTTCTTTTTTTGTGTCATCACTTTTTGGACCCGCGATACCCGAGACAGCGATTGATAGATTAATTTTTGGGTGTAGGGATATTAAATTAGTTGACATTTGTGAACACACTTCTCGACTTACAGCACCATAATCCTGTATATCTTTGTAATTAACGTTTAATAAATCAATCTTTGATTGATTAGAATACGTCACATAGCCTAACTCATATGCTTCGGAGGAACCTGAAATTGATGTTATTGTTGAAGATATAAGCCCTCCAGTACAAGATTCAGCTGTACCAATTTTTATATTTTTCAGCTTGCACATTTCTATCAGATTTGTAGCTGATTGAATTAATTGTTTCATTTCTTGACCGATACGTTAACGATAGTTTGTACAGCAATTCCTTCTTTTCTGCCAGTAAAACCTAGTTTTTCTGTTGTTGTTGCTTTTAAACCTATATTTGACACATCAATCTTCAATAGGTCTGATAGATTGCCTTTTATAGCCTCTCTATATGCATTAATATTTGGCTCCTCTGCAATTACAACAAGATCGATATTTAATATTTTTCCACCAAACTCTTTTAATTTCATCAGTGAGTGATCGAGGAATTTTTTTGAGTCAACTCCCCGCCATTTATCATCTGCTGGGTTAAAATGGGACCCAATATCTTCAGATCCTATTGAGCCATATATTGCATCAGTTATCGCATGTAGCCCAACATCAGCATCAGAGTGCCCAACTAATTTTTTATTGAAAGGAATATCAATACCAAATATCCGAAGATTATCACCTTCTTCAAACTTGTGCACATCAAAACCAATACCGACCCTTGAAGAAAACATATTTTCGCTTTCCATTTTAAAACGATCTAAATCATCGCATAGAGTTATTTTATAGTTCTTTTTGCTATCTTTAAAGGTATTTACGCTCAGTCCAGCTAATTCTGCCACCTGGGCATCATCAGTTACACGATCAAAGCTAGTGGTAAACTTAGCCAGATTTCTGTAAGCATTATATATTGCCATGAATTCAAAAAATTGTGGGGTTTGCGACTCAATAATGGTCGATCTATCAAGCGTTTTTAATTTATTATTTTTAATCTGCTTGATTGTGCTAGAAGCTTCAAGTATTGGTATTGATCCATCATAGCCTTCTGCTGCTTTTACCAGATTATTAGGTAAAGTGGGTAAAAAATTTGGCCTTGCGGCATCATGGATAAAAACATGGGTTACTTTAGACGTGCTAAGATATTCCAAACCTTTCATCACTGATTTTAACCTTGTATTCGAGCCATGAACTACGGCAACTTTATCTTTGTAAGCGTCTTTTTCGATAATATTTTGAATGTATGCTGTGTGATTCGGATTTATGGCAATGACTATACTGTCAACGACCTCTATATCTAAGAACTTATCAATTGAGTACTCAATAATCGTTTTTTCATTTACAGATAAGTATTGTTTTGGGGTTGGGCTTGTACTATTTAACCTTTTACCATCACCGGCTGCGCAAATTATAGCTGATATTTTCATAAGAATTTATTGCATAATATAAATAAATTATTTATAAGTATGATTAATATTTAACCATATAAGATACATGCCCTTTTTTTAATCATTCAGACCTTATTATTTATAGCACAAAAATGGAAACAATATTAGATAAAATGCAATTAGATCTGGATGGATTGTTCAGAACGATTAAACATCCACTAGTTATATTAGATAAAGATGATAATATAGTGGCATCTAATGATGATGCCGAGTTTTTCTTTGGGCTTAGTCGCAACATACTTAATAAATATAAATTCACTGCCTTATATAATAAAACATCACCTCTTTATTATCTAATCAATCAATCACGAGAAAAAAAGACTACAATACGTGAATATTCCCTCATGTTAACAAATATTATAGATAAAAAAGAGCATGAGGTGGATATTCAAGTATCACCATTTGAAGACACAGATTATCTATTGCTTATGTTTATTGAACGCGGAATTGCAAAAAAATTTAATCGACAGTATATGCAGGCTGGATCTGCAAAATCATTAGTTGAAATGTCATCAATTCTTGCGCATGAAATAAAAAATCCCTTATCCGGTATAAAAGGGGCGGCACAATTATTACTTGATGGTGCGAGTAGTGAAAATCAATCACTTATATCAATAATATGCGATGAAACGGATAGAATAAACAATCTAATCAATAGCATGCAAATTTTTTCAGATAGCTCACAAATAAAAAAAGAGAAGATTAATATGCATACCATCTTTAACCATGTCAAAATGATCGCTGAAAATGGCTTTGCTAAAGATATTAAGTTTATCGAGAAATTCGATCCATCACTCCCCGATATTCATGGTAATAAAGATTTACTTATCCAGGTTCTGATGAACCTAATTAAAAATAGCAGTGAGGCAATAAAAAATAACTCCAATAAAGGGGAAATAATTTTAAGTTCCTCATTCTTGTCCAGTGTTCGTATCAGCCTGCCAACATCAAGTAAGAAAATAGAATTACCGCTATGTTTTTCTATTGAAGATAACGGTGGTGGTATTGATAAAGATATTTATGAAAATATATTTGACCCATTTATTACTAGTAAAAAAGAAGGTAAGGGTCTGGGTCTCTCTATCGTATCAAAGATAATACAAGATCATGATGGTGTTATCGAATGCGGAACAACTAGCAAAGGAACGATAATGTCGATTCTGTTCCCCATATCACAATAGGAAAATTTATAATGAAAAAAACACACATACTGGTTGCCGATGATGATAAAGCCATAAGACTTGTTCTGGAGACCGCTCTTAAAAGAGCTGGTTTCGATGTTACTCTGACTGAAAATGCCGCTGGGCTGTGGACTTTTGCTCAACAAAATTTTGCTGATTTGATTATTACAGATGTTGTAATGCCAGATGCTAATGCATTTGAATTGATTCCAAAAATACAGAAAATTAATAATGAAATACCCATTATTGTTATGAGCGCGCAAAATACACTTATGACTGCGATAAAAGCGAATGAGCTGGGTGCCTTTGAATATATACCAAAACCATTCGATATATCTGAGCTGCTTAATATTATAAATCGTTCTATTAATGAAAATAAGAGAGTCATTGAAGATGAAAGCTTCGAATCCCCCGATGGATTTCCATTAATAGGTCGTTCAAAACCTATGCAAGAAGTTTACAGAGTCATGGCCAGATTAATGAATTCAGATTTAACAGTTCTCATAGCTGGCGAGTCTGGGACCGGAAAAGAATTGATAGCAAAGGCGCTACACGAATTTGGCAGCAGAAAAGACTCAATATTTGTACCAATAAATATGGCTGCAATACCAAAAGATCTTATAGAGTCTGAATTATTTGGGCACGAAAAGGGTGCGTTTACAGGTGCGATTGATAAAAAAATTGGAAAGTTTCAAATTGCTGACGGGGGTACGCTTTTCTTAGATGAAATTGGTGATATGCCTATTGACGCACAAACACGTCTATTAAGAGTTCTACAAGAAGGTGAATTTCTAACCGTCGGTGGTACAACTCCAATTAAGACAAATGTAAGGATTATCGCTGCGACGAATAAATCATTAAGCGATCAGATAAAATTAGGAGCATTTCGCGAGGATTTATATTATAGGATTAATGTAATTCCAATAACGTTGCCACCGTTGAGAGATCGAAAAGATGATCTCCCTGCATTGGTAAATCATTTTATGGCAAAAAATACACAAAATGATAATGTTAGCAGTATTGACCAAGATGCACTAAATTACATTAGGAAATATGATTGGCCGGGTAACATTAGAGAATTAGAAAATTTTATTAAAAGGCTAATAACCCTCTACCCGAACGAGATAATTTCTCTTGATACTATCAAGAATGAATTTTCTTTATTGGATCAAAAAAATTATAAAACAGATAGTAAGCAACTCAGATCATTAGAGGATCATGTTGAGAGTTATTTGAGTAAGTATTCAATCGAAGACTTTGATGAAGGAGAGGAAGGCCTCTATCATAAGGTTCTTCTCCAATTTGAGAAACCAATTTTGAATTTTGTGATGCATTCAACAAAAGGAAATCAAATTAAAGCATCGAAGATCCTTGGGTTAAATCGTAATACACTTCGTAAAAAATTACGTCAAATAAACTCAGATCTTCTAAAAAATTAGTATCCAGATATCATTAAGATAAAATTTATCATTAAAAAATATATTATTAGTAATATAATGTGAAGTCATGAGCAATATTGATACACTTAAGTTATTTAATCCAATAAAGGAATTCTTGAGTTCCTATAGAGAAACCTTATTCAACATCTTGATTTTATTTCTTGCGATTTTTCTCATTACATCCACGTGGCTTATATTAACTGGTCAAGTTTTTATTCCCTCAAACGCAGTAATTTTTCTGCTATTCATAATGAATACTATTTTCATAGTTTTTATGGTTTTGCTAATAATTAGCAAATTTTCTCAGATATTAATTGCTCGAAAAAGAAATATTGCAGGCGCAAGTATACAAATTAAGTTGATAAGTTTATTTGGTATTGTATCAGCTTTACCCGCTTTAGTAGTTGCGATCCTTGCAACAATTACCCTTGATAGAGGCTTAGATAAGTGGTTTTCTGATAGAACGAAGTCTATGCTTGAAAAATCAAATATAGTCGCAAAAAGTTACTTGCGTGAGCATTCAAATAATCTTAGATCCGAGATAGGTGCAATGCAAATTGATCTAAATAATTCAGTTAATATATTTGAAAACAACATTAATGCATTTGGAGATTATTTTTTAAAACAAGCAAAGCTGAGAAAGTTATCAGGCGCATATATCGTGAATCGAGATGGAAACATCCTAATTAATACAACAACGCCTGAGTATGAATTAGGCTATACAAAACCATCACAATTATCCTATGATCGTGCAGACCAGGGCGACATAATAATATTTAAACCAAATGACTCAAATATGGTAAGTGCCTTTGTCCTTTTACCAGATTTTATAGATGGGTATTTATTGATATATAAAGCTGTTGACCCAATTGTTATTAAGCATCTAAAGCAATTGGAGCTTACAAGAGATGAATACTTAAACCTAGAAGAGAGAAGGTTTAATACGCAAGTTACATTTGCGCTTCAATATGTTGGCTTTTCACTCGTGTTTTTAACTGTTGCTATTTGGTTTAGTATATTTTTCGCCAACAGACTCTCAGCTCCAATTGCTAAACTAATATATGCATCAAAAAAAGTATCGGATGGAGACCTTGATATTAATATCGAAAGTAAGTCGACGATTGACAATGATATGCATAATCTTGTAAGCACCTTTAACAACATGACAACAGATCTGAAAAACCAGCGTGAGAATTTAATTTCAAACAACCAACTTCTTGACGAAAGGCGAAAATTTACTGAAGCGGTGCTCTCCGGGATTACATCATGTGTTATCAGTATAGATAGTAATGGAAGTATTCAAATTGCAAATTTATCTGCATGCTTCTTTTTTGATAAAGAGCTAAGTGAAATTCTGGGAGTCAATATTATTGATATAATGCCACAATTTTCAGACATTTTGATAAAAGCTTACAAAAGTCGGGATAATATCGACGAATATATTACTGTTCTAATAAACGATCAATATAGGAATATTCATATAAAAATAACAAAAGAAGATAAGTCTAAGAAAAGCTCAATGGTTATAGCGTTCGATGATGTTACAGATTTATTTGATGCCCAAAGAACATCAGTTTGGGCCGATGTAGCGCGTAGGATTGCTCACGAGATAAAAAACCCCCTAACACCAATACAATTATCTGCGGAAAGACTTAAAAGGAAGTATAAAGATCAAATCATAAACGATCTCGAAGTATTTGAAGATTGTACAGATACAATTATCAGGCAAGTTGGGGATTTAGGTAAAATAGTAGATGAGTTCTCAGCATTTGCAAAAGTGCCCACAGCAAATATGAACAACTATGATATATGCGATACGATAAAACAGGCGGTCCTTCTCCAAAAAATTACATTTGAGTCAATTGATATAAAATTAGATATACCAGATGGTGAGGTATTCTTTAATTTTGACCGAAGACTTATCAGTCAAGCCCTCATAAATCTGATAAAGAATTCATCTGAGTCAATTTTTTTATTACACAAAAATGATAATTCTGGAGTTATTAATATATCTCTCGATAATAAACCTGATTATGTTTCGATAAAAATTGCTGATAATGGAACAGGTTTTCCAAAAAGTGATATGGATAAACTTTTAGAACCCTATTATACCACGAGGGAGATGGGGACGGGCATTGGCTTATCAGTTGTAAAAAATATAATTGAGGTACACAAAGGGGAATTGAATCTTAGAAATAATACTATGTCCGATAAGAAAATAAGTGGAGCAATTGTTGAAATAATTTTACCAAAATCACTTGATAGCAACTCCGAAAAGATTAATGATTGAAAATAAAAATATATTAATAATTGATGACGAAATTGATATTTGTAAATTAATATCTGGCGTACTCGAAGATGAGGGGTACCAAACTTATAATGCTCAAAATAGCGATAATGCAATGAGTATTATATCAAAAGACAACATTGATCTAATAATATTAGATGTATGGCTTGAAGGTAGTAAGTTGGATGGAATTGAGTTATTGCAGGAAATTCATAGTACTCGTCCTGAAATCCCAATCATAATCATTTCTGGCCATGGTAATATTGACACTGCTGTAACAGCAATAAAAATTGGGGCATATGACTACTTGGAAAAACCATTTAAAACAGAACGTCTGATGCATACGATAAAAAGAGCATCTGAAACATACAATCTCCGACAAGAAATCACTAATATCAGAAATAAATCAAATTATGCGATAGATTACATAGGTGACTCAAGTACAGTGGTGCAATTGAACCATGATATAGAAAGACTTTCAGATGTTAAAAGTCGTATCCTAATTACGGGTGGTAACGGCGTAGGTAAGGAGCTTGTTGCACGATTAATACACAACAAATCAAGTAGATCTAAATTTTTATTTACACGGCTTAACGCAAGAAATATTAATGCAGCTGAATTTCAGGATAAAATATGTATATCTGACTCAAGTGATGATACAAGCTTTATTAAAGAGTTAAATGGTGGAACATTATTTGTGAATGAGATATCTGAACTGTCCATCGATGCGCAACAAGTCTTCCTAAATTTAATAAATAACAAATATAAAACAGAAGGATTAGACTACAGAGTAGTTGCAAGCACGTCAAAAGATCTAAAGTCATATGTTTCTTTGGGTCTTTTTCTTGATGACTTATTCAATAGAATTTCAATTGAACAAATACATATTCCAAGCTTAATTGATCGAAAAGAAGACATACCGCCACTAGTTAGATACTTTATTGAGGATTATGCAAATACGACAGAGATTTCTCATAATATAAGTATTACAGATGAGGCGCTTGCTATATTGCAGTCTTATGCGTGGCCAGGAAATATAAAAGAATTAAGAAACTGCATAGAACGGGTTATTTTACAACTCAACTCAAAAGATGAGTATTCAATTACCGCTAATCATATCCCCATTGAAATCAGAGATAATAATCCCAATATATCTAATAGCAATGAGGTTTTAATTTCATACAATATGAAAGATGCTAGGGATCTTTTCGAAAGAAATTATATTGTTACTCAACTTGCCAGGTTTAATGGTAACATATCAAAAACAGCTGAATTCATAGGCATGGAAAGAACGGCACTTCATAGAAAATTAAAGTATCTTGGCATAGATAAAAGAACTTAAAAAGGTATACCAGATGAAAATCATTATATGCGGAGCAGGGCAGGTTGGCTACGGCATTGCTGAGCAACTTTCAGTGCAGAAAAACGACGTCACAGTAATTGATAATTCTCAGAAATTAATTGATAACATGAACAAGACTCTAGACGTGAGAACAATCAAGGGAAATGGGTCATTCCCAGAAGTATTGGATAATGCTGGGGCTAACGATGCGGATGTTATTATTGCAGTAACTCAGTATGATGAAGTCAATATGGTAATCTGCACAATTTCACACTTGATTTTTAATATCCCAACTAAAATTGGCAGGATACGCTCTAATAATTTTCTAAATCCAAACTATGAAAATCTTTTTACACGTGAGAACATACCAATTGATGTAATTATTTCACCTGAAAAAGAGATTGCAGACTCAATATTAAAGAACATAACTTTGCCAGGCGCTTTTGAAATTATTGAATTTGGTGAAAAAAAGATTTCCTTTTTAGGCGTTAATATTGATGAGAATTGTAAAGTTGTTGATACACCTCTACGTGAGCTTACAGAAAAATACCCTGATCTGATATGCACGGTTGTCGGTATTAATCGTGATGATAAAATAATCATTCCAACACAAAAAGATATCTTAAAACGGAATGATAAAATATATCTCGTTTGCGACTCCGAGCATATTAGCAAAATATTATCAGTTTTAGGGCATACTGAGCCTGAGGCACACAATATAATTATAGCTGGTGCTGGTAATGTCGGGACATATCTTGCGAAATCACTTGAGTCCAATGTTTCCAATATAAACATCAAGCTTATTGAATTAAATCAAGAAATTGCAGAAAGAGCGGCAAAGGAGTTAAAGAAATCAATTGTCCTAAATGGTAATTCAATTGATAAAAATTTACTCGAGCAAGCGGGTATAGCTAAAACTGATGCATTTGTTGCAATAACTAATAATGATAATATAAACCTTATATCGTCTGTCATAGCAAAGGAAATGGGTGCAAAACAAGCTCTTTCGTTACTGCAGGACAATAATTATAATGATCTTCAGTCGAGATTAAATATTGACGCATTAATTAATCCCCGAGCAACTACAATATCCAGTATACTTAGATACTTAAGAAAAGGTAGAATAAGAGATGCCCACTCACTTTATAATGGAATGGTGGAGGTCTTAGAGGCTGAAATAGTTGATGCTTCACCCTTAATTGGGAAACAAATTAAAGAAGCTGATATTCCAGATGATCTAAGATTTGGTGCTATATTACGAAAAGATGATGTGATCAGACCTGACGGCGAAACAGTGCTTGAAGTAAATGATCGTGTTGTGCTATTTTCTTTATCTGAAAGTATACATGCTGTTGAGCAGCTTTTTAGAACAAGTCAAGATTATTACTAATAATATAAGTTATAAATTGATAAATAAAACATTTAAATCAATAGTTTGTCATCCAGAATTAAGAAGTAAGTTTAAGAAAAAGAGTGCAATTGACTCTTCTGATTGCATAAATGAAGCAGTTTTGCTCGCGAATTCACTTGGAATAAAAGTTGAATTTTCAAAAATATATAGAATTGATAGTCCAAATAATTCTACATTATTTAATAATGGCCAGGTAGAGTCAATAAATAGTAAAATTAAAGAACTAAATGTAGACTTCTTGATAGTTGACGGAAAGCTATCGCCAATACAGCAGAGGAATCTAGAAAAAAGATTGCTGGTGAAGGTGATTGATAGAACGCGCTTAATATTGGATATCTTTGAGAAGAGGGCGGCAACAAGAGAAGGGGCCCTGCAAATTGAATTAGCTCAGCTTGAATATCAGAAAACAAGACTTGTTAAATCATGGACACATTTGGAGAGGCAGAGAGGTTCGCTCAGCTTCATTGGTGGACCTGGTGAATCCCAACTTGAATTAGATCGAAGGCTAATAAATAATCAAATTATAAAAATTAAGAAGAAATTACGTGATTTTAAAAATACAAGAAACTTACATCGTAATCAACGTAATAAAAAGCCCTATTTTATAATTGCGCTTGTTGGCTATACAAATGCAGGGAAATCATCATTATTCAATAAATTGACAGGTGAAAATGTATTATCAAAAAATATGCTATTTGCCACTTTAGATACGAAGATGAAAAAACTAAATAAAGGCAGTCTTAAAAATATAATTCTAACGGACACAGTTGGTTTTATCTCTGAGCTACCAACAGAACTAATAATGTCCTTTAGGTCTACCTTAGAAGAGATAAATTACGCAGACTTATTAATAAATGTAAGGGATATCTCTTCAAGATATACCGAGGTCCAAAACATGGATGTTATGAATACCATTAAAGAGATTGGTCGAGAAATAAATGATAATAATTACCTTGAAGTATTAAATAAAGTGGATTTGCTTGAAAAAGATCACACTGAGTTAATAAAAAGAAATACAGCAAAAAATCAAGTAATGGTATCCGCAACAACAGGGCAGGGTATTAGTGATTTACACAAAGCGATTGAAGATAAGATTAATAATAAATATCAAATTTGCAGAATAAAATTGAAATATAATAAATCAGATATGGAGTCTTGGCTTTATGATAATGCGGTTATTTTAGATAAAAAATATTATGCTGATCATGTAAACATAAAATTAAAAATATCTAAAATAAATCATATGCGTTTCCAATCAATGTTAATTGCCAAATAAAATATATTTCGCATAATATATATTATGGAATGTAAAATATAATATAATTATATCAATTAGTTGTATAAATTTCCTAAATGATCATACCATCAAAAGCTGGAATAATATTTCGTGGTAAATAGTCACATAATTCTTTGTAATCCAAGTCTATATGCATGTTTGTAAGTATCGCTCGTTCTACATTTAAATCTGCAACTAATTGTATTACTTTGTCTACATGAAAATGTGTAGGATGCGGGCTCCATCTCAAGGCATCTACTATCCATATTTTACAATTTTCTATATATTCAATAGATTCGCGTGGTAGTTCACTAATATCTGACGAATACACTATACTTTCTATTTTGTAGCCAAAAGAATTTATATTTCCATGTACCTGATTTATGGGCATAATATCTATAGTACCGCCCTCACCCTCGATATTGTATATTTTCCCATGCTCAACTAAATTAAGGTTTAAGATTGGCGGGTATCCACTTCCACTTTTTGTTTCAAAACAATAGCCGAATTTTTGCTTTAGATTTTCAGATGTTGTATCTGAGGCAAAGACATCCACTCTTTTTTTATCCCTAAGTGCATACATTCTTAGATCATCAATGCCATGAGTATGATCTGCATGTTCGTGTGTGTAAAATACAGCGTCAATTTTTTTAATATTCGCCCTATTGACTTGACTTCTAAAATCAGGGCCGGTGTCAACAACTACAGAGGTAATTTCACTTTGATTAATTTTCTCGATTAAAATTGAGCATCTACTGCGATTATTCTCAATAATTTTTGGATTACATGCGCCCCATTCGTTACCAACCCTTGGTACACCAGTAGATGAACCACAGCCGAGAATTGTAATTTTTGTATTATTTTCAGTCATATTTTGATCTTATCAAAAAATTTTAAACTATTCGCTGTTGTTAATTCAATTACTTCAGAAATTGGCAGTTGCTTAACCTCAGATATTTTATCGACTATCTTTGTTATATAAGATGGTTCATTTCTTTTTCCGCGATGCGGCATTGGGGCCAAAAAAGGTGAGTCTGTTTCAACAAATATTCTATCATTTGGAATTTTTCGAAGAATATCCCGCACTGAACTAGCATTTTTAAATGTAATAATTCCTGTGAATGATATGCTAAGACCTAAGTCTATTGCCACCATCGCAAGCCTTTCTGATGAACTAAAGCAGTGAAGTACACCTCTTAATTTATTTTTTTTTGCTTCATCAAGCAATATCCGCTCCATATCTTCATCTGAGTTTCTATTATGAATTATAAATGGGAGCCCGCTGATATTGGAACATTCAATTTGTAATCTAAACATCGACTCTTGCTCTTTTTTATTATCATACTTAAGTCTTGAGTAATCCAAACCACATTCACCAATTGCAACAACTTTACTATTATTGCATGCACTTAAAAGATCAGATGGTTTATAGCTATCATACTCATCATCAGTGTACAATGGGTGTGTTCCTACGCTGCAATAAACATTATCAAAACGGGATACCAAGTTTTCGATTTTACTAAATAGTTTAAATTTTGTGGATATGGTTATCAGGTATTTTACATTAGCATCCAATGCGTTTTTTACGACAACATCAATATCTGAAACATAGTCATCAAAATCAAGATGGCAGTGTGTGTCAATTAGGAAGTCATATTTTTTATTCATCACTTATTTCAACTTTTGGGAATATTGGTGCAACCTCCCCTAGTCTATTACCGCTAATATCTATATTTCCATCTGCAATAGACTTGAAGGTGCACTCAGATTCATGGATGTTCAATAATTTTAAAATTTTTTCTGATGATGCCGGTATGACCGGGAGTAGCATTATTGCAATTTTTCTTATATTATCAAGAGTGACGAATAGCACAGTCTGCATTCTTTCATTATCTTTTTTTCGTAACTCCCAAGGCTTTTGATCTGAAAAATATTTATTCAAATTTGATATTTGTTCCCATATTTCAGATAATATTTTATTTAGCTCCAATGTTTCCACTAAAATTTGTACTCTAGTAATAAGGCTATCTACGTTTGTGTTTATATTAATATCATCTTGATTAAGCTCGGAGGCAATTGATGGAATAATACCATCACAATTTTTTTGCACCATAGAGCACGACCTTTGTATTAAGTTTCCTAAATCATTTGCTAGGTCAGCATTTACTCTTCTTGATATGCTTACGTCATCATAATTACCATCATTACCCATCGATACTTCTCGTAAGAAGAAGTACCTCAATTGATCAATACCATATTTCTCTATTAATTCCTGGGGGCTAACCACATTTCCCAATGACTTTGACATTTTGACACCCCTATTGAATAGAAACCCATGTGCAAATACAGTTATAGGCAGTTCTATATTTGCAGATAATAAAAACGCTGGCCAATAAACGGCATGAAACCTCAATATATCTTTTCCAATTATATGATAATTTGCTGGCCAATAGTTTTTGTATTTTTCGTCAGGAAATTTAATTCCAGTTAAATAATTTGTTAAAGCATCTACCCAGACATACATTACATGACTATCATCATTTGGTACTTTGATTCCCCAATCAAAAGTCGTACGGGATATTGATAAATCTTTCAGGCCAGATTGCACAAATTTAATAACTTCATTTTTTCTACTTTCAGGTAAAATAAATTTCGGATTATTCTTGTAATGCTCCAATAACCTATCTTGATAATTGGATAATCTAAAGAAATAACTCTCCTCCTCAACCCATGTAACTTCGGTTCCTTGAGGAGAAATGAATTCACCATTTTTTTTAGTTAACTCTTTTTCTTCATAGTAAGCCTCATCTCGAATGGAATACCATCCAGCATATTTATCCTTATAGATATCACCATTTTGAGACATTCTATTCCAAATTTCTGTGCACGCAATTTTGTGTCTATCTTCAGTCGTCCTTATAAAATCGTCATGCGAAGAGTTGACTTCGTTTAGCATTTTCATAAATAATGGAGCATTTTTATCTGCAAGTTGCCTAGCTGTTAAATTCGATTTTTTTGCAGTTTGGAGCATTTTAATCCCATGTTCATCTGTTCCCGTAAGAAACATAACTTTGTTCTCAAAAAGTCTGTGATATCTTGCTATAGTATCTGTGATAATCGCCTCGTAGGCATGACCTATGTGCGGCTCACCATTTGGATACGAAATTGCAGTTGTTAAATAAAAAGTCTTCTTTTCCTTACCCATCTATTTTCCTATTAGACAAACGCCATACATCCCTATGAATATTTAGCAAGAACTCTTCCCTGCTCAGGTTAAAAATATTCAAACTATTATACTTGTCAGAATACTTATCCCAATAACCAAGTATCTCATACAGTTTGTAATCCTCTCTAAGGTCCGCTAAGAAACTAATAGCATTTTTCTTCAACCAAATCATAAAAAGTTCAAATAAAATATTGAAAGAACTTAGATTCTCTTTTTTCGAATAGAACTTAATAGTTTTTAGAACATCCTTTTCGTTTGTATTTTTTGATTTTATTAAATCATTAAAATCCTGAATAATTTCCTCAAAATTATTATTCATCAGATGAATAATCTTTCCAGGTGATATATTCATACCATATATATCAATAATTTTTTTGAGCCTTATCTCATCGTTAACGCGAGCGATTACTTGTTTGGTATCAGAAATTGATAAATTTTTAAAATTAAATTTCAAGCACCGCGATAAGATTGTATCCGGTACTGAACTAATGTTATGTGTGATTAATATAAATAATGTATTGTTCGGTGGCTCTTCTAGTATCTTTAATAGTGCATTTTGCGCTGATCTATTCAAATCATTAATTGTATCAATAATTATCACACGGTGGCCACCATTTAATAGTTTTCCATTTAGATTGTCTTTAAGCTTCCGGATATCTTCAATTTTTATCTCTAGCGAATTTCCGTTATCATCAGGATTACATATGTAATGTAAATTTGGATAGGAATGATTTGATATTTGGCTAAAAGTATTATTATTAACTTGCTCATAATCCATAAAAGATGAAACGATATCAGAAAATATGTAGTTAGAATATCGAAATGCAAGCGTGCATTTTCCGACGCCAATAGGCCCACTAAAAAGCAGTGTATTATTAATAGAATTAGTTTTTTTAAGCCGATCAAGTTGACCAATAATTGGTTGGTGGCCAATAAATAATTTATTCTGCCATGGCTTGTCAATTTCACTCATTAATTTTATTTAGGGTTAATTCTAAAATCTTTTTTGATATCCGTTCTATATCATTTGTTCCGTTTATGACAACACATCTATTTGGATTATTTCTAGCGATTTTCATGTACCCGTCTCTAATTTTTTCGTGGTATATAATATCTTTTTCTTCGAACCTTGTCTCTTTGTTATTTTCACCAAGCGCCCTTTCAATACCTTGTGTCGGATCTATATCAAGAATAAAGGTAAGATCTGGATAGATCTCGCCAATTGATATTTTATTCACTTCCTCTACAAGATCTAAGTCTAACCTTCCTGCATAACCCTGATACGCAAGTGTAGAGTCAATAAATCTATCGCATATGACAATTTTATTATCTTTAAGGCTTTCTTTTATCACTTTCTGTACATGATCTGCCCTTGCTGCGGCAAAAAGGAATAATTCGCTTATATTATTAATTTTATTTGACTCCCCCTGAACTAGTATCTCCCGTATTATTTCGGCAAATTTCGTACCGCCTGGTTCTCGAGTTTTTGTTACATCAAACCCTTTTTCTTTTAAGGCGTTATATAGTATTTGTGACTGAGTAGTTTTACCGCTGCCTTCACCGCCTTCAAATGTTATTAATAAACTATTCTGTGTCATTTTTTATAGATCCGTTAATGCTGATGATGTGGCTCTCCAAATTTTACGAAGAAAGCCAGGTTTTGTGTTTTGAAAATAATTTCCTTGATTGCCTTCCAGCGGTGCTTCCTCGATATATTGAACCCTGACCTTTGCAGTGCCTTTATTTAACATTTCTAATTCTTCAGCAGCTCTCTTTGATAAATCTATTATTCTATCATCGATGTATGGCCCCCTGTCATTTAAACGGACTACAATTGATTTATTGTTTTCAAGATTTGTAACTCGTAAATATGATGGTAATGGTAGAGTCTTGTGTGCAGCGGATAGTGCATTCATATCGTAATATTCACCATTTGCAGTTAGCCTACCATGAAAATAATCTCCATACCACGAAGCTATCCCTACTCTGTCATAATCATTATCAACTTCTGGATAGTACCATTTCCCATTAATTTCATATGGTTCGCCAACTTTGTAATGACCTCCACCCTGAGGCACATGGTCAAACTTTCCATATACTTGAGGGTTATTTTCAACTTTAAACCAAGAGCTGCATGAGCTTAATGTAATAATCAATGCAAAAGATATAATTATGATATATTTATAGGTAAATTTTCGCATCCTTTGATTATAAAATAAAAAGGATAAAAATAAATAAACAAAGTATAATTCTAAAACTTATAAATAAGTAATATTATACCTGTGATCTATTTTCATTATATCTCATAAATTAGGATTAATGTGTGGGAAGTGATATGTGCTATTGCTTTTGAAGAACGCCAAAAAGTAGAAAATAATAATTTTATTTTAGAAATGAGGAATTAATTAGATCTTGAAAATACTTATTTTTTTCTTGCAGATCACTATATTTTCCTGAGCCGACAACATTTCCCTCTTTAAGAACAATTATATTGTCCGCATCTTTTATTGTCTCAAGCTTATGTGCAATAATAAGAACTGTTTTATCTGTGAAATATTTATCCAATGTTTTATTTATTTCAATCTCATTTATTGAGTCTAATGAGTTTGTTGCCTCATCTAAAAGTAATAACGGTGCATTTTTGTATATAGCCCTTGCAATAGCAAGCCTCTGTAGCTCACCACCTGAGAGTGATATTCCGTCAATACCAATTTTTGTATTATATTTATTTGGTAATTTATCGACAAAATTATTAATATTGAGATCGTCCATCAATTCATCAAAATCAATATTTTCAGCACTTTCATTCTGTTCTAAATTTATATTATTTTTTAGTGAGTCGTTAAAAATAAAAGTATTCTGCGAGACAATTGATATGCTTGACCTCAATGATTTAATTTTAATATCGTCGATATCTGTCTTTCCAAACTTTATATCACCATTTTTAACGTCGTGTAGTCTAATTAATAATTTAAATATTGTTGATTTACCAGCGCCACTCTCGCCAATTATATAATTTCTGGTACCCTCTTTTAATGTAAAAGTAATATTATTTAATACATTATGTTGATCTTGTTTGTATTTAAAAGATACATTATCAAATAAAATTAGGTTGTAATTATTTGGAAAATTAACGGAGCTGGAATTATCCTCAATGATGTTGCAATCACTGTATAAACTATAGACCCTTTCAACAGCAGCAAGCCCTTCTTGATAGATGGAGTTTAATGTACTGATCCTTCTTACTGGATCTGAAATCATTAATAGGGCCGTAATAAATGCTGTCAGTTGACCCAATGAGCTATTACCCTCTAATATCTGATAACCGGCAAAAGCCAGAAGAAGACCGATGAAAATTCCTGCTAAGACTTCGATTATAGGGTTCATAATCGCCCTATATTTTCTTAATTTATATAAGTTAAATATCCTTTTCTCAATTTCTTGATTCGTGTTTTTAATCTCACGATTTTCCAGTTGAAATGACTTAATTGTTTGAATATTTTGAAAGCTTTGATTTAAAAGATTAGTAAATTGTCCAATTTGTATTTGCGCACCCTTTGAAATATTATTAACTTTTTTACCTATTTTATAAATTGGAAAGGCAATAAATGGCACGAGAAAGCAAATTGCAATCGCAAGCTTCCAATCGAGATAAATCATTGTAATTAGTAGAACAAGTGCCGTTAACCCATCTTTTAATAGTCTATTCAGTAGGTTTTCTAACGCCTGGAGGATTAATGTAGTATCATTTGATAGTCTTGATATTAAATTACCGGCACCATTATCCTCGATTATTTCAATATTTGATTTGATAATTTTTTCATAAAGTTTTTTTTGCAGATCTCCAACTATGTTTAGTGCAGTCTTATTTACTAACAATATTTGTAAGTAATTAGATAAACCCCTTATCAGTGCAATAATTGGAACAATGATCATGACTATGAATAGGTATTTTCCATTGCCATTTTCAATTAATTTGAAACTCCAATTTATTGTCAAAGGATAGAAGCTTGAACTTATCGCAACTACACTAATTAGAAGTATAGATATAATTATTTTTGTTTTGTAAGCCTTAATATACTCATTCCAGAATCTCCTGGATGAACTCAGTTCTTTCATATTAAATGCATTCATTAGTTTGATATAGTAGGGATTTTACCCCCAATCAAGAAATCTTGGTAACTTTCCTTTATTTTTTAGAGTGCCCACAATTCCATTAGGAAAGTATAATAATGTTATAACTAGAAGTAATCCAGTAAATAATAAATTTAATTCGGTGGCGCCTAGATATGATAATATTAACTCATTGAATGCGATAAATATAATTGTACCTATAACGGGTCCTGTAACAGTGCCCATCCCTCCTAGAATTACCATTAAAACAACATTTGCTGCGATTAATATAATTAAAAATATATTTGGTCTAACATATGTTAAGTAGTCGGCCCATATTGCTCCAGCACAACCTATAAAAAATGTTGATAAAACAAAGGCAGTAACTTTAATATATTTGACATTAATACCAGCGACGGCACTCCTTATTTCATCATGTGAAATAGCTCTAAGGGCAAGTCCGAATTTTGAGTGCCTTACATACCAATTCATATAAATTGTTATAATTGCGAGTATAAGAAATCCATAATAATGTGGAAATTTAGAGAATTCGACTGACAAAGAATTATAGGGTAAAGTTATTCCACTGGCGCCACCAACTAATTCCCATCTATCGAATATAATTCTTAATATCATTATCAGAGCTATGGACGATATTATAAAGGATGGCCCTTTGACCCGAAGCGTAATTAAACCAACAAAGAAACCAAAAATACCAGCACCAATTCCCGCAAGCAATATCAGATAAAAAGGAGAAATACCCCACATAATGGAATAATATCCTGCTATGTATGCACCGATACATAGGAAGGCATTATGCCCCACAGAAATAAACCCTCCATATCCACCTATGATATTCCAACTGCTTGTCATTACCATGTAATAAAAGGCATATAGCATTAGGTGAAGTACATAATTCTGATCTCCAAATATTGAAGGAAAAAACTGAATTAGTGGGAAAAATAGAAGTATTACCAGAATTGCTATTGGTATGATTTTTCTTGTATCCATTATGCTTACTCCAAATATTTACCAAACATACCATGCGGCTTTACCAACAGCATTACAAATAGTGCCACGAAGAACACCATTGTTGACCATGCAGGCGCGATGAAAGCCCCAACTAATGATGCCATAACCGATAACAGTGCCGCAGATATTACAACACCAAGAATACTACCCATTCCGCCAAGAACAACTAAGGACATAAGGATGGCTATCCATTCCCAATGTTTTGCTGGGAAAAATGAGAAAACAAAACTTACTAATGATCCAGCAGCACCAGCTAATGCGCAACCAAGAACGAATGAAAAAATACACACGAACTTAACATCAATACCAACCAATTCAGCATTGACACGGCTTAGGGATGTTGCACGTATCGCAATACCTAATTTACTAAATTTTAAAAATAAACCCAGTCCAATTATCAATGCTATACTTATTAATCCTGAATATAATTGTGCGGTTGGTAAAAAAATGTCACCAATAAAAATTGCATCCGTTGCATACGGTGGTGACGTAATTCTCTGTGTATTTTTAAATAGATAAGAAAGGGTACCATCTAAAACCATAGCTGTACCGAAAGTAAGCAAAACTGTCATCTCGGAATAAGTTTGAGATCCAGCGTCTTTTTCAAATACCAGCTTGTAGGTTACAGCACCTAGAATTGCTGTTGTGGCTGCGCATAGTGGTATTGCGAATATTGGATCCATTCCAAATATCACAAATAAGTAATATGCAGCAAAAGCACCAACTAATATAAATATTGGATGGGCAAGGTTTACAATCCTCATTACCCCAAATATTAGAGTTAAACCGGTAGCCATGAGTGCGTAGACGAAGCCTAAACATAAACCTAAAATTATTGTTTGAATAATAAACATTATTTTTTCTTTCTCTTCCCTAAATATAATTCCTGTATCCTGTCATCACTTAGAACCTGATTTGCCGGTTTTTCAAAAACAATTTCGCCTAAATCCATGACGGTACCAAAATTGGATGACGCAAGGCCCCTTCTTGCGTTTTGTTCAACAAGCAATATGGATACTCCTTGTGATGCAATATTCTCTATGTGATGGAACGCTTGCTCTACAATTGCTGGAGCAAGTCCTAAAGATGGTTCATCAATTAATATTACCCTTGGTTTTAAGATGATGGCTCTTGCAAAAATTAATTGTTGTTGCTCTCCACCTGACATTGTACCAGCATACTGTGTTAGTCTTTCCTTTAAACGAGGAAATGTATCCAGAGCTTCATCTATTCGCCCTCTTAAATCTTGCTTATCATTAATTGTATAACCAGCCATCGCAAGATTCTCGGCTACTGTTAATGTATTAAATAGAGATCTATCTTGAGGTATAAAACACAGGCCAGTTTTCATTATTTCATATGTTTCCATGCCAGAGAGCTCTAAATTCCCCTTTTCTGAATTGAATGATACCGTTCCATTTCTTGGTATAATTATTCCAGCAATAGCTTTTAGTACTGTTGATTTACCAGCCCCGTTTGGCCCGATAATGCACTTAATATCACCTTTATTTAGCTCAAGATTTATATTTTTTATTATATCAGGACCATATCCATAGCCTGCAACTATATTCTCTAATTTGAGCATGCATTCTGACATTAAATTTATCCTGTTAAATACACTTCCAAAACCTGCTTGTCACTTTGAACTTCATCGGGTGTTCCGTTTGCTATGATTGATCCTGCAGCCATAACAACAACCTTATCACTAATCCCCATTACCAAATCCATGTTGTGTTCTACAAGAAGAATTGTTTTACCTTGTTTTTTGAGCACTAGGATCCGATCTAGAATCGTTTCTAATAATCTTGGATTAACGCCAGCTGCTGGCTCATCAAGTAAAATAACGCCCGGATCAGACATAAGTACTGAGCCCAAATCCAGTAATTTTTTTTGCCCGTATGATAGTTCTTTCATAGGTAAATCTCTAATATGTGTAATATTTAGAAATTCCATTATCTGTTCAGCCCTTTCCCTATCATCTCTGGTTACCCCAGCTTTCAATAGATGAAAATTAAAACCGGCTGCTGTATGAAGTGATAAATTTTCTGTAACGGATAATTCATCTAATACCCTTGTGAGTTGGAAGGATCTACCAACGCCTAATGTTGCAATTTTGTGCGCAGGCATTGTATCTATTCTTGTGTCACCAAGGTATATTTCGCCTTCATCAATTGGATATACACGTGAGATACAATTGAATAATGTGCTTTTACCAGCTCCGTTTGGTCCAATCAACGAGCATATTGTAGAGCTCATAACATCAAAGGATGAGTCGTCAACAGCAACGATTCCACCAAAGCGTTTTGTTACATTTTTTATTGATATCATTTATTTTCCATAAAAATATGCGACCAATATATATTGGCCGCATAATTTTTAAAAGATTACCATTGTGGTTTAGGATCAACAATTTCCGCAGTATCAAATTCATTTGTAGGATATACAAATTCTAGATTACCACCGTTTTGCCATTGAACCATTAAGAATGACTTGCCTAGTGGCAGCCCCCTATCATCCCACGCAAAATTACCAAGTACTGTTTTTACTGGGTCCTCCGGAGTTCTTGCATGCAACCAATCCATTATAGTTTGGTCATCAACAGATCCAGTTGCTCTAACAGCTTGGTCTATACCTTGGCATAGCGCAAATGTTATCGCAACATCCTCATCTGGTTTATTCCCAGTTGTAATATGATACTCGGCAGCAAAATCAGCATTATTCATCTGCATACCAGCAAGAGAACCTTTAAATGGAGCTTTTGGATGATATGCTGACATGATTATTACACCATTTGCATCATCTCCAAGCCCTTCATAAAACTCTTTCTGGGTGCCTTGAGATAGGAGAATATGCTTTGGGTTATGCCTTACAGTTTTAAGCGCCCTTGTAAACTGTGTTGCTTCTTCTGGTGATGCCATAAGACCAATTACAAGATCAGCACCAGAATTCTTAATTGAATTTGCTAAAACAAGCCAATCTGAGAATCCTTCTTCCGGCCATTGCTCGTGGTACACAAGCTCGATACCAGCAGCTCTGATATAACCAGGCGCAAGATCTTCAACTAAGTCACCACTTCCTGGCATCACGACCTTTTCACCAAGTAGACCAGTTGCAATTGAGTTTGCAAAAAAGTCATCAGCATGAACAACGGCAGCCTTGGTAGGCTTATCTTCAACAAGATCATTAATTAACCCGACCATATTTGTTCCAACATATTCAGCTGCACTCGCTTGGAAATAAAATAAATTTTTATGTCCTTGTGAGAAAATTCTCAACGCGCCACCAGATGGAATTGGATGAATAGCGTTGTATTTCGCTAAGATTGGAGATATTGGAAATGTTAATTTACTTGAAAAAGTACCGAAAGTAAGGTCAACCTTATCTACATTAATGAACCTTTCGTACTGTGCAATAGCAGTCTCAGTATCTGATCTGTTATCACTTACAACGAGCTCAACTTCCTGATCTAACCATCCACCATGTCTGTTAATAATATCTACACACATCTCGTAGCCTTCTAAATGCTTCGAACCGGGTACAGCAAAGTTTCCTGTTAATGGCATAGAAGCACCAATTTTTATAGACGCGTTGGTATCATTTATTGGTAGAAAAGATAGCGTAAGGAATGCGGCTAAACCAAATAGGCTTAGCCCAAGATTTTTTTTTGTCATGTTTACCTCCCTATTAAATAAACGTTAAGACAATATTAATAAATTATAGTGGTATTTATGATTTTTACAAATACAATTTACTTACCAGTGTATTCTAGGATATGTAAGCCGAGACCCCATCTATCAGACATGTAAATGAGCCCTGTTTCACGATCAACATAGACATCATTACTTTGAGGGCAAAATCGTTCCTTGTTACCAGGCGGAATATAATAACCAACTTCTTTTGGAGAAAATGGATTACTCCAATCAATAATTCGTAACCCAGCATTGAACCAAGCTATATAAATAAGGTCATCCTTTTCCATGTCAAGCCAAATATTATGAGCCCCATGCCTTGATCCAGTTTTGCTCCACTTTGTATTTGTTGGCCGCATATCATATGGATCAGTTTCAAATGGCATATAGGTACTAACAGGTAGAGGTATATCCTTATTTCTTAGGTCATAGAATGTAACAAATGCTGGAGGGTGTTCGCAGTTTACTGTTACGGTTTCTTGTGTAACGATACCAAACTCAGACCCTTTTGGAACAAGGAAACTATGATAACAACCTGCCCAACCATGCGTTTCATGTGGATTATGTCTCCATTTAAATTCTGGTTTACTTGGATTTGTGCAGTCAAATAATACAATACCACCATCCCACCAGCCAGCTGTAACATAATTTCCCCATGGATTACCCTCATGACACCACGCCTCATTCTGAACAATAGAATTATCCCAACTGTAACTTTCGTCTTCCTTTTGACCTTCAACCCAACCCTGACCTATGAATTCTGGATTTGCAGGATCTTTCATATCATGAATTAGCAGGATTTTTTTATCAAACCCATCTCGATAGCCTGAGCTATACATAAGTTTTCTGTCTCTGTCGTAAATCGGCCTATGAATACCCATTCCATCCGTTTCAACATATCTAAGAAATTTGGGGCTAATTGGATCTGATATATCAAATACTTTCATCCCCCCCTTTAATTTAGGATACTGCTCTCTTAAATTTGGTCTAAGTTCCGAATTCGTAATCATAATATCATCATTAATCTTCAGGACTTTGTGTGTTCTGGCTCCCGGTGAGTCTGAAATTTGATTAAGTATTGTTGGTTTAGAGGGATCACTAACATCTAATATGGTAAGTCCATCATGTCCATTGACCCCTGATGCTGCTACATAACATATACCATTTGATACTTGAATCTGAAATGCGTCTCCCCAGCCATTGAGGTCAGAGTGACCAACCAATTTTACATTATGGGACTGCTCTTTCCACGGCTCAGTGAGTTTATGTTCAGCGCTAATATATTGCGCGGGACCCCCACCCGTTATAGGATCAGTTTTATAGTATGGTCGTGACAAAATTTACCTCCTAAATCCAAATTCGTGATTTTGGAAATGGTACATAAAATAACCAGCCAGAGCTGAAAACAATGTACGCTATTAGACATGTAATAAGCGCTATGCCTAAGGACTTCATTATTGAGTTTAAATTCTTTTCTGGTCTAAAATATAATATCCCAGTCCATAATAGCAATAAACTTGCCGGCCAAAAACCGAAGGCAAATAAACAAACAAGGTATAAAAATAATATTATAGTATAAACGAATACATTGATTATTGAAGGGATCTCCTCTTTACTAATCTTGAGGTCGTTATCAATTTTTTTTATAAAAATTTTACTGGCTGACTTTATTAAAAATATAGTTGCGATAATCAATAAAATATACGATGAGGCTAATGGAAAGACCCAATCTATATATAAGTAATCATCCCAAATATTATCTGGTACACCTCTGAGAGACAATCCAGCAATTGCAAATAATAATATCGTGATCGCAACATCACTATCTTGAATATATTTTAATAATTTACGACGCATTTTCTTTTTTCCTAGATCTATATCTGGATATAGCGACAGCTGAAACTGATATTATTGACAGACTTATAAGTATAATACTAACGGACCCACTAAAGAATACCCTTTGGACTCCTACCGCATGTGATATATAAAGAGCCTGAACCAATGATGGTTCAATTATCGGACCAAGTATAAAGCCAAGTCCGATTGGACCAGGATGAAAACCAAGTGGTCTTATGAGGAAAACAAAGAGACCAATGATAAGCATCAAATAAACATCAAAGACATTATTGCGAATAGCGTAGGCCCCGATTATTGCTAAAAACATTATAAGTGGCGCTAAAAGCCTTAATGGTATTTTGATAATTCTTACTAAAATTGGAGTTGCAAGCATGCCAATAAAAAATACTACAATACCTGCTATTAATAAAGACCAACCAAAGGAATAAACTAGTGTTGCATTTGTTCCGAATAATTCTGGACCGGGGTTTAAGCCACGTAGCATTAACGCACCAGCGATAACCGCTGCCGGAGCCGATCCGGGTACTCCAAGTGTTACAAGCGGTATCATAGCTGCAGGAGCGGCAGCATTATTAGCAATCTCAGAGGCGGTTACACCTCTTACATCTCCTTTACCATATTGGCTTTTATCTTTACTCCAACGAAGTGCCTCATTGTAAGAGACTATGGCGGCAATTGGACTTCCCGCACCAGGTAAGATACCTATAAAGGCGCCAATGACACCAGATCTTAAAAAATGTATTGGGGCTGATATTACTTTTATTATTGTTTTTAAGATTACACCTTTTTCCGGTTTGTACTCCGCCACGTATTCTTCCTTTCGAAGATTTAATATCATGCTAAGCACTTGAGGTACGGCAAAGACTCCAATTAATGCGGCTACTAATGATACACCACCCCTTAATTCTGGAATATTCAATGTAAATCTATTTACTTCAGCCGCATGACTTATTCCTATACAACTTATAATTATGCCAATGGCTGCACCCGCAAGTCCCTTGAGGATTGATTTTCCAGCAAGACTACCGATTATAGTTAACGCGAAAACACCCAACCAAAAAAATTGTGGCGGGCCAAACTTTAATGCAACAGATACCATAGGCCATGCAAGTAATAAGTAACAAGCAGCACCAAAGATAGTACCAAGAGCAGAACTAAAACAAGCTGCAACAATTGCCTCTTGCCCCCTACCCTGTTTTACCATAGGGTGACCATCAAAACCAGTTGCCATTGCAGCAGGTGTTCCTGGAGTATTCACAAGACAGGCAGGTATGGCGTCTGAAAACATTGCACACACATATAAACCACCCAGCATTGCAATCCCTTCACCAGTAGGTAAGCCAAATGTAAATGGCACCAATAATGCTGTCCCCATAGTCGCCGTTAAACCCGGCAAGGTCCCAACAACGAGACCCAGAAGTACACCAATTGTCATATACATCAAGTAGGTCGGGCTAATAGCCATGAGTAAGGCTTCAAACATTAGGTAAATCCTGCTTTAATTAATATTCATGGAAAATTAATAACATACCCAATATCTCATAGCTCATAAATGAGCCATGAGATAATCTGGGTTGCATTTTATGCTAGTCTGCGTATTTGGCGATCTCACCATCCATGAAAGCGTTTACTTCAGCAACTGTCATGTCATGTGTTACATAACCACCTTTTGTAAGTGCGTCTTGCACTGCAGGGTCAGAAGCTGCTGATCTTAATGCAGCATTAAGAGTTTCAACGATATCAGAAGGAGTTCCAGGAGGCGCCATTAGTCCCCAAGTAATAACATAATTCCAATCTGGTTCGTTTGGCACACCCGGAAGTGTTGGCACTTCATTTGCACCCGCAACAAGAATTGCATCTACAATTCCTTTATGCTTCGTCGCATGGTTTGCGCCAGTAGCTGCGCCGTCAACGTGTGAACCCGCTAGCATTGGTATCATTTTACCCACACCACCACCAACTGGTACATATGTTGTTTCTATACCTAGGACAGACTCTAGCTGGTTCCACCTTGATAGACCACTACCGCCTGTTCCAGCTACAGTTAGCATGCCCGGGTTTTCATTTGCAGCAGCAATAAAATCTTCGATAGTTTTATATTTACTATCTTTAGGAACCATAAGTGTTCCAGCTGATGACTCAGTCATGCCGATATATTCAAAATCTCCTGGTTTATATCCAACACCTTCACCTTTTGAACTAATGATAACATTAGGAACAACTGTGTTTGAAAATGTACAACCATCTGGTGCAGATCTGTGTAATTCACTAAATCCTACAGCACCACCACCACCAGTTTTGTATACAATATTAACACCAACACCAAGAGCTTCCTCTAGACCCGGTACAAGTCTTCTGGCCATTTGGTCAGAGCCCCCACCTGGTGAATAAGGCACAATAAATGTGGCTTCTTTACATGGGTAGTCAGCTTGGGCTGTGCCACCTGTTAACAGCATTGCAGCGCCAAATACTGATGCAACAACACCTTTTAGTAAATAAGAAAATTTCATTGGAAACCTCCCTTTCTATAAAGTTAATTTCATAAAATAAATTTGATGTATCTAATAGAAACACATCCCTAATTTATCCCTAAGTTACAAGAGTATTTAAATTTAAATTGTTTGCAAGAAAAAATTTGTTATGTTGTAACAAATTAATAATATCGAACTTCTAATTTTTAGAAATTTGAGTAATATTTCAATTTACTTTTAGAGCATGACTGCAAATATCAATATATCAAATGATTTTATAAACGGGGCAAAGGCCAATACCCCAATTGGGCTGAGTGTATTTGCATATGGCGCTGTCTTAGGTATGATATGCGCACAAAAAGGCGTAGAAATTTATCAATTAACACTAATGAATGTTTTTATTTTTGCGGGTACATCACAATTTATAATTGTTGATATGTGGAATGATATTTCAGAGATTTTTACAGTCGTTACCGCAGCATTATTGATTAATTTAAGATATTTTTTAATAGGCGCATCTCTGAACCCACTTTTCAAGGAGCGTCCATTGAGGGATAAATTCATATATATGCATCTAGTTGCTGATGAAAATTGGGCAGTTACCATTGAAAGACATAAGCGTGAAAATATAACTCCACTTTTCTTGTTTGGCGGGGGCATATGTCTATTTTCCATTTGGTCAATCGGCACATACCTCGGATATATATTTGCAGGATTTATCAACGACCCGTCAAAATATGCACTTGATTTCGCCTTCATCGCAATTTTTACGGCCTTATGTTTTAATTTGTATCAGGGTAAAAAGAATCTTATTCCATGGCTAATTGCAGCTATAATTGCTTATGTTTCGGAGTATTTATTTGGTGGTAACTTGTATATCATATTTGGTGCAATTGCCGGCTCTCTAGCAGGCATGATTTTAGAGGAAAAAAAATATGAATAATGCTGAACTATATGCGTTAATAATTATTTTTCTCGTATCTATTGGTACTTACGGATTGAGGTTATCTGGATTATTATTATCAGGTAAAATATCTAATGAAGGTAAAATACGAATATTTTTAGATTATTTGCCGCCTACTCTATTGCTATCATTTGTAACCCCTGTGATATTGAAAGAGGGTTTTGCTGGCATTGTAGCAATTTTATTAATTGCGGTGTGTATGTATAAAACAAAGAATATTTTTCTATCTATGATCGTTGGAGTCGTAACAATAGCTATAAGCAGAAATTTCTTCTAATGCAGATACTAATTATTTTCTTCCTTCGTTAGTTAACGCCTCTTCTGTGGCATTATCATAATAGTCACTGAATTCTTTCTTGGATTTACCAACATGCTCTGCAAACATTTCTCGTGTTGAATAATCCTTAACCAATTTGTCTGGGTTCCAAATATCTGATCGCGCAATTGCTTTAGCGCAATGTAGGTATATTTCATTAATACTAATAATTAACGCAGTTTTCGGTACCTCACTATTTACGGCCATTTTTGCTAGCAAAAATTTATCTTGAGAGATTTCAGCTACACCTCTAATTCTAAGTACTTCGCTGATACCTGGTATTAAAAACATAACCGCAACTTTTGGGTTATTTAAGATATTTGTATATGAGTCAAGGCGATTATTTCCTGATCTATCTGGTATCGCAATTGTGTTATCATCCAAAACATCGACAAATCCAGGAAAGTCACCTTTAGGAGACACATCACCATCAGTACCAAGAATTATAAAGGGCGATCTGCTAATAAACTCCCTGCAATGATGATCAATTTTATACTGAACCTTTGCTATAGACGTTGGCCTTGGCTCTGCATATATATTTCTTAAAAGCTCATGGTTTATTGGCATTATTTAATTCTCTTAGTGATTGGATCTTACGTTTATACAATGCATTAATCCGATTATTAGATGATGATATCTCATTGTCGATGTAATGATCAATTATTTTCTTAACTTCTCTAGTTTCAATTATGGTAAAATTATGATGTTCTCCTTCAACAGTTATATATCGCCTCAGTGGGAGTGGATCCAAATGTTCTATGTTTGCGATAAAATTAGAGTGGTATTTTTGGACGTCACTTCCAGCTATATTCTGTCTACTAATCTTAATGTAGTCAAGAAAACCACTGTGTTCTTTCTCGATTGATGGTGGAATAAGTGTAAGAATATATCTAGATGCATTCTTAAAGCTCTTATGAAACTTGGCGTCTAACGGTGATCTATTCTCACGTAACTTTTGATAAGGCTTATCGTACAAGTATACAATATTATCAACTTCATAAAGTGTTAAAAACTCTTGCCCATCTCCACTTATTTTTTCAAAACTGGCGCAACTATTAAACCCTATTTTTAGTCTAGCAGGGAACATTTCATTTAAAAGCCACGGATGAAACTTTTTTTGATCTTTATGATCTAAGTCACAAAATATAGCTAGTAGACCTGATCCATTTTTCGTTTTATTGATTAATTTTTTCATTTTAATTAATCTCCTACAAGATAAGAGCATTTATTCATTGCAAGATCAAATCAATAACTTAATATTAAAGTAAATTTCAACATAGTAAAAAACGAAGTATTTTTAGGGAGATACAGATGAGAACCTTAAGAACTAAAAGAGATAATCAACAGTGGATGCTTGATTTAGCCTTGAATATGCGAGGGCGTGTACAGAATTTCGAGAGAGACGATTGGGAAACACCAAAACGTGCCCATAACTATAGAATGCTTCCTAAGATGTGGCGACAGAAAGCTGAACATGACGAGTCTTTGGCTAAACAAGCACTCAAACAAGGTTTTAAGATGACAGCACTTGAACATTTTGAGCATGCAGTTGAGTCTTACAGAATGGCGCAGCATCCAATTTACTACGATGATAACCCAGTCAAAATAAACCTGTCAAATAAACTAAAAGAAATGGTTGATAGACGAAGCGAACTCTCCCCCTATCCTATTGAAAGAGTTGAGGTACCTTTTGACGATGGGAAGACGATATCCTGTCTTTTGCATTTATTGCCAGATCAAAGAAAGGCACCGTGTATTATCTATGTACCCGGCATGGATCAAACCAAAGAGTATTTCCCAAAAGTTATGAATAATTTAGCTATAAATAGAGGTATGCATGTAATTTCAATGGATGGACCAGGACAAGGGAATTCAAATATTCAAAAAATCAGAGCAGTCGGCGATAATTATGAACGTGCAGGCGCAGCAGTAATGACGTACCTCCAAGGCCGAGAAGAAATTGATAGTGATAGAATTGGAATATATGGTGTCAGTATGGGAAGTTATTGGTCACTAAGACTTGCCAGTTATGACCACAGAGCTGCCGCGATTGCAAGTGGTGTTGCCTGCTTCAACCCAAATAATACTATTTTTTCTGAGTCATCTCCAAGGTTTAAACAAATGTTCATGTACATGGCAGGTATAGATAATGAAGAAGAATTTGATGAAATGTCATCGAAAATGACAGTTAAGGGATATTCTGAAAAAATAAAATGCCCTACCTTACTTGTAACTGGTGAATTTGATCCACTCTGCCCTCTTGAAGACGCTATTGAAGTGTTTGAAGATCTCACTTGTGAGAAAGAAATGTGGGTAATTGAGGATCAATTTCATCCTCTATGGAATATACCCAACCTAGGTAAATTAGATTGCCACCATTATACTGTCGATTGGCTACAAAGAGTTCTTTTTGCAAAGAATTCCAAAGAGGGTGTAACCGATGGTCGAATAGCTTACGTTGAAAACCATGGTGATGGTCCATTTGGTGACTGTGAGTGGGAACCTACAGTTGGACCCAACCAATCTTACTTTTAAAAAAATAGGGAGAAATAAATGTCGAGAGTTAAATTAATTCAACAAACAGATCTGAACGACGAAAACAAAGAGTTTTTTGATATGGTGCCAAATTTATTAGGAAGAGTACCTAATTTTTATAAGACACTTAGTCATTCCCCATACCTCGCAATGGCCTTACTACCAATCAATTCAGCGGCACAGCGTGAATGGTCGGGAACAGATATTTCTGGTAGAATTAAAGAGCTTATCGTCATAAAAACAAGTCATACCAATGCATGTAAGTACTGTTATGCGCACAATACAGCATTAGGGCAAGCAGCTGGCATTGAAGAGGAGCATATTAAGGCTTTATCGTTGAATGATTTTAGTGATCCAGATCTTTTTACACGAGAAGAAGTTTTAGCAATAAAATGGGCCGAGTCTGTTACTAATAACTCAGCGAATTCAAATGATAAATTATTTGCAGATTTAAAAGAGGTTTTCACCGAGAAGCAAATTGTAGAAATAACGATACTTGCAGCAATGTTTAATATGCTAAATAGAATTAATGATTCACTCGATGTTGACCTTGAGGAGCAAGGTGAAATAAATAAAATAAAGAAATCTTTACATTTAAAAACAGAGGCTTATGGAGATTACTTAGAGTGGTTTGCTAGGTTCTGGAAGAAGAATATAAAACCCGAATGATTAGTTCACTTACTAATCCCAAACGGGTCTTCTGACTTCTGGATCGACAATTCTAAGATTATTGCTTCTCAGGGTTGATATTTGACTCATATCATCTTCAGACAGATCAAAGTCAAATATACTAATATTCTCCTCTATCTCCTTGTAACTTAGCGCTCTTGGTACAACCGATATTCTCGATTGCTGCAGTAGCCATTTAAGGGCGATCTGAGCTGGTGATTTCATATACTTTTGCGCTATAGAGTTAATTATTGGATTATTTAAAATTTTACCACGCGCTAATGGTACATGGCATGTAACTAAAATCCCATATTTATCACACGCATCTAAAACTTTATCCTGGTTTATATAAGCATGATATTCAATCTGATTGCAGAATAACTCTGACCTACTACAACGTACAGCCTCCTCTATTAGTGGCACCGTAAAATTGGAAATACCAATATTTAGGGCTAACCCCTCCTCTTTTGCATCATTCAATGCACAAACAGTATCTATTATGGGCACAGATCTGGATGGCCAGTGTATTAATAGAAGATCAACGTAATCTAAGTTTAAGGCGGACAAACTCGTTTCTACAGATTTCCTAAAGTCATCAGGTTTTGCATTATCCTCTGTGACTTTAGTAGTTACCCATAGTTTATCTCGTTGTATATTGGATGATTTAATAGCTTCTCCAACCCAATTTTCTGAGCCATACTTCCTTGCGGTATCAATATGTGTGTAGCCATAATCGAGAGCATGCCTTATAAGATCAATAGCTTTTTCAGGTTCTGGGTACAACATCGTACCTAGGCCTACACACGGCATATTTACATCTTTGCGCGTTATGTGGGGAATCTGATTTATCATGTATTACCATATGTTTGCTGGCATCATTTTATTCGTGCTATACGATATATGCAATCATTAAAAAATAATCGCAATATCAATAAATAAATTGATTTAGCGGCATTCTAAGTTAAGTTAATATACATGAAATTAAATTATCAAATCCTAATCCTACTATTCATTATTTTTCACGCATCCACATCATTTGCAAGTCATGCAAAGCAAACATCAAATATTATCTATGCTGAAAAAATGAATCAGGATGGTGCAGTTCAACAACTAAAATTAGATTTATACGAACCAACAGGTAATAATCAGAATAAAATTGTCTATCTAATGCATGGAGGCGGCTTTCTTGAAGGAGACCGTGGAGATTTTATTGAATATTCAAATTACCTCGTAAAACAGGGTTTTACAGTTTGTAATCTTGACTATAGACTTATACCTGAGATCTATCATGAACAACTTACTTACGATATTTATGCTACATCGTTAGTTTTAGCCATGGATGATTTAGACAGCGCAATACGCCATATCCATGATAACTCAGATATTTATGGTTTAAATGATTATGATATTATAATTGGTGGTTACTCGGCTGGCGCGTTAACTTCGCTTCATTATGCCTACATTAACTCAATAGATGATGTATTCTTACTTTCAGAGAGTGATATATTCTCAAACCTTCCACAGGATAAAATATCATTGATATCGAAATTTACAGAAAAGAAATATGAAATTAGCAAGGTGCTGAATATTGCAGGATCACTATTATCACCATACTTAGTTCATGAAGGTGAGCCCTCGATTATAAGCGTTCATTCGATTGAAGATGTTGTGGTTCCTTACGAGATGGGAGATACAGATGGCACAGGTATTATAACCTATGGGCCAAAAACGATACATCAACGAGCTGATAATTTATCTATAAAGAACCAACTGATAACTATAAACGATGATGATCATGGCTCATTTGGCAGTGGTATTGAAAATGAAAATTGCCATGACTGCCGCGTAATGGTCGATGAATTCCTATCACAACAAGACTAGAGTAGACGATTATTACTTAGATATTTTTCGATATATTCATAGATCTCAAATGGTTTTTCCGACAACATAAAATGAGTTGCATCGTCAATTATAGCATGATTAATGTTATTCCTCTTTGGATTACTGAAATAGCTACTATTTGATCCAGTGATTAATAATTTGGGTATGGGGCTGTGGCAAAATAGATTGTATAAATCGCCTGATTTTGACCAATTAACAATAGTTTTTGAGGTTTTATAAAATACTTCTGCGGGTATATGGGTAAGTGACTCACCTCTGAATATATCGGACTTGTTATCCGAATCCACCAATTCACCTTTTAACAACTCAAAATAATCTTGAAATTTACGAAAAGTCATATTGGCTACATTGATGCTTTCACCGCAATCTTCTTCAGATAGGTTTCCCTCTAGGTTTATCATGGTCTTAATCTCTAGGTCTACAGATTGAAGAAGCTTGGTTCCTATCATTCCTCCATAACTGTGACCGATGATAATAAGATTTTTTATTTCCAATTCGTGTAAAAGCATCTTTATTTTATTTACTTGATCACATAAATCATAACCGAAGTTTTTAGGCTTGTCGGATTGACCAAATCCAATTAAATCAAGGGATATAAGAGACCTTTTTGTTTTTGGTGAAAGATTATTTAGATAGATATCAAATGTCTCCTTTCTCGATTGTAAGCCATGCAAGAATAGAAACGCACCATCGGTACCTTTATCGATAAAATTTATCGATAAATTGATATTACCAATTTTAGTCATTGCACTTATTCGGTAATTTTAAATATAGCGTCAGCTTCTACTAGTGACCCTAACGGCAAGCTTTTGATCCCAATAGTTGTTCTGGTATGGTTTTGAGGTGGTTGCAAAAAATCATTTATCATATCTGAGCCAATATTTGAGATAAGAGCGTGTTCAAAGAAGCCTTCGGGTGGCACAAGATACGCAGTTAGCTTTACACAGGACTCAATCCTGTTTTTATTACCATCTACAGCAGACATCACATGCGATAAAATATTAAGTGTAACAATTTCCATCTGTAATTGAGCTATCTCAATAAAACTATTATCTCCAGCCGTTGTAACAAGCTTTCCATCTCTAATAGGTAATTGACCCGATATGTAGATGAGGTTTCCGTCGGTGTGATATGGGGTGTAATTCCCATTTGCGGGTACAGGATCGGGGAGATTAAATTTATTCATCTTTACAGGCCTATAAAATAGTTTTATGTGTTATAAATTTTGTATTCATATATCCCTCAATACCTTCTTGACCACCTTCCGAGCCATAACCTGAGTCTTTAACCCCGCCAAAAGGTGTTTCAATCAGTGCGATACCATGATGATTAATTGATACCATACCACTTTCAATTTGCGATCCCAATTTTTCTGCAGTCTCTGCAGAAGATGTGTAGGCATATGACGCAAGGCCATAATCGAGACGATTAGCCTCTTCTATTGCGCTGTCAAAGTCACTAAATGGTGTCATGGGAGCAACAGGGCCGAATGGTTCTTCATTCATCATTCGTGCATCCAACGGTACATCTGTCAGAACGGTGGGTTCAAAAAAATAACCCTCATTTCCAATCCTGTTACCACCTGTTTTAATTTTTGCGCCTTTGCTGACAGCATCACTTACGAAACCTTCTATTGCTTCAACTCTTCTATCATGAGCAAGTGGCCCCATCTGTGTTTCAGGATCCAACCCATTACCTATTTTAATTTTTTTAGACATATCCGTGAACCTATCCACAAACTCGTCATAAAGATTTTCGTGAATTAAAAATCTTGTTGGCGATACACATACCTGACCTGCATTTCGAAATTTATTCTCGACAAGAACGTTCAATGCAACATCGAGGTTCGCATCCTCACAAACAATCGCAGGGGCATGCCCTCCTAGCTCCATAGTTACCTTCTTCATATGAGCACCTGCTATCGACGCAAGTTGCTTTCCAACTGCAGTTGAACCAGTGAAAGTTGCTTTTTTAATTATTGGATTTGAAATTAAATATTCTGAAATTTCAGCTGGAGTTCCATAGACAAGATTCACAACACCATCTGGAATGCCTGCATCAGCAAAACATTTAACAAGCGCAGCGGTACTAGCTGGAGTCTCTTCAGCTCCTTTGAGGATGATGGAGCACCCTGCGGCAAGAGCCGATGATATTTTTCTAACACCCTGATTTATCGGAAAATTCCATGGTGTAAATCCTGCAACAGGACCGACGGGCTCTTTTGTGACCAATTGATAAACCCCTTCTGTTCGTGCGGGGATAACCCTCCCATATGCGCGCCTACCCTCTTCTGCAAACCAATCAATTATATCTACTGCTAGGGAAATTTCTGACTTTGACTGTTGTAATGGCTTACCCTGTTCTTGTGTTAAAACGGGAGCGATTTCTTTAACTCTTTCCTTTAAAAGACCTGCAACATTACGCATCATTTTGTATCTACTAAATGGAGAAGTTTTTTTCCAAACCTCAAATCCAGATTTAGCAGCTTCAAGAGCTAGGTCTAGATCAGCTATTCTTGCATGGGCTACTGCACCAATGGGTTCGCCAGTAGCTGGGTTAATTACATCAATTGTTTCACCACCAACAGCGTCAACCCAATTACCACCAATGTGAAGTTTTGTACTTGGATAAGTTTCAGTCATTTTATTTTCCTTTATTTGTATGTTTATAATATAAGGACTATGGTAGCTTTAGCAAGTGTATACATGATCAAATTTCACATCATTTATAATTAGAGTGATACGTTAATCATTACTTTAGCAATTGAGTATATAATTAATAATGTTAATTTGATTATATGATGCACATTATGCCGAATGAAACCAAAAAAATAATGATAATATTTGGCCATCATGATACAGTGCAATCCTTTAATTCTGCGATTCGGGATACATTCATTGAAGAGGCCTTAAAGGTTGGTCATAAAATTGATCTTATCAATCTTTTTGATGAAAAAGAACAGCTTCCTTTCTATACGACTAAGATTAACCCGCCGCCGAAAATAGTTCTTGAATACAGGAAACGACTAGAAAATTGCGATATTATGTTTCTAATTGGCTCTTGTCATAACCTTCGATTAAATTCAATCTTAGAAAACTGGGTAGATTGGGTCTTGCATCCAAAGTGGTTTTTTAGCTATAGGACAATGTTCCCTGGTAGTAAGTATTTTAAAAATTATGGTTATCCAGTCCCGGGAGCGCTAAAAGGAAAAACTGGGATTGTATCAATCACATACGGTGGTCCAATGGTAACATATTTTAATTTCTCAATTTTTGATAACATACCCTATCGACGAATAAAGAAGTCAGTATTTAAACTTGGAGGATTAAAAACAAAATATCTCAGGTTTTATTCAATCTTACCAAATTTAAGTAAAAAGAAGTTTGAAAAGCACATGGCAAGAGTTAGAGATCTTGCAAGGTCCCTCTAATTCAAAGATACAAATATATATAAAAAATAAGGAGAAAGAATATCAGAAAAAAAATTAAAGACCTCGCAATATCGCACTGGCTTTTGAGAATTCCCTTGGTTATAGTATTCATTCAGCAAGGATTAACAAAATTTCCAGCAAGTATTGATGATGCGCAAATATATGAATTACCATATTTAGTCTGGTGGTTTGTTGTCCATGGTGAGCTTGGTTCAGGTTTAGGGTTACTAGTCGGTGGCGTGTTCCTTTTTTTTAATGAAAGGTTTTCATGGCTAGGTGATCTAATTACGCGTTTTAGTGGATTTACAATTGGCTCTATTATGACTGGCGTTATCTGGATTGGACAGCCAGACTCTCTCATTGATGTGCTACTTTACGACAACTTCCACGTGATATTATGGTTCGGGGGTTTGTATTTTGCTATGCGAGGTAACAGAATTTAGACCACTTTCAAACTACTAAATTAAGCGAGACTCAAACTCATTGATTTTCTTCAGCTGCTCATGTTTGTAAATGCCATGTAATTTATAAACAAAAATACCCAGCAATATAACATAGAAGATGAGTACGAGAAAATTATTCGTCTTTTGTAGTTTTCTCGTTTTTTTTATTCAAATAATAATC
>CAJWEW010000014.1 GCA_913030915.1 uncultured Rhodobiaceae bacterium
ATATAGTTCGTATTTTCAACACCTTGTGGAATTTCAATTAGTTCTTCAAGATCTCTAATCGAGTAGTGTTTTTCCAGAAACTCATGCGCTTCAGTAAAATTTACCTTTGTATACACAGCCATTAGTTTAATTATTTCTTTATTTATAAATTTATATAGCTTTATATGCGATATTATGAATAATATAGTTATCAACATAATTGTTCAAATATAATCCTTGAATAACAAATGAAAAAACTTTTATCATTTTTGCTGATCTTTTTTTTAACATCCTGTGAGACTGTATCCGACTTTAGTATGCCAAATCTTGGAATGCCCGATCTTGCGAAATACAATATAAATCCTTTTTCAAAAAATGATGTCCAAGAGTTGGTATGTCCGAAGCCCATGATACTTGCTGATGCAATCAGTATTACTGAGTTTAAAGATTTTGGGTCAAACGAAGAATCCAATATAATCTATAGAGGACGCATTGATAGAATTGATTACGAGTGCAATATTGAACCAAATTATACAATGGGAAATATACTGATTATTGGAACTTTATCTCTTGGTCAGGACGCCCAAGATAATTTCTATAATTTGCCCGCATTTGTAGCGGTTATAAATAATAAAAAAGAAGTTATTTCACGCAGCTATGTTGATATAAATGTCAACATTCCTGAAGGTGCCACTTTGGCAAGATTTGAGTTTGTTCTTGAAGATTTTAAGTTGAATTTTGAGCGCTCAAAAAATACTAGTGATTATCAAATTCTGGTTGGTTTTAAGTTAACCGCAGATCAAGTTGAGTTTAACAAAAATTTATAGGATCTAGAATTATTTCCTGATTTGTTTGATGCCGTCGTTGAGCATCTTGTCGTATGAGCTAGGTTTTATATTATTTGATGTGATTGATTTACTAACAGCTTCAAAAACAACTTCACTAACCTCCTCTTTAATAGCACTTATGGCTTCTGACTCGGCCCTGTTTAATTTTTCATCGAGTAATTTTTTCTTTCTCTCAAGGCTTTCTTCTAATTTAATTTTTGCTTCTTTTTCATAGTTCTTCGCAATTTTTTTCGCGTCATCAATAATTGTTTTCGCTGTTTTTTCAGCTTCTTTATTCTTCTTTTGGAATTCTGCAAGAACTGTTTGAGCTTCTTCTCTGAGTTTTTTGGCTTCCTCTAACTCATCTTTTATTTTCTGTGCACGACCATCAAGAATCTTTGTAATTTGCTCTGGCACTTTGAAATAGACCAAGAGTAAGAGAAACATTATGAACCCAATCGCTACCCATGTCGCATCTTTTTCTAACATCATCTTTTACCAATTACCTTTTTACCATACTTCTTATGTTGTCCTTGAGTGTATCCTTCACCAATGGGTTTTCTCCAAAAACTCTTGATATAATATCGTTGGATACGTCATATGCAATTTGTTCAGAATTTTCAAGTACCACACTTTTCTTTTTTTCAAGTTCTGTCTCAAATTTTTGTATGAGTTCTCGGCTAGCTTTCTCAAAATCATTATTTTCTTCTTCGATGAGAAGGTTTAGTTTATTTCTTGAGTTCAATAGATATTCTGAAGCTTTCTCTTGGGCTTCCTTTATTGACTGAAGATATCCTTGTTCGGTACTTTCAGATTCCTTTTTGAAATTCTCAGCTTCTTCGACATCTCTTGCAATTATATCTTTCCTGGTTTCAATCACATTTGCAATTTTTGGCAAGGCATATTTCGCCATTACCACATAGAGTATTATGAAAGATATAATCAACCAAAATATTTGCGAAGCAAAATATTCTGTATTTAGTTGAGGCATACCTGATTCCGACATACTAGCCCTCTTTTAAATAGCTTTGTAACTTACACAACAAAGAGTAAAATTAATGCTATGACCAAGCCAAATAAACCTGTAGCTTCCGCAAGAGCGAATCCAAGTAAAAGGTTGGGAAATTGTCCCGGAGCTGCCGAGGGATTTCTTAGTGCGCCTGACAGGTAGTTACCAAAAATAGTTCCAATACCAATACCTGCACCAGCAAGTGCAATTGTTGCTAATCCTGCTCCTATTAATTTAGCTGCTTCTGGTTCCATTTTATTCTCCTTTTAAATATTTATTATTATAATTAATGCATATGTATTGCATCGTTTAGATAAATACAAGTTAGAATTGCAAAAACATATGCTTGCAAAAATGCGACAAGTATTTCTAATCCGGTAAATGCTGTAATAAAGAGCAATGGGGCAACGCCAAGAGGTGCGATGAATAGATTACCTGAAAAAAACATCCCTGCCACAAAAAATCCAAATACTTTTAACATTGTATGCCCAGCCATCATGTTTGCGAATAATCTCACAGACAAACTCACGGGCCTTGTTAGGTAAGAGATTACTTCAATTACAACTAAAAGTGGCAGTAATGCTTTTGGAACACCGCTTGGTACAAAGAATTTTAAAAAATTGATCCCATGCATAACAAATCCTATTACCGTCACCCCGAAGAAAATAACAATCGCAAGCGCAAAGGTTACAATTATATGACTTGTGACAGTGAATGTGTACGGAATCATACCAAGCATATTGCAAAAAAGCACAAACATGAATAGGCAAAAAATAAATGGGAAGTATCTTTGACCTTCATCACCAACATTATCTCTGACCATTTTTCCAACAAATTCATATGATAGCTCTGCTATTGATTGCAGTCTCGTAGGAACTGTCCCTCGACCGTTAAATGTGAATAGAGTGAGCAATATAATAAGCGCTACACTGAAAACCATAAATAAAGATGAGTTTGTGAATGATAAATTCAAATCAAATGCTTTGAACTCAATCAATTCGACTATTTCAAATTGATGCATTGGATCTGGAGCGCCAGATTTTTCAGCCATTCTATATCCTTACTTTTTATAACTATTTTATATATAAATTTTATTGTTTTTGGTAGTTATTTTATCAATTTATATTAAAAAAATTCACTTAATTGTGAATCAGTGGTCATTATTATTATCTTCATACAATTGTCTTGAGGATGTGATAGCGGTTTTTATTCCTGACATAATACCAAGTATGAGGAATATTATGAAAAAAATTGGTTTAGTACCAAACCACTTATCTATGTACCATCCCAGAGTAGCACCAATGATTATAGAAATAATAAGTTCGATGGATATTCGCATAGCAATAGATATTTGCCTCCCTCTCAATTGCTTTTGTCTATTATCATTTTTTTTGTTACGGGATTTGATCTCATCTATTTTTTCTGAAACTTGGTTGAGTTGATCATTTTTATCAATCATGCGACAATCTCATCATTCACCATCTTTTCTGCTTGATTTAAGTCTACAGAAAGCATAACACTCTCACCCTTCTTTGCCATTGTTATACCAAAAAGTCTATCCATCCGTGACATTGTATACGGATGGTGGGTAACAATGAGAAATTTTGTGTTTGAATTCTTTGATAGATCATCAAGAGTATCACAAAATTTTTTTACATTAGTATCGTCTAATGGTGCGTCTACTTCATCCAGAATACAAACTGGAGCTGGATTTTCGAGGAAAACAGCTAATATGAGCGCAATCACTGTGAGTGCTTGTTCGCCCCCAGATAGCAATGATATTGTTTGTGGTTTTTTACCTGGAGGCCAGGCAACAATATCAAGCCCTGCGTTTAATATGTCTTCATTATCATCCAATTTAAGTTCAGCTTTCCCTCCATCAAATAATTTTTCAAATAGAAGCTTAAAATTGGAGTTCACTTTTTCATATGACTGCTGTAAACGTTCCCGAGCTTCTCTGTCAATTTCTACAATTCCCTTTTGTAATGTTTCAGTCGCCGAAACAAGATCATCATTTTCCCGGCAAAGCTCCTCATGATATACCTTCTTTTCGTCAAATTGATCTGAGGCTGTCAAATTTACTGCTCCAATTTTCTCTCTCTGTGAGTATGCTCGTGAGAGCAACTCAATAACTTTTTCTCGATCTAAAGAGCTTGGACTTGCATCATTGAATAAATCTTCTGCGTTTATACCTAAATTAATCTTTATTTTATCGTTCAACTCAATTTTTTTATCATCAAGATTTTCTAGCTTGGTCCTTGCTTGAATTAATATTTCAGAGTCTTTCATCAGATCGGACTCTAATAATTTTATTTTTTCGTTATTTTTTTGGTATTTTTGCTCATAGGTTTCTAATTTATTCTGTAAATCTTGTTTCTTCTGACTCAAATGTTCAAGTTCACGTTCAATTTCTGTTTGTTTTTGTTTTATTTTTTCTGGCTCAAACTCAATAGCTTTTAGTGACTCTTCTGAATTATTTAGTCTCTCGCTTAGATCATTCAGTTGCTTTTCTGTTTGATTTTTTCTAATCTCCCATGAATTTCTATTCTCAATTACATCTTTTTGATTTTTCTCAAGATCTCTTTTTTCTCGGAGAATATTTTGTGTATTTGCTTCCTTAATATCCGCAATCGTTTTCGCGTTGTAAAAATCTTGTTTCATTTTTTCTAATGAATTTTGTGCTATTTCTATCTCGCTTTTGTTAATTTTCTTCAAGCTTAATGACTCAATATTTCTCTTATTAATTTTTATATTTTCTTCTATTGAATTTATCTTAATTTCATTTGATAAAGCAGAGTCTTTCTCGGCATTGATTTTTTGATCTAACTCTTTAATTTTATCTGTTACTTTTTTCTGATCCTCGATTAGCATCTTCCAATTCTCTTTTTTTATTGACTGCTCATTTCTGATTTTTTCGAGGTTCTCAGAAACTTGTTTTGTTTCTTTTTTCAGAATTTCAAGTTTCATTACTTTGCTTTGTATATTTTTGTCTATAGCTAAGATTTTCTTTCTAGCATGAGGTATATTTATATTTTCGGTGTCCATGTTAAATTTCTGTATGAAGCCATCCCACCTTATTATCTCGCCATTGGCATTTATGACTTGCTGTCCAGGTCTTAATAATTTTATAATTTTGTTTGTTTCGGTTATTTCTGTATACCCGGTATATTTCAAAAATACATATATCTCCTCGGGTCCTTCAATTAAATCAGCTAGAGGTGTTATAGAATCTGCAAATTTATCGTCAAATTCTTGGTTTGCGCTAATCCAAAATTTCTTACCTTTTTTTAGGGTTGAAATTTCAAGGTCATTGAGAATTCTTCCAACCTTCTTTTCAAAACCATCAATAATCTTAATCTTATTTACTATGGCATCAGGATTTTCTAGGCTTAGCAGGAAATCTTCCAGCTCTTTTTTAGTTTTTTGTGACTGCTGGATCTCAAGATCTAAAATTAAATTTAATTCTTTATTTTTTTCTAAATCCTCTGATAGTTCGTTTTTGATTTTTTCACATTTATCAATATCTCCCATGGTAGATAACAGTTTTTCCTCTATCTGTTTCTGATTATTAATACTCGAGTCTCTGTCTTTTTCGTTTGATTTATCGACACCGAGATAAGATTTATTATTCAGGGCACTTTCGAGCTCGGTTGAGAGTTTCTTCAGATTTTCTTGGTATTCTTCAATCTGCCCTTCAATATTCTTATTTTCAGTCTCCATGGTAAGCGCTTTTGAGAGTTGGCTATTATATTCTTTTTCTAATATTTTATAACTTTCTATAGCGTCACTTGATGCCTGTATTATGTTGCTCTCAATCTTCTGTATGTCATTTATGTTCTTGTACAGTTCGGTTAATTTGCTATCTAAGCCCCTGATTTGGCCCACTTGGTCAGTTAGATTTGTTTTTTCGCGTTCAAGATCTACCAATATTTGTTCTATTTGCTTGCTAACAGTGGTAATTTTTTCTGTGGTATACTGTAATTCATTTTTCAAATTAAGTTCATTACTTCTTTTTTGCTGAAGATCCTCAATGAGGATTTCATATTCTTGTTTAATGGGCTTTATGAAATCAGCAAGATCATTATTTTCAGTTTCTAAATTACCAATTTCATCTTTTATATTTTTTACATTACCTTGAGTGTCTCTTATACTTTCATCGAGTTCCTTTTTTTTTGCTTCAATCGAGTGCCAATCTATTTTCAGCAATTCTTTTTCATAGTCCCTTATTTGGGAAGCAATGGTTTTAAATTTTTCAGCCTGATTTGCCTGTCTTTTGAGAGACGACATTTCGGCTCCAACAACATTAATAATGTCAGACAGTCGATCTATATTTTGCCTTGTCGCATTAAGTCTTAATATTGCTTCATGCTTGCGATGGTGGAGACCACTTATACCCGCAGCCTCTTCCAGTATCTTTCTTCTCTCATTCGGTTTTGACTCAATAATTTGATTAATTTGACCCTGTTTAACAATTGATATTGAATGGGGGCCAAGAGAATTATCTGCAAAAAATAATTGGACATCTTTTGCCCTTTTTTCTATTGAATTAATGTAGTATTTCGAGCCAGAATTTCTCTCAATCCTTCTCTTGATTTCATATTCATCACTATTAGTTTGACTCTTATCTGAAGTATTAGTAGCTTCGCTCATAATTACTGAAACTTCAGCAAAGTTTCTTGATGGGCTTGTGTCCGTACCTGAAAAAATAACATCATCCATTTCTGATCCACGAAGATTTTTATAGGATGTTTCACCCATAACCCATTGAAGGCTGTCTAAAACATTTGACTTCCCGCAACCATTGGGTCCAACGATTCCAGTAAGACCTCTCTTAATTTCAAACTCAGTTTGTTTTTCAAAAGATTTGAAGCCATGCAGTTTAATTTTTTTTAATTCCATACTGGAATAGACCCTCCTAGATTCCCTTGTACGCGTCTAATATTTTGTCTATTTCTGACTCAAAATATGAATATGGTTTGTTACCAGATATCACCTTACCATTTATAATGAAGGATGGTGTTGAATTAATCTGAAATTCTTTTATGGCATTTTCTTTCTGAATAATTAGTTGGTCTAATAATTCTTGATCATTCAAGCATCGCTCAAAATCTTCGCTACTCAGTCCCGCCTGCTTTGATAGATTTTTCAACTCAGCAATTGCGTTATCTGAGTACCACTTATTTCTATTTTGAAACAAAATATCAATGAAGGCGAGAGAAATACTATTATCTACACAACGCGCCAACATTGAGGTTGCCATTGATAGTTTATCCAATGGAAATTCTCTAAATATAAATTTAACGTCACCTTTTTCTATATAATTTTCTTTTAGAACGGGATAGGTTTCGGTGTGGAAATCAGCACAATGTGAACAAGTCATTGATGCGTATTCAATAATTGTAATTGGCGCATCATCATCACCGATTGATAACTCCTGAAGAGATGCCTCGGTTACTGATAGGTTTTGTTTACTGATATCTGTATCTTCCATAAATAGATAATTTACACGAGCGGATTTATCCGGGAATGTATTAATGGAAAAATAAAATGTGCTAGCAAAGAAAGTTAGTCCCAAAAACAATAATAATATTTTATTCTTTCTCATTTTTTCTTTTCTCCTCAATATTTCTACCAAGCTTGGCCAGAGCATCTTCCAGAGATTCACTTTTTTCTTCTTCAGCTTCATAGCTAGTAAGATATGGAAGCTGAAAATTCGTGCTATTAGAGGCTCGGTTTTTATAATTAATTTTGCTTTTGCCAGGTTTATTTGTGATAACTAAGTCTGAAATGAAATTTTGACCATATATTTCATTCACTCTACCAATTATGGAATTACGTTTGTATTGCATTTCTACCGCACTAGATCCATATACCTCAAGGTGTAATTTTCTATATATTTTTTTCGCTCCATTAATAAATCTGTATTCAGTAGTTATTTTTTTTGGGTCAATTTGATCTTTATATTCATCACCAAAAACTTGATCCCAAAGTATTGAAAGTTGGTCAACTTTAACCCCGTATTTTTTTTTCAGCGGCTTTATCAACGGCTCAATAAAATTACTAATATGTAATCTTGAGTTATACCTCCCAGTAAGATTATATATATTATCTTGTTTAGACATTAGGTTACCATTTCTATTTACCCATTATTATATTATTATTAATTACAAAAATGTACAAACCAAACGATATAACATACCCACTAATTTCATGGTATAAGTCCAATAAAAGGAATCTTCCTTGGAGAAATGCATTCAACCATGAAAACGCACCTTATCGGATCCTTGTTAGCGAATTTATGCTTCAGCAAACGACGGTTGCAACCGTTTTAAATTATTATGATAGATTTCTAGAAAGATGGCCTAGAAATGAGGACCTATCAAATGCAACCGAAGATGAAGTTCTAGAAATATGGTCTGGACTCGGATATTATTCAAGAGGTATAAATTTATTAAAAACCTCAAAAATTATTTTTAATGATTACGCAAATAAAATACCAAAAAATATAGATGTACTAAAAACATTTCCTGGCATCGGCGAATACATGTCATCAGCTATTGCATCTATTGCGTATAATCTTCCCTCAAAAGCAGTTGATACAAATATTCAGAGGGTAATAACAAGGTATTATCAATTAGATTTTAAAAACGCGGTTCGTAACAGAAAGACGGTTCAGGATATCGTATTATTATTGACTGCCAATGACTCTCCCAGAGATCTCATTCAAGGCTTGATGGATTTAGGATCATCGTTGTGCATTCCAAGATTACCACATTGCGAAAAATGCCCGTTAAAAAAGGGGTGTCATTCATACAAAAATAGTAAATTTGAATTTACACTAAAAAAAATAAAAAAAATAATACCTCAAAGATACGGCCGCGTTTATTTGATTGAAAGGTCTGATGGGTCATATCTCCTTGAAAAAAGAGCAGAAAATGGGCTTTTGGCAAAAACCTATCAATTTCCTACAACAGATTGGTGTGAAACGAAGCCATTACCAGACTCTCCAAAGTCACATCAGGAGATGCAAGTTGTTGGGAAGGTCAATCATAAATTCTCACATTTTACTTTAGAATTAACAGTCATAAAAGTCGATAATAAATCCGAAGATTTACAAAACATTGTTATGCCTGAAAATGGAATATGGAAAAAACCAAACCAACTGGATCAGTTGGGTTTATCAAGCCTGATGAGGAAGGCATCTAAATATATAGAAGTTTGAATTATTTTTTTACATATTATTCGACAATGGTAGACTTAATTTGTTCACGAATTTTGTCGATAGGATAAAGGCTATTATTTTCAAGGAAATGCCAATATATCCATCCATTACAACTTTCTGTCCTCTGATAATGAGCTCCAATTTTATGAATTGAACCATTAATTTTATCAGCTTGGAGCGTTCCATCAGCTTGAACAATGGCAACGTTTTTCTTTTTTGAACAGTAAAGCTTTTCTCCAATCCCAATTAATCCTCTTTCAATGAGCGTACCGAAGGGAATTCTAACCTGATCTCTTTTGGTAGATTTTATATTTATGCTGGATGAGCAGGGATTATTAATCTTCTCTAACCTTTGCTCAGCAATCCGAACATAATCTTTATTCCTTTCAATACCTATCCATCGTCGCCCTAATTTTTTACAAACAGCTACCGTGGTTCCGCTTCCTGAAAATGGATCAAGAACAATCGCATTTGGATCAGATGAGGATATTAATACTCTATAAATTAAAGCTTCAGGTTTTTGTGTTGGGTGTAATTTTGCCCCATCATCATCCCGAAGGCGCTCCTTACCATTACAGATTGGGATGTGCCAGTCAGATCTCATTTGAACATCATCATTTAAGCTCTTAAGGGCGTCATAATTAAATTTATATCTCGATTTTTTGTCTTTGGCCGCCCAAATCATCGTTTCATGAGCATTTGTAAATCTTCTTCCACGAAAATGAGGCATTGGATTAGTTTTTGTCCAGATAATATCATTAAGGGTCCAGAATTCCATATTTTGCATAATGTAGCCAACTCTAAAAATATTATGATAGCTACCAATTACCCATATTGAACCTGATGGTTTTAGCAGCCTTTTACATTCCCTTAGCCAATTGTAGGTGAAGGAATCATATGATTTAAAGTTTTCGAATTTATCCCAATCCTCACGAACAGAGTCAACATCTGAATAATCAGGTCTATAAATAGTGTCATTTAGTTGAAGATTGTATGGCGGGTCCGCAAAGATTAGATCAACTGAATTATCCGGCATTTCTCCCATTATCTCGATCGAGTCACCATTGTATATCTTATTGGTCTGATCTGCAGATAATTCTGTAATATTTTTTTTTAGCATCTACATAGTTCAAATATATTTCTGAACTTATAGTTGACATCAAAAAGGTTATTATTTTCTAAATTAATTTTTTTTAATCATTTCATTTACCGGACTGAATGTTTTTCTGTGAAGATCTAATACTCCATATTTTTCAATTTCCTTAATATGATGTTTTGTTGGGTAACCCTTGTGTTTACTGAAAGTATATTTTTTAAATACAAAGGAAAATTTATCCATTATCCTGTCACGTACAACCTTTGCTATGATTGATGCTGCCGCTATTGATATTGATTTTTCATCACCCTTTATAATGGGTATGTTCGCAATTTCACCACTAATCTCAAAATTTCCATCAACTAGCAATATATCAGGTTTTTTTTCTAATCTTTTATATGCTGTGTTCATTGCATATTTTGTTGCATTTAATACGTTGATAGTATCAACACATTCAACATCAGCAACCCCAATACCTATGTAGGAATTTTTCGATATTTGTTCAAATAATAGCTCTCTGCCCGATGGTGAAATTTTTTTTGAGTCATCAATACCAGAAGGAATATTATTTTTTTTTAAAATAACAGCGGCAGCAACAACGGGCCCTGCGATTGGCCCTCTTCCAACCTCATCCACTCCAGCGATCAGATCAAATCCTTGACTCCACAATTTTTTTTCTATCGATAAATCCGGTTTCCTAGCTGAATTCATTAAACATTATTTTTCAGAGAGCCTTGGCATTATCTCAACAAGGTTGCATGGTTTGTGATTTATATTAAATTGATGAACAAGAATTTCATTCCATGCATCTTTACATGCATTTGGGGAGCCCGGCAAACAAAATATGAATACATTATTATAAATTCCTCCCAATGCTCTTGATTGGATTGTCGATGTCCCAATCTTTGAGGAGCTTATTTGGTGGAATAGAGTGGAGAAGCCACTGATTTCTTTATCAAGTAGTGGCAGAATGGCGTCAGGCGTCACATCTCTGCCTGTTAATCCGGTCCCACCAGTTGTTATTATTGCATCAAAGTTATTTGTACTTACCCATTCTTTTATTATGTCTTGAATTTCTTTTATTTCGTCAGGGATAATTCGCCTGGCAAATAAACAATGTTTTGCGTCATTTATCGCCTGTGATAAGAAGTCTCCTGATTTGTCATTTGTTTCATTCCGAGTATCGGATACAGTTATCACACCTATATTTAGGCTAATGAAAGTATTTTCATTGTCGACTGTCATCAATTATCACTCATAGTTATCTAATTTCATTTGCAATTATTTTTAAATCCTCCCAAGCAAGCCGTTTGAGCGAAGGCTGTTTTATTAGTGCCTTTGGATGGAATAGGGGAAATATCGGGATATTCATTTTTTCATTATTGAGAACCTTTCCTCGTGAGTCAATAAAGTTAACTTCTCTTCCCATGAGTGCGCTTAATGCCAAGTCTCCAAGAGAAATAATATATTTTGGTGCTAACAATTCTATAATTTTATGAAAAAAAGGTTTGCACTTATCTATCTCATTTAAAGTTGGTCTTCTATCTCCGGGCGTTCGCCAAAAGAATGTATTTATTATTGCGTTTTCTTCAAGGACAACATTAATCGCCCCAAGCATCTTAACTAATAAATTCTTGCAATCATCAGCCAGTATATTATTGGATTGATCCTCTTCCTCAGAATTCGGAAAGTCATTTACTATCAATATTTCAGGATGCAGACTGCCTTGATGTAAGTGAGTATGTTTTGAATATATTTTCAAGTCTGATACATCACATTGATCAATATATTCCATCAAACCTCGAACTGTTTTTACATCCTCTAGATCATTTTTTTTATGTGCTTTATCATGATCTATACCTGAGCGCTCCTCTAATACGTATTTTTTTTGGTTATTTTCAAGAACGAAGTTGATGTTCTCATCAATATACCAATTAAGTAAAACAATTTTTTCTAAATTATTCATAAGTCATAGGTTTTGTTAAGATTTTTTGTTTAATTGTATCTATTAATAGTACAAAAATACAATGATTAATGTTAATAATAGTAAGTTATTAATAGAAAGAGTTAACAACACGAATGCAGGAAGAAAATACAAGAGAGTCTATAGAGGTTGATGTACTCATTATCGGTGCTGGACCGGCTGGGTTAGCCACGGCAATAAAGTTGAAAACTGAGGCAAATAAAAATAATCAAGAAATAAATATTGTTGTCCTTGAGAAAGGCTCAGAAGTTGGTGCACATATACTCTCAGGTGCGGTGATAGATCCGATTGGCCTGGATATGCTTCTTCCAAATTGGAAAGAACTTGATCCGCCGGATATGAGTGAAGTGATTGACGACAGATTTTATATTTTAGGACCAGCTGGTAGCCTAAGAATACCTAACTTTTTTTTCCCAAGACTGATGTCGAATCACAATTGTTTTGCGACAAGCCTCTCAAATGTAGTCAAATGGTTAGGGGGTATTGCTCAGTCTCTGGGAGTTGAAGTTTATCCCGGATTTCCGGCATCTGAAATAATTTACAAAGATGACAGAGTTGCGGGAGTTATTACTGGTGACTTTGGTATTTCAAAAAATGGAGATAAAAAGGACTCTTTTATGCAAGGAATGGAAATCAGAGCTAAATATACAGTATTTGCAGAGGGTGCGCGCGGACATTTAACAAAGAAAGTTATTGAAAAATTTCAACTCGATAAAGATGCAGATTTCCAAAAATATGGTATTGGACTAAAAGAGCTGTGGGAAATCCCAGAAGAGAATCATAAACCTGGTTTAGTGCAGCATACTATGGGGTGGCCTCTTGATAATAAAACAGGTGGCGGATCATTCATGTATCATTTTGGAAAAAACCTAGTTTCAATTGGTTTTGTTGTTCACCTGAATTATAAAAATCCATCACTATCTCCATTCGAAGAATTCCAGAGATATAAAACACACCCAATCATAAAAGATATGTTGATCGGTGGTAAGAGACTCTCATATGGGGCGAGAGTTATAAGTGAAGGTGGATACCAATCAGTTCCAAAACTTACATTTCCGGGTGGTTTGCTAGTTGGGTGTGCTGCAGGCTTTGTGAATGTTCCAAGAATTAAAGGCTCACACAATGCAATAGTCAGCGGTGTTTTAGCTGCTGATGCATTACTTGCGAGTTTCACCACAAAAAACACATTGGAAGAATTAGTTAGTTACCAGGATATGTATAATAAAAGCTCCATTGCCAAAGAATTATCAAAAGTAAAGAATGTAAAACCATTATGGTCTAAATTTGGTACTTTGATTGGTGTGGCCTTGGGTGGTATAGATATGTGGTTAAGAGATCTTGGTATTAATATACCATTTACAATGTCTCACAAAAAGCCAGATCATCTGACATTACAAAGAAAATCTGGATCAAAGAAAATAGAATACCCAAAGGCGGATGGAGTTTACTCATTCGACAGGCTTTCATCGGTATATCTATCATCTACCAATCATGAAGAAGATCAACCTGTTCATTTGAATGTAGGTAATATTGATATGCAAACTTCAAGTGAATATCATGATTATGGTGGACCATCAGCAAATTACTGTCCGGCAGGTGTGTATGAGTGGATACTAGAGGGCGAAAGCCCAAGATTTCAGATAAATGCTCAAAATTGCGTGCACTGTAAAACTTGTGATATAAAAGACCCAAATCAGAATATTAATTGGCAGGTGCCTGAGGGAGGTGGTGGACCAAATTACTCCAATATGTAATATTACCACTAGTGAATCATGTCATCAAAAGTAATTTTGCGGGCTAACGCTAAAATTAACTTAACCCTCGATATACTTCGAAAACGATCTGACAATTATCATGATATTCAGGGTTATGTGGCCTTTCTGAACTTACATGATGAGTTAATAATTAATCGCTCTGAGAAATTATCAGTCAGCTTTGATAATCCTTTTCATGAGAATATTTCCACAAAATCCAATACAATAATTAAATTACACAGCTACCTCTGCAATTATTTCCCAAATTTGGGTCAATATGAAGTTCATGTGAAGAAAAAAATTCCAATTTCCGCAGGTCTGGGTGGTGGCTCCTGCGACGCTGCAGCTTTTATGAGATATCTTATCAGTAATCGAGAAATAAATATGGACCGAATTAACATCGAATCATTAGCAAGAAATGTGGGTGCAGATGTACCATGCTGCTTACTAAATGGGCCATCTTTCATTTCTGGTGTAGGTGAAGTTATTCAACGTATAAAATTAACTGATACATACTATTGTCTTCTTGTGAATCCTCAAATACCTATTTCAACATCTAAAATCTATGAAAAGATCAGCATCAATGGGTTAGAGGCTTTGCACACAAAAAATTTCATACCCAACCCTTCAATTGATCACATTATTAAAGGCAAGAACGACTTTGAGCAGATAATTATTCAAGATTATCCCACAATAGGAGAGATAATAAGCAACCTCACAAAAGCCAAGGGTTGTATTTTAGCTAGAATGACCGGGAGTGGATCTACGTGCTTTGGTTTTTTTTCAAAGCAAGAGGATATGTCAAAATGTAAAAAGAATTTTGAAGAAATGTATCCAAAATTCTGGATTATGGAGACGAAGTTATTAAACTAGCTATCTCTTGTATAGGAGAAGTACACGGCCTCTTCCAAGGCACTTTTCATCTCTGAGTCTGCGAAATTTTCTAGACAATTCAGGGCTTTCTCACCGTATTTCTTTGCCTCAGCGAGTGTTTTCTCAAACCCCTTCTTTTTATCGATCAACTCAAGAGCAGATTTAAAGTCATTTGCGTTTTTATTTTTTTTATTTATCAACCTTTCCCATAGTTTTCTCTCTTCTTCATTTGATTTTTCATATGAAACAATTATGGGATAAGTGACCTTTCCTTCAAAAAAATCATCACCAATATCTTTTCCAATATTATCAATTGTAGAGGTATAATCTAGGGCATCGTCTGATAATTGAAATGCAATACCAAGATATGATCCAAAATCCCTCAAGATCTCAGCAGTTTCTATACTGGAGTCTGAAATTATTGCGCCTATTTCTGACGCAGCGCTAAATAATTTTGCAGTTTTATAATTTATGATCTGAAAGTACATTTCAGGTGTAATCGTTAAGTGACTGGAGTAAACTAATTGCATTACCTCCCCTTCAGCAATAACTGTAGCCGCATTTGAGAGAACTTCTAGTGCTTTTATTGATTGTGCCTCAACCATCATCTTAAATGCCTCGCCCAGTAAATAATCACCAACAAGCACGCTTGCCTCGTTTCCCCAAAGCATTCTTGCTGCGATCTTACCCCTCCTCATTTCACTATCATCAACAACATCATCGTGAAGTAATGTTGCGGTATGCATGAACTCAACACCCGCAGCCAAGGGAATATAATAATTATTTTTACACTCGCATAATTTACTCGAAGCTATGGTTAGCATAGGCCTTAAGCGTTTGCCCCCAGATGAAATAAGATACTGTGATACTTTTGGAATCATATCTGTATTAGATATAGTCCTCTGAATAATTAGATCATTGACAAGCCCCATATCTTTTTTTGTAAGAGATATGAGTTCTTCAATTCCATATTTTTTTTGCAGTGCCATAAATCTGTTTTTTTGTTTACATAAGGTATAAATTATTTTTTGATATAAATAAATAAATTTAGATTGTGTATGCATGTCGAAGATAAAAAAGATTACTCTTCCAACAAGTGTGGATAAATTTCTCGATGGGAAAATTATAATAGAACAGCTTGTGGATGGCGGTCGATCCAATACAGATACAATACTTCTATCAGCGGCTGTTCCAGTAGGTCCTGGCTTTAAAGTACTTGATGTAGGTGTTGGTAATGGAACGTCATCAATTGCTTTAGGATCGAACTTTAAGGATATAACAATCATTGGAATTGATAATGATCCAATAAACATACAGCTCGCAACTAGGAATGTTGCGCTAAATAAGTTAGAAGGCAGTATCCATATAAAACATGTCGATATACTAAAAAAGAATTTATCATTTAATATTGGTAATGAAAAAAATCTAAAATTTGACTCGATATTTATGAATCCTCCTTATTTTGATATAGAAACTGTCAATGAATCAAAATCTCATTACCAAAACATAACCAAATATCATGATGGATCTAATCTTGATGAGTGGATAAACAACTCTCTTAAATTATTAAAATTTAAAGGCACAATTACAATGATTAATAAAATTGAAAATCTAAACCGTATTATTTGCCTGTTGTCTGGTCTTGGTAGCATTACCATATTACCTTTAATTTCAAATATGAATGGTGAAGTACAACGTTTTATTCTGAGTTTTAGGAAAGGATCTAATGCAAAAACAAGAGTCCTACGCCAAGTTGTTTTACATCAAGAAAGTGGGTCTTTCAGCGACAGGGTTGAAGACACGTTAAGAGGCAGGGCACGTATTGATCTAACCCAATCTGATTATTTTTATCAAATCTAGTAAAATACAAAAAAAAATTGTATGGTAATTACAAATTTTTTTATATAGATATAGACGAACTTAATACGAATTATTGACTGAAAAATGCCTAAAAATATTCAAACCACAAGAGACCCAAAGAATTCATTTCAAGATCTTATCTTGATGCTTCAAGATTTTTGGTCAAGCAATGGCTGTGTAATCTTACAGCCTTATGATATGGAGGTTGGAGCCGGAACGTTCCACCCTGGCACAATTCTAAGAGCGCTTGGTGAAGACCAGTGGAACGCTGCGTATGTTCAACCATCACGTAGGCCAACAGACGGGCGATTTGGTGAGAATCCAAATAGACTGCAGCATTATTACCAATTTCAAGTTGTTTTGAAGCCGTCACCAGATGATATACAGGATTTATATCTTAATAGCTTAGAGTATATTGGCATTGATAAAAGTAAGCACGATATACGATTTGTTGAAGATGATTGGGAGAGCCCAACTCTCGGTGCGTGGGGTCTCGGTTGGGAAGTATGGTGTGATGGTATGGAGGTATCTCAATTTACATATTTTCAGCAAGTCTGTGGTTATGATTGTAGACCTGTTACGGGTGAGCTCACCTATGGACTAGAAAGATTAGCGATGTATGTTCAAGGTGTAGATAATGTCTACGAATTAAACTACAACGGTTTATTTGGTGACAATAATATATCCTATGGAGATGTTTTTAAGGAAGCTGAAAGAGAATATTCAGAATATAATTTTAATTACGCAAATGTTGAAATGATAATGAAACATTTTAGTGAAATTGAAATTGAATGTAAAAAGCTTGCAGAGAATAATCTCGCCCTTCCTGCCTATGATCAATGCATAAAGGCATCACATTTATTTAATATACTTGATGCTCGTGGGGCCATATCGGTTACGGAAAGACAGGGGTACATTTTAAGGGTAAGAGCTTTAGCAAAGTTATCTGCCGATGCATGGATCGCGACACGAATAAAGTGATTGAGGGTTATAAAAAATATAATGTCTGATTTTATCTTAGAGCTTTTATCTGAAGAAATTCCATCTCGTATGCAAAAGCAAGCGAGTGAATACCTGCATAGGGAATTTAAAAAGCAAACCGAGGACGCCGGATTAGAATTTGGACAAATACAATCTTTTTATTCTATGCGGAGGTTGACCCTTATAGTCACCAATATGAAATCACAGACTGCAGAGATGACAGTTGAAAAGCTTGGCCCCAGAATTGACTCACCAGATAATGCTATAAATGGTTTTTTGAGATCCAATAATATAAAATCAACAGATGATTGTGATATATTGGATGATAAAAAAGGTAAGCGGTATCGGTATATTGAGGTAGTTCCTGCAAAAAAGGCAATAACAATACTGCCAACAATAATAGAAGAAATTATACATAAGTTTTCATGGCCAAAATCGATGCGTTGGGGCGATGGTAATTCAAGGTGGGTAAGACCTCTTAGAAATATTATGGCCATCATTTATGAGAATAATTCTGTAAATAAATTAAAAATTAATGTTGATGATCTATTTGCAAATGACTTTACATTCGGGCACCGTTTTCTAAAAAATCAAAAAATCTATATCAAAGGGGTAAGCGATTATTTCGAAACTCTAACAAATCATCTTGTGATAGCCGATCAAGGGCAGAGAAGAGAATTGATTTTAGAACAAATATCAAAAATTGAAAAAAAATTTGATATCAGTGTTATAAAAGACGAAAAACTATTAGAAGAAGTTTCAGGTCTTGTGGAGTGGCCTATCGCACTTTGCGCTGAATTTGACGAGAAATTTCTCAACCTTCCAGACGAAGTGCTCCAGACATCAATGAGAAGTCATCAGAAATATTTCTCTGTAACAGAAAAAAAGACAAAAAATCTCACAAATAAATTTATACTTATCTCAAATATTCAAACACCAGACGAAGGAAACTCTGTTGTATTAGGAAATCAGCGTGTACTATCTGCAAGATTGTACGACGCAAAATATTTTTGGGATAGGGATATAGATCAGCCGCTTATCGATAATTTGCGATTATTGAATAGTGTAACTTATCATCAGAAATTGGGAAGCTTGGGTTCAAAAGTTGAGAGGATTGAGCTTATTGCGTTAGAGCTTGATCAAACTCTTGGCTTAAATCTAGAAAATATTCCAATAACAGCAAAATTAATAAAAAATGATCTTTTATCTGAAATGGTTGGCGAATTCCCAGATTTACAGGGTATTATGGGAAGTTATTATGCTGAACTTCAAGGCTATGATGAAGACGTATGTGATGCTATTAAAAATCACTATATGCCAGTCACACCCCGGGACCAAACACCAAAGAAACCCCTCTCTTTTTGCCTTTCAGTCGCCGATAAAATTGATACTTTAGTTGGTTTTTGGTCAATAGGCGAGACACCGACAGGTTCAAAAGATCCATATGCCCTCAGAAGAGCAGGTAACGGCCTTATTCGGAATATTATCGAAAATGAGCTTGATTTTGATTTTGGAAACTTTATTGAAAAAATACTACAAAAATCAGACTTTTTAAAAAAACAACAACATAGTTCAGTCAGGGAAGGACTAATTAATTTTATGAATGAAAGATTCCTAAGTTATATTCTTGATAATAAATATGATGTTAGAATTTGCGACGCTGTTACTCGTGATGATGATTTTGTAAATTATTATATGACTTTATCACGCATCCAATTGTTAAGTCAGTTTATGAAAAAAGATAATGGCTTGTCTTTTCTTAAAGCACTGAAAAGGATCAACAACATTTTAGATCAGAGTTTATCACAAAACACTTTTGGTCAAATTGATAAGAAGATTTTTACAAGTGACGTTGAAAACAATTTATACACAGGTATTGAAAAACTAAGGAAGAAAAAACCGAAGTCTAATGATATAACTGAGATCAAAAAATATTTGAGTGATGTCTCCATCTTGGCAGAATCCATAAATGATTTTTTTGAAAATATTATTGTAAATGACGAGGACAAAAATATACGAACGAATAGATTTTTTCTTTTGAATTCTGTTATTGATCTAACAAGTAACATTTTTGATATAAGTAAAATTGAGGTATAATTCTGGGTAATATTTTGGAATAGCTATGAATAAATGGGTTTATATATTTAGTAAAGAAAAGACTGACGGAGACTCAAATATGTCTGATTTACTTGGCGGAAAGGGTGCAAACCTAGCTGAGATGTCTAAGCTTGGTTTACCCGTACCACCAGGTTTTACAATCACCACAGAAGTATGCAACCAATTCTATGCAAATGATAAAAAATATCCAGAAGATCTAGAAAGCCAAGTATCCGATGCAATAGTTCAGATTGAAAGGCTTGTAAAAAATAATTTTGGTTCAGAGGAAAACCCTCTTCTTGTCTCAGTAAGATCTGGAGCGAGATCATCAATGCCGGGCATGCTTGACACAGTACTAAATCTAGGACTTAATGATAAGACTGTTGAAGGATTGTCAAGAAAAAGTGGTGACGAAAGGTTTGCCTATGACTCCTACAGAAGATTTATCCAGATGTATTCCGATGTTGTGCTAAATATTGAACATCATTATTTCGAGGATATACTCGAGGACTACAAAGCGGACAATAATTATATATTGGATACCGATCTAAATGGCGCAGATTGGAAAAAAATTGTTCAAAATTTCAAAGTTCAAGTTAAAGATGTGACGGGTGTGGATTTCCCGCAAGATGTTAATGAGCAATTATGGGGGTCAATATCCGCTGTTTTCCTATCTTGGCAGAATAATCGTGCGGTAACGTACCGAAAATTAAATGAAATACCAGACCATTGGGGTACCGCTGTGAATGTACAGGCAATGGTATTTGGAAATTTAGATGATAATAGCGCAACCGGCGTTGCCTTTACCAGGAATCCATCAAATGGAGAAAAAAAGTTTTATGGTGAGTTTTTAATTAATGCACAGGGAGAGGATGTAGTCGCAGGCATTAGGACACCCCAAAATATCACAGAAGAAGCGAGGTTGAATGCAAATTCAGACGATGTGTCACTAGAGAAGTTAATGCCAAATATATATGGTGATCTTATTAGTCTCTCAAATAAATTAGAAAGTCATTATCTTGATATGCAAGATATCGAGTTCACAATCCAACAAGGAAAGTTATGGATATTACAGACAAGATCAGGGAAAAGAACATCATACGCCGCGATTAAAATTGCAGTTGATATGCATGAAGAGGGGATTATTTCAAAGGAGATTGCCATAACAAGGGTTGATCCAAATAGTCTTGATCAGTTACTTCACCCAACGATTGACGATACAGCGCAGTTTGATGTGGTTGCAAAAGGTTTACCAGCATCACCGGGAGCAGCATGTGGTAAGATTGTTTTTAATGCTGATGAAGCAGAAAAAGCTTCAAATGATGGGGAAAAAGTAATCCTAACTCGTATTGAGACAAGCCCCGAAGATATTCATGGTATGCACGCAGCGCAGGGTATTTTAACAACACGTGGTGGCATGACAAGTCATGCAGCAGTTGTTGCAAGGGGAATGGGGAGGCCCTGTATTTCAGGCGCAGGATCTATCAGGATCGATTATGATAGTGAATCATTTTATGTTGACGATAAGGTTTTCAGAGCCGGAGACATTATTACAATCGATGGAACAACAGGAAGTATAATTGATGGCGAAGTACAAATGAAAGATCCAGATCTCTCTGGTGATTTTGATAAAATTATGAAATGGGCTGATCAAATACGGAAACTAAAAATTAGAGCTAATGCTGAAACAAAGGCAGACGCAACTGTAGCAAAAAATTTTGGTGCAGAAGGAATTGGTTTATGCAGGACTGAGCATATGTTTTTTGATGAAGGTAGAATAAATTCAGTTAGAGAAATGATACTTGCAAAGGATGAACCGTCACGAAGAGCGGCTCTGGGAAAATTGCTACCAATGCAAAAGAATGATTTTGTTGAATTATTTGAAGTTATGGGTGATTTGCCTGTAACGATACGTTTATTAGATCCTCCCCTGCATGAATTTTTGCCTCATGAAGTTAACGATTTTCACGAAGTTGCTAAGTCATTAAATATTTCTATTGATGACTTAAAGCAAAGAGTGTCAGACCTCATTGAAACGAACCCAATGCTTGGCCATAGAGGATGTAGATTAGCAATAACCTACCCTGAAATACCTGAAATGCAAGCGAAAGCGATATTTGAAGCAAGTGTTGAAATTTATAAAACAAAAAAACAATTTATATGCCCTGAGATAATGGTCCCACTTGTATCGACCAAGCGCGAGCTTGATTTGGTGAAAGAGGTTATAGACAAAGCAGCAAAAGAAGTTATAGCTGAGTCAGGTATAGATTTAAACTACACTGTTGGAACAATGATTGAATTACCTCGTGCAGCACTAAGATCTGCTGAGATTGCTGAAGCGGCCGATTTTTTCTCTTATGGAACAAATGACTTAACGCAAACAACATTTGGTATCAGTAGGGATGACTCGTCAAAATTCTTACAAGAATATGTTGAAAAATCTATTTTGGAAAAAGATCCTTTTGTATCAATTGACTCCGATGGCGTTGGTGAATTGATTGAGCTTTCGTCAAAAAGGGGAAGATCTACAAAATCAGACATAAAATTAGGCATATGCGGAGAACATGGCGGTGACCCAAATTCTATCGCATTTTGCGCACTGAATAAACTTGACTACGTTTCTTGCTCACCATATCGAGTTCCAATCGCCCGACTTTCTGCGGCACAAGCAGAAGTAAAAAAAACCTGATTATAAAATATGTAAGCTTAAATCAAGTGATGGCGATGAATGAGTCAGTCTGCCTACAGAGATAAAATCCACCCCTGTTTGTGCAATATCACTGACGGTACTCAAATTCACACCACCTGAGGCCTCTAAAATTGCACCATTCTTATTATTTTTAATACATTCTGATATATATTGTGGACTCATGTTATCAAGCAGAATATAGCGAACATCCAGACGTTGACATTCGAGGAATTGTTCAATTGTATCAACTTCAACTTCAATATCTGTCATATAGGGTTTATTATTTTTAATAATTTCGAGCGCTTTCTCGATTCCGCCAGCCGCTTTTATATGATTATCTTTGATTAATATCCCATAATCTAGACCGTATCTATGATTATAACCACCTCCGCATCGGACGGCATACTTCTCAATAGCTCTCAGACCGGGTGTTGTTTTACGTGTGGATAATATTTTTGCTTTTGTTTTTGCAATTGATTTGACGTATTTATTTGTCTCGCCCGCTATTCCTGACATGTGACCCAGAAAGTTTAAAGCAACTCTTTCAGCAGCAAGTATAGAATGTGAGTAACCGATAACTCGAGCAATCTCAGCCCCATTTTTTACTTCATCGCCGTCACTAAGATGGTTTGTGATATCAGTATTAGCGTCTATATTTTTAAAAACTAACTCCATGATGTCTAGACCGGATATAACTCCATCTTGGTTTGAATTTATTGATGCCTCTATCTTTGTTTTTTTTCTAGATAGGGATTTGCTGGTTATATCCCCAAGGAAACCTAAATCCTCAGCTATAGCATTCTCAACAATTTTATTAATTATGTGCTTTGGTATGTCGAAATTATCTATCATAAATTTAGATCTTCTTTGGTTATAGAGCTCCGAGAATTTAATTTATTATCCTGATATGGATGATCAGTACGATAATGGCTTCCTCGTTGCTCAGTTCTATTTATTGCTGATTTTATAATAAGCAACGAAGTTATCAAACTATTATTATCATAGCCTTGATCCTGGTATTTAATGTATATATTGCGCACTATATCAAATGCTCTTTCCAATCCAACTTGGTCGCGCTCAACGCCAACATATTTCGTCATTGTTTCTCGTAAACGTAATAAATCCTGTTGATCAAGCGGCTTTACTCTTACAATTTTTGGATTTTTCTTCTTAACTTCATATTTATTGATTTGATCTTTTATATCTTTTGAGATGATGTCCGCAAATGCGATCGCTTCGAGTAATGAGTTTGATGCCAATCTATTTGCTCCGTGAATACCGCTACAAGCATTCTCACCACAAGCATACAAACCTATTATATTTGTCCGACCATACTCATCGACACCAATACCACCCATATGATAGTGGGCCGCGGGCGATATTGGGATTGGATCATTTTCAGGATTGATATCATTTTTTTTACACAATTCATAAACTGTTGGAAAATCATTAATCATTCTTACGCCCAAATCACCTCTGCAATCTAAGTAAACTTGGCCACTTTTTTTTTGCTCAGAAAAAATCGCTCTTGCAACAATATCACGTGGCGCGAGTTCTGCTTCTGGATGTGCGTCTCTCATGAAATTCTCATACTTAGAGTTTATGATTTTTGCACCTTCACCGCGAAGAGCTTCTGTCGCTAATGGAGCAGGATCAATTCCAATATCAAAAGCGGTTGGATGAAACTGAACAAATTCCATATCTGATAATATTGCACCACACCTTGCTGCCATCCCCACACCATCTCCTAAGGCCTCTTTTGAGTTCGTGGTAACTTTATACAACTGACCAATACCACCGGTTGCTAACATAATACAGTTTGACTCGATATATGTTTGTTTTGACATGTTTTGGATAGTTACGCCATACACAGCATTGTTTTCCTGATGGAGTTCTACTGCATTTTGACCTTCAACAACCTCAATATGGGATGAATTTCCGACAAGCTTTGTTAGTACTTCCATAATTTTTTTACCAGTCATGTCTCCTCGTACGGAGACGATCCTGTTATGCTCATGAGCAGCTTCTTTTCGTAATATTAAGTTTTTGTTTTCATCAACGTCAAAAGGTACACCAAGAGAAATCAGATCATTAACCCGTTCTGGTCCATTTTTTATCACTAATTCGGCGATTTTTTCATCTACAATACCACCACCGACTTGAACCGTGTCATTTAAATGGGAAGTTACGGAGTCGAATTTACCAACGGCAGCAGCAATCCCAGCCTGTGCCCACTGACTAGATGTACCGGAACCAAGCTTTTTAGATGTTACAAGTATAACGCTCAAAGGGGCGAGTTTAAGTGCAGCGAATAGTCCAGCGAGCCCTGCACCAATGATTACAATTTTATTATTTTGGATTGCCAATATAAATATACCCTATGATATATCTAACTTAATCATTCTATCCACAGCATGAAAGGCTTTTTCTGATACTTTCGGATCAACTTTAACCTCGTTATTGAGGTAAAGCAGGTTATTTAGGATCTTTGGTAATGTAATTTTTTTCATGTGTGGGCAGAGATTGCATGGCCTTATGAATTCTACTTCGGGATTTTCTGCTGAAATGTTATCACTCATGGAGCATTCTGTAACCATCATGACTTTTTCAGGTTTATTCTCAGTAACCCACTCAATCATTCTTGCTGTTGATCCAGAGAAATCTGCCTCTTCTACTACATTTGGGGGACATTCTGGATGCGCGATAATTTTTAAATTGTCTTCATTCTCTCTGGCTTCTATTAAATCTTCGGGTGTGAAGAGTTCATGTACCTCACAGCATCCATTGTCCCAGGTTATAATATCAATGTGGGTTTCTTTTGCTATATTTTGAGCAAGATATCTATCCGGAATAAATATAACTCTATTTACTCCTAATGACTCTACCACCCGTTTTGCGTTACCTGAGGTACAGCATATGTCAGATTCCGCTTTCACTTCCGCTGAGGTGTTTACATAAGTTACTACAGGAACACCTGGATATTTTAGCTTCAGATTTCTCACATCTTCAGCGGTGATGGACTCAGCTAATGAGCAACCTGCGTCAAGATCAGGTGATAAAACTATCTTGTCCGGATTTAATATCTTTGATGTTTCAGCCATAAAATGAACACCGCATTGCACTATTATATCAGCATCCGTTCGTGCTGCTTCTTTTGAAAGAGCTAGACTATCCCCTACAAAATCAGCAACACAGTGATATATTTCTGGTGTTTGGTAGTTATGGACCAGTAGAACTGCGTTCCTCTCTTTTTTGAGTTCATTAATTGCTTTAACATAGGGCGCATGTATCGGCCATTCAAACTCTGGGATTACACTTTTCACTTTTTGATAGTATGGTTTCATTTCCAATGCTAACTGTGGTGTATATTCTAAATCTGGCAATTTAGTGATGGTATTGTGATCTGTGTGTTTCATGTTTTGATGTTTTATAACTGCTTAAATATTGTGATAACTTTTATATATATTCTAAACTCAACAAATACAATTGCAGTATAATAATATAAAATAAAATTTTTGTTAAACTAAAAATTATAGCTCAATATAAAATTCTCTGGCTTTTATGATTTTGTTTTTACCTTTGAAGCACTTTGCTAGAGCATCAAAGAATTTTTCTTCATGCAGCACCCTTCCTGCTTGCATCAAAACAAGTTTATTCGGATTTGCAAATGGTGCTTTATTTTTAATCAATGATACTAGCTCATCAACTTTGATATTTTTTTCAAGTAGAAATATTAGAAGTATCGTGACTGCGATGGATCTTGACACACCAGCATAGCAGTGTACCAATATATCCCTTCGTCCTTTTTTTGTAACAAAATTAATAATCTTTTCTATATCATTTTGAGTAATTATCTTCAGATTATCATAGGGCCTGATTATATCATTAAAACATAGACGTAATACTTGACTATTTCTGACACCCGTAAATATTGGGAATCTTACATTGGGTGAGTAGATTGAGATTATATTATTAATTTTATGATCTGCAACGATAGCGTGAGCTTTATTTTGTGGTGCATTATATATCTTCATTTTGTGGACTTATGCAAATTAGCTCATTATTCTTTACTTCACAGCGACTTGACTCTAATTCTCTACTAACATAGGCAAGGCAAAAACCACCAGAGTTTGAACCCAAGACTCCTATTTCTTTTTTGTCTTGTAATAACTTAGCACCTTGGGAATTAATATTTCCAGTATAGGCCAATCTTACGAACTTTTTCTTCGACACTGCTTTCTTGTGATAGACCCGAGATACAACTTCTTGTCCTGGATAGCATCCTTTTTCGTTTGAGATTGAATTCATGAATGAGTCTAATTCGTGGGGAAAAACATCTTCAGATTTGAAATCTTTATTCAATTCAGCGATCGACTCAAATATTCGAATCCTATCATAATCATTTTTAGAGTCTTCCTTGGATATCTGTTTTTTTGGTCCAACTTTTCTAAATCCAATCCTAGTATTACGAGGGTCAGATGAGTATTTATCGGTATTTGACCAAAACACTGCATACTTATCCTGAATGCTTATCTCGATTTTGCTCCGTAATTTATATGACATTAGATGGGTCAATAGGTCATCCGCGGATTGATCATGGACATCTATCATGACTCGTTCATCAGCATGATGAATGTAAAATTCAAACAAGATCTTTCCTTTGTTGTTTAAGAGAAAGGTATGTATGATTTTCTTTTCTTGTATCTTGGAGAGATCATTTGTAATCAGATTTTGCAAAAAATTTATCGTATCTGTGCCGGATACTTCCAAAATTTGCCTGTCATTTAAATATTGCATTTAAAATTTTTTTTAATCAATTTATCTATTATAATACTATTTATATTTATATTAGACCAGACTCATGCAAATGCAAAAAAAAATCAATTCATGGTTAATTACACAAGTAGATAAAGAAACCCAAACTGATTATCTCGAGTTAGATAGCAGCGATTTTTTATCAAATGAGATTATTATTGAGGTAAAAAATTCAGCTGTGAATTATAAAGATGCACTCGCTATAACCGGAATGGCCCCAATTATAAGAAAATTCCCTTTAATTCCTGGTATTGATTTGAGCGGTGTTGTAATACAGTCAAAAAACAAGAAGTTTAGTGAAGGAGATCGAGTGTTCACAACAGGATGGGGCCTTGGTGAGCTTGAACATGGTGGGCTATCATCTCACACATCAACAGATCCCGACATACTTTTAAAACTACCAAATAAATACACGCATTCTTATGTAATGGGTCTTGGCACAGCTGGGCTTACTGCCATGTTAGCCGTGTTGGCAATATATGAAAACAGCATAAAACCAGACGCAGGTAAAGTCTTGGTAACTGGCAGCTCAGGTGCTGTTGGTGGTATTGCAACCAAGTTACTTTTAAAGCTTGGTTATGAGGTAGTAGCCTTGACATCACGCCCTGAATATAACAGAGATTACTTAAAATCTTTTGGCAATATTGAAGTGCTAGATACAAATGATTTTTTAGGAAATCCAAGGATGCTATCAAAGGAAAGATGGGCTGCAGCGATAGATGTAGTAGGGGGTAAAGTACTCGAAAATATTATAACTGAGACAAATAGATCAGGGATAATTTCTGTATGTGGTCAAGTCTTGGGCTTAAACCTAGTTACGAATCTTGCACCATTTATACTGCGTGGTGTTCGGCTAATTGGTATCGACTCTGCCTTTTGTTGTCATGAAAGAAGAAGTAGGGCTTGGGATATGATCTTTGATTTATTAGATATAAAAGATGTAAACTATCTGTCTGAGATAATAGATATAAAGGATGTTTATGAAAGATCCAAACTAATTGTTAATGGTAAAAATCGAAGAAGAATTATTACAAATAATTCTGATTAATACCCGCAGATCTTGAGGATCCTTAGGGCGCCATCTATTAATTTTATTTCATTAATTTTACTGATTTGATGCCACTCAGCAGCAACAACATCATCACCAAATCGAGGTCGACCGCTTATGTATGCGCATTTATAAAATGATAAAACATAATGTATCTTTATTTTATCATTTGTATCTTTTCTTATGACATTAACGTTTTCAATCTGATCCCTAACTTTAATGATAATTGACGTCTCTTCGAGTATTTCCCTCGTGAGGGCTTCATGAAGTGTTTCACCAATTTCAATTGCACCACCGGGAAAGCTCCATATATCTTCCAGATTACTTTTTTTTACTAATAAAACGCTATTATTATGAATAACTACACCGGCCACAGCGCTGATTGGCCTATCTGGGTACTCCCTTTTAATATTATTTCTTAGCATCACGTGACTCAGTTATCTCTTTAGCTATCTTTTGTGCTGTATAAGCAGATAGCGTCCAACCAAGATGTCCGTGCCCTGTATTGTAGTAAATATTTTTATTACGTTTACTTCTCTTTACAATTGGCATCATGTATGGAGTCATTGGTCGAAGGCCTGCCCACGGATTAATATGCTCAGTATTTATTCCTGGAAACATTTTTTCACTCCATCTTATTAACGGTCTAATTCTGCTTTGAATAATATCAGTATTATAGCCATTGAGTTCCGCGGTCCCTGCCACTCTAAGTCTGTCCTCACCAAGTCTACTGGTAACTATCTTAGCCCCATCGTCTAACATGCTAGTCCATGGCGCAACCTCAGGATTATGTATTGTGATACTGTATCCTTTCACAGGATATATGGGCAAATTATCTCCTATTGTTTTTGCCAGTTCACGACTGTTAACGCCGGCACAAATTACAAAAGGAATATCTGGATTTAAGAATTTCACTTCTTTATTGACATGCTCTACATTATATTTTGTCTCTAATACAGATAATAAATTTGTACAAAACTTATGTATATCTCCTGTAAAATCTGTCTCGTTGTAGAAGCCACCTAGCAGTTTTGGTGGAGGAACAAGTGCTGGTTCAATATCCAAACATTCTTTTGGTGATACTTCCCATCTTTCTAATCCTGCCTTGTTGTAAATTTTGTTCACTTTCCGAGCATTATCTAATTCTGATTGGTCAGTGTAAATGTGAAGTATGCCTTTTTCTACCATATCAAAAGATAAGTTTTCACGAGTAGCAATCTCTTTGTAGAGTTTGTGAGCTGCCAAAGCCCACATACATGTATCGTATGTATTTTTTTCTGCATTGGGAATAGCTCTAATAAATCTGTATATCCACGTATATTTTTCAATACTAATAGATGGGTTAATCTTCAATGGAGCGTCGGCCTTAAACAACCATTTGACTCCTTTCTTAACACTGCGCCAACTATTCCAAGTTTCTGCATTGCTAGCACTAAGTTGTCCACCATTGCCATAGCTAGTCGCCATTGCTGGATGCTTTCTTTTATCATATATTACAACTTCGTGTCCTGCCCGAGCGAGGTAATATGCAGTTGTTATTCCAGCTATCCCGGCGCCAATTACAGCTACTTTTTTATTCATCTTTAATCTCTCTCTTAACTTTGTTAACTGAAGTCATGGCTCCTTTTATTGAAAAAATTAAGCCATTGAACCTTAAACTAATTCTGAGCCTAGCCCCTTACCCATCGAATCTTTATCCATGTATTTGTCTAGATTACTTTTTTTACTTACAAAACGCTAACATTATGAATAACTATACCAGCTAAGGCACTGATTGGCCTATCTGGATATTCCCTTTTGAAATTATTTCTTATAATCACTTTGAGGCTCGCTTAATTCTATCATTTATTGCCATGCCAATGCCTTGATCGGGGATGGGGGATATGGCAATTTTTTTAATATTCATATTATCAAGATCTCTCAAACATGCATACAATCTGTGTGCAAACTTATACAAATCTCCAGTGCTTGAAAGATTAATTGTATTGATGTGGTTATTATTATCTTTTTGTCCAAATGTGATAAAGTATTCATCTGCATTTGGTTTTTTTACATTAATTCGAACTCTTGCTTTTGGTGAATAGTGTTTCTCAAGTTGACCTGGGGATAAAATTTTACGGCCATCATAGTCATCCAACTCTAATTTTGTAATTTTAAATATTTGATCTTTTGTGATAGCCCCTTCTCGAAGAATTTGAATATTCTCTGATCTAACATCAACTATAGTAGACTCTATTCCATGCGCACATTTATCACCATCAAGAATCATTTCAATATTGTCACCAAAGTCATCAAATACGTGGCTTGCATTTGTTGCACTTACTGTACCAGACAAATTCGCACTTGGAGCAGCAATTGGTTTCTTATATCTTTTTAAGAGATCTAACGCGACTGGATGTGAAGGTACTCTTAATGCCACAGTTTGTAAATTTGAAGTAGCAATTGAAGATATCTGGCTTCCAATTGATTTATTCACTAGCAAAGTGAGGGGTCCGGGCCAGAATTTCTTGGCAAGGTTTTCCGAGTGATAATTAAAAATCCCATAATTTTTTGCTTGTTCCAGACTTGCAACATGAATAATTAGTGGATTATGAAATGGCCTTTTCTTTGTTTTATAAATTTTAGATACTGCTTCGTCACTGATTGCAGACGCGCCAAGGCCGTACACGGTCTCTGTTGGAAATGCAACTAGGCCGTTTTTCTCTAATATTTTTGCAGCTTTCTCAATATTTTTGTTGCTGGGTATATAAATGGTTTTTTTCATTTTTTTATTAACTCAAACAAAATATTTATATATAATTTCATACTATTAAGTCAAAGTCATTCAGCAATATTATCAAAGGTATTTAGGAGATCATGAGTAAAAAAATAGACCACCATATGATAAAAGATTTAGATTTTGAGGAGGCTATGGACCAGTTAACCGAAATAATTCATGGTCTTGAGAGTGGCGAAGTAAAGCTATCAGAGTCTGTAGATAAATTCGAATTAGGTTCAGAGCTCGCAAAGCATTGTAAAAAATTACTAGATGATGCGGAAACAAGAATAAATGCTATAAAGATTGATGGTGCAGGAAATATTATTGCTGAGCAAAAGATAGATAATTCTGATGAAAGTGGCATTTAATGGCATCCTACGCTCTTTTAGATGAAATAAATGTTCCTTCTGATTTAAGAAATTTGAAAGAAAACGATCTTCCTCTTTTAGCTAGAGAACTTCGCGAAGAGTTAATAAATATTGTGTCAAAGACTGGTGGCCATCTCGGAGCTGGGCTTGGGGTTATCGAACTTACAATCGCATTACATTATATTTTTGAAACCCCAGATGACCGCATTATATGGGATGTGGGGCATCAATCATATCCTCACAAAATTTTAACCGGACGACGAAAACTTATGAAGACACTCAGAAAGGGTGGGGGTATATCTGGATTTACGAAAAGATCCGAGAGTATTTACGACCCATTTGGTGCAGCGCACTCGTCTACTTCGATATCATCAGGTCTGGGTATGAGTGTCGCGAGGGATATTGAAAAAAAAGATTATAATATCATTTCAGTAATTGGTGATGGAGCAATGAGTGCTGGAATGGCTTACGAGGCAATGAATAATGCTGGTGTTATGAAGAATAAGCTTATTGTTATATTAAATGATAATGATATGTCTATTGCACCACCTGTAGGTGCCATGAGCGCATATCTAGCCAAGCTAATATCAGGAGGTATTTATCGCGGCTTTCGTAATTTTGTAAAAAAAATCATGAGATATTTACCACCGCCAGTTCGTCGTGGTTTAGTTCGTTTTGAAGAGTATGGGAGAGGTTTTTTTACAGGCGGAACATTATTTGAAGAAATGGGTTTTTATTATGTCGGTCCCATTGATGGTCATAATTTCAATCATTTATTACCAATATTGAAAAATGTTAAATCAAATAATGATGGACCAACTCTAATTCATGTCGTTACAAAAAAGGGTAAGGGCTATGCGCCTGCGGAGACATCAGAAGATAAATTTCATGGAGTATCAAAGTTTAATATAAATACAGGAAAGCAAGAGCCAAAAAGTACTAACCTACCAGCATATACAAAGGTATTCTCTGATCAATTAATCGAAGAAGCGAAAAGTGATGAGAAAATTATTGCTATAACCGCTGCAATGCCATCTGGGACAGGACTAGATGCTTTTCAGAAACAATACCCAGAGAGATATTTTGATGTTGGTATAGCAGAACAGCACGCTGTGACTTTTGCTGCCGGACTTGCGGTAGATGAGTTTAAGCCATTTTGTGCAATTTATTCGACCTTTCTTCAAAGGGCTTATGATCAAGTAATACACGACGTTGGAATTCAAAATCTTCCTGTTAGGTTTGCGATTGATAGGGCTGGATTAGTTGGGGATGATGGTGCAACCCATGCTGGTTCGTTTGATATAATGTATTTATCAGCAATCCCAAACTTTACTGTAATGGCACCATCAGATGAACTCGAGTTAGCCCGAATGGTAAAAACATCTGCAAATCACAATTCTGGACCAATTGCATTCAGATACCCAAGGGGTAGTGTTACTGGAATGGATTTTCCCAATATAATTAAGCCAATTAAATTGGGCCAAGCACGTTTAATTTCCAAGGGCGAAGATGTCTTAATAATTTCATATGGAACAATTCTAAAAGAGTGTATTATTGCGAAAGATCTGCTACAAAGTGACAATATAATCCCAACTCTTATTGACGCGCGTTTTGCAAAACCACTTGATAGGGAAATGCTAACAAATCAAATTCTATCTCATAAATATGTTTTAACAGTAGAAGAAGGATCCGTTGGTGGATTCTCTGCTCAGGTAACTAAAATGATACAAGATGAGGGTCTCTTAAAAAAAATATTAGATTATAAAAATATACTATTACCGGATATTTTTATTGATCATGACTCGCAGGCTAATCAAATTATTACGTCCGGTCTTGACGCAAAGAATATACATAAAACAATAATTGAAATGCTTAATGTCCAATAGCCAAAATTACAAAAGGCTTGATGTCTGGCTAGTAGATAATAAATATTTTAGCTCAAGAAATGTAGCCTCGAACGCAATTTGCCTTGGTTTAGTCTCAGTTAACGGACAAGTTACTCAAAAAAGCAGTACTAAGATAACACAATTTGATGCGGTCACAATCGATAACAGCGAAAAGTATTATGTTTCGCGAGCTGCGAACAAATTAAAGTATTTAATTACGAAAACTAAAATTGATATTGAAAGGAAAACTTGTATTGACCTTGGTGCATCAACGGGGGGCTTTACGCAAATACTTCTCGAATTCGGTGCCTCAAAAATCTATGCAATTGATGTTGGTCACGAGCAAATGGCGAATCAGCTCAGAAAAGATCAACGAGTGATCAATATGGATAGAACCGATGCAAGAGACATAGGAACAGATATCATTCAGCAATCAAGTATAATTACAGCTGACCTGAGTTTCATTAGTCTTCGTAAAGTTCTTGGCCAGATAGTTAATTTATCTAATATTGGTACGACTTTTTGCGTATTATTCAAACCACAATTTGAAGTTGGACAGAAGGAAATTACTAAAAATGGAATTGTAAAAAATACAGAAATAGTTTGGAGCACGCTCCAAAGTTTTAAAAATTGGCTTGAGAACATCAATATTGGAAATATAAAAATATTCAAGTCGCCAATTTTGGGGAAAGAGGGAAATCAGGAGTGGTTAGTGTATGGTGAGAGGATATAAAAAGATTATCCAATTTGACCTCTATTTCTAATAAAGTTATCAGCAAGTGTAAGAGCAAGCATCGCTTCACCAATAGGTACAGCTCTTATCCCGACACATGGATCATGCCTGCCTCGAGTTGAAATTTCAGTCTCTTTTTCGTTAACATCGATCGTTTTTACTGGTTTTAAAATTGACGATGTTGGCTTGACGGCAAATCTTACAATTATATCTTGTCCAGTCGAAATTCCACCCAAAATTCCACCGGCGTTATTAGACAAAAATTCAACATTACCGTCATTAATCACAATTTGATCGGCATTTTGACTGCCTGTCATGCTTGCAGTTTCAAAGCCTGCTCCAATCTCTACTGCCTTTACGGCATTTATTGACATCATTCCTGAGGCTATTTCTTGGTCAAGCTTTCCGTAGATCGGCTCTCCAAGACCAGTTGGTACATTTTCTGCGATAACTTCGATGATAGCACCGGTCGAGTCACCATCCTTTCTGATTTTTTGAAGGTAATTCTCCCAAGTATCAATTACTTCAGGATCAGGGCAAAAAAATGGATTTTTATTAACCAAGTCCCAATCCCAATTATTTCTGTTTATTTGATGAGGTCCCATCTGAACTAAAGCTGCCCTTATTCTTATATCTGGAATTATCTTACGTGCAATAGCTCCACCCGCAACACGCATCGCCGTTTCTCGAGCTGAAGATCTCCCACCGCCTCTGTAATCTCTTAATCCATATTTTTTTATATATGTAAAATCTGCATGCCCCGGTCTGAATTTATCATTAATCTCGCCGTAATCACGAGATCTTTGGTCTTTATTTTTTATCAGAAGAGATATGGGAGTTCCTGTTGTGAGATGGTTCCCGGAGTCACTTTTGATGGTGCCTGATAAGATCTCAATTTTATCATCCTCTTTTCTTTGGGTGGTATATTTTGATTGCCCAGGCTTTCTTTTATCAAGGTAGGATTGTATTTCATCTATCGATAGTTCTATATTTGGCGGACAACCGTCTAAAACGCATCCGATTGCTGCGCCGTGGCTTTCTCCCCATGTTGTTAACCGAAGCATTTTACCAAAAGTATTATGAGACATATTTTATCCTATTCTACAGTGATATCGGGCGCGTCTTCATTTTTCATTCCAACTATATTATAACCAGAGTCAACGTGAAGGATTTCTCCCGTGACTGATTTACTTAGATCCGAAAGTAAATAAATTGCTGCATTGCCAACATCATCAATATCAACAGTACGCCTTAGAGGGGAATTATATTCATTCCATTTGAGTATATAACGAAAGTCCCCAATACCAGAGGCAGCTAGGGTCTTAATTGGTCCAGCCGATATTGCGTTGACTCGAGTCCCGTTGATCCCGAGATCAACACTCAAGTATTTCACTGAAGCTTCCAACGCAGCTTTTGCAACACCCATAACGTTATAGTGGGGCATTACTCTCTCTGCACCGGAGTATGTCAAGGTTAAAAGAGATGATTGATCTTTTAGTATTTTTTGTGCGTGTTTTGCAACAGATGTGAATGAATAGCAAGATATATGCATTGTTCGTAAAAAATTATCTTTTGAGGTTTCGATATATTTACCTGTTAACTCGTTCTTATCTGAGTAGGCGATAGCATGCACTATAAAATCAATCTGACCCCAAACTTTTTCTATTTCATTTACAAGATTGATGATAGATTCTTCGTCTGATACATCACATTCTATTGTTATATTAGAGTTTAGCTCTCTAGCAAGTGGTATAATTCTTTTTTCAATTGCTTCACCTTGATAACTAAAAGCGAGCTCTGCTCCAGCATCACTTAGTGCTTTGGCAATTCCCCAAGCAATTGATCTGTTATTGGCAACACCCATAACAAGACCCCTTTTTCCATGCATGAATTTTTGATAAACTTTATTATTCATCTTTTGATTTGGCACCTAAATATTATTAAAATATAATATTATATTAAAACTATCATTACAACCACATGATGAGATTAAATTATGAACAATTATCAAGGATTTAATAAAATAGAGTTAAGCGCTTCAGACCCAATCGATTTATTCAGTAAATGGTTTGAAGAAGCAAAATTAAATGAGATTAATGATCCAGACGCCATGGCACTTGCAACTGTAGATAGGAATAATGCACCAAACATTCGTATGGTCCTTGTGAAAAAAATTGATCACGGGCTTGTTTTTTTTACAAATAAAGATAGCCAAAAAGGATCCGAAATTGCACTCAACAAAAACGCGGCCTTATGCTTTCATTGGAAAAGTATAAGGAAACAAGTCCGTTTTAGGGGGTCTGTAAGCATGATAAAAGCTGACGAGTCAGATGCTTATTTTCATACCCGTCCACGTGGTAGCAGGATTGGCGCAATTGTAAGCAAGCAGTCATCAAAATTAAAAAGCCAACAACAATTTGCTGAAGAATATAAGAGTTTTGAAGATTCTATGCAGGGAAAGGAAATAATAAGGCCAGACTATTGGGTTGGGTATAGACTAGAGCCTGTGGAGATTGAATTTTGGCTGAATTCCGAGTTTCGTCTGCATCAAAGGATGAGATTTTACAAAGTAAATAAAAACTGGGAGAGAGAGTTTCTATACCCTTGATATTACTAAGAGGAATTTATTGAATATTTAATGATTTTTCGTGATGTAACTTTCTTGATAATACCCTCCTTTTGAAGTTCTGCAAGGCTAGACTCCACAGTAAAAAGTGCATAATTTCTTAAATTAGGGCTCAGTTTTGAGTAAATTAACGCGGTGATCTGACTCGCTTCCATATCATTCGACTCAAGCAGTTTTAATATTTCACCAGTTCGCTTATTTCTATGTTCTAGAAGAGCAATGCATCTTTTTCTTCCATCAATTATTGTGTTTCCGTGTCCTGGTAATAACTTCTCCTGGCAAATATCTTTTATTTTTATCAAGCTTTCGATATATTTTCCCATATTTCCATCAGGAAGCCTAATCATAGTTGTTGACCAACCCATGATGTGATCTCCAGAGAATAGAGCAATTCCCGGGATACGATAGCAATAATGATCTGATGCGTGTCCTGGTGTAAATATTGAATCAATTTCAAACTCAGATGATACAATTGGCCCATCAAAAAGAACAAGCCTTTCCTGTGATATTTTGAGGGCATCTTGCATTTTACTTCTTTGCATTTTGCCCACATATATAGGGGCATTCTGAGAAGCTGCGAGTTCATCCATAATACCTATATGATCTCCATGATGATGAGTCGCAATTATGCATTTGACTTTTCGTCCATCAATGTAATCAATTACATTGTAAAGATGTTTCTTCGAATTTGGTCCAGGATCAATAACAATAAGTTCTTTCTCACCAAGAATGTATGTATTTGTTCCCTTATAGGTCGAGGGCCCCTTGTTATCAGCTGTTATTGTTTTTATATATGTTAACATGTATTTTTTTAATTTATTTTTTAGATAGTATATTATACTAATGTATTTTACATTCACATTATTCGATCAAATACATACGTTATTGTTTGAATAGAAAAAATATTGGGGCGTAGCCAAGCGGTAAGGCATCGGGTTTTGATCCCGTGATCGCAGGTTCGAATCCTGCCGCCCCAGCCAAATTTAAAGATTTGCTATACATTAGCCAAGTATATAAAAAGAATAAATTTAAAATTTAAGATTATGTATTTCTTTAATACTGCTTAACTATGGTGATAATTTTATGAAACTCTTTTTGATACTCGGTAACCAATTATTTCCAAAAAATTATATCGAAGAATATAAAAATACACATACATTCTTCATGGCTGAAGATTATGGGCTGTGTAAACATATGAAGCCTTCGAAGAGTAAAATACTCTTATTTTTATCTGCTATGAGATCTTACGCAGATTATCTCAAAAGGAATAATTTTCAGGTCGACTATAGAGATGCTGAACATCCGCAATTTAAAGATGATTATGTAACTAAATTAGATGCAAGTTTAAATGATAGGCAAGTTACTTGTGTAACAATGTTTGAGATAGAAGACAAATTTTTTGAGGAAATAATCGTAGATTTTTTTAAGAAAAAAAATATCGAATATCATTTTTTAAAGTCACCCATGTTCATAAATTCAAGGGAAGAATTTAGTGAATTCCTGAGAAACAGTAAACCTCAGATGGCCACGTTTTATCGAAAAACTAGATTAGCGCAAGACATATTAATCGAGAGTAATGGTAAGCCCGTTGGCGGTAAATGGAGTTTTGATGCAGAGAATAGAAAAAAAATTCCAAATGAAGTACAAATACCTCAATATCCAACTTTTTCAATAACAAGCCACACTGCTAAAGTAATGGAGATTATTGAGAAGGAGTTTTCGGATCACCATGGTACGATGGATAAGTTTAATTTTGCAACAAATCATGATCAGGTCTCAGACCTCCTTGATTTTTTTTTAGAATTAAAATTACATAATTTTGGTGACTATGAAGATGCAGTAACACAAAGAGATAATATATTATTTCACAGTACCCTGAGTCCCTATCTCAATCTGGGGTTGATTACACCTCATCAAATTATCGAGCGCACAATTAATCATTGCAAAGAAAATGATGTTAAACTCAATTCGCTTGAGGGTTTTATCAGACAGGTAATTGGGTGGAGAGAATTTATGCGGGGTATATATCAAAACTTCAGTGAAAGTATGGATAAATCAAATTTTTTTAATCATACAAGAAATATGAATGATAGCTGGTACAAAGGTGAAACAGGCATACCGCCACTCGATCATGCGATCAATAATGCTCTAAATTATGGATGGTCACATCACATTGAAAGACTCATGATACTCTCTAATTTAATGAATCTATGTGAGATAAAACCCAGCGATGTGTATCGATGGTTTATGGAAATGTTTGTAGACTCTTCAGA
>CAJWEW010000015.1 GCA_913030915.1 uncultured Rhodobiaceae bacterium
ACAGTTGTTTCAAACAATTGCGGGATCGACGGTCATGGTTTGGGTACACTACTACAAACACGCCAAATTAAAAAAATGATCTCATCATATGTTGGTGAAAATAAAACATTCGAAGAACAGTACTTAAACGGGGATCTAGAATTAGAGTTCTCTCCTCAGGGCACATTGGCTGAGCGGTGTCGAGCGGGTGGAGCAGGCATACCCGCTTTTTATACTAAAACTGGGGTTGGGACAGTCATTGCCGAAGGGAAAGAAACGAAAATTATAGATGGTGTTGAATACCTTATGGAAAAGGCAATTAGAGGTGATTTATCTATAATAAAAGCATGGAAAGGTGATGACTCAGGGAACCTGATTTTTAGAAAGACCGCAAGAAACTTCAATCCCCCGATGGCCAAGGCGGGTGATATTTGTATAGCTGAAGTTGAACAACTTGTAAAAACTGGTGATTTGGATCCTGATCATATCCATCTTCCTGGTATTTATGTAGATCGGATATTTGAAGGTACCTATAATGGGAAAAAAATAGAATTTATAACCTTAAGTGAATAATAAAGGATATTATTTTGTCGTGGACTCGTGAAGAAATGTGCAATATCGCTGCACAAGAATTAAAAGATGGTTACTATTGCAATCTTGGAATTGGGATGCCAACAAAGGTTGCAAATTATATACCTGAGGGTGTGAATGTAACACTGCAATCAGAGAATGGTATGCTGGGTATGGGACCATTCCCAAAACAAAAAGAGATCGATGCCGATATTATAAATGCAGGAAAGCAGACAATAACAGAGCTACCAGAGACCTCGTACTTTGATAGCTCAGAGTCATTTGCTATGATCAGAGGCGGTCGCATTGACCTGTCCATTTTAGGTGCATTGCAAGTGTCTGAGGAGGGTGACCTAGCGAATTGGATGATACCAGGAAAAATGGTAAAAGGAATGGGAGGCGCAATGGATCTGGTCGCTGGCGTAAAAAAAGTACTAATTCTGATGGAGCATAATGCTAGAGATGGACAGCCTAAACTATTAAAAAAATGCACCTTACCGCTAACTGGTAGATCGGTTGTAAATACTGTCATTACAGATCTTGGCAAATTTGACATCTTGCCAGATGGAATTCAAATCATAGAAATCGCGCCCAATGTTAGCCTCGATGAAATACGCTCGAAAACAGAGGCAACAATAATTAATTAGTTAATTTTCATTTTTCACTAATTCACGATTTATAAGAATTATAGGCAATAATCCAGTTGCAACAATTGTCAAAGCTGGCAATGCCGCCTCTTCAATCTGTGATAAAGATGCGTATGTGTATACATAAGTTGCCAACGTATCAAAGTTAAAAGGTCTTAGAATTAATGTTGCAGGTAATTCCTTCATTGAGTCAACAAATACTAATAAGGCAGACATAATCAAGGCAGGTTTTATAATTGGTAACTGAATTTTGATGAGTGTAGAATACTTTGATTGACCAAGAACGCGTGAGGCAGCAGCAATATCTGGGTTAAGCGTAGTAAAACCTGACTCGATGGTTCCATATGATATCGTAAGAAAACGTATCACGTACGCATAAACTATAGCAATCATTGTGCCTGAAAAAATTAAACCAACCGTAATATTAAAGTAATGACCCAAAGCATTCTTAATGAGACCATCAAGAGTGATGAGCGGCACAATTACACCCAGTGCGATTACAACGCCGGGGAGGGCATATCCAAGTCTTGATATGGTGACAGATAGTCTAATTATGAGATTATTCGATGTTATGTAAGTATTAACAAGGAATACGCCCAATATAATTGTAAGTATTGCTGCAAAGATTGACAGAAGGAGTGAATTAAAAAGTAGATCAGCATATTTAATAGCATCAACTTCTAGAATTCGCTCTAATACGAAATCAAGCAGTACGAGAGATGGAAATAAAAATCCAATTAAAATGGGCACGGCACAAATTATTATTGCAAAAACTGACCTACCCTTGCTTAATTTTATCCTGTTTACGCTCATAAGCTTTCTATTATTTTGCGCAAATGATCTTTTCTTTCTTAGCCCTTTCTCAATTATCATAAGTAAAAACACAAATAATAACATAAAGATTGCAATTTGGGCTGCACCACCTAGGTTATTTTTTCCAAGCCATGTAATGTATACCCCGACACTGAGGGTATCCACCCCATAATACTCGAATGCTGCAAATTCATTCATTGACTCCATAATTACTAGTATTAATCCAATTATTATTGCAGGTCTTGCCATTGGTAAGGCAATATGAAAAAAACTATATATTGAAGATTTCCCCAATGTTGAGCTGACTTCAATTAATGTCATTGACTGTCTCAAAAAAGCAGCTCTCGATGTCAAATACACATAAGGGTATAGGACAAATGACATTACAAAAATCGAACCACCAATTGAGTAAACGCTGGGAAACCAGTAGTCCCTTATTGAACCCCATCCAAAAATAAATCTCAAGTTCGTTTGAACAAAACCAGTATAGTCTAAAAGATCACCATATGCATACGCTACAATATATGCAGGCATGGCAAGAGGTATGAGACATAGCCATTCCATTGTCCTTCTCATTGGAAATTCATACACCGTCACTATCCACGCCAAACCAACACCAATGAGTATCGTTATTATGGAAATACCAGTCAAAACTATAGATGTTGTTGTTATATAACCAGGGAGAACAGTCGATGAAAGATGAGGCCAAATATTCTTATCAGCTGAGAAAGCAATATAAAATATTGTAAGTATTGGAATAGCTATTATAGAAGCAACAAAGAGAGCTCCTAGGGTTTCTAGGAGCTCTCTTTGATAGGTAATTTTATTGATCATCGCTCTCATGAACAATGGTCATACCATTTTAAAATTAAATTGTCATATAATTTAATTTGGTATGCTAATTATTCATCAAAGCCAACAAGATCAACCATCTCACTAGCCATTTCACGGCCGTTTGCGATAGTTATTAGATCTAATGTGTCAGCATTTAGCTCACCAAAAGATGCCACCATATCAGAAATGCCAACATTCCTTTTTAGTGGATACTCATGGTTGACACCAGCATACATTGCTTGCGCGGTATCTTGAGTTAGGAATTCAATTAATCTGATACCATTCTCAGCATTCGGTGCATGCTTGGCTAACACTGCTCCAGATAAGTTCATGTGTGTTCCACGACCATCTGCATTAGGCATGATAATCTTTGCACTAGCAGCCCATTCTTTCTGCTCAGGCTCTTTATCATTGGTTCTCATCTTAGCCATATAATAAGTATTACCTATTGATACGTCACACTCACCTGAGTAGATACCTTTTACTTGGGCTCTATCATTACCTTGAGGTGTTCTTGCAAGATTTGCTTTTAAACCTCTTAGCCAATTAATTGTCTCGATTTCACCATGATGGGCGATTAGAGATGAAAATAATGCTAGGTTGTAGGCATTTTGACCTGACCTTATGCACACTCTACCCTTCCATTTTGGACCAGCTAGCTCTTCATAAGTTATCTCATTTTCTGGCACACGATCAATCGATGCGTACACAACACGAGCTCTTGCAGTAAGACCTACCCAATGACCATCAGGGTCACGATATTGTGGAGGAATATTTGACTCTACAATACCTGATTGGAAAGATTGTGATACACCACTGTTTACAGCGCTGCTCAAACGTCCGATATCTACTGTTAGAAGCACGTCCGCTGGGCTATTTTCTCCTTCTTGCACCATCTTATCGACAAGACCTTTTCCTGCGAATAAAACATTTACTTTTATGCCTGTTTCTTCAGTAAATCTCTCAAGCATTGGCTCAATCAGATATGGCTGTCTGTATGAATATACATTAACTTCTTCATGATTGTGTCCTAATGACCAAGACTCTGTGTAAGTTGCAGTTAAAATAAATATTGATAGTGAAAAAAGTAGAATTTTTTTCATAAACGTCATTAATTTCTCCTAGTTTAGAATTATTATAATTTGATGTATGAAAAAATTTCACGCGCGAGAGATACGCGCAAACGAATATTATGTCAATAACTATTTTTTATTTTTATTTGCCGTCTTAGCCGACGCAATTATTTCATTTGCAATTTCAATTGCGTCATTGGGATTAAAATCAATAGGCAGACTAATTTCTTCATTCTGAATAAATAATCTGACCATACCTTCTGTCGTTGGCCCAACTTGTAAATCAGTTTCTTTATTGTGCTTTGAATTAATTCCCATCGCTTGAACTTTATGAAAAAATGATATAGTTATCTTACGTATTGATTATTATACCTCTTGTTTGAATTATTTGGTATAAATTTTATGAGTGAAGTATTGTGCCGCTGTAGCTCAGCTGGTTAGAGCGCCTGATTGTGGATCAGGAGGTCCTTGGTTCGAATCCAAGCAGTGGTACCAAATTCAACTCAAACTACCTGGCACACGAAAAGTTACATCTTCTTTTACTGCCTCAACCTCTTCAATATCAAGATCAAACTCCTTTTTTAATTTTGATATAAATAACTCTACCAGAATTTCAGGTGCAGATGCACCAGAGGATATACCGATAGTGCTGCAATTCCTTATCCTATCAATGGGAAATTTACTCTCGGAGTTTATTAGCTGAGAATCCGGGCACCCAGTCTTCTTTGCTACCTCGACCAGCCTCACTGAATTAGATGAATTTCTACTTCCAATAACAAAAAACATATCGCATTTATCAGCAATTTGTTTTACCGCCATTTGGCGGTTTGTTGTTGCATAGCAAATATCCTCTTTTTTTGGTGAATGTATATCAGGAAATTTTTTTCTTAAGCAACCAATGATTTCACTAGTATCATCAATTGATAATGTAGTCTGTGTAATGTACGACAAATTCTTATCTGTTTTTGGATTATAATTTTCAGCATCAGTAACACTTTGAATTAAATCAATAGCGCCATCAGGTAATTGACCCATCGTACCAATTACTTCGGGATGATTCTCATGCCCTATGAGTATTACATGCATTCCATGTCTATATAAATTTTCTGCTTCCCTATGGACTTTAGAGACCAATGGGCATGTTGCGTCAATAAATATCATATTGAGATTACTTGCTTCTGTAATCACAGATTTTGGTACCCCATGCGCTGAAAATATCACGGGTCTTGACTTATCATGTATTTCTTCTAATTCCTCTACAAATACAGCACCAATTTCTTTTAAGCTTTCGACAACATGCTTATTATGAACAATTTCATGCCTCACATATACAGGCGCTCCATATTTATCGAGACTTTTTTTAACGATCTCAATTGCTCTATCAACACCAGCACAGAAACCCCTCGGGGCAGCTAAATAGATTTTAAGTTTACTATGTTCCATTTTTTTCCAATATGTATTCAAGAATGATATGCGGGAAAGTAAGAGCTGCGAGCCCGATAAATATCACCTTATTGATACTGCTGTTAATATCATACTCACTCATAAGAAAAATAAATGCAACGACAAATATGAATGCTGTAACTATTGTCAAAGGCAGGCTTTTACGTATGAACATTTTAATGGATTTTGAGAGATCTTTATCCAGATCTTGCATAAGAGTAATAGAGTGACGCACAGAATGTAAGAAACAAAAATATAATGTAAAAGCAAAAAGTGGATGGCAAAAATAATTCAATATGAGGATTGCGCATAAATCAATTATTAAAATTGAAGCATAAGGATTTTTTGCAACTAATACGATTGCGATTGATGAAATGATACTAATAAAAAAAACTGAAATAATGAAATAGTAATCACTAAAGATAAATAAATCTGTATTCATCCCAATAGTATTAAATATATTTATTGTGTCAGTATAATGAAACAACAGTGGCGCTGAAATTACAACTGATCCTTTTAAGAAAAATAAGATGTCTAGGAAGAATTTTTTAGAATGAAAAAGAAATTCTGAGTCTTCTTTGCCAAAATGATATGAGGCAACAAGTAAAAAGAGAAAGAGCAGGAAAGTTGACGACAGCAGCCAGGCACATATCACTATAATACTTACTGCCGAGTATCCCACATAAAAAGTCAACATACTTTTCAAATTAAATATTTTTAATAATTTTGCTCCCTTCATATTATCCAAAGCGCCGTGAGATATTCCAATTGATGCAACAAGTAATAAACATACAAATAGAAACGGACTATTTCGAAAATAATCAAACGATGTCATGAATATGCTCAGAACCAGAAAGAGTATCGAATGACGAAAATTAATCTTATTTATCATTTATTTTCCTACTAGAGCGCTTAAAAATATATTTTTTGGCATGCGTCGGATTACTGAAAGATCTTCTGAAAGAGTAGTCTCTTCAGAGAGGAATTTTATAATTGTATCTGTTTTGCACCCAAACATTCTATAAAAAACTTCGATCATTTCGGAGGAGTTATTGGATAAAACACGTAAAAATATATTATCCAAGTATTGATATTTCTTACTAATTGAAAAATTATTCAATTTGTTTATATATTGTATATTTTTTTGAATATAGCGAGATTGTTTTTGTATATTTGTAAATGTATATCCAGTACTAAGCCGTGTCATTCCTCCAGCTGTTCCAATTTGTATTATATTGTCACTCCTCGTAGTCTTTGAATTAAACATCGGTATTTTACCTGTCTCTGTATAATTTATTTTATATTTCGCAATTTTTAAAATATTTTTAATATAGTCGTGAATTTGATCACCGTAATCCAATTCACTCCTATCATTCATATTTGATATCCAAGTACTCTCAATGAGTGCTGTTTTTGACGTAAAAGGCAATACATAAAAAAAATGGACACTGTTTTTTTGATCACAATTAAAATCCATTAATGTCAAAACCTTATCATCAAATACATCTCTCTCTACTTCAATCTCATATCCTTGGAAGTGTTGCCAAAGCCCACTTCTGTCATCTTGCTTATCACTCACACTATTGAAGATAATCGAGCAATTATTTCTGACATCTTTTTTGTTTTTGAAAAAGTTTATATTGGTATTTTTTTTCAAAGTATTTAAGATTTTTTCATAAAATAGACCGCTATCAATACACTGATATGGATAATGTGAAGATGAATGTGATTTTGTTCCTTTTTCTGTCTTAATCTCAAATTCAGTCCAACTTTTTTTTACACAGTCATCAAAACCATGCTCAAAAGTCTTCCAAAATGACCAAGATTTATCACGTTCGTATTTTTCTCTGGGCTCAATGATCGCCAGAGATTTACCGCTAAGCTTATTATTAACCTCAAGGCTATATGCAAGTGATAACCCTGCACATCCACCACCAACTATAATGTAATCAAAATCTCTCATTGTAGTCTATATCTTCATTTATTAAATGATGGTATTGCACAGTAATATCTACAGATCTCTTTGCAAGAGATAACTTTAATAGATCTAAAAGAGATATTATTGTCTCATAAAGCTTTTCAAAATTATGGACATAAATTCTTCCAGATTTTTCGTAGGTTTCAAAATCGCCACATCTTAAAACTTTATAGCCAATTCTTCTATATACCCTTCTCGCTACTAGAATTGCAAAACGCATTCTGAAAGGTATCGCCCTTATCGAGAAAAAAGCATTGTCATAAAATTTATCAGCAATACCGATTGTGTTCGTCAAATCACTAAAACTACTTTTTATGTAGAACCTATTGCTTATTTTGTCTTCAATTACATCTCTGGCGATATTTGTCAGCTGCATTGCAATACCTAAATCGATTGCGCCAAGTAGCGCCGTCCTGTCATTTACTCTTAGTATCTTTGCCATCATCAATCCAACCGTACCAGCTACTCTATATGAATACAAAAAAATTTCTTTTTCTGACAAGAACTCCAACCTTTCAACTAAATCGGTCTTAACTCCATCAAAAAGATCAAATATTATTTTATCCGAAATATTATACTTAATAATTAGCCTTTTCATATCTGTGATAATTTCATCATCACAATTTTTTGAATTAAAGCTATCGATAAAACTGTTTAGTTTTTGAACTTTCGCACTCAGTTGATCATCACAATCTGCAATATCATCGACGGATCTGCAGAAGTTATAGAGTGATGAGCAATCTTCATAGGTATCTTTGGGTAGGAATGTGCCGGCCCAGTTGAATGATTTTGCATAAATAGCTAAAAATTTTTTTTTGCTCATTATAAAATTTTGTCTAAGACTTTAGCTGAGGAAAGGACTCCCGGAATTCCTGCACCAGGATGAGTACCCGCACCGACAAAATATAACCCATCGAAAACTTCGGATTTATTATGGAAGCGAAAATAAGCTGACTGTGTAAATTTTGGCTGAATTGAAAAACCGGAACCATATTGAGTATTTAATTCATTCTCAAAATAATCCGGGGTTAGGTAAAAATCTTCAACAATATTATTCTTAAGATCAGGAAGAAGATGCTCTTGCATCTTTTCTATGACTAGCCTCTTGAAAGTCTCTCCTTCACTTTTCCAATTTATGTTTGATCTATTATTGGGAACGGGGACCAAGACATAAAAACAATCATGGTCTTTTGGAGCCATAGTTTCATCAGTTGCTGTTGGTCTATGAAGATAATAACTGATATCATGGTTCAGTTTGTGGTTACTGAATATATCCTCAAGATGCTCTTTGTACTTTTTCCCAAACTTTATTGTGTGGTGTTGCACATTATCATACTTCTTCTTTGTACCAAAATAATACACAAAGAGACCCATGGAATATTCCATTCGGGCCATTTTTAGCTTAAAGAATGGGCTCTTATTTTGATTTTTTAGCATCTTATCATAAACAGATGGTGGATCTGCGTTACATACAACATTATCAGCATCTAGGCATTTACCATCTTTACATCTTACGCCCACAACTTTTCGATTTTGTACCATAAGCTCATCAACTTCATTGTCAGTGCGAATATCAATCCCTACTTCAATCATTAATTTCTCGAGAGCATTGATTATACTACCCGTACCCCCAATCGCGTAATGTATGCCCCACTCTTTTTCAAGGTACATTATTAATCCATAGATGGATGTTGTTGTGAATGGATTACCACCAACCAAAAGTGGGTGCATACTAAAAACTCTCCTCAATTTCTCATTTTTAATGAATGAGCTAACAAGTGCATAGACTGATTTATAACTTTTGAGTTTCAAAAGTGCTGGAACTTGCTTCATCATAAACTGAGGTTTATTGAATGGGACATCAGATAATTCACTAAAACCTTTATCAAATATTTTTTTTGAAAAACTAACTAACTCTTTATAACCAGATATATCATCGCTGTTGAAGCTGGCAATTTGCTGGCTCATTCTATGCTCGTCACCATTGTAGTCAATGTAGGATTTATCCTCAAAAACGAATCTATACCAGATATCTAATGGGGTTAGTTTTATGTAGTCTTTGTAGTTCTTATCAAAAAGTGAGAATAACTCTTCAATCAAAAAAGGTGCCGTAATCACAGTAGGCCCCGCATCAAATGTAAAACCACCTTTTTTAAAAACCCTAGCACGCCCCCCAAGATCTGGGTGTTTTTCGATCAATGTTACATCGTGGCCTTTTGATCTCAACCTTAGAGCCGCTGCTATCCCTCCGAAACCTGATCCAATAACTATTGATTTCATGAAAATACTGTTATCCTTGTAAGACCTTAAAATCCTTCGCCATTTAATTTTAACACATCCGATATCAGCTGACCATTCTATATTTTTTTATAAAAATAGCTCTTTGCTCAGTTAACTGTTTTTAATAGCTAAAAATTATATATGGCACTGATGTTAATTTTATTTGTATTTGGCGCGAAGATATCGCATTCAAATTGCGCATTGAGATCAAATAAATCGAGAGTTTTTGAAACCTCTACAGACGATGTCAAATCGGCCCCGCTCCCCTGAAGCGAGAGTGAATATTTACTATCATCTTGTGCTGAATAATTAGCACTCAATGAAAAAGTATCGTGGCTTTCGGAGTCACTTCTCTCCTCTCTTTTATAGCCAGAACTATATGTAAAACCATTATCATTTATGACATCAAGACCTAAATTTAGAATGATAATATCCGAGTTAATATTATCAGAGCTATGCGAATACTTCGTATTTAGATCTGAGGCGTAGTAATAGTCCTGGATATACTCTGAGCTAAATTCTTTTGAGTATTCCAATTTTAATGCCGGCAATAGCTGGACATCCCCGTATATCATTTTTTTATCTAATTCCAATCCAAAAGACCCAGATAATGAATTAATTGACAGTGGGTCAAACTTGATAGCATCAACTCCAACCTCTGTGTACTCATCTAATTGCGTAAAACTTGTATGAATTTTACCGTAAGGATATATATTCACATCTTCAGAGCCCATCTTTTTTCCAAATTTTAATGATCCAAAGATCTGGCTACCCTCTCTATCACCATCGGTGGTAATTGCCCCGCGGACTCGATCTATGTCTGATTGAAGATGCCCGAAACCGATAAGACCGTCAATAAAGCTGTCATTATCAGCAAAATGACTACCATATACTGACACATTTACGGATTGTGTAGAAATATTGGTGCCTTCGCTACCAATATCAACTCTGTCTTTAGCGATCCTTACTGATAAACCGAATAGCTTATTACTGCTAAGCCTTTTATCAAAGCCTAATGAAACACCATTTGCTAAAATGTCTTGAGAGGAAGATGTGCCAGTCTCGTCTATTTCCCCAATAGTAATATCTGCATTAACCCACGTCGACCAATCATTTCCTTCGCTTCCCTGAAATGGAATATAATCGCCGAGATTTGGTATTGGTAAAATATTTGCAATATTTGCTATTTCAGGATTAGAGAACGAAATTCCAATATTAGCTGACATTTTCTCAGTGCTATCTAGCACTCGAGCGCGAGCAATTCGATCTAATATGATATCTGAGGTTTGTCGTGTTAACCTAATTGAACTTTTTATTTGGGCATCTATGAGACCTGCCTGATCTGAGGAAACATCCGACCTACAAATGGAGCTCGATGTCACCTGAAACGGACAACTCATCGTATATTCATAAACTTGTTTATTGTGAAAGCCCAGCGCAAACATCTTTGTTCCATCAGTGTTAAATGCTACTCCTTTGGGGTTATTCTCACCGTCTTCATCAATTTTAAAACTTCCGATATATATGGTATCCGTAATATTATATGCAGTCGGCATTGCATACTCGTTAACTGATCTATTACCCATAGCGGTGGTAAATATTCTGGACCCATCAAAATTAAATACTAAACCGGTTATTACACCATTTGTTGTCTCATAGGTTTCTGCAGAAACAGCACTTGAGACATCATAGGAGATTGATAAGTCATAAGCTCTTATTGTAGCGTTCTCAGCAATGAACATCCTCGAGCCATCATCACTAAATGTAAAAGACTTTGGTTGAGTACCTAGACCAGCTATGGTGTGACTGTCATTAACCAGTGAAGCTGTTCTGACATCAAAAGGCGTCCCTAGATTATATTCAGCTATGGAGTCCCTATATCCCACGAGAAACATCTTTGTTCCATCAGAGTTAAATGCAACATCACTCACAAAGTAGCCAGCATTGTCTGTTTCGCCCTCAAAAGCTATTGTCGAGACATCAAAAGGAGTTGTTAGAGAATACTGTGTGACATTACGACCTTGCGTACCGGTGATATACATCTTATCTCCATCTGTATTAAATTCAAGCCCGGTAGGATATAGCTCTTTGTTGCTAAAACTTGCGCTCGTTTGTGAGTGCTCAGCTTCCGCGTAGGCTGATGAAATTGACAGAAAGTTAAGAATTACTAACAATAATAAATATTTAAGATAAGTATTTTTCAGCATTGAGTTTTTATCGTTTAATTAAAACTTAAAGCATTATTGATTCGTGTTGTAAAATTTCTGATATTTTGAGAGGGATATATGCAAAAAGCAATTGTGATATTCTTTAGTACACATCAATTTAATAATCATATTTTATTAAGATGATAGTGGTATTTTATCCCAACGAGTTTGGGTTTTTTAGGTTGCAAAGGAAGATGCACTACTTATTCAATATCATAAGACTACTTGTGGTTTCGGCCGTAGTAGTATTTCTATTTGTAATAACCAGTGGTTTTATTCTGCTTTTAGTAGTGATTGGGTTTATTTATTACAAATACATTACATGGAGCAAGAAAAAATGCTCGAGTTGTGGTCGCAATATCTACAAAAAGGAAGTTGTCTGCAGGTATTGCAACACAATTGATGATAGCTAAATAATGTAATTTGGGCGAGGTGAGTATGTTATTACTCGTGCTCCCCGCCTGGATCTGTATCGTCTAGTTTGGTTTTGACACCATTATTCCAAATATAATTTCGTGTTCTATTTACAGAATGATATCCATTAACAAAGCTATACGGTCTCTTTTCAGCCATATTGAATGTTGCAACAGTGACAACGGTAGCCGCTAGAAATGCTGTATGTGCAATTGCGCTTATGCCAAATGCGAAAGCACTTTCGGCAATCATTACACCAAATACAACACTCCACATGAATGCTAATACTTGCATTACCATGTGTTGAACATGTAGGTCTGGTATGTTTTTAAGTGGATTATACCTTGCATCCATCACACCGTTCCATGAGTTATATATAAATTCTCTCATCTTAATACCCCTTATTTATCGTAAACGTACGTCCAAGGTTTTTAAGACCTATTAAATTAATTGTCCGTAGTTTACTTATTATTAATTGTATATTTTACAAAATATTGGAACTCAAACATTGCTCGATTGTAAAATAACAACAAAGCCATAACGTTCATACTAACACCATGGTTCACTTCTTATAAAAGTTTTTTTTATTTGAAATTTATCTCGATTGAGGAAATTCCTTATGCGCAGTCAGTTGAAATAAAAAATTCTGCCGAACCCATGGCCCAACTTTGCAAACTGAATTTCCTCACGGATTCTACATCATTATATCAAACCCTGTTTGTTTTGCAATTCCGGATAGATATTACTGCCTGTAATAGCTATCTACGCTATGAGAAATTCAAATTTTCCAAAAGCCCATATGATTAGTAAAAAAGGCGGAAATGCTGCTAAAAGACAAATAAAAATTATAAAAAACTGCTTAATAAATAATATGAGAGTTTTATCATTCTTGTTTATTGACCATGATCGTTTGTCATTTTGAGACCATCTGATAAGTGGCAGCGCTAAATATTTCGACCAAAGGTAACACACAAGACCTGTCATGCACAAACTGATAAAAATATAAAAAATCCAATCCATCATCTCAATTATAACAAGCAGATACTAGTTATGGCTATCTTTTCCGAAAATATAATCACATCTTCCATGCGCAATACCGTGCGCGCCACAACTCGCTGCAAAACTATCTGGTTTGAGTTTTGGCTTTTGACCTGTTAGGCCATATACATATCCACTTGCCTCTTTTGCCACACAATTACTTCCGAATTTAGGCTCAGTATTTATATCGAGGTGTATTTCAGATTTATATTGACCGATATAAGGCTGTAATTGTAGATAAGCCTCACATACTTTATAGGCCTCATTCATTAGCCGCATTCGGGGTTTACTCGCATTATTATCATAATCGATCTCACTTGAAGTATAGTAGAATAATGCGCATCCACTGTTGGCGTTTTTGTGTATCGCGACAATCGTGGCGTATGTTGCGTGCCAGTTTTTGCCTTTCCACTTTCGAATACTATCGCACCCAAAATAGATCCGTGTGCGACTGTTTAAACTACCCAGGGTATCGAGTATCTGCTTTATCTGATCTTCTTCAAACATTTATACTCAAATTTATAAAATACATTTATGATATTCAACTTTCTTGAATTTTTAAAAAACACAAAATTCTTTAATGGCAGGCTTTGTTATATTTCTTAAGTCTCCAATAGTTATATGGCCACGGTGTTAAAAAACCAACAATGAGCATGATAGGGACAACCCACCAAGTTAGTTTTGCTCCACCGGTAAGGAACCAATCGACTGAATTCATTGCAACCTCCATTGAGACCATTGAGATAAAACTCATTCCCATTGCTGTTTTTATAGCAGATAGGAGATTAATCCTTTGGCGCATGAGGATGTAAGTTTCAAGTATTATACTAGTCAGCAGACCATTAAAGATTGCAAGCAGCATGATGTTTAATGTCGGCCATGGAATTGCTGCATACTGGAAATATGCAATGGTTCCAAAATCGCCAATAGAGCACCCAATGAGGCACCATTTGGTGTTATTCGCACTTCTTCTCCAAGTATGTTTACAGTGCCAATCAATTTTATTATTTACAATTTCAGTCGTCATTTAGAGGTGGATTTTTAACCCAAATCTGTACTGGTTAATTCAAATAGATCAACATGATCAATGCATTCATCCCATGTTGCCTTTGTAACAGGATTGCGACCGGCACAAAAATCAATCATGCCTTGTTCGTCATGTACGTGCACTTTGAACATAACATAATTCTTCATTGGTGATACTGATGGGAGCGTCTTCTCGACATGCGCGATTTGTCTTCGTGCACCCATTCCCTCTTCTGATTGCATGAAACCCATAAATTTCTCAAATAAGCCTTCACCTTCCTTAAAGAACGCGATTGCAAGCATTTCTTTTTCCATTGTCATTTCCTCTTAGTTTGTAAAAAGTTACATTTTAAATATATGGTAGATTTACATAAAATACTAGTCGTTCAGTTAAGATGTTTAGCCTAGATTGGATTAGTCGACTTGCCAATCAATTGGATCAATTTTATTCTCTTTTAGATATGTATTTGTTTTAGAAAATGGTCGTGAGCCAAAAAATCCAGTATATGCAGAATAAGGTGATGGATGAGGGCTTCTGATTATCAAATTATCTACAGCATTTATAAATGTACATTTTTCTTGTGCTTTTTGTCCCCAAAGTATGTAAACAATTTTTTTCTTTTTTTGGTTTAGAATCTGAAGTACAGCAGTGGTAAAAAGCTCCCAACCGTAATTTGCATGAGAGCCAGGTTTACCACTCTCCACTGTAAGTATTGCATTTAATAGTAGCACCCCCTGATCAGCCCATTTTGATAGGTTTCCGTGCCGTGGAATTGGTATACCGATGTCATTATATAGTTCCTTATAAATGTTTTGTAGAGATGGCGGGACCTTAGTCCCTTGCTCAACAGAAAAACTCAATCCATGCGCTTGACCATAGCCATGGTAGGGATCCTGGCCGATAATAACAATTTTAACATCATCAAACTTTGTAAGACTAAAGGCATTAAAGATTAGATGAGATGGTGGGTAGATATCTTTTCCTAATTTTTTTTCATTTCTCAGATGGATACTCAGAGATTTCATGTAGTCTTTATCGAACTCATTAATAAGCTGCTTTTTCCATGAGCCTTCAATCTTAACGTTTGCCATCAGAAACCTTGGATTAACCAATTACCTCATCATTATTTGCTGCTTCCCCATAAACCTCAGGATTGAGAACATCAAAAGGCCTCTTACCAGCTAAAAATCTTTCTATATTATGAACTGCACGAAGAGCCATCTCATCCCTAGTCTCCCGTGCTGCAGAACCGATATGAGGGGTCATCACAACGTTTTCTAACTCAAACAAACCGGGTCTGGGGCCAGGGTTCGGTTCTGGAACTTCCGTTTCATAAACATCCAAGCCCGCACCAAGTATTTTCTTCTCTCTTAGTGCATTTTCTAATGCCTCCTCATCCAATATTGGCCCTCTTGATGTGTTTATAAGTATCGATGTTGGTTTCATGAGCGATAGTAGGTCTTTGCCAACAAGCCCTTTTGTATCATTTGTTAAGGACGTACATAACATGACAAAATCTGACTCCATGAATAAATCCTCTATAGCTCTAAATTCAGCATTACCCAAAACATATTCTTCTGCAGCTGATAACCTACTTCTTTTATGATAGATCACTTTCATATCACAAGCTGCTGCTCTTTTTGCGACCCCTGTTCCTACGGCTCCCATACCAATTATTCCAATTGTCTTACCATATAGGCGAGAGCCAAGGAAAGATGTTGATTGGTTTTGGGTCCATTTCTTATCTTTGAGATATTCATGGGCTTCAGGCAATCGCCAAGCCGTCGCCATAAGAAGCGCAAAGGTAAATTCAGCAGTTGTTTTGCTCACAAAATTAGGTATCCCGCAAAGAGGTACCTTTCTCTCTGTGCATGTTTTTTTATCAACAAACGTTGCTTTCATATGCATTGCTGATACTAATTTGAGAGGTTTTGCGGCCAATATTACTTCCCTATCAAACTCAACTTCTCCAAGTGCATATAGTATGTCTTTATCCTGTACCTCTTTGAGAATTTCATCATGTGGCATGGGGCCATCCGTGCCTTCATACATTGTTACGTCACCGAGAGCCTGCAGCTTTTTATATGCGACCTGTGATATCTGTTGTGGGACAAAAATTTTAACCATTCCTAGCTCCTTTTTCATGTAATATTATAAAATTAACCAAAGGGCCTCATATTTGCAAAATTTTGGTCTTTTGATGTATTAAATTGCAGCAATACTGATGTGCCCTCTTGATTTTTCTCTTTGGCCCGTAAGAGCGAGCTTGCAATATCTTCTGGGTCGTCAATTACCTCTGACCAGCCCCCAAGCGACCTCGCTATGTCAGCATAATCACCATCCATATCACGTGCTTTGAATTTTTCATGACTAATCTTCATGTGATTTGTTTCAATAGCCATAGTAGAATTTTTTAGAACTATTGTCGTAATGGGAAGTTTTGTTCTTACCGCCGTTTCAAAATCAAGTCCAGTCATTCCAAAAGCAGCATCTCCCATAAAATTAACACAAAATTTCTCTGGAGAAGCAAGTTTTGCGCCAATTGCAAAACCTAAACCGGTACCTAACTGATGTGACTTTCCCCAACCGAGATATGATCTGGGTGTATCAGATTGATAAAATGGCATTATTTGATATCTCGGGCTGCCTGCATCATGAGTTACGATGGCATCTTTTGGATCAATGTTCTTCATAAATTCTGATATGACTCTGTAGGGGCTTATTGGTTTATCTTTTGAGTCTAAGTATTTAGACCAATTTTCAAGATATTGTTTCCTTACATCAAATATTTCTTCAGGGACATCGTTACGAATAATCTTACCTGAGAGATAATCTCGACAGGACTCTATTAATTGCTCTAAGACTAATTTCGTATCTCCGAGCACTGGGTAATCGATATCATAGCTTTTATATAAATCCTTTGGATCATTGGTATTATGAATTATAATTTTCCCCGGCGGTATTGTTGTCACCATGGGATGTCTTGTAAGACTTGTTCCTAGTGCGATTACAACATCTGACTTCTTCATGAAATGAACTACAGGATCGCTCATCACGCCAGATCCGCTACCTAAGGCAAGTGGATGATTTCGCTCTGAAATTGAACTCTTTCCTTCCATTGTTGTCATAACTGGAATTTGTAATAATTCCGCAAACTCAGCGAGCTCTTTTGTAGCTTCGGAATACAATACCCCAGCACCTGCAATTATAATTGGATTCTTGGCGCTTAATATTATTTTTGAAATATTTGAGATCTCTTCACTGCTTGCCATAGATCTGGCAGATTGAATTTTTTTGTAATTCTGTACCCTGCTATCGTCTACATCTTGATTAAGTATGTCTTCGGGTATTTCAACCATCGAAGGTCCAGGCCGACCATTTTTCATTGACGAAATGGCCCGACGTAAAACATCTATAGATTTTGATGGTGTCGTAATTTGCTCTATGGATTTGGTAATGCTTTCATATGACTTTAAACTTGAAAACATTGGGAATACACCATCTCTATCCAGAGGATGCCCCAATGGAAGCACGAGTAATGGCGTTGAGTCACTAAAGGCAGTTGCAACCCCAGGATATGCATTCTCGGCACCTGGACCATATTGCATAGCAAATGCAGATAATTTCTTTCCATTTGTTACTCGACTATATGCATCCGCAATTCCAAGACCAACTCGCTCTTGCCTGCAAACTATTGGCTTTATATCCTGTGTAGCCGCGGCTTCAATGATTGGAGTTGTTGGGAAGCAGTTAAGACACTCGAGGCCTTCCTTTTTGAGAACAGTTATGATTGCATCTAAAACTTTCATTCCTTCAACCTGATTTGTTACGAACCTCGGTTTATTTCAAGTCTGCGATCCACTTGTTCGATAATTGGATCAATCAACTGCGTATCTTCTCCCATTTGAATTGCTATTAACTTTACTAGCCTATCAACTCTCTCTATATTTTTAGCCCCAGAAAAAAGTGCTCTTGCGGCAGATGACGGACGGATAAGACTTTCTGCGGCCCTTGCGTATTTATTAAACGGTACTTGATCAGATTCAATTGCTCCCAATTTTGTAGCAATAACACCCACCCAACTATAAATTTTTTCAGAGTGCGCCAGATCCGAGTGGACTGCCTCTTTTATGGCAACCGCATTTTCCTCTTTGACACAACGATAATTACCTGACAAGAGCATACTCCACTTAGCAAGTGGAACAAAAATTGAGTCGTGTACTTTCAACTTTACCGGTAAGTCTATCTTTTCGCCATCGAGATCATATTTAATTTTTTCTATATCAGTTTGCAGATCTCGCAATATTTGTGTTTGCTGATCTGACTCAAACCTCGCGGCTTTAAAATTTGTTGGGAGCCCAACTTGCAAAACATTAATATTCTCATCAGGTGGTCTAAATGCCTGTGGATCTGGACTACACAAGGTCATACAATTTGAGTCAAAATATTTCCAGACATCAGGTTTTGTGTATGCGCCATCTAGCTTTGATATATCAAGTCCCTGAATTCTGGCTATGTAGGGTAATGGTGGCATATTCATGATGGACATGCAGGGTTTTTTACTCAAACCAATCTCTTTGAGCAGCTCAGCAATCTCATCTGCCCCATATTGTGGCTCCTGCATCGCCAATGCGATCAGGTCGTAAGTTGAAATATCAACATCACTTGGCCCAAGAGCATTCAGACTACCTGGGCAATCTGATGATCTTAATTCGATAACTTTATCTTTTTCGCGAATTGGGAGGCGAACAATTGCACCTTCTTTATTAATAAGTTCCACTTCTTGTGGAAGGCAAACCAGATCAACATCATGCTCAGCTAAAGCTAACTTAATACCTAATAATGAGCCATATGAGGCCCCAAGTATAAGTATTCGATATTTTTTCATCTTATTACTCCCTTATTTCTTAAATGTTTTGTGAAAATATTTTTTTGGTATCATGAGATGCACACCCTTATTACCATTTACCACTTGGGTTATTCTCAAATCACCAACATAGCTCAGTAAAGTGTAAGCATCGGGTCGAGTTAAGCCGCAAAACTCTGACAAGAAATTTATCATTTCTCGTGTTGTAATTTTTACACATTCATCGAGATCGGGATCGAATGCCATTGTAATGAAATAATCATTATTTTCCGCAATTGGCCACGTAATTTCCATATCCGATCTATTTGTTATTTTAAATTTACCGCGCATATCCATTTCTACTGCTGCGGTACAAATTTCACCATCTCCTTGTGTTCCGTGCCCATCACCAATGGACACCATTGCCCCATTTTCGAAAACAGGCAAATATAATGTAGTCCCAACTTTCAACTCTTTATTATCCATGTTACCACCATTTTGTCTTGGTGGCACTGTTGATAACCTACCCCATTCCATTGGGGGTGCCGTTGCAATAAGACCAAAAAATGGATCCAAATCGACTTCCATATTCCATGGTGTTTTCGCAATCTTTCTATGCCTATCTATTTCAAGGTACGACATCTGACGAGAGTTAAAATCATCTGGTAGTGCACCCTTTAATGGAGCAACACCAGTGTAAGCCCAATCTGAGTCTAGCTCGATTGACAGAATTTCAATTTCTATAACATCGCCTGATTTGGACCCATGAACCCCAATCGGACCTGTGCACATATGACCACCTTGAAGAGTACCACGCACACTTTTTTCATGAATTTCTAATAAAGTCTCTTTCACTTCATAAGGGCTATTTTTTGTTACCTCAGGCGGCCCTGATACTGATGTAATTTCAACTTCATCACCGCTGTTAATGTTCAAAACTGGGTTAATCTCAGCAGACAGAAATCCCCAATGAACAGTCTTATGGTTTGCTTCAAGATAATGCTTCATTTATCCTCAATTTTGGGATTATTTCCTTTTCACACCAGCTAGATTATCTGTCACAGCACAAACTGATGCCGTATCCTCCAGTGCTCTGCCTTGAGCAATAGCTGCTCTGTGTATGTCACCAGCTAATGAAAATAGCGGTGTGGGGCACCCCATCTCATCAGCAAAATCGAGTATGACTGAAATATCTTTTTTTGTTATTAAATGATTTGCTGAGACATTTTCATCATATTTGTTATCAACCATCATCTGACCGCGCACCTCAAACATCCGTGAACTTCCAGCGCTTGATTTTATGACGTCATACACCAATTGTGGATCAATGCCCGCTTTCACACCATAGGTAATTGCTTCAGCCGATGATACATTATGTATAACAACTAATAAATTTGCGATATATTTCATCTTTGAGCCTGTTCCAAATTCACCAAGATAGTGTACTTCTCTTCCCATCTTCTCAAATGCCGGTTTTACCTTATCGAATGAAGCTTGATCTCCACTTCCAAAAATAACAAGATCCCCTGCCCAGGCTTGGTGGCCTGTTCCACTGACAGGACAATCTAGAAGGGTTATACCTTTATCTGCAAGAATATCACGTGCTTTGATTTTATCAGATATCTTAAGCGTGCATGTATCTGCAATTATGACCTCTTTGCCCGACTTTGATATTTCGTCTGCGACAGCTATTAGAGCATCTGGATGCGGTAATGATGTTATAACCTTATCGACCTGATTTACTACATCTGTTGGGGATGACGCCCTTTTTATCCTTGCATTACCTTGAGCTTCAAATCTTTCATCATTGACGTCAAAGCCTACTATTTCGAAACCCGCAGCACTAAGATTCTTGGTGTAAGCCGAGCCCATAATACCCAAGCCAATTATTCCTATTTTTTCTGACATTTTAATCCCCTTTAAATGATTTTTTTATTTACATTAACATGTTAAATCTGCTTTAATATATCAACATATTTACGATGTTTGTAAATAAATTAATTTTTGATCTGCCAATTACTGGCATTTAGTAGTTAAAATAATTTGTAACGGGGTGAAAAAATGAGTACAGCAAATATTGACGCAAGAGATAAGGATTTTCCATATAAAGAACTTCCGGTTATGGATCTAGGTCCAATTTTGAAAGGCGACAGAGACGCGATAAAATCACTAGCAAAAGAGTGGAGAGATGTAGCTGAAACACTTGGCTTCATGTGCCTTACAAATCATGGTATATCACTAGATAAAATTGAGCGTATGGAGCAACAAATTATAAGGTTTCATGACCAAGACATAGACTTCAAGATGAAATTTAAGGTCAATGAGCATCAAAGAGGCTATATTCCATCAAAAACAACTATTTTAAAACACTCAGAATATGAAGAACATACAAAAACAGATACAGTTGAATGCTTAGTTTTGGCCACCGATTATCCTGATGATCACCCGAATGTAAAGGCCGGTAAACAATTCTATTCACAAAATCCTTGGCCAGAACTTGATGGTTTCAAAGAAGAAATCATGGATTATTGGGATGGCATCATTAGTATGTGCAAGAAACTACTCCCAGTTTGGGCAGAAGCTCTCGGTGTTGAGGATGGCTTCTTCGAACCTCATTTTGAAGAACTTTACAGCTACTTCAGATTAGCTAAATACCCAAAAGTTGACTTTGTTGAAGAGAAAGAATTTGGCCTGGGTGCTCATGCGGACACTGGATTTATGACTATTTTACCAATGGCAAAAGAACCGGGGCTACAAGTTATGGATACTAATGGTGAGTGGTTCTGGCCAGTAATCCCTGAAGGTGCTCTAATTTTAAATCTGGGACAATTCTTAGAGAGATGGACAAATGAGAGGTTTAGAGCGACGCCACATCGTGTGTTACCACCTAGAAATAATGATAGGTACTCACTTGCATGTTTTGTCAATACAGGTCTTGATACAGTTGCAAAACAAATACCATCATGCGTAAGCGATGACAATCCAATGAAATACCCTGAGGAAAGTTATTGGGATTTCTACAAGTGGTATTTACAGCAAACATATACCCATTACGGAAAAGTTGCCGAAGATAGCAATGCTTAGCTGGATATTTTCAGACTATACCTGACTTCTTCAGTTTTGCGATTTTTTCTTCTGAGTAACCAAGACTTTCACTCAGTATCTCTTCAGTGTGCTCACCATGTTGTGGCGGTGGATACCTATATGTGATACTGCCCTCACTCATTTTTATTGGGTTGGCTATTAGTTTATACGGGCTCTGATTTTTATCTGTCCCTTTCATATCGATTATCATATCTCTAGCCAACACTTGGGGATCTGAAAAAACCTCTTCCAGTGAATTAATTGCACAACAACCAATATTTTTTTCTTCTAATTTCTCTAACCACCATTTTGTTTCGCGGGTCTTAGTAATTTCATTAAGCTTATTGGTGACCTCCTCGCGATTTTTCACCCTCTCGACAGCCTCTGCAAACTTTTTATCCGCAAGCAAATCCTCACAGGATGCAACCTCACAGAATCTTTCAAATGTAGCGTCATTACCAACGGATAAAACAAAATAACCATCCTTTGATGGCATAACCTGATAAGGTAAAATATTTGGGTGTTGATTACCTAATCTTTCTGGATTGCTTCCAGTTGCTAAATAATTCATTCCCTGATTAGCGAGCCAAGCCACGTGGGCGTCAAGCATAGAGATGTCAAGATGTTGTCCTTGATTTGTTTTGTCACGGTGTCTTAAAGCTGCAAGAATTGATACTGTTGCATACATTCCTGCCATCAGATCTGCAATGGATACACCTACTTTCATTGGTTCCCCATCGGGTTCTCCGGTCAGGCTCATAACCCCACCCATTGCTTGTACCAGTGCATCATATGCGGGTCTACTTGCATAAGGTCCTGTTTGCCCAAATCCTGTAATCGAACAATATATTAGATTTGGAAATTGACCCTTAAGTGACTCGTAGTCTAAGTTGTATTTTTTGAGTGTTCCAACTTTAAAATTCTCGACCAGTATATCTGACTTTGATATCAATTCTCTGGCAATTGACTGACCTTCCTTGGAACTTAAATCTAATGTTAGAGAGCGTTTATTTCTGTTCGTGCCTGAAAAATATGCACTTTGATTTGTATCCTTTCCATTACTATCCTTCATATAAGGTGGAGCAAATTTTCTTGTGTCATCACCCGCTTCAACCCTTTCAATCTTTATGATGTCAGCACCCAAATCCCCTAAAATTTGTGTACAATGTGGCCCGGCTAACACGCGGGTCAGATCAAATATCTTTATGTCTTTTAATGGTCCCATGAGTCTACTGTAAAAAAATTTTTAAAAAGTCTATAATTTGCAATATAATATCTAAAAAAAATAGTATATAAAATACAAAGAAGATAGAAAAAAGTAGGGAAATTATGAGTTTACTAACAGATCGCTTGAAGTATGAAGCAATAATAGATAGACCTAAATTGAAAGGCCCAAACGGGTCAAAAATTATAGTTTGGACAACGGTCAACGTTGAATTATGGAACATAATCCGACCAATGCCACGAAATGCCTTACCGCCTCCAATGGGCAATCAACTACTCCCGAATGTCCCCAATTGGTCTTGGCATGAATATGGAAACCGTGTTGGATTTTGGAGACACTTAAATGCGCTTCAATCAAGAGATATTACAGCTACACTTGCTATAAATGGGCATGTTTGCTCAACGTACCCGCGTATTGCAGAAGCCGCTCTCGAGGCAGGTTGGGAGTTTATGGGACATGGATATGAGCAACAACCCCAGCATTCTCTCGATGATGAAGATGCAGAAATTGCAGCCGCTGTAGAAGAAATTAAGTCTTTCACAGGCAAGCAACCAATTGGCTGGGAAAGTCCTGGATTGACTGAAACTGAAAACACACTAGATCTTCTAAAGAAGAATGGTATTGAATATGTATGCAACTGGCCTATGGACGATTTGCCAACAACAATAGAGACAAAACACGGGTCAATGCTCACACTTCCATACCCTCTTGAAACCAATGATATCGTCATACACATCATCCAGCACCAGCCAGCAAATGTGTTTTACCAACAATGCAAGGAAACGTTTGATAGATTGTATATGGAAAGTGAAGAAAATATCAAAATTATGGCAATAAGCATGCACCCCTATCTGACAGGAACACCACACCGTATTGGTCATGTTGAAAAATTATATGATTACATAAACCAGCATGACGGTGTTATTCACATGACAGGGGAAGAAATATATCATTGGTATAAGTCCGAAACTAAAACCAAATAGGCCATAATAAGATGGATAGTGCTAGCCCATTTGAGAGTAAAGTTGTCCTGATAACAGGTGCTGCACGAGGTATAGGTAGAGCTACAGCAATCGAATTCGCAAAAAATAATGCTCAAGTTATTGCTGTTAGCAGGACACGAGATGATCTGCTTGAATTACAAAAGCAATTTCCTGAAAATATAGAGATCTGGGATTTCGACATAACCGGTGATGAGTTCTTCAAAAAAATGGGGTCATTAGATCGTTTGGATGTTTGCATAAATAATGCGGGAGTAAACCGTCCTAAACTAATTGAAGATGTTGATGATGCAACTCTAGATTTAATGCTTGACCTCAATGTAAGAGCGACATTTCGTACATCTAAAATAGCGGTAAAATTAATGAAAAAAAATAACCAAGGGGTGATAATAAACGTTACTTCCCAAATGGGGCATGTTGGCTCGCCAACCCGAACCGTTTATTGTCTTACAAAACATGCTGTTGAAGGGCTTACTAAAGCACTAGCAGTTGAAGTCGCACCGTCAAACATAAGAGTCTGCTCAATTGCCCCAACATTTGCTGATACACCAATGACCAAGCCAATGTTTGAAGATGAGAAATTCAAAAATTTTGTCTATGGAATGATACCAATGAAAAAATTAGTCGATGTTCAGGATATTGTAGATGGTATATTGTATTTGTGCTCTCCGCAGGCTAAGATGATAACTGGAACAAGTTTACTTATTGATGGCGGCTGGACTGCACATTAACACAGGAGAAGGTATATGGATATAAAAGTAAATCTCGATGCAATAAAAAAAGCATCGGAAGAGCTCTCAAACTGGGGTAGATGGGGCAAAGATGACCAAATTGGTACTCTTAATCTTGTGACTCCGGAAGATATTATTGGAGCTTCGAAGTTAATAAAAAAAGGGAAGGTTTTCTCATTAGGTATACCTCTTGACAGAGAGGGTCCTCAAAACGGTCTATTTGGTGGACGTTTCAATCCTATCCACCAAATGCTTGCAACAGGGACGGATGCGGTTTGTGGCAGACAAGATTGGAATAAAATTCGCTATGCTGATGATACTCTAAACTTGTGTGTTCAGGGAGCTACACATTGGGATGCACTTGGGCACATATTTTATGAAGACAGGGCTTATAACGGCCATGACCCAAAACAGATTGACGTAACAGGATTAAATGTTCTTGGTATCGAGAACTCAAAGGACAAGATGAACGGTCGCGGAGTTTTGCTTGATATTGCAAGATACCGTGGGGTTGACTGGCTACAAGACGGCGAGGGTATTTCAAATGATGAACTCGATGCATGCGCGAAACAACAAGGTGTTGATATTAAAAAAGCAGACTTTGTCATAATAAGAACGGGTCAAATGGAACGATGCTTAAGTGAAAATGAATGGGGTGGATATGCCGGCGGCGACGCTCCAGGAGTAAAGTTCGAAAATTGCTACTGGTGCCATGAAAAAGAAGTTGCCGCGATATGTTCCGATACGTGGGGGGTGGAAGTCAGACCAAATGAAACCTCCGAGGCAAACCAACCTTGGCACTGGGTGGTGATACCTGCAATGGGACTTTGTATGGGCGAGATATTTTATTTAAAGGAGTTAGCAGAAGATTGTGCCGCAGATGGAGTTTATGAATTCTTCTTTTGCGGACCTCCCCTCATAATTACAGGCGGTACCGGATCTCCTATAAATCCTCAAGTATTTAAATAAAAAAGGAATTGAAATTTGATTAGATATATAAAGAAACGTTCGGAATCGAATAATGTAGGTGAAGATAAATCATCAATTGAAGAAACAGTCAGATCAATCCTAAGCGATATTAGAGAAAGAGGCGATGCCGCAGTGGAGCATTATTCAGGACATTTTGATAACTGGAGCCCCGAGAACTTTCGCTTATCTGAAGATGAAATTGATGCGGCGATATCAAAATTAAATAAATCTGAGATCGAAGATATACAATTTGCACAAAATCAAATCAGGCACTTCGCACAAAAGCAACTAGAGACAATGAATGAGCTGGAGGTTGAAACACTTCCGGGAGTATTTCTTGGCCACAAGCATATACCGATAGAAAATGTAGGGTGCTATGTGCCAGGCGGGCGATATCCTATGGTTGCATCAGCACATATGAGCGTTTTGACTGCGAAAGTGGCTGGAGCAAAAAGAGTAATTGCATGCGCCCCGCCTTATAATGGAGGGGCTCATCCAGCAACAATAGCAGCGATGCATTTTGCGGGTGCGGATGAAATTTACCTTATTGGTGGGGTTCAAGCGATTGGTGCAATGGGTATCGGTACTGAAAAAATTGAGCCTGTGAATATGATTGTTGGCCCTGGTAACTCTTATGTTGCAGAAGCAAAAAAACAAATGTTTGGGGAGATTGGGATTGACCTAATTGCTGGACCAACGGAAACATTAGTTATTGCCGATGACACATCAGATGGAGAAATCTGTGCTACAGATTTACTGGGTCAAGCAGAGCACGGACCAACATCACCCGCCATCTTAATTACTGACTCAGAAAAATTAGCCGAAGATACTCTAAGTGAAATTGATAGGCTTCTCGAAATACTACCAACGGCTAATATAACAAAAGGTTCTTGGGAAAACTTTGGTGAGATTATACTTTGTGAAGACCAAGAAGACATGCTCATTGAAGCGAATAAATTAGCTTATGAACATGTTCAAGTGATGACAAAGGATCCATCATACTATTTGAAAAATCTTAAAAATTTTGGTTCACTATTTTTAGGGCAAGAAACTAATGTTGCCTATGGCGATAAAGTTATTGGAACAAATCATACACTTCCTACCAAAGAGGCAAGCAAATATACAGGTGGGCTTTGGGTTGGTAAATTCTTAAAAACCTGCACCTATCAAAGAGTTGAGAATAAAGATACATCAGCGCAAATTGGTGAGGTGTGCTCCAGATTGTGCATGCTAGAAGGATTTGCTGGGCATGCTGAGCAAGCTAATATTCGAGTTAGAAGATATACAGGTAAGAACGTACCCTATCCTGAAAAATAAAACTATCCAGCTAATTTGTGATACGGCGCTTGAAGTCCTTCAATGACTTTTGGCATTGTTTTGTCAATGTCAAGGATAGGTAAACCGTGAGTGGGTGCAATATATTTTATATCTAGTTCATCCACGAGCTCTTTTAACCTCTTTGTGTAGATCTCCATATCAACGAAGTTAGTCCAAAATAGTGCTAGTTCTGCAAATACTGCTGAAACGTCAAACAAATCAAGTGTGTCAGCTTCTTCAGCGATCATTCCACAGTGACCATCCCAATGATAGTGGCTGTAAGCAAAGCCATCACCAGGAAAAAGCAAGTTGTAAGGTGTAATATATCCCCACAATGAAGTCCTCATATCTCTGACAACAGGCTCAGCTGCAATAAAATTCATGCCGCCACCCAAGTCGATAGAGTCACCAACTTCCATAGCTTTAAAATTAGCGCTATAATTGGGAAATGCCATGTGATAATCGTTCACATCGCCATGAATTTCAATATCCGGGTAAATGTTTAGAAACCTCCCTACACCTCCGGCATGAGGAGTCTCTTGGTGTGTAATAAATATATATTTTAGTGGGATCTTTTTCTTTTCAAGAATTCCAACAATTTGATCATGTAATTCATTGAAATCCTTTGGGTGTCCTGTTTCAACAAGTAAAGCTGCCTCTTCCCCAATAACTAGATACGAAGAGTTATAGGAATGATATATTTTTCCTTGGTATCTTTGCTCAAGGCAATCTCCAAGCCAATATACATTTTTTAGTATTTCTCGTGGTAGCTTACTTTTCGACATATTTACCTCATTTGATTTCTTGCCACATAATGTGCTTTTGTTTTTGTTATGTCAAGCTCATCCAGAATATTATCAAGTAATTCAAACTGCTTTTGAACTAATTTTTTTCCTTTGAATATTTTACCGTATCCTGGAGCCAGTGTTTCGATATCGTAGGAGTCATATACTTTCTTTATGTTATCTCGCAAAAGCCGTGTCTTTGCACCTTCAAGCCACCAATAACGAGTATTTAGCAGAAAAGATTTGATGTAGCCAATAGAGAACTCCTCTTCAGGATTTGTTATTATCCAATCCTCAGTATTTTTTTCTGCAATTCCATAATTGAACATATCAGATGAAAATAGAATTTTTGTTTTCTCATCATATATCCATGAGGTGTTTATAAGCCTCAGGGGTGCACTTATTACCTGTATGTTCCTACCTGTATTTTCACCAACCACACAGTCAACCGTGCCTCTTAGTATATTTGTAGGTATCTCTTTAAGGCTCCAGTCTCTCTCTTTATCTGTAAAATCAAACCAGTCAGGACCTTCCGGATGTGGCGAATAAAATGCCACGACATTAAAATTGTATGTAATCGCTTTTACATTTCCTACTGACATGAATTCATTAATTCTCAGTGGTATTATTGATAATGGTATATCCGGATCGAGAATAGATTTTAATTGATGTAATATTTTTTCTTGATGAAAGAGGTAACCGGTATCAAATAAAAAAGCTCCACTATCTTCTTTTATGAGATAACAATTCAGCGGAACATAACCTTCTTCATTTTGAGGATAGGCACTCAATCGACCGTCTAGTTTAACAATATTTTGTATTGAAAAAGCTTTATTAGGCGATAGTTCTATTATATTATCTTCCAAGTTAGCCCCCTATTAAAGATACGTATTAGTAACACCATTTAAATAAAATTTTAAGTTAAAAATTACCTCTGCTTGAAGGCTCATGAATAAACTGGAAAATCAAAGCTACGCTGAAAGAAATAAAGGCCCAATATTCGCTGTCTTGTCATCCTTGTGCTATGGATTAAATAATCCTCTAGCAGCGCTTGCAGCTCAAAATGGTATCTCAACAACTTTTTCGGTGCTATCACGTGCCACATTCATGTTTGCAATATCTCTGACACTTGCAGTTATGGGTAAATTGGATTTTAAAATCCCCAAAGAAGTAAGGGTGTACGTTGTAATAATGGCTATCGCAACAGCACTGATTAACTTATGTTATGTTGGCTCAATAAATTTCATTTCAGTGTCTCTTGCAGCAATAATATTCTTCACGTTCCCGATACAAATACTACTGGTAAGCATAATTAGAGGACGCCAAAATATCAGGACAAGTGACATTATTATTTTTGCGGTAGTATTCATAGGTTTAATCTTTGTTATTGTTCCGGATTTTAATAACATAGACCCGCTTGGCGTCTCATTAGCAGGATTATCGAGTATAAGTGCAACTTTTTTGTACTTCGCAGCAGGTGTTGCATCCAGAAAACTAAGTCCAATTATTTTAGGTTTTTGGGTGCATGTATTTGTATTGCCAGTTCTGGCCTTATCTTTTTTGATCCTTTCGCCTAATATAGTACTAAATGAATTATCATCATATCTACCTGTCTTGATAATGTCACTTTGCTATATTGGCGCTTACTATTTTCAAATGTTGTCGTTAAGATTTACATCTGTTTTGATTTCAGGACTTTTTTTTAATACTGAGCCATTGCTTACAGCGGTCGCGGCAGCGTTGATACTTGATGAAAGATTACTATTCTCTCAATATGTAGGGGGCATATTAATTTTTGTGTCATTAATAATTGTTAGCATACGTAAATAACATTACAAAACCTGAATCTCACAAAATATGGACTCCTCAGTATCTTTTATATAGATTAGTTTACAATTTGACTCACGGCAAAACGTTGGTAGATCAATTTTAATCATTGGATCCGTGGCAATAATTTTGAGTCTTTCACCTTTTTTCAAGGTCTTAACTGCCTTTTTTATTTTTAGTACCGGTATTGGACAATTGTATCCAGAAACGTCTATTTTATGTGAATTCATTATTATACCAAACATTCGTTCGAATATATATTTAAGCCTTAATAGGGCTAAATATTAGCATAGATTTATTTCAAATCAACACGAATAAGGCTATACTTATACTAAATTATTCAAAATAAATATTTGTATATTTAATAAATTAAGATATTTATTATGTAATGTGTGGTTAAATTCAGTTTGAAGAATTGATAATATAAATCACAAAGAGTTTTACTAAATGCAAGAATTAGAAATCAGCGATATTGGAATGCTCATACTTCGTATTGCAGTCGCATACATCTATCTTCATGGTTTTTACATGGTCGGATCAACGAAGATGCGAAGGGCTATTGGGCGCCAGAGAACTAGTATACTATTTCGTGGACTCGAGAATAGAAATTACTTCAATTTTATAACCTATTTTGCCCACTACTCTGGTTTATTTATGATGGGAACGGGCAGTCTATTGATCTTGACAGGCTTTTCGGTGAAATTGGGAGCTCTATTGCTTATACTTTTTACAATCCCTGCGATCATAGTACACAAACGGGAGTCCGTAAAATCACATATACTAGCCGATAAAATTAAGGAATACAGTAATACTCAAACGCATGATGACATTACATTATTGGCGAATTTTAGTCATGCTGGACATCGCTCTTCAGGAAATAAAAATTATATGCTTCTGGCTGTAAACATCTATCTATTTCTTATGGATAATTCAGTGTCATTCTTCTAATTATAGAAAAACTACTGATCAGATATTTTCACCAATTTCTAACGCAGGTCCGAGAACATTTGGATCAATAATTAGCTCAATTAGAGTTGCGCTTTGACTAACTTTGGCTTTTTCAAATACATCTCCAAATTCAGCAGTTTCCGTTACTCGATAAGCATCAATACCATAGGCATTTGCAAGGCCAATAAAATCAGGGTTTAATATGTCTGTCCCTATGATCCTCTTTGGAAAATTTCGCTCTTGATGCATTCTAATTGTTCCCAATTTTTTATTGTTTATAATAATAAATATTGGATTCAATTTATTCTCAACCGCATTAATGATTTCCTGTCCTAGCATCATAAAGCATCCGTCACCATTAAAACTCACAACAGTCTTTTTTGGATAAACTAACTTCGCAGCTATGGCTGCAGGAACAGCATAACCCATTGATCCACCTGTTGTAACAATTTGTGAACCAAGATCGCGATATTGATAATATCTATGAACCCATTGTGAGTTGTTTCCTGAGCCAACAATAACAATATCATCATCACCTAGAGTTTTATTCAGATATGCCACCACATCAGATAGATTGAGGGTGCCACTCATTGGCGTTGGTTTAATAAATTCCAAATATTCTTTCCTTGCTGACTCGCGCCATTCTCTCCATGGTGGATTTTCAATCTTCGGTAGAGATGTCAGGGCAGAAGCAAATTCTTGCATACCGCTTGGAATACCGATATCGGGATAATAAACAGAACCAATTTCATTTATGCCGGGATGAACATGTACCAGATATTGATCAGGCTCAGGTACTTTTATTGTTGAATATCCTTGTGTGGTTACTTCACCAAGACGCGCTCCTAAAGCAAGGATGAAGTCGCTTTCCTTAATTCGTTTTTTTGTTTCTGCAGGAATGGCATAACTTGAATGCCCGATATAATTCTCATTTCTATTGTCAAACCTATCCTGGGCTCTGTACGAAGTGAGTACCGGTATTGAGTTATCATCAACAAATTTAGTGAGTTTTTTTACAGCATCTTTTGTCCAAGTATTGCCACCAACAATTATAATAGGTTTTTTTGCCTCTTTGAGCTTTTCATAAAAACTATCCATTGCAGTCTTTGATGGACTTGATTGAAATATATCTGGTACAGGAGTTGTTCGCGATACGGTTTCATCCATCAACATATCTTCTGGAAGTGATAGTACGACTGGCCCTGGTCTTCCTGATTGTGAAATATAAAATGCTTTGTTTATAAATTCTGGAATCCTATCAGCATCATTAATCTCAGCGACATACTTTGCCATTGGTTTAAACATTTCTTTATAGTCAATTTCTTGCTGAGCTTCTCGTTCTCTCTCATTTCTGGATACTTGACCTATAAGCAATATAACAGGCGTTGAGTCTTGAAAAGCGGTGTGTATTCCATTTGATGCGTTTGTCGCACCTGGACCTCGTGAGACAAGGCAAATTCCAGGCTTGTTTGTCAACTTAGCATACGCATCAGCCATATTTGCTGCGCCGGACTCATGTCGGGTTGTTATTAATTGTATTTTATCTTTGTGATTATATAGGCCATCCATTAGACCGAGATAGCTCTCACCTGGGACACAAAATACTGTATCGACTCCGTTAGTAAACAGTTGGTCTGCTAATAAATGACCACCAATTTTCTTATTATTTTTTGTCATGGAACTTATATTATACGCTTCTAATTAAACCACCGTCTACTCTTATATTACTGCCGTTGATATAACTTGCTTTCTCACTTGCTAAAAAGCACAAAACACTGGCAAATTCCTCAGGCGTTCCATATCTTCTAATAGGTATTTCGTTTGATGAAATTGATATTGCCTCATCATATGAGACTCCAAGCGACTTTGCTCTTTGTGTGTTTACCTCCAATGTCCGCTCTGTAGTAATTCGCCCTGGCATCACTGTATTTACTGTTATACCATGCTCTGCTATTTGGTTTGAGAGGGTTTTCATAAAACCTGTTACAGCAGGTCTTATTGTATTGGAAACTGATAAGTTATCAATTGGCTGGACAACGCCTGATGATGTTATTGTAATAACCCTACCCCAATTTTTTTCAATCATGCTTGGTATGAGGCTATTTGTTATTCTTATGGTATTTAAAAGTATAGATTTAACGAAGAGCTGTAATACATTGTTATCTGTATCAATTGGATTTGATGGCGGTGGGCCGCCAGTATTATTAATTAGTATGTCATATTTTCTATCACTAATACCCGCTATAAGTGAACTGACGTCATTATCTTTCGTTAAATCTGCGACAACAAAATCTGAACTTACCTTGTGCGCTTGTAAAATTTCTTCAGATACGATTTTGAGTTTTTCGGAGTCCCTTGCAATTAATGTAGTATTGCATCCCTCTGAGGCTAGAGAATGTGCTGCAGCCTTACCAAGACCGGATGAAGCACCAAAAATAATTGCATTCTTCGCTTTTAATCCAAGATCCATAGTTATCCTATTGAGTGGTGCCCCTGGCCGGACTCGAACCAGCACGCCCGAAAGCAACAGATTTTGAGTCTGTCGTGTCTACCAATTTCACCACAGGGGCAATTTAAGTCCAGAGCAATAAATTAAATAGCTTGCTCGTTCTTCTCGCCGGTCCTTATTCGGATGGCAGAGTCAATATCCCACATAAATATTTTACCATCACCAATCTTCCCAGTATTTGCAGCTTCTGAAATTGTTTCAATCACTTTCTCAGAGATACTCTCTTCACAAACAACCTCAATTTTAAATTTTGGAATGTAATTGATCTGATATTCCGCACCTCTATATATCTCTGTGTGACCTTTCGTTCTTCCAAAACCTTTTGACTCCGTAACTGTCATACCCATAACACCGACATCATGCAGAGCCGTTCTGACATCTTCAAGTTTATGCGTCTGAATAATTGCCATTATCATTTTCATTTTTTATACTCCCCAAGTATTTTATAGTTTATAGCCTGTTTCACCATGAGCCCTGTAGTCAAGACCTTCAACCTCATCCTCATCCTCAACTCTTAGCCCGGTCACTGCCTTAGTAATACTTACAATTACTACTGTTGCAATAACACACCAAACAAGTGTTGCGAATATACCTGTTACCTGAACTCCAAGTTGACCCATGACAGTTACACCATCACCTAGACCAACACCGCCAAAAGTTGGGCTGATAAGAAACGCAACAAGTAAAGTACCGGTCGCACCACCAACACCATGAACTGCGAATACATCCAGTGAGTCATCAATTCTCAGGCGTACCCTAATCAGATCTACTGCGAGATAACAGGCAACGCCGCCAGCAAAACCAAGTATTAGACCGCCCGGAACCCCAATAAAGCCGGATGCCGGCGTCACAGTTGCAAGCCCCGCTACCATGCCAGTAGCAACGCCAACCAGCGATGGCCGGCCAAACCTAAACCATTCAAT
>CAJWEW010000016.1 GCA_913030915.1 uncultured Rhodobiaceae bacterium
GGCTTCTTCAGGAAACTGGTCACCCACATATTCAGAATTTTTCTTTATTTCATCTCTAATTTTACGAATAGCATTATTTATAGAGCTTGAGCTGCTATTTGCGATGACATTACCATTTTTTGTGTTTGTTTTTTTTGGAATTCCCGGTGCCATCAAGGACTTTGATATATTGCTGCTATTGCACTGAGGGCAGACTATTTCATCAGCTTCCAGCTGCTTCTGATAGCTCTTTGAGTCTTTGAACCATGACTCAAAAAAATGTTCATTCTCACAGACTAAATCATATCTTATCATTTAAAAATCCATTTTATATAGACTCATTAATTCATATATAATAATTATTTTGGTTAACAGAAGGTATTTTTTTTCTAAAATTTTCAACCATTGCGATATCGATATCTGCAAGAGCGATGCTCTCCTCATCTGTAATTTCGGTAATTATCTCTCCCCATGGAGATATTATCATTGTGCGTCCATAGGATATTCTACCATTTTCATGTTTACCAACTTGCGCTGGCGCCAGTATAAAACAGCCTGTCTCGATTGCTCTTGCTCTCAGGAGAGTGTGCCAGTGTGCTTTTCCAGTGGTCACTGTGAAAGCAGAAGGTACAATTATCACAGATGCTCCTTTTTGAGCTAGTTTTCTGTATAAGTCAGGAAATCTTAAATCATAACATATTGTAAGTCCAACATCACACCAGGGCAAAGACACCAATGATAGCTTCTTACCCGGCTTAAATATCTTTGACTCATGATACTTCTCACCGTCACTCAAAGTCACATCGAACATATGTATCTTATCATAAATGCCAATGATATCTCCATTTGGATTAAATGCGTATGTCCTATTAAGTGCCAAATCCTCATTGTATTTGATTGATATAGAGCCGATTATCACAAATAGACCCAATTTTTTGATGATGCCCTTCAATTCTCTCAAACCGAAGTCTTTATCTTCATGTGAGATATTTTCAAATAGAGAGTTTTTATTTTCTGCCATCAGTAGGGTCTGTTCCGGCGTTACAATCAAGTCTGCACCCTTTTCTTTTGCTTCGATCAACCTGGTCTCAAGTACCGATAGATTTACGGACATTTTTGTGCCTGTTGTCATCTGAATACAGGCAACCCTAAACTTACAATTTTTACTCATTTATATTATTTGGAATAATGTCGCTTAAAGATCCTTTTCTTTCCATTTCATATAGCTCATCACAACCACCAATGTGAACATCATTTATAAATATTTGTGGTACAGTTCTTGAGCCATTTGCTTTTTCAAGCATCTTTTCCCTGAGAGTGGTATCTCTGGAAACATCGTGTTCGACATATCTAATATTTTTTTCGTCCAACAACCTCTTTGCTGCAACGCAATAAAAGCAGTTTACTGACGTATATATCTCTATATTTATTGACATTTATTATACAAATCTATTTTTTTTATATTAAGTGTAAATATGATATGTTTCATAATATTACAAATCTAATTTAACAGATGTCAGAAGATCAGAAAGAAAAAAAGCTATTATTTGACCGAAAAAAGCTAATGCGCAGTCGAGTCAGAGCAATGACTTATAATATCCCAAACTTCATCTATGAGCATACTGCTCAAGATCTCTCATCGCGATTAGACGAAATAAATCGCGATTTCAAATCAATTCTAATTCTTACAAAGAATAAAAATTTTATATCAAATAAATTATTAGCTCGACAAATAAAAGATCCATTAATTATCAGTCCATTAAGTTTATCAAACCAAAAGGCAATAATGATTGAGGATGAGGAAAACTTGCCCTTTAAAGAGAATTCATTTGACTTGATTTTGTCTGACCTCATGCTTCACGCATCAAATAATCTCAAAACTTCATTAGAAAAAATACATGCACTTTTAAAGCCAGATGGACTGATGCTTTGCAGTATGTTCGGCTCAGACACACTAAGGGAGCTGAAGGGTTGCCTTCTTAGAGCGGAAGAGCAATTCGAAGAAAAAGTATACCCGCGCATTAATCCATTTGCGGATATCAAAACAGCAGGTGATATATTACAAAGCTCAGGTTTCAAACTTTGTGTTGTAGATGATACAACTATCAAAATCACCTCGAAAGATGTTTATCAATTGATAAAATTAATCAGATCTATGGGTGAAAATAATTACATTAATGTAGATAAACCAAACATTTCTAGAAATACATGGATTAAGACATCCGAATTGATGAAAGATATTACGCCTGAGGAAGATGGAGTAATATCAACTTTTGAAATATTGACTCTAACCGGATGGAAGTATCATGCAGACCAGCCAAAACCACTTAAGCCTGGATCGGCCAAGATTAGCCTCACTGATTTTTTTGATAAATAGGGCAAGACTTAGATCAGGTCCCTGAGGATTGCGAAGAAGGATTTATCAGCAGGTAAGACCCTGTAGTCTCTAACATTGTTGGGAGCTATCCATTCTAGTTCTTGATTTTCCATTGGTTTCATGAGGCCTTCCCATTTGCGGCATATGTAAAGCAGCACCACTACATAATATTTTTCGTAATTCTTTTCTGTAAATGATAATGGGGCCAGACATGCAGCTGAAACGTCGATATTAATTTCTTCCTTCAACTCACGAATAATTGCTTCTTCTGGCGTTTCATTTTCTTCGACTTTTCCCCCAGGAAACTCCCAATATCCCGCATAGTCTTTTCCTTCGGGCCTCTTATTGATAAGTACCTTTCCTTGCTCATTTACGAGAGCGCATGCTGCAACAAGTTTAATTTCCATAAAACCTCAAGATCTGTAATCGGTATTTATATCAATGTATTTATGTGAGAAATCGCAAGTCCAAACTGTATGATCACAACTTCCCATACCAAGATCAATAATGATCTGAATTTCATCTTTCTTCATGTATTGCATCACGATTTCCTCATTATAATTATCAAGGACCATTCCTTTGGAAATTATCTTATGTTCACCAAAAAATAATCGAAGTGACTCATGATTTACCATCTCGTAGGATTTCCCAATTGCTGCAATTATTCTTCCCCAATTTGGATCTTCACCGTAGATTGCGGTTTTAACAAGCGGTGAATTTGCAACTGACTTAGCTATATTTGTTGCAATATCTTTATTTTTTGCTCGAGTCACGCTTATTTCAACAAATTTTGTTGCACCCTCTCCGTCCTGTACAATCTGTTTTGCTAAATCTGTGGCCACATCGTTCAAAGCATTCTTGAGCGACTTAATTCTCGGATCATCCGCTTTACTGATCAAGGAATGGCTAGCTTCATTGGTTGATACTAGCATTACAGTATCACTGGTTGAAGTGTCACCATCAACAGTAATTGAATTAAAACTGTTATTTGTTATGTCAATAAGTAAACTTTTCAAAAGGGAACCATCCACGTTCGCGTCTGTAAATATATACGACAGCATGGTTCCCATGTTGGGCTCAATCATCCCCGACCCTTTTGCGATACCCAAAATATTTATTTCAGTTTTATCAATATAAAGACTTTTTGCTGATAATTTTGGAAATGTATCTGTGGTCATAATAGCCTCTGCAGCCTGCAACCATGATGATCCTCTTTTTGACTCTGTGCCGCTTAATGCTTCGATGATTGATTTTGTATTCAAAAATTCCCCGATAACTCCTGTTGATGAAACGGCGATCTCCCCTTTCTCGCAATTTAGCATCTCCGCAACATAATTTAAAATATGATCAAGATCTTCTTCCCCACGACGGCCCGTAAATGCATTTGCATTACCGGAATTTACAAGTATGGCCTTGATTTTACCTTTCAAATTATTCTTTGCCCAGCCAACAGGAACTGATGGACATGATGATTTTGTATATAGTGATGCATGAGAAACAGGCTTTTCAAACTTAATTAATAGTAAATCCTTCCTATTTTTGTAGTGAGCATTTGAGGTAAATGTATACACATGCAGACCCGAAAAAACTGGATCTTTAAAATTTTTGATTTCTTCGATTCTTTTTTTAATATTCATGCGTGGTATCCAAATCAAAAGAAGCATAGAAACAGCCCTCTGATTTTGTAATTTTTTAATTTATAATTACCTTTAACTTAATATATATTATACATTCAATTATTGTAAGTAGTTACATCTATTCATTAATTATTGATTTTATTTGTTAATCAGTTGTTTAGTATATATAGATAAATACTATTGCTAGGGGATTTTTTGATGATTGATTTAAAAAAAATTACAAACAGCCTGTTTAACAAGCCCATCAAAAAGAAGTATAAATTCTATGAAGACCAAGTTTCATTAATCAATCAACTTGAGAATGAATATTCCTCCCTCAAAAATGAAGATCTAAGAAAAAAAACCACAGAATTTAGAGACAGAATATCAAATGGATCTCAGCTATCTGATTTATTAGTTGAAGCATTTACAGTTGTTCGGGAAGCATCGAAAAGGACATTGGGTCAGAGGCATTATGACGTCCAGTTAATTGGTGGAATGGTGCTGAATGATGGAGGAATTAGTGAAATGAAAACTGGTGAAGGCAAAACTCTTGTTTCGACGCTTCCCGTATATCTGAATTCCCTAACCGGTAAGGGTGTGCACGTAATTACCGTCAATGATTATCTAGCGCAGAGAGACTCAGAATGGATGGGTCAAATTTTTAAATTTCTTGGATTAGATGTTGGATGCCTTCAAAGTAACATGACAGATCAAGATAGAAAAATTGCCTATAACGCAGACATAACTTATGGCACGAATAATGAATTCGGCTTCGATTATCTAAGAGATAACATGAAGCATGATTTCGAAAGTATGGTTCAGAGAGGGCATAATTTTGCAATCGTTGATGAGGTTGACTCAATTTTGATCGATGAGGCAAGAACGCCACTCATAATATCAGGCCCATCTGAGGTAAAATCTGAAATGTACAACTCAATAAATAAACTAATGCCGCTTTTGGTAGATGATGATTATGATATTGATGAAAAGACAAAGTCTGTAAATCTCTCTGACATAGGAATTGAGCACGCAGAGGAATTATTGAAAACGAATGGTCTTTTGACTGGTCAATCACTTTTTGATATAGAAAATATTTCCATTATTCACCACATAAATCAGGCCGCTCGAGCTCACAAACTTTTTGTAAAAAATAAAGATTATATTGTCAAAGAAGGTAAGGTAATAATTATTGACGAGTTCACTGGAAGAATGATGGAAGGCAGAAGATATTCAGACGGTCTACATCAAGCAATTGAAGCAAAAGAGAACTGTCAAATTCAAGCCGAAAATCAAACACTCGCATCGGTAACATTCCAAAATTATTTTAGACTATATGAAAAATTAGGTGGCATGACTGGAACTGCATCAACCGAAGCTGAAGAGTTTATGGATATTTATGGGCTGCCTGTATTGGAGATACCAACAAATGAAACTGTTAACCGTATTGATGAGAATGATGAAATATACATGACAGTTGAGGAAAAGTATGATGCCATCATAAAAGAAATAACAGAATGTAATGCAAATCAACAGCCTATATTAGTTGGTACGACCTCGATAGAAAAATCAGAAGAAATCGCCACCATGTTAGAAAAATTGGGCTTCAAACGCACTAATTACATTGAGAATGAAAACGCTAATATCCAAAAAAATACTTTTTCAGTGCTTAATGCCAAATATCATGAGCAGGAAGCAAAAATTATTGAACAGGCTGGTAGGCTTGGTGCCATTACGATTGCAACAAACATGGCTGGAAGAGGAACAGACATTCAGCTTGGAGGCAATCTTGAAGCAGAATTAAAATTGTTAGATAAATCAAATCAGGAAAATAACAAAAAAGCTTCCGCAATAAGAGATAGAATAGCTGATGAAAAACAGCAGGTGATTGAGTCAGGGGGGCTTTACGTGATAGGGACCGAAAGACATGAGAGTCGAAGAATAGATAATCAATTAAGAGGTAGGTCAGGAAGACAAGGAGATCCAGGAAAATCGAAATTTTATCTCAGCTTACAGGACGATTTGATGAGAATATTTGGATCTGAAGACATGGAGTCATTACTAAAAAAATTCGGACTCAAGGATGGGGAACCAATTGTTCACCCATGGATTAATAAAGCTCTTGAAAAAGCCCAAACAAAAATAGAGTCAAGAAATTTTGATATAAGAAAAAATATATTGCAGTTTGATGACGTCATGAATGATCAAAGAAAAGTAGTTTTCGAACAGCGTAAAGATCTCATGGATGATAACGAGGCCTCTGAAACAATAATAGACATGCGCTACGAATATATCGAGGATTTGGTAAAAGATTATATTCCTGAAAACTCATATCCTGAGCAATGGGACACACAAGCTCTTCGAAATAAAATTAAAACAAATCTTTTAATTGATGCCCCTGTTGACCAATGGGCTGCTGAAGAAGGCATTGCAGAAGATGAAATAATCACACGTTTAAAAAAGATAATTGATCAGATAATGTCGATTAAAGAAAAAAAATACGGTGAAGATGTTATTCGTAAAATTGAAAAAACAGTGCTACTACAAGTACTCGATATTTTATGGCGCGAGCACCTATCAAGACTTGAACACTTGAGAACATCAGTTTCATTGAGAGGTTACGGGCAGAGAGATCCCTTAAATGAGTACAAAACTGAGAGCTTCGAGCTATTTCAAAGCTTATTGATTAGGCTTAGAGAGCAAGTCACCGCCCACCTAATAAGGGTAGAAATAGTTAAAAAAGATAACTTTGAAAAAGGAACTGAGGAAGAGGATTCAGAGAATACAAAGCAGAAGAAAGAGAAAAATCAACAGCAAACTAGTTTAGCTCCATCTGCAGTGAAACAGAGCAATTTAGATCCTAAAACGTTTGGTAAAGTTGGTAGAAATGCCCCATGTCCTTGCGGAAGTGGAAAGAAATTTAAGCACTGCCATGGAAGTGCAAAGTAGTTAAACAACGCGACCGATAGACAAGAACTTATCACGCCTGTCTTCAATAATTATTTTTCGATCTAACTTGCTTACCTCTGATAAATGTTTGGAGAGAGTTGACTCGACATCCCTCAAGATTTTTTCATGGTTACGATGGGCTCCACCAACAGGTTCTGTTACAACTTCATCAATTATCTTCATTTCAATCAGATCTTGAGCGGTTATTTTCATACTATTTGCAGCCTCACTTGCCTTTCCTGAGTCTCTCCACAGAATTGAGGCTGATGCTTCCGGTGAAGCAACGGTATAGATTGAGTGCTCTAACATAATTACCCTATTTGCAGTTGCAATTGCTACTGCACCACCTGACCCTCCTTCGCCAATTATTATTGAAATCAGTGGTACGCCCACATTCAGGCATGTCTGGGTTGACCTTGCTATTGCTTCTGACTGGCCTCGTTCCTCAGCCCCAATACCCGGGTAGGCGCCTGCGGTATCAACAAATGTGACAATAGGGATGTTAAATCGATCAGCTAAGGTCATCAAGCGCTGGGCTTTTCGGTAACCTTCTGGGCCCGCCATGCCAAAATTATGTTTTATTCTTTCGGAAGTATTTGAGCCTTTTTCATGACCAATCACCATTACTTTAGCATCACCGAATTTAGCAAGGCCACCGATAATTGCGTGATCATTTGAGTATTTCCTGTCACCTGCCAACTCAATAAAGTCTTCAAATAATGCTTCAAGGTAGTCTCTAAAATGTGGTCTTTCAGGATGACGAGCCACTTTCGTTTTCTGCCATGGGCTCAACGTTGCGTACAACTTCTCAAGAGCCATATTTGCTTTTTGTTCAAGTTGTTTTATGTTTTCATCAATTGATATATCTTCATCGTTTGGCGTCAGCTGCCTCAATTCGCTTACCTTACTTTCCAGCTCAGCTACATTTTTTTCAAAATCAAGATATTGCATTCGAAATTGCTCTTTGTTTTCTTACATAATGTATATAATAGTTTAACGAAACTATAACATAATTATATCACATTTTTTTCGATAAAGGATGGTTTTCTTTTACAGCCAACTTTAACTTGTCGTCTAAGATGTGAGTATATATTTGTGTTGTTGAGATATCTGAATGACCAAGCATTTGCTGCACAGAGCGTAAATCGGCTCCATTTTGCAATAAATGACTTGCGAAAGCGTGCCTCAGAACGTGAGGTGAAATATTTTTTTCGTCAAGACCCGCCCCTCTAGCATAGGCTTTTAATTCACTTGCAAAATATTGTCGAGAAAGACACTGATTTTTTCTTGAACCAGGATATAAATATGTCTCCCTCTCTAAATCACGAATGCAACCCAAGAGCTCAAGATAATATTTCGTCTCACTCAAGGCCTCCTCCGTTAATGGAACTATCCTCTCCTTATTCCCTTTTCCCATCACATTTAGGAAATAATTATGCTGATTTAAGTCTGAAATTTTTATGGATAATAATTCACTAACTCTCATACCCGTTGAATATAGTATTTCTATTTGTGATAGAAACCTCTGGTGTCGTAATCTCTTTTTATGGGTTAATTCACTTCCAATTTGTAAGTCTTTAACGTGCTCTATTAATCTTAATATCGATCTTTCATTGAGCAATTTCGGTAATGTTCTAGCGAGTTTGGGGCCTTCAACTCCATTCATTGGATTGTCAGTTATTATGTTTTCTTGATATAAGAATTTATAAAACTGTCGAATTGTACTCATATGCCTTGCTAATGAACTGCTAGTAGCACCACTCTGCGAAATTTCTCTAAAATATTCACGTATGCTCGTATTTTCAACTTTCTCAAATGAGAGTTTTTTGCGGTTTAAGTAGTGCAACAAATTTCTTAAATCATGCCTGTATGAAGTTAAAGTATTTAGAGAAGCTGCTCTCTCAACTGACATCATTTCAATAAAATTTTCAATGAGCTGACTCATACAATTTTCAACATTTTTTAGAAGATAAATACATTATTTATTAATGTTAATCTGTAATATTTAATATATGGTTATTTTGCTTTTTAATAGGAATAGGTAAAATGCACATTGTACTCGTAGGAATGATGGCATCGGGTAAGTCAAGCATGGGAAAAGTCCTATCCAAGTCCATGAATATTCCCTTCCTCGATATCGACAAAGAGATTGAGTTTCATGAAAAAAGTAGTATCAAATCGATTTTCGAAAACGATGGAGAGAAATATTTTAGGAAACTCGAAAGAAAGATAATAATTGAAAACCTAGAAAAAAAGAAAACAACAGTAATTGCCCTTGGTGGAGGTGCTTTTTTGAATGCAGCAGTGCGAAAAAAAGTAAATGAAAAGTCGGTATCAGTCTGGCTTGACGTAAATATGGCAACGATAATCAGACGATTAAAAAAAAATCGAAATCGTCCTTTGATTGAGAATAAATCTGACGAAGACATAAAGAAAATCTATGAAAAAAGATTGAAATATTACGAAATGGCAAAAATTCATATAGACTGCAATAAAAAAACTAAAATCGAATGTGTGGAAGAACTTATTTCCCAACTTAAAAGTATAGGCATAAATGAGAGCAATTGAAGTAAATCTTGTTAAGGATACATACAAAGTTCTATATTCTGATATCCAACAAGGAATTCAAACTATCCAGCCTAAGAGCATTAATGGAAGAAAAATTGCTATCATTTCTGACGAAGGCGCAGCAAATGATAACTTAGACGTGCTAAAAAAGGCATTATCAGACTTTAGTATAGAGACTATCGAAATAATTTTACCCCCCGGTGAAAAAAATAAGGAATTAATGGTTGTAGGAAATATCATTGATAAGATTTTATCAAAAAAGTTTGAACGCGGTGATCTTATCATTGGGCTTGGAGGAGGGGTAATTGGGGATCTGTCAGGTTTCGTTGCTGGCATTGTGCATCGCGGTGTAAGATTTATTAATATACCAACAACTTTATTAGCACAGGTGGACTCATCAATTGGAGGAAAAACAGGTGTTAATAGTAAATATGGGAAGAATCTAATTGGTTGCTTTAAGCAACCGGAATTAGTTATTTGTGACATAAATTCACTCTCTACGCTTCCAAAAAGAGATCTACTTGCAGGTTATTCTGAGCTTGTAAAACATGCGCTCATTGGAGATGCTGAATTATTCAGCTTTCTCCAAGATAATGTCAAAAATATATTTAATGACTATAGCGTGTTGCAAGAAGCAATATACAGAAGTGCGCTTGTAAAAGCAGATATCGTTATGAAAGATACACATGAAAAAAATATCAGGGCACATTTAAATTTAGGTCATACATACGGTCATGCCATTGAGTCATATTACAAATATGATGGGCGTTTACTACATGGAGAGGCCATATCGATTGGAATTATTATGGCTTTTAAAACATCCTTTAGTCTTGGTTTATGCACCACAGATCAATTGCATATTGTTGAAGATCATTTTAATAAAATTGGTTTATTAACTGATTTAAAAAGTTTAAATGGAAAAAAAATATTGCCTGAAAAAATAATTGATCTTATGAAAAGTGATAAAAAAGTCACGAATGGTTCCATAAATTTAGTGCTACCAAAAGAAATAGGGTCTGTTGAAATACGAAATGATGTCAATGAGAGTGTCATTCTGGATGTACTTCACGAAACATTCAATCATTAAAAAAACTAGTCAATTAGCCATCAAAATTATTTTCATTCGAAGTTTTTGTTGATATTGATAATGAGTGAATCATTTTAATTTCATCAAATAGTAATTCGTTTATTATCTTATGACGTTCTAATTTTGATTTATTGATGAAGTGATCTGAAACGATGGTAATATGAAAATGAGTTTGCCCGCCTTCCTTCCATCCGGAATGACCTTTATGCTTGTCAGAGACATCGGTAATATCGAGTTCAATTGGTTCCAAAACCACCATCTTGGCACTTATTTTATCGATAATATTAATTTGCAAAGTTCCCAAAAAATATTTATATGAGTTTTAGTTAAGCAGAGTAAAAAATAAATGGCAAATGTTAATTCAAAATTTTTTGATGGTATAAAAATATCAAAAAAGCAAGAGTCAGCAAAAAAAGAAAACGACTGCCAGTGGGAAGATTGTGAGATGCCAGCTGCTCACAAAGCGCCCAAGGGTCGGGGTATGGAAGGTCAATATTATAATTTTTGTCTGAAACATGTCCGTGAATATAATAAAAACTACAATTACTTTGAAGGCATGAACCATACAGATCTCTCAAAATTTCAAAAAGAAGCAATGCTCGGAGATAGGCCAACTTGGAAGCTTGGTGTTGACAATAAAGATCAGCTAGGCAGTTTTTCGGCGGAAGAAATACTCAAAAAATTGAAGGCAAACCGCACGGGTATAAATCAAGATAGTGATAAATTAAATTATAATAGTCAAAAAAGACAAAAGATTGGAAATGCTGCAAAAAAAGCGCTATATGTACTAGGGTTAGATAATGCATCATCAAGTGATGAAATTAAAAATAGGTATAAACTTTTAGTAAAAAAGCATCATCCTGATCTAAAAGGCGGTAAAGAGACATCAGATGAGAAATTAATTGAGATTATTAAATCTTATAGATATTTAAAATCTATAGGGTTAGTAAACTGAACTTAAACTGAGGGAGAAAAATGAATATAGAAAATGAAGATAAGAACCTAACACCAGATATTGAAATATCTGTAGAAGAAACTTTTGGATTTAAGTCAAAATTGAAAGTTCCCGCCTACTCGGTTAGGAATGAATATGTTCCGGAAATTGACGACTCATACATATTTGATCCTCAAACTACGCTAGCTATCCTAGCAGGTTTCTCTCACAACAGACGTGTAATGGTACAAGGATATCACGGTACAGGAAAATCAACTCACATAGAGCAGGTTGCTGCTCGTCTGAATTGGCCCTGTTTGAGAATAAATCTTGATAGCCACGTCAGCAGAATAGATTTAGTAGGGAAAGATGCAATAGTGTTGGAGGATGGTAAACAAGTAACTGAATTCAAAGAGGGTATTCTTCCTTGGGCCCTGCAATCAAATATTGCCCTTGTATTTGATGAGTACGATGCTGGAAGACCTGACGTCATGTTTGTTATACAAAGAGTGCTTGAAGTATCTGGAAAGCTTACACTGCTTGATCAAAGTAAAGTAATAAAACCGCACCCATATTTTCGGATGTTTGCGACCACAAACACTGTTGGACTTGGGGACACTACCGGTTTGTACCATGGTACTCAACAGATAAATCAGGGGCAAATGGATAGATGGTCAATTGTCTCAACATTAAATTACCTACCCCATGATGTTGAAAAATCTATCGTCATATCAAAAGCAAAATCATACAAAAATAAAGAGGGTGAGCAGACGATTGATAAAATGGTAAAGGTAGCCGAACTATCAAGAAATGCATTCATAAATGGTGACCTATCAACGGTAATGAGCCCGAGAACAGTCCTTACATGGGCAGAAAATAGTCTTATATTTGATGATATTGGCTTTGCATTCAGGCTTACATTTTTAAATAAGTGTGACGAACTTGAACGACCATTAGTGGCAGAATTCTTCCAAAGGTGTTTTGACCAAGAACTTGAGGGTGTAGAATTAATTAAACCAACAGAAGAATAATTACTAAAATATGCCAGAAATCAAGGAAAATAATTTTTCTGAGATCATCAAAAAAACGATAACAGAAGCTACAAGATCTATAGCCGAAGAGCCTGAGCTTGAAGTTATATTTAGTGATGAGCCACCAAATTTAAGTGGAAAGAAAATAAAGTTAAGAGAACCAAGCGCATCCCTGAACAAGACTGAGTTATCAGTCCTGCGTGGTAATGCGGATTTAATGGCATTGAAAATTAAAAATCATGACCAAGAAATACATGAAAAATACCAACCAACATCACCTCAGGCAAAAAAGTTATATGACTTGATTGAAGAGGCCAGAATTGAGGCCGTAGGAGCGGAAGATATGCCGGGCTGCGCTTCAAATTTAAATGCTCGTAATATTGAAAATTACAGAAATTCAACTTTAAATAATATCACGCACAAAGACGAGGCCCCAATCGGAGAGGCTATCAGCTTAATTATCAGAGAAGCATTAACTGGTTTCGCACCGCCAAGTAATACAAGAAAATTTGTTGATCTATGGCGACCACACATAAATGAAAAAGCGCTTAAAGAGTTAAAAAAATTAAAGGATGAAATACATAATCAAGAATTGTTTGCAAGTCAAATACCGCAGCTGCTTGATGCTCTTGATATTGCGAGTAGCCTGGGTGACTCTGACCCGTCATCATCAAAAAATGAAGATGGGGAGAGTGATCTTGAGGGATCAGAAGAGGAAAATACTGAAATTAGTGACGAATTTGACCCCGAAGAGTCAGAGATCATTGATGATGAGAGCACAGAAGAGCTTATCGACCTAGACGATTTAGAGGGTGCAGATGAAGAAGGTGAGGAAAGCTCGGCACCAGATAGTAGTGGAGAAATTGATAACTCGCAAAATTTGAGAAAACAAGAATATAAGATTTATACGAATCAATATGATGAGATTATTAATGCAGAAGAAATGGCAGATTTAGAAGAATTGGATAGGCTTCGGAATTATTTAGATAAACAGATATCAAATCTTCAGGCAATCGTAGCAAGGCTTGCAAATAAACTACAAAGAAAATTGATGGCGCAGCAAAATCGTTCATGGGACTTTGATCTAGAGGAAGGGACACTTGATACTGCCAGATTGGTCCGTGTTGTAACGGATCCTATGCATCCATTGTCATTTAAAATGGAAAGGGATACAGATTTTAGAGATACAGTTGTCACATTGCTAATTGACAACTCTGGATCGATGAGAGGTCGTCCAATTATGGTTGCAGCAACTTGTGCGGATATATTAACAAGAACCCTAGAAAGATGTGGTGTAAAAGCAGAAGTTCTGGGTTTCACAACAAAGGCTTGGAAAGGCGGACAATCTCGAGAGTTATGGACTGAGTCTGGAAAGCCCATGCGTCCTGGGAGATTAAATGACCTGAGACATATTATATATAAATCAGCTGACGCACCTTGGAGAAGATCAAAACGAAACTTAGGTCTTATGATGAAAGAGGGCATATTAAAAGAAAATATTGACGGGGAAGCGCTTGAATGGGCATTTGAAAGGCTTCAAAAGAGACAAGAACAAAGAAAAATTATGATGGTAATATCAGATGGTGCGCCAGTTGACGACTCATCTCTATCGGTGAACTCTGGTAATTATCTGGAGCTTCACCTAAAAAAAATCATAAATAAGATTGAAAATAATCAAGATGTCGAGCTCATTGCAATTGGAATAGGCCATGATGTAACGCGTTATTATAAAAGAGCTGTTACAATTATCGATGTCGAGGAACTTGGTGGTGCAATGACAGAGAAGCTTGCTGAATTATTTGATGAGAATGAAAATAAATAATTAAGCTTTTAATTTATGATGATATCTATAATAGATTACCCTAAATGGTATCAACAAAATCATTGCCACAAATAGCTTAACAGAAAAATCACCAAAAGCCCACATTACCCATCGAGGAGACTCTACCAATCCTGAGAGTATTGCGATATTTTCAGTGGCAAAACTATCCTCATAACCCATCATTGAAAACGTTACTGAAAATGCAATTGTAAAGAATAGAATTGTATCGATGATAGATCCCAGTGTGGATGATACTAATGGTGCTTTCCACCACTGAAATTTACTTAGCTTTGTAAAAATTTGTATATCAATTAATTGAGATAATAAAAATGCACTACCTGATGCAATAGCAATCCTTGGGGTTGCAAAATAAAAAGATAAAATTACGGCTGTAAAAAATCCCCAATAGACAATTCGTCGCGCTGCCATTACTCCGTATGTTCTATTGGTTATATCTGTGATAAAAAATGCAACGGGATAAGTAAATGCCGCCCAAGTGAGTAAATCTTCTAAACCCCAGAGCATCACAGGGTATTGAACTAATATATTTGATATAAGTATTACAGTTACCATACATAGTGAAAGTAGGAACTTTTTTTTATTCAGCATTAACCTTGAGTACCATTTGCTACTTTATGAATACGCTTTTTGATTGACTGCGCCTTTGGAGATAGATTTTCTTTTGATTCTTTCATGAGAAATTCATCAAGGCCTCCTCTATGCTCAACACTACGGAGAGCCTTTGAAGATACCCTTAAATAAACCTTTTCGTCTAGCAAATTGCTTCGAAGTGTGACCTGATGCAAATTAGGTAAAAATTTACGACGGTTTTTGTTGTTAGCATGACTAACATTATTACCAGACATCACAGCTTTCCCAGTTAGTTCACATTTTCTAGACATTGATTGATCTCCGATTAAAGCATTATTAGAAAGTATATAAACCCTCACCAACAATCCGTCAACTTCAATATTTATAATATTCGAATAAAAAAAATCTTGGTAACACACAGATAAAGTCATACTTATTTTACTAATTCAGGTTAAAGTATATTATTTATGATGCATACAATTCTTAAATTTACCGCACAGCCAATTTGGGCTTTTTTTGTGCTAACTATCATTTTGATATTTAACACATATTCAGTCGTGGATAGTAAAGAGTCTGACGATAAGTTTAAATATGATATTGAAAAAAGATACTTCATCGATGATCAAATAAATCTTGAATACGACATCAAATCACTGGGTTTAAAAATTGCGAAACTTGACTTTGAGGTTAACTTTGGAGAGGCGCAATACTTTTCAAATGCTACCGTCCAAACACAAGGAATTGGAGATCTTTTCTCAAATTCAATTTGGACATTTTCAGCAAGAGGTATATTGAGAAAAAATGATATACAACCGAAATTTTATAATAACCACATTGAAACAAAAAAAGGTGTGGGGCATGTTAGTATAGTTTATCGGAATGGAAAACATAACATATTAGCGAGACCTGAAATAAAAGAAAATAAACTTATAAGGCTTTATGAACGGCTGGATGCACAAACAATAGACCCAATTTCAAGTATGATTGAAATGTCCATGTATCACAGTAAAGATATATGCACAGGAGAATGGGAAGTTACTGATGGCAGACGGATATTTTCGATTCAATTTGAACAAATAGTCGAACAAAATATTTGCACTGCAAAATTCACGCCGCTTGTTGGATTTTCTGATAAAGAAATGAAAAAATACGAAGATAATCCTCTACCACTTTTCATGCTGCAGCTCATGAAAATTACTATCAAAGATGAATTTATATTCTTAATACCAATCAGCATAAATGCCAGTGAAGGTATTTCTGGATCAATTGACTTAGTCAACTTGTCTATAAATGGCGAATCTATAGTTTTTTGACTATTTTTATATGTACTAAGGAAAATTAATGTACTAAATGTAGTATGGAACAAAAAATGAATTAGTACGTATCACTGATTCGGACATGATTTGTTCCTCCAATGTTCCATTTTCATAAATCTTTTGTTAATTACAATGACACGTAGAAAAACAAATCCAAAAATAAAAGCAATATTAGGCCCAACTAATACTGGTAAGACTCATCAGGCAATCAATATGATGCTTAGCTACGATACTGGTATGATTGGAGTTCCGCTGCGACTGCTTGCGAGAGAACTATATGATAAGATATCGAGTAAAATTGGTGCGCAGTGGGTTGCTCTGATTACTGGCGAAGAAAAATATATACCAAAGTTTCCAAAATATTACATCTGTACAGTTGAAGCAATGCCAACAGATATACCGGTTGAGTTTGTTGCAATTGACGAGATCCAACTCGCAAATGATATTGAACGCGGACATATATTCACGAAGAGAATATTTGAAGCGAGAGGGTCGATTGAGACTATATTTCTGGGCTCTGAAACAATAGAGATGATATTAAGGAGAATTATCCCAGATATCGAAGTCATAAAAAAAACTAGATTTTCAAAATTAACATATGAAAATTCAAAAAAAATATCAAGACTAAGGAAGAGAACGGCAATAATTGCATTTTCAATAAATCGTGTATATGAAATTGCTGATTTTGTAAGACAGCAAAATGGAGGTGCGGCAGTGGTTCTTGGAGCTTTATCTCCAAGAACACGTAACGCTCAAGTTGAACTATATCAGTCAGGGGAAGCAGACTATCTAGTTGCCACTGATGCAATTGGGATGGGGCTAAATATGGATATTGATCATATAGCGTTCGACTCGATCAAAAAATTTGACGGTAATAAATACAGACATCTCTATCCTCATGAAGTTGGTCAAATTGCGGGTCGTGCAGGGAGATATATGAATAATGGAACTTTCTGTATGACATATCCGAACCCTGAATTAGATCCCAATATAGTAAGTTCAGTAGAAAACCATAAGTTCGCTACAGTTGATAATATCAAATGGCGTAATAGCAACATAAAGTTCAATTCCCTTACGAGTATGCTCGATAGCTTGAACTCAAAACCTGATTTACCTTACCTTAAATCAGTAAAACCTGGTGAAGACCAGCAAACGTTAGAATATATCAATGAAAACAAGTTATTGAAAAATAGAGAATTAGAAATTGATGAGTTAAGACTATTGTGGGAATTGTGCCAAATACCAGACTATAGGCAAACAGGGATAGATAACCATGCAAAAATAGTACTAAAGATTTTCTGTGATATAACTGAGTCAGACGGGTATGTGGATGAAGACTGGTTTGATAAAGAAGTAAAATATTGCGCCAAATATAATGGTGATATCGATGGCTTATCTAATAAAATTTCTTTCATCAGAACATGTAATTTTATAGCGAACAAGAGTGGCTGGATTAGAGACGCAAAGCACTGGCAGAAAAAAACAAGGGCCATTGAAGATAAATTATCAGATAAATTGCATGACAGATTAATGCAGAGATTTATTGATAAAAGGACAAGTATCCTTGTTAATTATACTGACCTAAAAAATATTAAAGTAGATGAAAAGAATAAGATTAACGTTGGAAATATTGCCTTGGGAACAGTTGAAGGATTGAAATTTAAACATCAATCAACCGCTAAATTAAATAAATCAGCAAAAAGTAAGCTAAATAATATCATTCACACAAAAATAAACGAGCAGGCAAGAAATATACTTATGTCAGATAATACCGATTTCCAACTCTCCAATACGAATGAGTTGTTGTGGAAAAATATGCCAATTGCGACTATATCAAGAAGTTCAAATATGTTACTACCAAAAATCCGGCTTTTGGCTGATGATTATCTTGATGTAAATAACAGAAAGAAATTACACAATAAACTTATGAATTGGCTTTCTTTTCATATAAAGAAGGTGCTACCAGGGCTTGTAAAATTTAATAATGCGAAACTTAAAAGCCCGCTATCAGCAATACAATTTTCAATAATAGAGAATCTAGGTGTAATTCAGAAAAGTAAGCTTGGGATTGAATTTGACCAGCTTACTAAAGAAGAAAAAAAAGAGCTACGATCATATGGTATATTTATTGGTGAAAATTTTTTATACTTTAAAAAAATATTCGAAGATAATGAGTTCTCACTCAGACTAAAACTATATAATATCAACGTCGGGAACACTTATGCTCTTGGACCGATAAAGAATGAAAGGATTATTGAAAATAAGCCGGATACAATTTTCTATCAAAATCTGGGCTATTTTTATTCTGGTAGGCAGTATATTAGACCTGACCTCATCGAAAATTTGCTGTGTTCAATCAGAGAAAAGATGCAAAGAGAAAAATCTTCCAAATTCATACTTGATAATGAATTGATTAAAAAAATGGAACTGAAAAAAAACATAACAGAGAGACTACTCAGGGATCTTAATTTTACTAAAGTTAAAAATACCAAAAAAGATAAAGATCAATTTTGGATAAAGAAAAAAATAAATGAGATGCCATATAGTGATTTTGAACATAGTGAAATTAATCCATTTTCAGTATTAAAAAAATTTAACAATGCTTCAAATCACTAGATTTTTCTGTTATATATATTCATCTCATGGTTCATGGAAAATTAATATCCTTAGAAAGACATAAATGACATACGTTGTAAATCAAGCCTGTATTAAATGTAAATATATGGATTGTGTTGAGGTTTGTCCTGTCGATTGCTTTTACGAAGGAGAAAATATGCTAGTCATTCATCCTGACGAATGCATTGATTGTGGTGTTTGTGAACCAGAATGTCCTGCTGAAGCAATTCTTCCTGACACGGAACCAGGCATGGAAGAATACCTTGAACTCAATAAAAAATATTCTGAAATTTGGCCTAATATTACGATGAAAAAAGACGCTCCAGATGATGCTGATGAATTTAAGGGCAAGAATAATAAATTAAAGGATTATTTTTCAGAAAAACCTGGAACCGGAGACTGATTAAAAAAAGGAATCACAACAAATGGCAAACAAGGTAAATAAGAAATACAAAATAAACGAATATGTAGTTTATCCATCACATGGGGTGGGGAAGATTACGGATATACTCGAACAAGAAATAGCGGGAATGAAACTTGAGCTATATGTCATCTACTTTGAAGAAGATAAAATGACACTTAGAGTGCCAACAAATAAAGTAGAGTCAACAGGTATGAGAGCTATATCAGATACAAATTTGATTGACGAAGCATTCGCAATTCTCAAAAGTAATGCAAAAATTAAAAAAACAATGTGGAGTAGACGAGCTCAAGAGTATGAAAGCAAAATCAATTCAGGTGATATTATTGCGTTATCCGAAGTTGTGAGAGACTTACATAGAAACCCTAGTCAATCTGAGCAATCGTATTCTGAAAGACAACTTTATGAGTCAGCACTCGATCGTCTCGCAAAAGAAGTCTCAAGAGCGCGGGGTATAAAAGAAATTGAAGCAGTAACAAATATTGAAGGTCAACTTGCAAAAAATAGCAAAAATGCAGCTGCTGCTTCAACTTAGTCATTTAGCTTTCCTATAAATAGTTTCAGCACAATGACCAAACCTAAAAAAATAAATATTATGGGTGGTGATTACGAATTTACCCTTGATGTTTCAGGCCCCATAGATAACTATGATTTAAACTATTTGCCATCAAACCTTCCAGATATATATAAAAAAATATTAAATCAGGAAAATTTTCAAGTATCTGAATTCTCAATATCAAACTATTGCATGATGCTTGAACGAAATATTTGCCAAATGATTGCAATTCCCGTCTTTGTTAATCGAGGTTTTCGTCACGGCATAATTTGGGTTCGAAAAGATAGTGAATTAAACAGTGTGAATGATTTAAAAAACTGCAAGGTTGGTATAAAGGAATATTCGCAAACAGCAGCGGTGTGGCTCCGCGGTATTTTATTAGAAGAATATAACCTCCACTGGAGCTCGATTAATTGGTATGCAAACGAGAAACAAAGATTTGTACCGCCACCACAGGCAAACGTGAGGCTTATTAGAAACGATCCGGAGGAATTATTGATAAAAGGAGAGCTTGATGCATATGTTGCTCCTAGACCATTTGATATTAAAAAATCACCAAAGGATAGGGTTTTAAGACCACTACTAAATAACTATGTGGAAGTAGAAAGAAAGTATTTTGAGACAAGTGGTATATACCCCATCAATCATTGCTTGATGATCCACCATGATACACTTACAAAAAATCCAGGGCTTGGATATAGTATATTCAAGGCATATAGCAAAAGTAAAAAGAAAGCACTGAAGCGGAAGTTGGGAGCAACACTTCTGCCTTGGGTGGACAGGCAATGGTCAGAAATTATTGAGCTATTTGATAATGATCCATATCCACAAGGACTTACGGAGCACAATATAAAAAATATTAGTAAATTAATTAATTACCTCCACGAGCAAAAGCTCATAGAAGTCAAACCTACATTAGATGATTTATTTCCTGTAGAAAGCCATCTATGGAGAGAGTAATCAATCGAAACTCGGATTTAAACAAACTTTAATTCTGCGTGAGGTTGATTTGGATAGATAACTTGTATCTTATCTTTTGGCCTAACAGTGCCGCCCCGAGTAACTATTGACATCACCCCTGTCTTTACATCGAACTTTCCTGATTTATTCTTTGAAATTACTTTCTTCAATAATCCATCCTGAAAATCTTCAATTTGTTTGCATGGCTCTCTGAGCCCAGTTATTTCCACTTCTGCCTCTGATCCAATTTTCAAAATCGTACCTTTTGGTAGATTTGTCAAATCAATACCGACTGTCGTTATATTCTCCCCTAACTCACCTGGCTTAACATGATGACCCGCTCCCCGAAGTTCTTCCAAAAGTTCAGAAGTCATTAGATGAACTTGTCGAAAATTAAGTTGGTTCGGATCCTTTTTTACTCGGAATCTATGTTTAACATATTTTCCCGCATGGGCATCACCTTCAACACCGTGCATAGTTATCAAAATTATTTTCTCCTGAATTTCTTTCGAAAATTCATGCGACTCTTTTTTACTTACAGCAAAAACATTCGCGATTTTTGTATTCATAAATGAGCCTCCGTATTATAAAGATCCAATTAAAAGATCTCGCATCTTGCCTATGTTTGTAAAATACTCTCAATCTTTAATAAAGTATCAGACGGCAAATTATTAAAATAACCATGAAAAAGATATTCATTCCATATATATCCTAAAAACTGTGTTCGCAATCTCTCGTCAGGTAACCAGCCTTCATCCAAGATAAACTCATTTAGTTTATCTATGCTTGAGGCGTGCCTTGTGAGACCATCTATATTGTAACATGCGTCAGCGAGCGTTATGACTGGCTTGCTAAATAGTAACGCCTCAATGCCAACCGTTGAATTTAATGTTATGACAAGACGTGAATTTTTTATCAACTCCTCCGTACTATTACCATTGGCAAAAAATATATTTTCTCTAAGTGGTTTTTTTCCAATTATTGATTGCCTGAAACTTGGGTGCTCCTTTATTACAAAATTTTTATCTGGATATTTGGTACTAAATAATATTATTAAGTCCATAAAATCATCCATCGTCCTTATCCATCTCGAATGAACTCTGATCTGTTGATCTGACGGGATTTGAAAGGGTAAAAAAATATAATCATTTGGCAGCTCTATAGTGGGATAGCTGACCTTTAATCTTCTTACTTGAACTTTAGTCGGTAGATCTTGAACCCCATAGCTTGGAAGATTTAGATAATACTCCGCTTCTCTTGGTAATGAATTTGCCGCATTTACCCCGCGACGATCTATTTGAAGTGTGTTTGGAAAAAAACCATTCTCAATATATACACGTCGGTGATTTGTTTTAATACTATCGAAAATGTTATCGGGTGATATGGATCCATTAAAAATAAGAAATGTTAGTTCATCTTCGTTGTAGGAGTCTGCTAAAATTTTTAATAGCCGCCTCAGCAATGAGGCTTGCAGCGTCTTGTATAATATGTAGGGTTTGTTTATGATTCGCATTTTAAATATTTTTGGGTAATCAACCTGTTTTCTATAAACATTACCCTCGATCAGCTCTAAACTGCTACTGTCACTGATACCTGAAATTACTGAAAATAGTATATTGGGTGCTTTATTTTTAAATAAATTAATTATGATGGATAGTACATTTGTCTTGACAGTAATGACTCTATTTTTTTCTACTGAACCGAAATTACTCATGACAGCTCTATCTAATTTTAAGAATTTCATACCACTTGATAGCTAGATTTATCCCTTTTAGGAATTATACCTAAATCAATTGAATATAATATATTTTTATTTTTAAATTAGTTAGGAAAAGCCGGTAGACCCAGAAATAAACATTCGTTATTATCAATCAAGTGGGGGCGTAGCTCAGTAGGATAGAGCACCAGATTCCTAATCTGGGGGTCACAGGTTCAAATCCTGTCGTCCTCACCAATAACATTAAAATTACGTTTGTCTATTTAACTAACTTTTCTCGCAATTTTCTTTCGAACATTTGGATCAAGAAATTTCTTTCGAATCCTGATTGATTTGGGCGTTACTTCTATCAGTTCATCATCTGATATCCATGCAATTGCTTTTTCCAAGTTCATAGCTAATGGTGGTGTTAGTTTTACAGCTTCGTCTTTGGAATGTGTTCTAATATTGGTTAACTTTTTCCCTTTTAAGATATTAACTTCGAGATCATTTGGTCTTGTATGTACACCTATTATCATACCCTGATAAACCGGAATACCTGAACCAATTATCATTTGGCCCCTTTCTTCAAGATTAAATAGGGCAAATGCAACTGAGATACCATTACCATTTGATATCAGAACACCATTTGTCCTTCCTTTTATTTCGCCTTTATAGCTTTCATATCGTGAGAATAGGCGATTGATCACTGCAGTTCCGCTTGTCACCGTTAATAATTCTGATTGATATCCAATCAGACCTCTTGTTGGTGCTTCAAAAATTAATCTTGATCTGCCTATGCCGAAAGGTTTCATTTCTAACATAACACCTTTTCTTATATTTAAGTCTTGAACTACTTGGCCTGCATACTCATCATCTACATCAATAATTACTTCTTCAATAGGCTCAAGCAAATTGCCCTGTTCATCATTCTTCATCAGAACTTGAGGCTTAGATACGCTTAATTCATAGCCTTCTCGTCGCATTGTCTCAATTAGCACTGATAGTTGTAATTCACCCCTTCCAGACACTAAAAAACTACTGTCGTTTGTAGACTTCTCAATATTAAGTGTTATGTTACCCTCTCCCTCTTTTATGAGACGATCACCAATCATCCTTCCAGTTACCTTATCCCCTTCGGAACCCGCAAGAGGGCTGTCATTTACACTAAATGCCATTTGAACAGTCGGAGGATCAATAGGTTGTGCATTCAATGTGTCGCTGTTTTCAGGACTGCAGAATGTATCGGCGACCGTCCCTTTTGTAAGACCTGCTATTGAGATAATATCCCCAGCTGTACCACTCTCAACGGCAGCTCTCTCAGTGCCTCTAAATGCAAGTATCTTGGTAACTCTTCCATTTTCAATAACATTCCCATCTTGATCTATTACCTTTATTTGTTGATTCGTTACAACCTCTCCAGAAAAAACCTTTCCAGTGATTAATCTCCCAAGGTATGGATCATTCCCAAGAATCGTTCCGAGCATTTTAAAATTGCCAGTCTCAACCTGTGGGGGAGGTGTATGCTTTATAATTAATTCGAAAAGTGGGTTTAGATTGTTATTTGGAACATCGAGGTCATGTGTAACCCAGCCACTCCTTCCAGAGCCGTACAATATTGGAAAATCAAGCTGGTATTCGTCGGCATTTAAAACAGCAAATAGATCGAAAATTTCATTAACCACTTCATCTGGCCGTGAGTCACTCTTATCAATCTTATTGATAATAACTAGTGGCCGAAGGCCAATTTGCAGGGCTTTTGATAATACAAATTTTGTTTGAGGCATCGGTCCTTCAGCTGCATCCACAAGCAGAATTGCACTATCTACCATACTCAGAATCCTTTCAACCTCCCCGCCAAAGTCGGCATGGCCTGGGGTATCGATTATATTTATTCTAATGCCATCCCAAACAACAGAAGTGCACTTTGCCAATATTGTTATACCCCGCTCTTTTTCCAGATCATTGGAGTCCATGATTCTTTCTGCTACTTTCTGATTATCTCGAAATGCACCAGACTGAGATAATAATTTATCAATTAAAGTAGTCTTACCATGATCAACATGGGCGATTATTGCTATATTTCTAAGTTTCATTTATTACTTCTAATATTTTTTTAAATTTGGGAGAGGGCTAGATTAGTTATTTATTTTTTCATTATTTTCAGCTTCTTCAAGTTTCTCGTTAACCTCCTTTACTCCCATCTCAAACAACTTATTGTATTCCTCCTCTGTCCCCTTTTTTTTATGCCAATCTCTCATAGTGAAAACACTTGCAAACTTCTTGAGTTTTCTGTGCTCTTTTAGGAGGTTGTAATATAAAATAGCTAGAGTTATTGCAATTATTAGAGTTACAAAAAATAGAAGGTTAATGTTCATCAGTGGTTACCCTTTTTCACATAATTTAGATTGGTCTCAATTCAAATACGTAAAAGATGACGAAAAAATGCACAGAAACAAGAAAAAGCATGAGTAGATATCTAACTAAAATTTTTAAGCTTTCGTTACTTACCCTATCCGCTATATTTAATTCCAACCATTTCCAAACAGGCTTCATTAATAATCTTAAATAAAAGTAAGCAGCCGCTAGTCCGCCAATAACTATTAAAATTCCGCTACCCATGCAAAAAGTTTAACAGATGGAATACTTAATGACAATATTGGTTTTGTTTATAATAATTTTTCAATTGAATAGGTTGTTAGATGCCCATACTATCCGATCTATACCGCGTCACTCCTGCAATTACCCATTCCCCATTGTAGTCGTAGAGGGTGTATAGATAGTTATTTATAGTATTATTATTGGAAATGACGGTGACCATCTGAAATGCCATTTCACCATTAATCTTCAATCCTTCAAATGTATGTGACTTAGAATTCCAGATATCAGAATATCCATTTTTTACCATTTGACCAAAAATTTCCGCAGACGGATACCGTCTTTTGATCTCAGGTGAAGCAAAGCTGTATGCAAGTAATAAGTTCTTTTCTTGAAATGCATTGAACTGAGATGTAATAATTTTTTCTATTTGTGGTCCAAATTCTTTTTCTGCCCCATATGAACTTATGGTTAAAAAAAATAGAAGAATGGGTATATATATAATTTTTTTCATTTTGTGTTTCTCAACAGATCTATACTTACAATAACGATGTAAGATCCTACAAAGACCATTTCTTAATTATGGAGTATGATAATATAATAATTCATTACATATTTATTGGGATTTAAATGGTGTGTATAAAATTATTAATTAGTTAAGCATGCAGAATCAGTAATTATTATCTGGTCCGTGTTCAGCATTGTACAACTCCAAATAGTAGTAATAATCTATTGGGTCTTCTGGTGGGCCTAAAATATTACCGCCTCCTTTTATCCAAAAATCGACATCTTCTGATTTAAAAGGTTCATATATATACTCTTCTTCTTTCGGTAATTTTCTATCATGATCCCATATGTATAATGAGCATAGTAACATTGCAATGACCAATACACCCATTATGATGTATTGATTTCTGGTATTCATATACTTTTGATAAAAGCCAGCCATTTAAAATCCTTGGGAAAGTATGAAAATCATCAGCGTGCTTAATGCAAAACTAACCATGCCAATTTGTAAGATCTTAATTAAAATAGCCATAATTTTATGAGTGTGAGAACTATTAAAAATTTTAATTTTGAAGAATGATAGAATGAGACCGAGAATCCACAAAAGGAGTATGGCGCCCATTGAAAGCACAGAAACAATACCAGTAATTAATAAAATGGTTCCCATGTGATGATTATATCAGTAGGCTTATGCCATAGCAATGCAGGTATTTTTATAATGACAGCAATCCAAGACTGACTTGGTTTCGTATATTTAACAGTGGGTAGCGGTTTTGTTGTTTTCACCAAACACATCCCTATAATCACTACCCACACGTCCTAATGATATCACCTGCCCAATTTTTATGCAATGACACACTTTTTTGTATATTTTTACTGTATTTGGTTATTACTTAAACGTGCCCATTTCTAGAATTGAGGTCTAGTGTAAACTATTATTCTTATGGGGATAGCTTGGACTTATGTGAATTAGCTCAACTTTAACCACTGAATACAATCTTCCAGCCTGTCATCCCCCCAAAATACTTCACCATCGCATATAAATGTTGGGCTCCCAAAGACTCCTATTTTGAAAGCAGTATTAGTGTTTTTTTGATAAGCAACTTCGATATCCGACGCCTCAACTTTTTTTAGCACCTCATCTTTATTCAACTTCATTTCTTGCATTATTTCACTCAGATTAGGTTCTGTTGCTGGCTCCTTTCCCTCTTCAAACCAGCGCTTGTAAGTAATTTTTACATAATCAATTCCCCAACCTTCATTCATTCCGAGAATTGCAATCTTATTAGCCAAATCAAATTGCGTTAATGGATATGGCGCGGGGACTTTTGGTCTAAAGCCGTAAAACTGAGCCCTTCTTTCAATATCACGCCACATGTAATCTGACTTGATCTTCTTTGATGGAGGAGTAAAGGGAATATTATCCATTTCCATCATTATTTTTCTTACACTGAATGGCTTCCAGTTGAATGTTATATTCTCACTTTTTGATATTGTATCGATCCGACTCACTGACAAATATGTATATGTGCTTCCAATGGAAAACCAAAAATCAATTGTTTTCATCTAAAAATCTCCAAGAAAAATAACGGCTCAATCTTCAGAAAATCTACTCTTTTGAAATATTTGTTGCACCGGTCTCAAAGCCGATGACCTGTCCATCTTTAAATGTGTAAACACCCATTACAGCTTGCTGATTACCATCACTAAAAGTCACAAAGGCATGCTCAATACCAATTTCGTCATTTTCGTAAATAATTCTTACTCTTTCACGGTTTATATCATCACTCATTGCCCAGCCAATTACATCCTGTTTGGTCAAAACTGCTCCATTGGAATGCATTGTAAACTTATAATCATCGTGTAGTAACTCATTCATAGCTGATTCATTTTTTTCATCAATTGCATGACCTAATTTCTCTATTATTGACATTATGTTTCCTTTTCATTTATTTAATTATAACTATATCGAATTGCACATACTTTACGATAGAGAGAATTCCCTAACCCTATCAAATGTGAAGTGGTCTGCGACATCACTTTTTGCATAGTAGACGTCTTCAACAACACCTCCTTCACTTATTAAAATATCAGTAACGGCAATATCTAAATGACCCTTGATACTTAATGGGATGTATCCCTTAATCATTGCTGGCAATATTTTATGAGCCTTTAATAATGTGGCAGCTAGTAATTTAAGAAATGATCTTTGTATGTTATATTTCTTAAAATACTTAAATTCTTCATCCGCTAATACGGTAAATGATAGATCGCCATGCTTGTTCATATATTTACCAAGGTTATCAACTGGTGAGTGAAAAATCCCAACATGAGTGAAATTATCTCCAAACTCGCTAAATCTTCTTTGTAGTTCATTTATTCTCAAATTACAAAAAGAGCATCCAGCGATCCGATAGAAGGTAAGCAAAACCTTTTTTCCCTTTGTTTCTGATAATTTAAAAGGTGTGCCGTCATGTTTTGGAAGAACTATATCTTCTAATCTATCTCCTTTTTTTATGCGCATTATTCGATCCTCTCAGTTAATACAGACTTCTACAATTCTAAGACTTAAATCTAAGTGCTATCTCAGATCCATTCATTGATACCACAAAATCACTCATATTTACAGGATGAGGAGGAAACATCGAACCTAACAAGATTACATCGTCTCTTAATATACCTCTTCCAAGTTGGTTTGCAACAAGGTTACATTCATCAAAGTTATCCTCTAAGGCTCCAATCAGAGTTTCAATATTTTCAAATGGCTCCCATCGTTCAGGGCCCATTGTTGCCGTGATTTGGCAGTTATTTACGCCATCACCCCAACCAGATCTTGTATCTGCACCCACAATCCATCCGCGCTGATATATATTCTCGGATAGAACAAAAGCTGGGCTTTCTGGTGGGCTGTGAAAATCAACGAATTCTATTCCTGCAACAAGACTGGAAATACAGTTTTTAATTTGATTGAACGTCGCATCTGCTGGAATATCGGAACTTATATGCGCTGCTAATTCAGCCTCTACTCTGGGCTCTATAACAGCTTCTATATCTATTTGGGTATTTGAGATAATTTCACCAGAGTCAAACAGTGCTCCAATCAACGGTCGATTTATACCCAATGCTTTTAAACCAGCCTGGGATCCAAATCCAAGCTTCCAACCAACTTGCCTCTTTCCAAGTTTTTTCTCTTTTTCAATTGCAATTTTTAGTGCATTAAAATTCTCTTCGTTTAACATTGTTATAGATACCTCACCTTTATTTATTATAAGTAACCTTAATGAAATTCGCGCTTACAAGCAAGCTGTGATGCATTCTTGATTTATAAACAACTTAAAAATATGTATATCTATTTATCAAATTCGATGATATGTATAGATATGTTTTGAGCTAAAATTCAATATATATAAGTTCAATGTATTAATGTGAATATACCAGCCATATTACTACGGCAATTTGATATCTGATAAAGTGAGAAACAGGAACAAAGTTCCAATTAATTAATTTGCTATCTAGGGAGTATTATAATGGCAAACGGAAAAGTTAAATGGTTTAACCTTAAAAAAGGTTATGGTTTTATTCAACCCGAAGAAGGCGATAAAGATATTTTTGTCCATATTTCTGCGCTTCAAAATTCTGGCATTAGAAATTTATTCGAAGATCAAAATGTTGAGTATGATGTTGCAGAAGAAAAAGGTAAAGTATCCGCTGTAAATATAAAACTAATTGAAGATTAGCAGTTAAAACGTCATCTATCAGCTCAAATAATTTTTATTTTCAAGCTTGAGAAGTTTACACTTTTTGTTTATTCCACCTTTTAGGCTATATCCACCAATATCACCATTTGATCTTACTACTCGATGGCATGGTATAGTCTTTGGGTCGGGATTTTTGCCACATGCATTTGCTACGGCTCTGTAAGCCATTGGTCTACCGATTTTTTCAGCTAGCTGTTTATAGCTAATTGTCTTACCCTTTGGTATCTTTTTTATCTCTTCAAATACCCTGTATTGAAAGTTTGTAAAATCTCTAATTTTTTTTTGTTTCATTTTTTTTATGTTAGTAACTAATAAATTATTAGTCTATTTTAAAATATACAATATCATTTATAAGGTAAAAATTTTGGAATAATTTTATGAATGAAATAAGAGAAAATGGGTATCTTATACACTGGTATAACTTACGTGAAAACACTGAGTCAGAATATCTTGAATGGCTGCATAGTAAATATATTCCAGCACGTCTTACTGACCCAAGAATCCTTTGGGCATGTCACTTTAAGTCCCTTACAAATGTAGAACACCCCGGTGAAAAGGGAAGATTGAGTCATGATAACCAATCAATTCCATCTGGAGATCGTTATATATTAATTTTTGGTTCAAGGAGTCCTGAAATTTTTGTTGACCCAACCGTTACTGAATATCATCAGTCACTCAATCAAAATGATTTAAATTATTTAAAAATGAGATGCGAGGAGAGGTACAATATCATGACAGAAGAGGCAAGAGGGCCTGGGTCAGAAGAAAAGCCATTAGATGGGGCAGGGCTCTCGGAGTGCATTCAACTCGGAAATTTTAATTCTGGATCATATGAGGATGAAGATGAGCTTGCAAGTTGGTATGCAACCTGGAGGATCCCATCAATGAAGAAACTACCAGGATGTCAAGGCGTGAGAAAATTAGTATCAATTTCTGGCTGGGCAAAGCATGCAATCTTATATGAATGGTCAGCACCAGAAGCAAGGAATAATACCTTTCTAGATCATGAGCAGGAAAACCCTGAAATGGAAGCATGGACAGATCGTGTTGTGAGGAAATTAGTACACGCGCCAGGATCTCCCAATTTGGCAGTAAGAATTTGGCCCAAGAATGTGTAATTAAAATAGTCTAATCCTAATCCGGTCGAGATGTTTTTTTATCTTTGGCCCAATAGGTCGCAGATGACTTGTGCATTTGCCATAACTCAGCTGTTTCCGCTCCTGGCATCATTGATGCATCTGTACCGGCCAATACTTTATGGTGATCAATATTCAGAGTTTTTAGCCATCTTTGTTGACCCATTGTTATCGCAACAAAATAACCAATTTCAACAATCTCGGCTTCTGTATAATGTTTGTACAGATCATCCCATAATTTATCGTTACATTCAAGATCCCAGACAATAGCCTCAGTGTATCTAAGGGCTGCTTTTTGTCTTGCATTATATCTTTTTGATTTCTCAAAGTTTAATAAATCAAAGTAATCTTCTTCAATTAAGCCTTTGGTTCGTGATTGGATTGATCTTTGATTTCCACAATACTCACATTTAACTGAATGCGAGACGAAGACACGGCAAAGTTCTTTTATGGTGTGGTCAGCAACGCCCTCATGAAAAACAGTCTGCCAAGTCTTTGCAAATGACCAAAATGTTGAAGGTACATGGGCTCTTATTGCTTGACTTTCTGGTCTAGGAGTTCCCCTTGTCCGACATCTTTCAAATTCATCACGCATTTCAACATCAGCGATGTCAGCAGGATCAATATAACTTATTCTTTGTTTCACCATAACTATCCCCATTTATTTTTATTTATTTATATTATATTATATTAAGATAACAGAATTACCAAATAACAATCTGTGGCGGGTATAGCTTGAACATAAATTATCTCATTACTGGTGCAAATCGAGGAATTGGTCTTGCGCTTGCCGAAGAGCTTATAAGCAATGACAAGAAAGTCATCTGTTTATGTAGAGAATCCAGCGACTCAGGAAAACTTGTATCTCTGCAAAGTAAAAACCCTGGTAGAGTTGAGCTTTACGAGGCAGATGTTACAGTTGAAAATGATCTGATTGGCGCTTCAAAGAAAATTAAAAACCTTGATGTTTTGGTGTGTAACGCCGGTATTATGGGCGCAAGAGGTGGTATGATGGATGAAAACAACAAGTACAGTATTATATCCGATGTTCTGATGACGAATGTTGCTGGACCTTTTTTCACAATTCGAGCATTTTTAGATCAAATAAAACAAAGTAAAAACCCTAAGATAATAATAATATCCTCTCATATGGGAAGCCAAAAACATTCTGGAAGCGAGTCTTATTTTTATAGGGCTTCAAAAGCGGCAATTAATAATATAATGACTACCTTTTCAAATGAATTAAGACCTATTGAGATACCTATTGTCTCTGTGCATCCTGGCTGGGTTAGAACTGAAATGGGTGGTAACTTTGCAACACTTTCAACACAAGAAAGTGCAAGTTCACTATACAAATTTATACAAAAAATAGATATGGCCGATTCAGGTCATTTTTATAATTATGATGGAAACAGACTAGAACTATAAGTTTAGTAGGACATTAGATCAAAGATTACAGTTGCTCACGAATTATTTATTTAAAGCATAATTCAAAATATATGAGCTGCTCTCTATTTTTATTGATTTGCCCCCATAAGGATGAAGCAAACACGGCATAAACTGTCGCTATTATTAACCCAGGCATGGTTCGTGCCCCTTTGTATAACAATATCTCCTTCGTGTAAGGTTACCTCCTCATTATCAAGCAGCAAAGTTATCTCACCTTCGAGAATTATCGCATAATCAACTGTTTTTGATTTATGCATAAACGGATGTCTTTTTGACTTTATGTGTGTATCTCCAGCATCTAAATCAGAAAAGTAGGAAGCACTATCATAAGCAACATTCTGATATTTTTTATCAGGCTCAAAAGATGAAATTCGACATATAGTCTCATTCGGCTGGGGAAACATAATAAATTCATCATCAACCTTGTCAATATCACCCCTCATTTCGATTGGAAACTCTGACGTATGCCATAAGTTGGTCAGACTAACACCCGGCCTTGTATTTTTTTCCATTTTATTTGTTACAAACTCATCTGAGACTATAACAGACTCACCAGTCTCATCAAAACCAGTAACTACTCTGCGACAATTCTTACTCATATACTTCTCATTCATCAAATAATTAATACATCTGTACTTAAAATATAGAATATTTATTCAATTTGGTAATAAAATTTTATGAACTCAACGAACTCAAATTGCAAATCAGATGTCTTGTGATATTAAAATAAAGGGTATATATGTATTACGTATTGCGAATTGCGCCGGTAGCTCAGCTGGATAGAGTATCTGACTACGAATCAGGGGGTCGGGGGTTCGAATCCTCCCCGGCGCGCCAGAAAATAGGAATAAAATGAAAGCATTTAAAAATAAGGTTGACAATTTTTTTAAGTGGGTCAAGGGGTCAGAATTAGTTCTTCTCGAAGAGATCAATGTTACCGAAGATCCGGTTCGTCCTCACTTAAACTTAGATTTTAGAACTAGCTATGGTAGGCAAATCTATGGATTAGAATATGATAATAATATCGAAGGTATTGTGTGCGTAGCTTTTACCGATGAAATCCCACATACTGAAAAAGAATTAGAGTTAATGAGTAAAAATTCTCATCTTGAACAAAGCACTTCAATCCTAATAGCCTACACCGTATGGTCTCGGAAAAGAGGAGCAGGCAAGGAAATAATGCGTAAATTATTAGAGCATACCCAAAAAAATATGGAAAATATCAAGCAAGTGGTAACACTCTCTCCATTAACACCCATGGCAACTCACTACCATATTAGAAATGGCGCAAAACTAATCAGCATAAATTCTGATACCCAGAATTTTGAATATGAAGTCAAAAAGTAGATACTTCTAAGATCGAAATGGCGTTGGTCTCCAATCCTCAGGAGCTATTGTTATACTCCCTGCATTAATATTTTCTTCAATCTCAGTTTTATAGCCTAATGTTTCTAATGTAAACCAATAGCCAGGGTCAATTGTATATTCTGTCAATACTGAATTAATATACATTGCATGGGCATCAACTCCATTCTTGGATATTGATAACACTGCTGTGTCACCCGCAATATATTTTAGCATTATACATTTAGTAGATTTTCGCCAAGAGATATAATCTTCAATTGTAATTATCATTATCAAAAATTTACATTATACCAAAAAATGAACTTATTAGCCGCACACCGATTATAAAGAAAAGACATAGAAGTACCTTTTTGAAGGTCTCTGCATTAATTTTTAGACGAACAAATCTACCTAATCGCATTCCGATAACGGCAAATAATGCACAAAAGATTGCAATTGGAACCATCTCTAACAAAAATACACCAGTATAATAATACCCAATTGTTGCTGGAATGACGGCAATCAAAAATAAAAATCCTGTTGTGTCAACAAATTCTTGTGGTGATGCTTTCCTTAATATCAAATAGATTATTATTGGCACACCCCAAATTGAAGTCAGGCCACCAACTATACCCGCCGTACAGCCCATACCCAGTTGCCACAATCTATCATTTTTAATATCAAATGACCAAGCCTGCCTGAAGAGATTATCCAAAGCAAAAATCACTACCAATATACCTATCAATAATTTTAAAATTTCATCCCCTAAAATTACTGCCTGAAATGAGGTA
>CAJWEW010000017.1 GCA_913030915.1 uncultured Rhodobiaceae bacterium
TTCCAACTATACCTTTTTTTGTAGTCTTACTGAGTCTATCATAAATAATTTGCATCCCATCATTATTGAAGCCAAGTCTATTTATTAAGGCATCATCTTCTGGTAGGCGAAAAACTCTCGGGGGCTCATTTCCTTTCTGGCCTAATGGTGTGACAGTTCCAACTTCAGTGAAACCAAAGCCTGATAAAATTATCTCATTTGGTACTTCAGCGTTTTTATCAAAGCCTGCCGCTAGACCAATTGGATTATTAAATTTTAAACCAAATACTTCCTGTTTTAATAATTCAGAATTATTATTCGATGGTACATGTAGTCCTGTTTTGAGAGCAGAAATTGCTAATTTATGTGCCTTTTCTGGTTCAATTAAAAAAGCAACATTTCTAATTTTTTTATAAAAGCTCATTTACTACCAACAAAGTTCCCAGCTAGTGCGTCTATTATTAATTTTTGAGTATTCTCCACCCCATAGATCAAAATAAACGATCCAAAGCGTGGCCCGTCTTTTTGGCCAAGAAGAACCTCATAAATTGAGCAAAACCAGTCTCGCAATGGTTCAAATTGATGCTCTTTTCCTATTCGGTATATTTCTGATTGTATTATTTCAGGATCTGTAACATCCACGAAATTATTTAATGCTTCTGATAGTTCACGAAGTGCGGCCTCTTCGTTCTGATTTGCTTTCCTATATTGTTTTTTAGGTTTAACGAATTGATTAAAGTAATTAATTGCAAATCCTATCATATTGTCAATAGCATCCCTATTTTCATTTAGAGTAGCGCTGTCATAATAACTACTCAGAAATCCCCAGAGTATTTCTTTACTTTCGGAGTTTGAAGCACTTACAAGGTTCAGCAGCAGTGAATATTGTATCTCAGGAAATTTCTTTGGAGGTTTCCCACTATGGATATGCCAAACTGGATTATCATAAATTGATTGACCAGAGTTGTTTATTATTTTTGCATAATTTTTCATGTGGGATGCATACTCATCCATATTTTTGGGTATAACATCAAAATATAATCTTTTTGCTTTTCTTGGTGACTGATACATAAATAAAGATAAACTCTCTTGAGAGCCGTATTGAAGCCACTCATCAATTGATAGGCCATTTCCTCGGGACTTGGATATCTTTTCTCCATTTTCATCGAGAAACAACTCATAGTTAAATCCTTCTGGTGGAACGCCATTTATGACCCTGCATATTTGCCCACTCAGCTTAACGGAGTCAATCAAGTCTTTTCCGGACATTTCATAGTGAATATTTAGTGCTCTCCATCTCATAGCCCAATCGGCTCTCCATTGAAGCTTCACTTTTCCATCCTGAATTTCTGTTTCAGTCAATTTATTTGTTAGAGGGTTGGTATATAATATTCTTTTAGAACTCTGATTTATTTCATCTATTTTTACTTGAAACACTTGACCAGTATCTGGGCAAATTGGAAGGAAGGGGCTGTACGTCTTGCGCCTTTCACTTCCAAGAATTGGCTTTACAATATCAATAATTTTTTCATGGTTCTTCAATACATCTTCTAGAGTCTCGTTGAAAAAACCATTTTTGTAATAGTCTGTTGAACTAATGAACTCATACTCAAACTTGAATTGATCAAGAAAACTCTTTAATTTATTGTTATTATGTTCACCGAAACTTGCATACTCCCCAAAGGGATCGGGTACCTCTGTTAAAGGTTTTCCTAAATGCTCAGAGATTTTATCTTGGTTTGGGATGTTATCAGGAACTTTCCTCAGAGCATCCATGTCGTCTGAAAAACAAATTAGTTTCGTTTTTTTTGAGTTATTAGTAATTTCCTCAAATGCGTTTTTTACCATGATAGTTCTGGCTACTTCACCAAATGTTCCAATGTGAGGAAGCCCTGACGGACCATACCCTGTTTCAAATACAACAGGTTTGTGGTCCTCTATCTTATTAATTTTCTCCAATAATTTTTTAGCCTCTACAAAAGGCCATGCTTTTATATTCTCAAAGTGATCCATGTTGGTGCATTGTTTAAATAATACTGTTTAATCTATAAAGTGCTTTGAAAGTTTTAGACCTTGTGATTGATATGTGGAGCCAATGTCCACACCATATAGTTTTGAAGGTATTTCTGCAAGTTTTTCATACTTCAGTCTTGCTATAATTTGCTTATCTTCTATGTAGAATGGCACGTCTAAGCTTCTTACCTCAAGCACTCCCTTACTGGCTTTTGATAAATCATTCGTATCTCCAAAGCCGGGGTCAAAAAAACCTGCATAATGAACTCGCAATTCGCCCATCGTTGGGTCTATGGGAACCATTTCAGCTGCATATTCTCGAGGTATTCTGACGAATTCACTTGACGCAAGGATATAAAATTCATTTGGGTCCAAAACCAATCTTTTTTTTTCTGTTTCATGGATTGGATCCCAATATTCGCTTGCTTTGTAATGACCAATTTTGTCTACATCGATGGGAGCGGTATAGTGCTTTGCTTTAAAACCAATCAACCCATTTTGTGAGCTTAAAGATACGCCTAATTGCAGTCCGTCTGCGATTCTAGCTTCACCATTCACAAGTCCGAAACCACCCGATATTTTTGAGAGCTTACTATGTAATCTTTTAAGTTCTCGGTCTGAGATTATTGACCTTTGTTGTTCAGATTGTGTTGAACTTTTTCTTATAAATCGCAATTGGCTGAGACGTGAATTTTCGTGTATCATAATAGAATATTTATGTGGGGATATTTCTGCATATAGTGCCCCTGTGTATCCAATCGGAATTTTGTCAAATGACTGAGTATAGTCAGCAATCACTCGTGTAAAGACATCTAACCTACCCGTTGAGCTCTTTGGGTTAGCAATTGCCCATATACTTTCAGGAAGCTCGAGGAACTCTTTAAGCTCGACAAGATAAACGCAGTCCCGCTCAAGAACTGCTCCTTCTTCAATACTGAATTCATGGTCAATGAGATCCATTGCGCATTCTAAAACTTTCTTATTCTCGCTTGGGATAAAACTTGCTCTAATACGATATGCTTTTTTACCGAGGCGCAAGTCGAGACTTGCGGGCTGGATTTGTTGGTCGGTAATTACGTCCAAAGACTGTATTTTTTTTCTTGCTAGAAGTTTCCTGATCAGGCTATCAGGCAAAATACCACTAGCACCCGTCAAATTTAGATTTTTGTTTTCTTCGGGATGAGTTTGCTGTATATTTTCGCTCAGTAGGTTCATTTTTTTTATTTTATTATACATAAAAATGATTATATAAATAGTCAATTATGTAGGAATTAAACAAGATTCAATCTATTTGTTAAACTCATGCATTTGATTAGCAAGTTTAATATTTACAAAAAGAGTACTATAAATATAACAAACGAAAACTCAGTATTATCAGCTGAGGTAGAAATGTCGAAAAATAAATCAAAAGACAAACATAATATACAGACAAAGCTTATCCATTCTGGGTCTCAGCGGTCACAAAATAACGAAACTTCTGAGGCCATATATCTGACTTCTGGATATGTATATAATTCTGCTGAGGAAGCTGAGGCAAGATTCAAGGGTGAATTAGATGGGTACATTTATAGTAGATATTCAAACCCAAATCTTACAATGCTTGAAAAGAAATTATGTGAAATGGAAGGCGCTGAAGCCGCTCGACTAACATCATCGGGAATGGCTGCTGTGTTTTGGGCACTCTTCACAAATATTCAGTCGGGAGATCATATTATTGCGGCCGATGCATTATTTGGTTCATGTTTATCAATTTTGAAAGATATCCTTCCAAATTATGGGATAGAGGTAACAATTGTGAGGGCCAATAAAATTGAAGAGTGGGAGAAATCAATAAAGAAAAATACAAAGGTATTTTTCTTTGAAACTCCTACAAACCCAATGCTTGAAATAATTGATATGGAGAAATTATCGCAGATTGCAAAAGCAAATAATATCAAAGTAATTATCGATAATGTCTTTGCGACGCCTCTAAGGCAGAGGCCAATGGAATTTGGAGCTGATATCGTAATTTATTCTGCTACAAAGCATATTGACGGACAAGGTAGATGTTTGGGGGGTGTGATTTTAGGTGATGCTGAATTTATTGAAAATAAATTACATGACTATCTAAAACATACTGGGCCAGCATTGAGCCCGTTTAATGCTTGGATAATGATGAAAGGTCTGGAAACGCTCTCATTAAGAACTGATAGGCAAATTGAAAGTGCAAGAAAAATTGCAGATCATTTGCTTGATCTAGGTGGTATCAAAGAGGTCATTTATCCGGGCCATAAATCCCATCCAGAATATAGCATTGCTCAAAAACAAATGATCGGGGGCGGTCCTATCGTTACATTCAAAGTTGATGGCGGTAAAAAGGAAGCTTTTGATTTCCTTAATAAACTTGACCTCATAAAGATATCCAATAACCTTGGTGATGCTAAAACTCTAATAACTCACCCAAAAACCACAACGCATCGTAATTTATCAGATACTGAATGCATGAATTTGGGAATTACTGAATGTACATTAAGGATGTCTCTTGGTCTTGAAGATATTGATGACATTATGTTCGATATTGATAAATCAATCATATAAGACAGGCATTATAAACAATGAGCGAAACCAATATTTATAAAAAATCAAAACAGAATAATACATATACATCGGATTTGAATAAGCCTTGTGATCGAAATATACTTCATAGAGATATGACGTGTTTTGCATATCTAGTATTTTCCGATAGGTTGATTTCTGTAAATGATAAGCTTCAAATCACCAGAGGTTTGGAAAATGCAAACGAAACAGTTATTTTGGATGATGCATATCTAATAGAAGATAGTTACGACACATTAGCGCTTCCATCATTGTCATATGGTGTTAATATTGATACTACAGTTGAGTCGAAAGATTATGAGATGAGTTTGTTAAATTCCATAGAATATCAGCAGCATATATTTACAGAGCTGTAAACCTAACCATAATAACAATGAGATTTTACCCAATCATAAAAATAATAGGTATATTCCTAATAATATTAGGAGTATTTATGCTATTTCCTGCCTTAATTGATCTCATATATCAGCATGAAAACTATAGGGTGTTTATATTGTCATCATTAATAACAGCAATGACTGGGCTTATTTTAATATTATCGGTATGGGGAAAAAACCAATTATTGGGATTACGAGAGGCTTTTCTTTTAATCTCACTCTCATGGTTTCTAATTGCAATATTTTCAGCAATTCCCCTATATATCTCAGATTCTGGGCTAAATATGACAGATGCATTTTTTGAGTCAATGTCCGGAATAACAACAACAGGTGCCACGGTTATTACAGACCTAGAACTCCAGTCAAAGGGGATTTTAATTTGGAGAGCTCTTTTACAATGGTTAGGTGGAATAGGGATTGTTGTAATGGCAGTTGCTGTATTACCAATGCTACAGGTTGGGGGTATGCAATTATTTCGTCTTGACTCTTCAGATAATGCAGAAAAAATACTACCACGTGCCATACAAATAGCAGGTTCGTTAATCATAATATATCTCATCATTACAGTGCTTTGTGCACTTTCATATAATATTGGTGGTATGAGACTGTTTGACTCCGTTGCCCACTCATTCACAACCATATCAACCGGAGGCTACTCAACCCATACTGACTCTTTTGCATTTTTTGATAGTGCAAAATTAGAGTATATATGCGTAATTTTTATGATAATTGGCAGTCTGCCATTTGTTTTGTATCTACAGTTTGTTAGAGGTAAAGCATCTAGTTTATTTTTTGATAGCCAAGTTATTACATTTATGTGCATTTTACTTACATCTATTTTGTTATGTTCTTTTTATATTGGGTCCTTTCTAGAGATAACTGCCCAGGATGCATTAAGACAGGCTGCATTTAATATAACATCAATTTTAACAGGAACTGGCTACGTTTCAGCCGATTACATGTTATGGGGCCCATTCATTATATCTATGTTTTTCTTTTTGATGTTGATGGGTGGCTGTGCTGGATCTACATCATGCGGTTTGAAGATTTTTAGATTTCAAATTTTGGTCAAACAAGTTGTTGTACAAACAAAAAAAGTCGCCTTCCCGGACGCGGTTTTTATTCCAATGTATAACGGGAGAGAGATTCCAGACAGTGTAAACAGAGCCGTCACCTCATTTTTTCTATTATTTATTGCCTCATTTATAATTTTTGGTCTGCTTCTGACGATCCTTGGCTCTGATCTTATCACAGCCTTTTCAGCCTCAGCGAGCGCCCTTGCAAATGTTGGTCCGGGTTTAGGTCAGTTTATTGGACCAACAGAAACATATGCATCTATGGGACCTCCATCAAAGTGGCTGCTATCGATAGCCATGCTTTTGGGTAGGCTAGAAATATTCACTGTGATGGTCTTATTCACATCTTATTTTTGGAGGCAATAAAATAGAAAAGAATTGGGATAAAGAGCAGATATTAAGTTCACAGGCAATTATATTAGAAAAATTAATCTCTTTTGATACAACAAGCAATAAAAGCAATTTAGAATTAGTTGATTATATTTGTGATTACTTATCATTACATAAAATTGAAACCTCAAAGGTCTATAACGATAATAAATCCAAAGCATCGATTTATTACACAATAGGCGATAGGAAACTGCCAGGATTAGTTCTTTCTGCGCACACAGATACTGTACCTGTTGATAAAGACCAATGGACATATAACCCGTATGAACTAAATATTAATGATAATAAGTACTATGGACGAGGCACTTCAGACATGAAAGGGTTTATATCTCTCGTTCTTGCCCTAACCCCTTGGTTAATGTCGAAATCATTTGATAAGCCTGTACATGTTGCCTTAAGCTATGATGAAGAGATTGGTTGTCTTGGGGTAGGGCCACTAATTGATATTATGAAAAATAACATATGTGCTCCAAAATTAGTTATTGTCGGTGAACCAACAGATCTCAAAATTATTAATCAGCACAAAAGTTGTCATACTTTTGAGACTGAATTTTTCGGGAAAAAAGCACATTCATGCTATCCAGATTTGGGATGTAACGCGATTTATTTTGCGAATGAATTCATTAATGAATTGAGAAAAATTGAGCAGCAGCTAATTCAGAGCGTTGTAGATAGTAATTTTGAACCACCTTATTCGTCGCTAAATGTGGGGTACATCGATGGGGGCATGGCGCATAACATAATTCCTGATTATGCTAAGGTTATTTGGAATATTAGATGTTTGCCTTCTGCAAATTTCCAAGATCTGCTTTGTGATTTATTTGAGAGCATAGTGCCATCAATCGAATCAAAGATGAAAAAAAAACACATCAATGCCCACATCTCAAACAGAAATACATCAAACATTTTGCCGCTAAATCAAAAGAGCTTTCCTGAAATATTAAATTTACTTACCAAGAAGGACTCAAAGCATAAGTCGGGCGTCTCTTACGGTACAGATGCTGGATATTTTTCTCAAATTGGCTGGCCAACAATTGTCTGTGGACCTGGTAAAATAGAGCAAGCTCACACGTCTGACGAATTTATTAAAATTGATGATATTAAAGATGGTATAAGTTTTATGATGGATTTGATGGTAGGTATTTTAGACTAGTTTATTGTGCAATATTTAAGAATAGCTTTTTGTACGTGTAATCTATTTTCAGCTTGTTGGTAGACATAAGACCTGTCGCAGTCAATTACTGTATCAGTAACCTCTTGCCCTCTGTGTGCCGGTAAACAGTGCATAAAAATTGCATCAATTGGTGCTTTTGAAAATAAGTCACTATTGACCTGATATTCATTTAGAATCTGAATTTTTTTTGATCTTTCATTTTCATCATCATTCATAGATAGCCATGTATCGGTTACAACGCAATTTGCATCCTGAATAGCATCATCAATATTTTGGGATATATTAATTTTTGGGTTCTTTTTAGCGATATCTAAAATAGCTTTCTTGGGCACATATTCTCTTGGTATAGCCATATTTAAATTAAAATCAAATATTGTACTAGCCTGAATCCATGTATTTGCGACATTATTACCATCTCCAATCCATGCAACATTAAGGTCATCAATTGTCCCGAAGCGCTCTTTTAATGTCATTAAATCTGCCATTATTTGACAAGGGTGACTTTCATTGGTAAGGGCATTTATGATTGATATGGTTGAGTGGTTGGAGAATTCAATCAAATCTTGATGATTTGCATTCCTGATTATTATACCATCTACATATCTAGATAATACTTTAGCAGTATCTTTGATAGTCTCACCTCTTCCAAGTTGTGTAGTCTTCATATCTAGATAAATGCACGAACCACCAAGCTGGGATATTGCAAGTTCAAATGAAATTCTAGTTCTTGTTGATGGCTTATCAAATAAGAGTATAAATGATTTGCTATCCAATAAATCCCTATCAGAATTTCTATCAGCTTTCATCTGCTCGGCTGTTGACAGTATTTCGATAAGATCGACTTTTTCTAATTCGTGTAGGTTTATAAAATTTTTTGATAAATATCCCATTATATAATTTCTTTAATTGACTTTTCAAATAAGGAGATCACCTTCTTGATTTCAGGCATTGTTATGTTGAGTGGCGGTAATATCCTAATTACATTATCTGCTGCATTTACGGTGAGGATACCATTTTCATAAAGTTTATTTGCTAATAAATTATTCGCCACAGTGCACTTTATTCCGATCATAAGACCAAGTCCTCTAATTTCAGTAATAATATTTGGATATTTTTCACAAAGATTATTAAGTTGATTTATGAAGAAAAAACCTTTTTTTTCAACGTTTGATAGAAAATCAACATTATTTACAATATCCATAACACAATTACCCACAGCCATTGCCAACGGGTTCCCGCCAAAGGTTGATCCATGCGTCCCTGGAATAAGAGCTTCTGCGACATCATCTCTCATTAGGCAAGCGCCAATCGGAAAACCACCACCAAGGCCTTTCGCTAATGCCATGACATCGGGTTTAATATCAAACCACTGATATGCAAATATTTTTCCTGTCCTACCTACACCACATTGGACCTCGTCAAACAGAATAAGTAAATCCATTTCTTTTGCAATAGCTTGAAGACCGTCAATAAATTCTTTGTCAAAAACATTTATTCCACCTTCGCCTTGTACAGGCTCAATTAGGATTGCAGCTGTTTTCTCGTTGCATACTTTTTTTAATTGATCAATATTATTTCGTTCAATACTTATAAATCCTCTTAACGGTTCACCAAAGCCTTCAAGATGACTGGAATTACTTGCAGCTGCAATTGTACCAAGTGTTCGACCATGAAAAGAACCTTTAAACGTTATTATATCAGTTTTTTCAGGTTTACCTTTTGAAAAGTGATATCTTCTAGCAGCCTTGATAGTACACTCAACCGCTTCTGCTCCTGAATTGCAGAAAAAAACTTTATTTGCAAATGAACAATCTGTTAGTTTACTGGCAAGAGTTACTTGTTCGTCTATTTCATATAAGTTTGATACATGCCAAAGTTTTTTCGATTGTACATTTAGAGCATTTATAAGATCTTTATTAGAATGGCCGAGCAGATTTACTGCAATTCCCGCCGCAAGATCAATATATCTCTCCCCATCATTGGTAAACAGATAGATGCCTTTGCCATGAGAAAAAACTATTTTTTTTCTGTTATAGTTGTTAGCTACAGAATTCATCACTTATAATACGATTTTGAATTTAAAAGAGGCTATTTTAATCAGAAAAAAATTTTAGTCAATTACATTCAATTATATCTAGGATTTAAGCTTGTAGCCAATTTTAAATAGGTGGCAGCTAAGCGCATACAATAAAATATTTAATATTAACAAACTGAGTCCGCTATTTAGTAAATTACCATCGGCATATCCAGTAATCCCATATCGAAAACCATCTATCGCTTGGAAAAATGGATTATATTGAGCTATGCCATAGATTTGGAGTGGTAAATCCTTTATAGAGTAGAATGTGCCCGATAAAAATGTCATAGGCGTAATAATAAAATTTGTAACTGCGCCCATGTGATCAAATTTTTCTGCCCACAATCCGCCAATAATTCCAATTAGGCTCATGAAAAGTGACCCCATAATTGAGAAGTAAAATATGGCGTATATATTGTGGAACGGTATTTCTAAGAATAGAGAAATAATCGTAAAGCCAATAAATGCAATCATGCATCCCCTTGTTAATCCTCCAATTATGTATCCTGTTGTTAGTTCCACCGCATTTAGTGGGCTTAAGAGAAGATCCGCAATATTTCCGTGTATCTTCCCGCTCACGATTGACGATGATGTATTTGCAAAAGCATTTTGTAATATCATCATCATTATTATACCAGGGGCTAAAAAGTGTGAAAAAGGCATGCCAAATATTTCAGGCCTTGCCTTACCTATGGCGACCGAAAAAACAAAAAGAAAAAGTAAAGCAGTCATTAATGGTCCAAATAAGGTTTGTTGCCAGACTTTCAGAAAACGCATGATTTCTCGCTGTATTTGCGTGTAGAGACCCAGCCAGTTAACAATGCCAATATCTTTTTGCATGATAATCAATACCAATTTTTTTATAACATAATCTTGTACAACATATTACTTATCTCTGTTGAAAACAACACTAAAAGATTCAGTTTTTTCATAAATGTAGTACTATCAATAAGCGTATTTATAACAATATATTGATTTCATTTAATTTATTAAAAAGTTGAGGTGATGCTATGGCTTGGACGGAAGAAAGAGTAGAGCAGTTAAAAAAACTTTGGACGGAAGGCCTTAGTGCAAGTCAGATTGCGAAGCGACTAGGGGATGTTACTCGAAATGCCGTAATTGGAAAAGTTCACCGCTTAGGGTTAGAGCCGCGTGCGAGACCACAAAGAAAAAATATTGCTGTGGGTCAATTAGACGGGAGTATATTATCTGTAAGCTACTCTGGTAATCTCGCTTTTAAGGAAACATCAATAGATGAAATTGAATATACCAAAAATCATGAAATGCTGCAGTCAAACATTCATAGCTTGGATCAGAGTTCTGATCAGTTTGCGGTTACAATATTAAATCTTACTGAGAATCACTGTAAATGGCCACAGGGCGATCCCGGAATGGAGGATTTTCATTTTTGTGGGCACCAGCCATTGTCAGGAATGCCATACTGTGAGCATCACGCAAAACAGGCGTATAAGAAATTTAAAGTCAAAAGTTAAATTTTTCTCATTAAAACTTAAAAACTGAGTTGATAAGAAACAGGTACCCAATTGTAGCCTGATTTATTATTCTTTTCAACGAATCCGATTGCTGGAAATGGCATATGGTATCCAATCATAGGTATCTTGCTATTGGCAAGCATACTGAGGATTCTTTTGCGACTCTCAACTGCCATTTCTTTATTGTCATCAAACATGACGTGCCAATCTGGTACCTGCATTGAAACAACAAAATGGTTTGTAATATCGGCAGCAAAAAAAAGATTTTTGTTATCACTCTCAATGCTATAGCACATGTGACCTGGGGAGTGGCCAAAACCATTTACCGCGGTGATGCCTGTTACTACATCTTGCTCCGGGCTAATAAACTCCATCCTGTCAGATAACGGCATGCAAATCTTTTCAAATAATTCCCTATTTGCTTTTCGTTGTTCAGGAATATTTTTACCTGTTTTCCATGACTCATATTCAACCTCACCAATAATTATCGAGGCGTTTTCAAAATAGCCATCCTCCATATGCATCAGCCCACCAATGTGATCGGGATGGCAATGTGTAATCACAATTTTGCTTATATCCTCATGTCTGTATCCAGAATATTGAATAAGATCGATTAGTTTCCCATGATCCTCGTTAAGCTTACCATTGCCTGTATCAAAAAGTATAATTTCGTTACCTGTATTTATAATCAGGGGTGTAAAGCCATGTTCAAATTTCCTTTCGGGCAGAAAGTTTTCCCGACATAATTTATGAATATCTTCCTCATCTTTATTTTGACCAAAAATTGGATATGGTCCATCTCTTTGAACCAGACCATCCAATATGGTTGTTATTTCAAAGTTACCAAGATTGAACCTGAATATATTTGGATATATGTTACCTGTTTTTTTTACTGTCATTAAATCTCCCTTTATTGAATTGTCATCAATTTATGAGTGTGCCAATTCCCTCTTCAGTAAACAATTCAAGTATTATAGCATTTTCTACACGTCCATCCAGAATAACTGCTTTGTCTACTCCATTTTCTATAGCATCAATACAAGTTTTGATTTTAGGTATCATACCTCCCACTATTACACCATCTGAAATAAGTTTTTCTGCTTTTTCGACTTTGAGCTCCAAAATAAGTTTTTTATTTTTATCAATAACACCCGCAATATCTGTCAGCATCAATAATCTACTTGCCTTGAGGGCGCTTGCAATTGCGCCTGCTGCTGTATCGGCATTTATATTAAACGTGGTACCATCATTATCCTTACCGAGTGGTGTTATTACGGGTATAGAACCTTTTCTACATTCATTAATAATCGTTGAAGGGTCAATCTTTTTTGGCTCACCCACAAAACCAAGATCCATTATTTTTTCAATATTTGAGTCAGTTTTATAAATATTTGTCAATTTCTTTGCAAAAATTATAGAATCTTTATTTCCTGACAGGCTTATTGACTTGCCTCCATGCTTTTTAATTTTCTTTACAATATCAGTATTGATTATTTCATATAATACTCGCTCAACAACTTTTATTGTATCTCGATCTGTAATTCTCAAGCCATTGTGGAACTTACTTTCTACGCCTTGCGCTTTTAAAGTTTCTCCAATTTGAGGGCCTCCACCATGGACAACGACAGGTTTCATTCCTGCTTGTTGTAACATGACGATGTTTTGAGCGAAGATATCAGCTAAATTATCATTCACCATTGCATGACCACCATACTTCACAACCACATATTTACTATCATACATTTGCATGTATGGTAGTGCTTCGGCTAAAATTTTTGCCCTTATCGAAGAGTGAATTTTTTCCATCAACCTTACCTATCAGTATTTAATTATTCTATATATTAGACATTTCAGTAGATCAATGCCAAACTTATCTTTACTTGAGGTTGCAAGGATTCCTGGTCTAGCAGCCGGCCTTCTACTAATTTTCTCATTCGTCCTAAGTAATAGATTTTCAATCTCATTTTTTTTAATTTTATCAAATTTAGTAAGAATAATCTGATAAGATACCGCCGACTTATCAAGTATCTCCATAATATTCTCATCAATTTCCTTAATGCCATGCCTCGAGTCGATAAGGAAAAAAACTGTTTCTAATTCCTTTCTTCCAAGTAAGTAGTCCTTTGTGAGCTGACTCCATTGTTTTATTGACTCTTTACTTGCCTTTGCATAGCCAAACCCCGGAAGATCAACGATAAAGAATGTTTCTCCTTGTGAAAAAAAATTAATCATTTGAGTCCTGCCCGGCGTGTTGGAAACTCTTGCAAGGCCAGACACATTTGTAACTGAATTTATTAGGCTTGACTTTCCGACATTTGATCTTCCAGCAAAGGCAATTTCTTTTTTTTTATGAGTGGGGAACCCATCATTCGCGACAACAGATAAACAGAATTTACTATCTGCAGCAAAGGCTAATCGTGCTTCTGCGAACTCATCCTCGGTGAAATCTGAGTAATCGATAAAACCTAGCTCTTTTCTGGTTTCTTCTTGAAGGTATTTTTTATGTTTGACCAAAGTTCAACCTCTACGCCCATTCGTTTCATTATGATATATTGTTGTAGTGAGGATAATGTATTGTTCCAAGCCCAATAAATAACTAGACCAGCTGAAAACTGTGCAAATAAAAAAGTTAGGGCGACAGGCATCCACGCAAATATTTTTTGCTGGATAGGATCCGGAGGGGCTGGGTTCAATCTCATTTGAATAAACATGGTGAGACCCATAATAATGGGCCATATACCAATTACTAGAAATGATGGTGGATACCATGGAATTATACCAAATAAATTAAATAGAGTGGTCGGATCTTTTGCTGATAGGTCTGCTATCCAACCGTAAAAAGGTTGATGTCTCATTTCCATTGTGCACAAGAGTACTTTGTAAAGTGCAAAGAATACTGGGACTTGTATCAAAATTGGTATACAGCCAGACAGTGGATTAACCTTATCTTTTTTATATAGTGCAATAATTGCTTGTTGCTGTTTTGCGCGGTCATCCTTGTAATTTTCTCTAATTTTTAGCATCTCAGGCTGTAGTTTTTTCATTGCACTCATAGAGACATAAGCCTTGTTTGCGAGTGGGAAAAATACAATCTTGATGAGTACTGTCACCCCTAAAATTGAGAGGCCATAGTTTCCAAGTATTCCATAGAGCCATTGGAGGACATAAAATAATGGTTTTGTTAGGAAATAGAACCAGCCCCAGTCAACCAATAAGTCGAATTTTTCAAGTGAATATTCCTCTTCATATTGATCTAAGATTTTTACTTCTTTTGCACCCGAGAAGACATGTGAGGTTACTGTTGTGGAACCACCTGCATTTACCTTTTGAGCTGAGCCTAAATAGTCAACTTGATAGGTAGAACCGTTACCCTTGGATGTGTATCGACCCTGATAATTTATATCTTGGGGAGGAACAATTACCGTTGCCCAGTTTTTATCAGTAAAACCAAGCCAGCCGGTGGTAATATTATCAAATGACTCAGTCTGCTCAGCTATATCTGCGTAATCAGCTTTTTTCTCTCCTTCGCTTCCTAGTACACCAATGTAGCCCTCGTGAAGCACAAAGAAATTCGTATAATCCTCAGGAAGACCTTTTCTTGATACAAGAGAATATGGGTATAAGATTTCATAGGAATTTGAGTTATTTTTTACTGTTTGTGTGATAGTGAACATATAGTTATCATCTATACTAAATTCCTTAGAAAAAATAAGACCCTCATTATTATCCCACTGAAGCATTACTGGCGAGTCAATACTTAATTCATTGCCAGAGACTAATTTCCAAACTGTTTCATTATTCGGTAGCTTTGCTCGTGATTTAGTGTCGCCGACCCAGCCTTGGTGGGCATAATAGGGGTTCTCTGATGTGTAAGGTTTTAATAACTGAACTAATTTGCTATCTGCGTCAATTGTATCTCTGTATTTTTTTAGACGAACATCATCTAATTTGGCCCCAAGCAGTGAGATTGATCCCTCAAGTTTTTGTGTATTAATTTTTATACGTTCGACGTATAGGTCTGCTTCCGAAACCGAGTTTGACGAAGCTGTTGCAAGAGCAATTTTATCTTCACTTTCAACATTGCTATCAGGGAGTGGTATATTAGATAGATCTTGGCTTTCCTGAAGGTTAATTTCACCGTCTATTTGCCTTGATGTTCTCTCATCGATTTGGCTACTTCCAATAAAATATTGCCATATTAATAATACTAATATTGATAAACCAATTGCTAATATAAAATTTCTTTGTTCATTCATTAAATTATCAGATCTTTTTACATAAATTTTCCAAGTCACTTTTTAGTGTCTCAAAGGGGTAATCCAAAATAGCCTTTCGTGCTATCATCACATAATTTGTATCTGGCTTTGCATAGTCGATGAAAACATCAGCGATAGCAGATCGCATTCTTCTTTTCGCCTTATTTCTACGAACAGATGTTCCAATTCTCTTAGAGGCCGTATATCCAATTTTTGGGTTTGAATGCATTTTATCTTCAAGATTGTGCTGTAGAAGGATAAATGATGGCGTCACAAATTTTTTGCCACTTGAAGCAAGTTTGAACTCATTCCTTTTTTTTAAAACTTCCATTCTAAACAACTGTTATTACAGAATTATGCGGAAAGACGTTTTCTTCCTTTTGAACGTCTACGGTTTAGTACTTTCAATCCGCCATTAGTTGATTTTCTTGCCCTAAAACCGTGCCTTCTTTTTCTAACAAGTACGCTTGGTTGATAAGTACGTTTCACTTTATTTACTCCAAACTATAAATTTAGATATCTATACAATAATAAATATAAAACATAAACAAAAAATATATTTATTTTATAATAACCAAGATTAAATTATTATAATTTAGATTTCACGATAACAACATGCGAAAAAAAGTAAACATAACTGCCGGCAAGAATAATCTTATTTCAGATGTTGAAGGTATAGAAGTCGGTAATGCAGAAAATGTTGAACTTAATACGGGACTCACATTTTTAAAACTTAATAATAATTATCGCGCATCAGCCTTTACTTTTGGTAGCGCACCTGCATCTCGTGAAGTTGAATTATTACAGCCAAATAATACTATCGAGTTTATCGATGGTATTTCGTTAAGCGGTGGATCCGTTTTTGGCTTAGCATCAGGTGCTGAGTATGTTGATATTTTGAAGCAAGAAAATAGAGGTTACAAAATAAAAGACACGGATATTTCCATACCGATAGTGCCATGCGCCGGTATTTATGACATAACTAAACAAAATTATTCTGCGCTAAGCTCCTCAGTTTATAAAAATCTATCCCATGACGCATATTTAAACTCAAGTAAAGACTTTTTACTTGGTAACTCGGGTGCTGGGATTGGTGCTATAGCTGGCACTCACAAGGGCGGCCTTGGTAGCGCCTCCACAAATATTAGTGATGACATAATTATAGGAGCCATCACCATTGTAAATTCAGTCGGCTCTACTGTAGTCCCTGGAACTAGACTTCTGTATTCAAGTATTTATGAATTAGACGGTGAGATGGGCAATAATCTAAGAGAAAATGTTCGAGATTTTGAATATTATAAATATCAACCTGATATAACTGAGACGACAAAGCTTGATAAGCAACCAAAAGATAGACAAAATACGACTATTTCCGTTATTGCAACAAATTTAGATTTGAGTAAGTTAGAATTATATAACCTCGCAAAAATGAGTGCGTCCGGACTAAGCAGGGCAATTCGGCCTGCTGGAACAAGTTTAGATGGGGATATAATATTTGCAATCTCAAGTTGTAAGAGAAATTATCATAAGAAAGATTACAATTTTTCATTTATTTGTTCTGCTGCCTCAGATACTCTAACTAGAGCAATAGGAAGAGCTGTTTTTAATGCAAAAGGTATTAATGGGGTAAAATCCGTTAGAGATATAGTAACACACAAGGAGTAATATTATGAAGAGTCAAAAATGGGAAAAAGGAAAAAAAATTCGTGATGAAGCTTTTGGTAAGGAAGGTTTAGAGCGCTGGGATGACCTATATAAAATTTGCCCAACACATGCAGATGCCATTCACGAGTATTGTTTTGGTACGGTTTGGGACAGGCCAAATCTTGATCTAAAAACAAGGGAAATGATTGTTATGGCTGCGGCAGCTGCTCTTGATTTGCCCCACGAAGTAGGGCTACATGTCAGGGGAGCATTAAATAGAGGCGCCAACAAAGACGAGCTTATCGAGGTTATTTTACAGTGTTCGCCATATATAGGATTCCCAAAAACTAATCATGCTTTAAAAGCGGCGCAAGAAATTTTTGATAGTTGGGAGGCAAAAAAAGATGATTGGAAGCCACTTTAGTTAACAAAAATTACGATATGTAAATTCAAGTGGATAGTAAACATTGAAAACTTATAAATATTACATAAATAGTTAAATTCAACCAATTATATTCAGAGGAATTTCATGATAAGTAAAAATTTAAGCGCAAAGTTAAGAGAGTTACTAAATGATGGTAATTGCTATAACCCTGCTACAATTTTTAATCCATTATCAGCAAGGCTTGCTGGTGATGTTGGTTTTAAATTAGGTATTATACCCGGCAAGATCATATCACTTGATTATTTATCAGAGCCTGATCTTATGCTTTTAACATTGTCGGAGCTTACTGATACTGTGAGAAGAATTGCCAAAAAAACAGGTATACCATTGATCGTTGATGCCGACAATGGCTATGGAAACGCATTGAATGTAAAACGAACGGTTGAGAACCTTGAAGATGCAGGGGCTTCTGGTATTTCCGTAGAAGATACGGATCTCCCAATTAAATTTGGCGCCTCAAAAATATCCGATTTTTTAGAAATAAAAGAAGCCGCTAAAAAAATAAAAATAGCTGTAGATTCGAAACAAAATATGAGTACTTGCATAATAGCGAGAACAGGCTGTTACCCACACACTGGTTTTCAGGATATGATTGAAAGGGGTAAGGCTTACGAGTCAGAAGGTGCGGATGCAATTTTCTATGTTAATGTCAATACAAGAGATCACATTTATGAAATATCAAATCACCACAAAGTACCAATAGTTCTGGGTAATAATTCAACCGAAATATCACTAAATGAGCTCGCCGACTTGGGTATTTCTGTAAGTTTGCCAGGTCACAAGGCATATTTTATTGCGATGCAAGCGTATAAAGATGCAATGCAAAGATTGCTCGAAACTGGTAATTTTGCTGATTATAATATAGATATGGATAAATTAGGTGAGTTATCCAATGAGGATATATATTCAAATTTGATCGATAAATATATGAAAGGTTGAGAATAACGAAAAATGAATAATAATTATGAAGAGATAATTAATGATGTTTTCGATAATAATTCATCATCTAATAATATTGTAGAAGTCGGCAAGATCGTTGATGACGTTCTTGAAAAATTGGACTCAGGGACATACAGAGTCTGTGAAAAGATCAATGGAAATTGGGTTGTTAATCAATGGATTAAGAAAGCCATATTACTCAGTTTCAGGACAAAAAGTAATTCAACTCTCAATGGTCCATACGCAACTTGGTTCGATAAAGTCGCCGGCAAGACTGCAGATTGGGATGAAGATAAGTACAACTTGGCAGGATTCCGTAACGTTCCAAATGCTGTGATCAGAAAATCTGCTTTTGTTGCAAAAGATTGTGTTATTATGCCATCATTTATCAATGTAGGCGCCTATGTGGATCAAGGGACAATGATTGACACGTGGTCTACAATTGGATCGTGCGCACAAATAGGAAAAAATTGTCATATTAGCGGAGGTGTGGGTATTGGTGGCGTACTTGAGCCACTTCAAGCTAATCCAGTAATAATAGAAGACAATTGCTTTATTGGGGCCAGATCAGAAATAGCTGAAGGCGTGTTGGTCGAAGAAGGATCAGTAATTTCTATGGGTGTCTTTATTGGGGCCTCAACGAAGATAGTCGATAGAGATACGGGAGATATTTATTATGGTAAAGTTCCATCTTATTCTGTAGTAGTTCCTGGAACCCTACCTAGTGAAAAGATGAAGGACGAAGGTTTGGGACTCTATTGTGCGGTCATTGTTAAAAGAGTCGATGAGAAAACTAGATCAAAAACATCGATCAATGAGTTATTAAGGCCATAAATATTTTTAAAAAAGTATATTAATGATAAACCAAGTCGAAGCGCAAAATATATTACAAGATTTTCTGAGGATTGAGAGTGTAACTCCTGATGTTAAAAAGTCACTTGATTTTTTAGAAAAGCTTTTTAGGAAATATAATTTTGAAATCCATAGGGTGAAATTTGGCTCTCCTGATACGCTAGAAGTAGAAAATATGTTTGCAATTATTGGTTCTGGAAGTCCGCATCTCAATTTTGCAGGACATGTAGATGTTGTTCCCCCGGGTGAACTGGATAGTTGGAAGCATCCTCCTTTTTCGGGCCATATTGAAGACGGTGTCATATACGCTCGTGGTGTAGAAGATATGAAAGGAGCGGTAATTGCATCCATAGTCGCTGGAATAAATTATTTCTATGAGAGAATGGAGTCCAAAGGCACGCTAAGTTATTTGTTAACTGGTGATGAGGAGGGAGTTGCAATAAATGGTACCGAACCCCTCATCAAGTGGGTTAATGATCAAGGAATAAAAATTAATGACTGTATTGTTACTGAACCAACAAATAGGGAGTTGATTGGAGACAATATTAAAATTGGGCGAAGGGGTAGTTTATCGTGTGATTTAAAAATTATTGGAAAGCAAGGCCATGTTGCATACCCAGAAAAAGCAAATAATCCTATAACACATGCCATAGAGGCGTTAACAAAAATTACTGGACAGATAGATGATGGATCTGAGCATTTTCTACCAACCAATATTGAGATTACATCAATCGATGTTAAAAACCCAACTCACAACATCATTCCTGAATTAGTTTGTGTATCTTTCAATGTTCGATTCAATGATTTATGGAATGAAATATCTTTGATTGAATTCATTAAGGAGAGGCTCTCATCAGTTCTCGATGAAGTAGAAATTACATTTGATCTGAGAAAAATTTCACTAGCAGATGTTTATTTCACTGGGAGTGGGAAACTATCTGATTTACTTCAAAAGGCTATATTTAATAAAACTAACATTGAAGCCAAACTAGGCACTTTCGGTGGTACCTCAGACGGTCGTTTTATCGCAAAATATTGCCCAGTAGTCGAGTTTGGGCTTGTTGGTAGGACAATGCATCAGGTAGATGAAAAAATAAGAATAGATGAGTTTTTTCTCCTCACAGAGATTTATCAAGAATTTATTGATAATTATTTTAACTCGTAAACTTTTAAATGCAGCCGTAATCAATCTTTCTAAGATACAAACCGCAAGATGGAGCGAGTGTTGCACATTTTGCCCTGTCCTTCGCGGCAATAATATCAGGAATCATTGATAGATCCCAAGATCCTGTGCCAACTTTGAGTATGCAGCCCATGATTGATCTTACTTGAGTATGTAAAAAAGATTTAGCTATAAAATCAACATAGATCTTATCTCTCTGTTCAGTAATTAAAATTTTTTCAATTGATTTAATTGGCGACTTGGATTGGCATCCTGCCGATCTAAAAGTAGTAAAATCATGTTTGCCAATAAAATAATCTGCAGCCTGCTGCATTATTGAAATATCTAAGCTTTGCTTTACATGTGCGTGTGTATTACTGTGGTATGTAAGAGGGCTCTGGCGGTTCACTATTTTATATCTGTAGTATCTCATTATCGCTGAGAATCTGGCATCAAAGTCATCAGGAACTCTTTCAGCATCTAAAATGCTGATTTTTTCATTCTTAAGATAAAAATTAATACCTTTTCGAATCTGATCAGCGTCGCGATCTTGATTAAAGTCTACATGTGCGACTTGTCCAGATGCATGGACACCTGCATCCGTTCTTCCTGCACCAGATACACTAGATTTCTCACCACAAAATTTTTCAATAGCAATTTCAATATGCTCTTGAATTGATGAAGAATTATCTTGTTTTTGCCAGCCGGAATAATCTGTGCCATCATATTCTATTCTAAGTTTATATCTCATTTTTTTTAATTTATATCACCGATCTGTTGAGTATAGCTCCCTTTGGTATTTTTGTTCCAAGAAGAAAGTCCTTAATGTGCATTGGCTTTTTTCCTTCTTTTTGTATTAATATTGGTTTGATGGCATTATCACCACAAGCTATAGATAGCTCATCATCGATCACTTCGCCGGGTTCACCATGCCCTTCCAAAATTTCTGCCTGAATTATTCGCACCCTAAAATTATTAGACCTGTCAACATATTTAAACCATGCGCCTGGATGCGGGCTCAAGCCTCTTATTTTTTTGTGTATTTCATTGGCTGTGCAATTGAAGTCTAATTCTGTTTCACTTTTATCAATTTTTTTTGCATAGGTTATATTTCTATTATCTTGTCTAGTGAAATTTAAGTTTCCATCTTGAAGCTCAATAACTGCTTGCATTAAAACTTCAGCTCCTAATTTTGATAATTTAAGTGATAGTGACTCATTGTTATCCGTCTCCTTAATCTCAATTACAACTTTCTTGCAAATATCCCCTGTGTCCAATCCACCATCAAGTTTCATTATATTTACACCTGTTTTCTTATCCCCGTTCATTATTGCTCTTCGTATCGGTGCCGCACCTCTCCATCTTGGTAGAAGAGATGGGTGGATATTTAAAAAACCAAATCTAGGGATCTCTAATATCTTGGTTGGTATTATCAATCCATAGGAGACTACAATACCAAGATCAGGATTTGATTTGTTTAAAAAATCTATCTCAGTCTGTTCCTTTAAGTTTGTTGGCGTTCTAATATACAGACTATTTTGCAAGGCAAATTGATGAATTACAGACTTATTCATCTTCAGACCTCTGCCAGATTTTTTTGGTGGCTGTGTGTAAACTGCTAAAATTTTATTTTGCGACTCAACAAGCTTTTTCAAAGCAGGTAGCCCAAATTCTGACGAACTCATAAAAATAATGTTCATATAATCGTTCTTAAGCCTTTTGCTTATATTGTTTGACAAATTTTTTTTCGATAGATGTTCTTTTTAGACGAGATAGGTAGTCAATAAATAATTTCCCGTCTAAATGATCTATCTCGTGCTGGACGCATGTCGCAAGAAGCCCATCACAATCCAGGAATTGTACCTTATTTTTTTTATCGAGATACTTGACCCGACATTCGGATGGTCTTTCAATTTCTTCATAAAACTCAGGTATTGAAAGGCAGCCCTCCTTGTAAACAGATAATTCACTTGATGTCCAAACAATTTCAGGGTTTACCATATAGAGGGGACTCTTTTTTTTCTCCTCACTATGTTCGCAATCTATAACAACCAATCTTTTTGTGATACCAACTTGTATAGCAGCCAGCCCAATTCCAGGGGCTGCATACATGGTTTCTGCCATATTTTCTAATATTGACAAGATTTCACCATCTATTCTATCAACTGCATCGGACTTTGTTCGCAGCACTTTGTCCGGGATTGTTATAATTGGATAGATCATATTTTACTCTACATATAAAATTAGTATTTTAATGCAAAACATATTAAAATGTAAAAATAATATCAATATAATTTAGAAGATGACTGAAATCATAATAATCACACTGCTTCTGCTTACTATTTTTTTGATAGTACTCTATGTGATGCTCTTTCAAACTAAAAGGAGTCATATCAGCCCTGAAGCTGAGATTAGTGAATTAATCAAACAAAATAATGAATTAGATCTGAAGATTAGAACTTTAACCGATTTGTTCAATGGAAATCACGACAGGCTTAATAGTTCAATCAATGAGGTAAAAGATAAAATTAATGAGAAAGTTCATGAGGAGCTCAAGCAAAGTCGAGAGAAGACGCATGAGGATTTGACAAAATTATCTGAACGTCTCGCAGTAATTGATAATGCACAAAAAAACATCACAGATTTGTCGAATAATGTTATAGACCTTCAAGGCATACTCTCAAATAAGCAACAAAGAGGGGCTTTCGGGCAGGCGAGGATGGAGTCAATTATTGCAGACTCACTCCCAAGTGCCCTTTACTCTTTTCAGTATACCCTATCAAATTCAAAAAGACCCGATTGTATAATTCGCATGCCAAATTCGGACGAATTGGTCGTCATAGACTCAAAATTTCCTCTGGAGAGTTTTGATGAACTGAGATCATCAAAAACAACAGAAGATAAGAAAAAGGCATCCGCAAAGATTAAAGTTGATGTATCAAAACATGTAAATGATATAGCTGAGAAATATAGAATACCCGGTGAGGTTCGGGAGCCGTTGATCATGTTTATTCCTTCTGAGTCAGTATATGCAGATCTCTATGAGAGTTTCGGTGATTTAATTCAAAAATCTTATAGATCGGGAATTACGATAGTTTCGCCAAATACTCTAATGCTTACTGTTCAAACACTTCAGACATTAATACGTGATGCCCAAATGCAGAAACAACTTGGTATAATAAAGACAGAAGTTGGTAATGTTTTGATAGATATTGAAAGACTGAATAGTAGAGTTCAGGATTTACAAAAACATTTCAATTTGGCAAGTCAGGATATAGAGAAAATTACGGTATCATCAAAGAAGATTGCATCAAGTGGAAGAAAGCTGAACGTCCTAGAACAAGCACCAGATCCCAAAAGGATTTTTAACGAGTCAAACGACTAGTCCGCTGCGGTTCGTGACAATATTGCTTGGGTAAGCGTACCATCATCTAAATAATCTAATTCTCCGCCAATTGGGATTCCATGAGCGAGCTTTGTGACTTTAACATTAAAATCCTCTAAATAATCTATCAAAAAATGAAGTGTGGTTTGTCCATCTATGGTTGCGCTTAATGCCAAAATTATCTCTTGAACTTTGTTTTGCTTTATTCTTTGGCCTAATTTTTCAATATTTAATTGGTCAGGACCAACTCCATCTAGTGCGTTAAGTACTCCGCCAAGAATATGATAATATCCTTTAAAAACACCAGCTCTTTCAATCGCCCACAGATCAGAAATTTCCTCTACTACGCAAATAATATTCATATCTTTATTTTGATTACTGCATATTGCACATGGCGATTTGAGATCAATATTATTGCAAATTTCGCAAACAACAATCTTCTCGCTGATATCGTTAAAGGCATCTTTTAGAGGAATTAGCAGTTTCTCTTTTTGTTTAATAATTGCGAGAGCTGCCCTTCTTCCCGATCTTGGTCCAAGCCCTGGTAATCTTGATAGGAGCTTTATAAAATTATTTATCTCATTTTTGTCGTCGAAATTCATCGATTAAAAACCAATATTAAATCCTGGGGGAATTGGAAGGCCACCCGTTATATCTTTCATTTTTTTTGCAATTTCAATATTAATTTTTGATTTTGCATCGGTGAACGCTGCTATTATTAGGTCTTCTATTATCTCCTTCTCACTTGCAACTAAAATCGATGGATCAATATCAATTTTTTTTAGTTCATGATCGCCGTTGATTGTTATCTTCACAAGTCCACCGCCTGAAGTTCCCTCGGTTTCAATATTTTTCAGTTCTTCTTTCGCTGATTTCATCTGATCTTGAACTTTGCTGGCTTGTTTCATAATCTCGGAAAAATCCATTTAACCCCCATTCTGTATATTATCATCTTCATTGACTACTTCCGCTTCTGGGAAATGTTCTTTTATACTGCTAATTGTAATTTGATTTTCTTTTTTTGGATTATTTCCTGAAATATTAATTGTCCAATCCATTTTTGTCATGTTTCTCAATGCCGATTGTATATTATTAATTAGCTGATTATCAAACTCCTCATTTGATGTGAGTTCGATATGCCCAATTTTATATTCAATTAAATCAAGCTTATCTATTTCATCTGAGAGTCTGATATCATTATCAATAAGCATTGATTTTATCTCATCAAATGTTTCGGGTATATTGACCGACTCAGTCAGCTCTTCTGTTTGCTCAGATATAATACTTTGCATTTTTTTTGAGTCTTTTTGAACTGTCGCTTTTAGATCGCTAATCAGACTATCAATTGGGGGTAATTGATTTGAGTAACACAGTTTTATAAACAACATCTCAAGAGCTATATTTTGGTTAAATGAATTTTTTACATCATTATATCCCTTTAGAAGCATTTGCCACATATGTACCAACGAGGATATATCAGTATTCACAATGTACTTCTCTAAAATTTCCTTCTGTTTAGCAGACAATATATCATTTTGTATCGGAATATTTAATTTCATTAGTGAGGCTATATGAGTAATTTTTGACAGATCTCTAATTACAGACATCGACTCAAATCCATTTTGATAAATTTCATTAATTTTTTCCGGTATCTGTTCTACGTGGCTTAGTATCAGTTTTTCAAAAAGGTCTATAATGAAATTTATATTATTGAGATTTAACATTTCAGACAATTTTTCTTCAGATATATTTCCTTCACAGAGGGATATGGCTTGGTCTAGAACTGATAAGGCATCTCGCATTGAGCCCTCTGATGAGTTGCATATGAGCTGAATACTCTCATTGTTAATTACAACATTTTCTTCTTTGGTTACCTTTTTTAAATATTCAGACATGACATCATTATCTATTCTTTTTAAATTAAATTTTTGACATCGGGATAACACGGTTACAGGAATTTTCTCTATTTCAGTTGTTGCAAATATAAAAACTACATGCTCTGGTGGTTCTTCCAGTATCTTGAGCAACCCATTAAAGGCCTGTTTTGATAACATGTGTACTTCATCAATGATAAAGATTTTAAATTTTGCCATTGTAGGCTTTGTTTGAGCGAAACTAATAATTTCCCGAATATGATCTATTCCAGTATTCGACGCAGCATCCATTTCGAATACGTCCGGATGACGTGACTCCATGATCGCTTCACAGTTTAATCCTTTTTTTTCAATTTTGATCAAAGGGGTATACTCAACATTATCTAGTGTATAATTTATGGTTCGTGCAAGAATTCTTGCAGTTGTTGTTTTACCTACGCCTCTTATGCCAGTGAATAGGTATGCTTGAGACAGCCTACCTGATCGAATAGAGTTACTTATAGTATCAACTATGCTACTTTGCCCAACAAGCTCATCAAATGAAGTCGGCCTATATTTTCTCGCGAGTATTCTGTAGTTGCTAATTTCAGACAAATTATTACTCTCACTAATGCAGCAATTTGTGAGAAGTTAGCTAATGACCCGCAAAAAAATCGTTGTGGCTGCTTCCTTCCGGACCTGACCCGATTGGCGATAATTACGTCCAACACTAACTTCTCACATGAGATTATAACAAATCATTTTCGATATTGGTATAAATACTTATTGTTATTTAATAGATATTTGTAGGTAGAGAATTATTTGAGATAATGATGATTACTCTCAGTTTTTGATCTCATTTCACTCGCATGATATACACCAAGTATTTTGAGTTCACTAGAAAAGAAATCTAACTCTTCTAGCGCTAATCTGACGTTATCATCATGAGGATGACCTTCAATATCTACATAAAATTGGGCAGCAGAAAAACTACCACCTATAATGTAGGACTCTAACTTTGTTAAATTTACGCTATTTGTTGCAAAACCACCCATTGCTTTATATAACGCTGCTGGCACATTTCTTACGCGGAAAACAATGCTGGTGATGGTTGGTTTCCCGTCAGGCGCAGCGTCATCCGGTTCATGGGATAGAATTATAAATCTTGTGGTGTTATGATTTTCGTCTTCAACATTTTTTCTAATTATTTTTAAGTCATAATATTCAGCGGCCAATTCGCTTGCTAGGACCGCGGTTGTCTTGTCATTAGTTTCTGAAATAATTTTTGCAGAACCTGCTGTATCTGCTCCAACGATTTGATTTAACTTCAATTCATTAATGATATTTCTGCACTGACCAAGCGCATGTCTGTGGCTCATAACATTTTTAATTGTCTTCTCATTCGACTCATGAACTCCAATTAATTGGTGTTCAATTGGAAGAAAAAATTCATCAATAATATACAGGTCCGATGTGGGTAGGAGATGATGTATATCCGCCACCCTTCCAGCCAAAGAATTCTCGATGGGTATCATCGCATAATCTACTTTTTTGTTCTTCACTTGGGTAAAAGCATCTTCAAAAGTTGCAGCTGGGACAGGTATCATATCGGGATATTTTTTTACACATGCTATATGTGAATATGCTCCCATTTCTCCCTGGAAAACTATCTTATTTTTCATATCTAATCCTGACTTTTTTGGGCTTTCATTAATCTTTCTACATCATCTAACGTGTCAATGCTAATAATTTTGTCATCAATTAGAATTAAATTTATCTTTAGTGAATTTTGTATCGCACGAAGTTGTTCTAACCGTTCTTCTTTTTCAAGGGTTGATTGCTCTTTGGAGGTAAATTTATCGAGCGCCTCTCTTTTATAAATATATACTCCAATATGCTCAAGATAAACTTTGGCGCCGTGCGGAATTGGGGATCTTGAAAAATAAATCGCTTCGATGTTATTACTATCTTTTTCATTAGTTGCAATTTTAACAATATTTGGATTACGAATATCCTTCTGATTTTCTATTTTTCTTGCATAAGTTAGAATATCAGCATCTGTACTCTTTATTTTTTCTAACCCTTTATTAATAATGCTCGATTTTATATTTGGGATATCACCCTGTAAATTGACTACGTATTTATAATTTTTCTCAGGATCTATGGATTCTAGCGCTTCATAAATTCTATCAGTTCCACTCATGTGTGTATTTTGAGTTATAAAATACTTTGCATTATTTTTTTTGAGGACCTCGGCAATCTCAATCGAATCTGTTGCAACCATAACTAAATCTGCATTGGACATCTGGGCGCTCTCCCAAACTTTTAGAACCATTTCTTTGCCATCTATTTTTAGTAGTGGCTTCTTGGGTAACCTGGTGGAGCCTATTCTCGCCGGTATTAGTATTATGGTTTTATCACTATTATTCATCTGGAATATTTTAATTAAAAATATATATAATTAAATATTAGAATTATTGAATATTAGTAAATTTTTTTGTGGTTTTACTAATCCATTTATATTATAAAAAAAGGACTTGGACTGATATCATATGGATAGTTTTGAAATTAATAAAATTTTTGGTGCAATTTGTGCGACCGCTCTATTCATTCTAGTCTTAACCATAGTAACAGACTTCCTATATTCTGAACCTGAACTTGAACAGCAGGCCTATGTAGTTGATGTTCCAGACATGGATATGCCTGTTGTAGATGACACGGTGGAGGTTGTTGAAGTAGATGTAATGGAATTACTGGTTATGGCGAGCCTTGATAATGGCCAAAAAGTAGCAAAAAAATGCGTTTCTTGCCATAATTTCGAGGCTGGATCAGCAAATAAAATTGGGCCCAATCTCTACAATATAGTCGATAGGCAAATGGGTATAATGGATGGATTTGCATATTCTAACGCTATAAATGAAAGAGGCGCCAATAATGAGAGTTGGACATTTGAAAACCTCTTTCACTTCCTTGAAAATCCAAAAAAATGGTTACCAGGAACCATTATGGGTTATGCTGGCATAAGAAAGCCGAAAGACCGAGCTGACCTTATTGTTTATTTGCACGATATTTCGCCTGACTCTGAATCAACAATAGAGTAAATCTTTGGAAGGAAGATATAATCTTTCAATTA
>CAJWEW010000018.1 GCA_913030915.1 uncultured Rhodobiaceae bacterium
GTTTTATTTTCACCAACATATGATGATATCATTTTTTTAATTTGGCGTGTTTGTAAGAGTGTACCTAGACCATAACCATCGATCCCGCAATTGTTTGAAACAACTGTCAAATCTTTTATTTTACTTTTTTTTATCTCTTCTGTGATATTTTCTGCTATACCACAAATACCAAAACCACCAGATAAAATAGTTAAACCATCACGTAGAATCCCATGCATTGCATCATGTGCATTTTGATATACTTTTTTTGATGACATGTAGTACTCAATTTTTGTCTTCATACAAATATGCATATCATATAAATTGAATTTGTTTAATACAAGAACTTTGTTATGATTACAGTATGTTAGAAAAATCAACAAATCTCAATTCAGGCAGGCAACTTATTGACCCTTTTGATAGAGATATAACATATCTTAGAATATCGGTCACAGATCGCTGTGATTTCAGATGTGTTTATTGCATGTCGGAGAACATGACCTTTTTGCCAAAGACAAGCCTCTTAACTTTAGAAGAATTGTATAGACTAGCGTCAATATTTGTTGATTGTGGAATTACAAAGATCCGACTAACAGGCGGCGAGCCTCTTGTTAGAAAGAATTTGCTATGGCTTATTGAAAATCTCTCAGAAAAAATGGGTAATACAAATCTAGAAGAAATTACAATTACAACAAATGGTAGCCAGCTAGTAAAATTTGCAGCAGATCTTGCCAAGAATAATATCAAAAGAATTAATGTATCCATAGATACGCTAGATGATATTCTATTCAAAAAAATAACTAGGTGGGGTATTTTATCAAAAGTTCTCGATGGAATAAAAGCCGCCCAAGATGTAGGTATTCGGGTTAAAATTAATACCGTTGCTTTAAAGGGTATAAATGATCAAGAGATACCATCAATTATAAAGTGGGCACATACTAATGGAATGGATATTAGTCTTATTGAAACAATGCCGATGGGAGATATTGATGGTGATAGAACAGAGAATTACTTACCGCTGTCTGAGTATAGAAATTTCTTGGAAAGGGAACTAACTTTAACTCCCTCTAATTATAATACTGGTGGACCATCACGTTACTATAACTGTCAGGAGACAGGCGGCATACTTGGACTAATTACGCCTCTTAGTCATAATTTTTGTGCTGACTGTAATAGAGTGAGGATAACATCAACGGGAAAAATGTATATGTGTTTAGGTCAAAATGACTCAGCTGATTTCAATAAATTAATGCGAAGTGGCGCATCAGATAGAGAAATTATACGACTAATACACCACTCAATAAATTTAAAGCCAAAAAGTCATGATTTTAGGATTGATAAATATAATAATGCTCCCGCTGTAGATAGACACATGTCTGTCACCGGTGGTTAGTTAAGACGTTAAATCACTGTTAGCAACTTCTTCGGTATAATTTAGTGGTAATGCCGTCGTGTATTTAATTTGCTCCATTGAGAAACTTGTTGAGACATCAGTTAGATTAATTCTCTCTATAAGATTTTTATAAAATCGATCGAAGGCGGAGATATCAGGTACAACAACTCTCAATAAATAGTCAATATCCCCAGCCATCCGATAGAACTCTACTACCTCAGGAAAATAGTTTATGATTTTTTTAAATTCAGACAGCCATTCATTATTATGTTCATTTGTTTTAACTGCGACAAAAGCGGTAACATCCGCATTTATTTTCTTTGGGTTTAATATCGCAACACGTTTTGAAATTACTCCTTCTTTTTCCATTCTTTGTATTCTTCGCCAGCAGGGAGTTGAAGATAAAGCAACTTCGGCTGAAATATCTGATACAGACATGGTACAATCCTCTTGAAGAAGGTTTAGTATTTTACGATCGATCCTGTCTAGTTTTGTTGCCATATTAAGACCTCTAGTAAATTAGTAATATATTTTATTTATATTAATATTATAGTATTTTGTTCTAATATCAAATATTATTTGCTATTTTATAGTAAAATTTGCTAAAAATAAAATCAATCTCAAATTATTTATATATTAATAATTTTCTTGTATTAATGACAGACTAGTATACTTTCAAAATTTATTTAAAAATTTGATTTGTAATTTATATATCAGACATAAAAGATGACCAAAGGCAGTTCAATAAATACTTTAAAGGCGTCACTACCAAGAGGCTTACGAGACATAAGAAACTCCGAATTAAACCTTATCAAAGGTCTAACATCGAAGATTATTCCAGTTTACGAGTCATATGGTTTTGAAGAATTATCAACGCCCTCTTTTGAGTATACTTCGGCACTTGGTAAATTTCTACCAGACTCTGATAGGCCAAATGCTGGTGTATTTTCATTTCAAGATGATGATGAAAAATGGCTATCATTGAGATATGATTTAACATCGCCATTAGCAAGGTATGTCGCAGAAAATTATGATAAAATCACCAAACCCTATAAGAGATATCAGCTTGGGAATGTGTGGCGTAATGAAAAACCAGGACCGGGCCGATACAGGGAATTTTTACAATTAGATGCGGATATTATAGGATCAAACTCATATGGGGTTGATGCTGAACTAATTATGCTATCTGCTGACTCCATGAGTTCGATTGGTCTAAGTGACGAAAATTACAACATAAGAGTTTCAAGTAGAAAGTTATTGGATGCCATTCTCGAACTCGTTTCAGATTCTGAAGATATTGACGAAGCTCGAAGGTTAACAATACTTAGGGCAATTGATAAGCTTGATCGTATTGGTATTGATGGGGTTCAAAAATTATTATCTGAAGGTAGAAAAGATGAGTCAGGTGATTATACAATTGGAGCAAAGCTGCAAAAAGATAGTATCTCGAAAATACTCGATTTTATTTCGATAGACTCACAAAGTAGAGATGGATTTATCAGCCAAGCTATTGAGCTTGTAGGTGAAAATGACCTTGGACAATCGGCGATTGAGGAATTAAGGGGTATAAACAATATCTTGGACAAGTTAAGTTATAATAAATCTGTTGTTTTTGATAGTTCAATTGTAAGAGGTCTCGAATATTATACAGGTGTAATTTTTGAGGCGAATTTGCTATCTAGGGATAATGAAAAAAATCTCCCAGTTATTGGCTCAGTTGGTGGAGGTGGTAGATATGATAAGTTGATATCAAGGTTTCGAAAAGATCAAGTTGGTGCTAGTGGCTTTTCGATTGGCATAAGCCGTCTTTGTACTGTGATGCAAATGATGGGCTTTAATATATCTGAAGAAAATTATGGACCAATCCTCATCTTAAATATGGATAAGGATTATGAGTATAGCTACTATCAAATGGCAAAAGAGCTTCGTGCATCCGGTATTAGGGCTGAGGTTTACCTGGGTACAGCGGGCATGAAGGCTCAAATGAAATATGCGGATAAGAAAGGTTCACCATTGGTCATTATTGAAGGTACGGTTGAACGAGAAAAAGGTATTGTAACCATTAAAAACCTAATAAAGGGAAAAGAAGTATCAGCAACAATAGGAAGCAGGGATAATTGGATCAAAAATGATGAGATCCAATTTGAAGTAATAAGAAGTGAGATCGTAAAAGAAATCTCACAAATTCTGAGAAAAAAATAAAACTTGAATATGCATAAAGAAATGGACAAAGATCCTGCCTCAATTAGAGAATTTTTTATCAATAAAGGATATACATTCTGTAATCCAGCAATGACAATACCGGCTGATATTGTTATGAACTTTATGGGTGAAGATGTAAGGAACAGACTACTTTTCACAAGTTCTCCTGGTGGAGATGAGTTATGCTTGAGACCGGATTTTACACTGCCACTTGCCATCAGCTATATAAATAATGAATTACAATCAAATAAGTTTGTGTACGATGGTTATGCATTCAGATTTCCGTCAATAAATGAAAAAACAAGATATTGCCCTGAGTTTAGACAAATAGGTATAGAGAATTTTGGGGATAAAAATAAGATAGATGCTGAGGGTGATGTCATATCTCAGGCTTATGAAATACTTTCATCGTTTTATGATGATCATTTAGAAATAAAGATCAGTGATATCTCAATGTTTTATCAGTTACTTGATCATCTAAACATTGATACACACCTATTCAACAGATTCAGAAGACTCTATTGGAGAGGACTTAGTGCGACTGAGATAAAAGACTCAATAAAAAAAATTATCAACACACGATTTGATATCAAGCCACGCTTAGATCTCATCGAAGAGTATAAGAATAATAACTTATCCAGCATTGCATTCATTCAAAAATTAGCTGGATCTGACGATTTGTCTGTATTTTCCGGAAGGCAGCCAGATGATATTGTAAAAAGATATATAGATAAATCAGAACTCAGCAATAATAATGCAATTAACGACACAGTAATCGAGCAAATAACGGAATTTTTGTCTATCAAGGGGAATATTTCCAAAATAACCCAATTATTGGATAATTTTCAGAAAAAATATCATATTGATTTTGCAGAAGGGATTGAAAACTTAGAAAATCGAATAAAAATTTTGAGAAAAAATCAAATACCAACGGATATGATTGAATTCAATGCAACATTATCTCGGAAAGTCGAATATTATACAGGTTTGGTATTTGAAGTCAGAATGAAAAATAAAAATAAAAATGAGCCAATTGCAATAGGGGGTCGTTACGATAAAATATTTGAACAGCTAGGATCTAAGGATCCCATTCCAGCTGTTGGATGTTCGATTTACGTCGATCGATTATTATTTGATGAGGGTAATAATGAGTCGTGAGCTAATTTTAGGTATTCCAAATAAGGGTAGGATGCAAAAACAAACAGTAGACTTTTTTACAGCAAATGGTCTTGAAATTGAGCGTGGTAGCGGAGACCGAGGCTATACAGGTAATTTTATTGGATATGATAATATTAATTTGATTTTCCTTTCACCAAAAGAAATTTCACTCGAACTTATGAAAGGGTCAATAGATTTAGGAGTTACTGGTTTAGATTTGGTCAATGAATATGTGCATTTACCTGATATGAACACACTCAACTTACTTGAGCTTGGTTTCGGTAAGGCTGATGTAGTTATTGCAGTTCCAGTTTCATGGGTTGATGTTGTGAGTATTAATGACTTAGAGGATGTCATTTATAACTTCAGATTATCTACTGGCAAGAGGCTCAGAATTGCAACAAAATACCCAAATATCTCCCGTAATTTTTTTGAAAAAATTGGTTTGTCTGATTACCTACTTGTTGATAGTCATGGAGCGACTGAGGGTGCTCCAGCATATGGTTCTTCAGAAATAATAATCGATATAACAAGTACAGGATCAACATTAGCTGCAAATCAATTAAAAAGAATAGACTTAGGTACTATACTTGAAAGTCAAGCATGCCTCTTTTCTGGGCTAAATAAGAATTGGAGCAAGGATAAGACTAGAATACTTTCTGAGCTACTTGCTTTTTTGGGCTCTGATGATGCGCACATATCCAAAATTGTAAGCTCATTATAGAATAAAAAAAACCCTCTCTTTAGAGAGGGTTTTAATGTTTTTTGGGATATCGGTTGATTACATCATACCACCCATACCACCCATACCACCCATGTCAGGCATTGCAGGCATAGCCGGTTTGTCTTCAGGAAGATCGCCGATCATTGCTTCTGTGGTAATAAGTAAGCTTGCTACTGACGCGGCATCTTGAAGAGCTGTTCTTACAACTTTAGTTGGGTCGATAATTCCAGCTTTCACAAGATCTGTATATGTTTCTGTCTGTGCATCAAAGCCAAAGCTGTGAGCATTATTCTCTAATACTTTAGAAACAACGATTGATCCTTCAACACCAGCATTTTCAGATATTTGTCTAATTGGAGCTTCTAGGGCTTTTAGAACAATATTTATACCTGCTTGTATATCAGCATTTGCATCTGTGAGTGCTTTTACTGCTTTTGTACATCTAAGTAATGCAACTCCACCACCCGGCAGGACACCTTCTTCTACTGCTGCTCTTGTCGCATTGAGTGCATCATCAACACGATCCTTTTTTTCTTTCACTTCGATTTCTGTTGCGCCACCGACTTTGATCACTGCAACACCACCTGAAAGTTTAGCAAGACGTTCTTGCAACTTCTCTCTATCATAATCGGATGTTGTATCTTCGATCTGCGTACGAATTTGGCTAACACGAGCTTCGATATCCTTCTTCGTTCCAGCTCCATCAATGATTGTAGTTTCCTCTTTTGTGATGGCAACTCTCTTTGCGCTTCCCAGCATCTCTAGTGACACATTTTCGAGTTTGATACCAATATCTTCAGAGATTACTTGTCCACCTGTTAATATTGCAATATCTTCAAGCATTGCTTTTCGTCTGTCACCAAAACCTGGAGCTTTCACTGCAGAGACTTTCAGGCCGCCACGCAATTTATTGACAACAAGAGTAGCAAGTGCTTCACCTTCCACATCTTCAGCAATGATAAGTAATGGTTTACCATTTTGAACAACTTGCTCAAGAATTGGTAACATTGGCTGTAGAGTTGATAACTTCTTTTCAAATAGCAGAATGTATGGGTCTTCTAAGTCACATATCATTTTTTCTGCATTCGTAATGAAGTATGGCGATAGATATCCTCTATCAAATAGCATCCCTTCAACTGTATCTAACTCAAACTCAAGAGCTTTTGATTCCTCTACTGTAATGACACCATCATTACCAACAACTTGCATTGCTTCAGCAATTTTTTCACCAATAATGAGTTCACCATTTGCGGATATAGTACCAACTTGTGATACCTCATCAGAACTCTTAATTTTCTTTGATTTACTTGTTAGATCTTTTATTGCAGCAGCAACAGCAACTTCTACGCCTCTTTTCAGATCCATTGGGTTCATGCCAGCGGCAACTGCTTTTACGCCTTCTTTCACAATTGCTTGTGCAAGAACTGTAGCTGTCGTAGTTCCATCACCTGCAACATCATTTGTTTTTGACGCAACTTCACGAAGCATTTGAGCGCCCATATTCTCAAACTTATCTTGTAGCTCAATATCTTTAGCTACGGTTACTCCATCTTTTGTTATTCTTGGTGCGCCAAATGATTTATCTAAGACAACATTACGACCTTTTGGTCCAAGTGTCACTTTAACAGCATCCGCAAGTATGTTGACGCCATCTAGCATCCTATCTCTTGCCTCTGCCGAAAATTTTACTTCTTTTGCAGCCATTTTTTTTCTCCTCTTTATATAATTATTCTACAATACCCATGATGTCAGACTCTTTCATTATCAAGAGTTCTTCACCATTAACGTTTACTTCTGTACCAGACCATTTTCCAAATAAGATCTTGTCACCTTTTTTAACATCGAGAGTAACTCTATTTCCGTTATCATCTCTTTCACCGGGGCCAACCGATACAACTTCACCTTGACTTGGTTTTTCTTTGGCGGTATCTGGAATTATAATGCCACCAGATGTTTTTTCATCTTCATCGACTCGGCGTACTAATACACGATCATGCAAAGGACGAAAGCTCATTTCATTTTCTCCAATTTAATTACTGTTAATAATAGCACTCACCCTATTCGAGTGCTAAGAAAGATATATGTTTTGTAGTTATATTTGTCAATAGCTTTAACTGTAAATATAAATTTCACCAAGTCCATAGGTGCAAACCCTTATTGAAATATTAATCAATACCCTCTAATAATAAACATCAGATCACTTTTAACTGAGAAGACAATGACCAAGCCAAATTTAAGTGAAATAACAGACACTTACTCACTAATTCTCTGCGACATTTGGGGCGTTGTACATAATGGTAATAACATTTACCCAGAAGCAGTTAATACACTTTTGGCCTATTTAGAAGCAGGTGGCAACATATGTCTCATTACAAATGCACCTAGAAGGTCTGATGCTATAAGAGATTATTTGTTAAATATGGGAGTCGCGCCTGATATTTGTAACACTATCGTATCATCAGGAGATTGCTCATATGCTTGGCTTTCTTCGATAGTAGATCGTCCGTTGTTCCATATTGGACCAGAAAAAGACAACTCCCTATTTGTGGGATTAGATTTAAAAAAGGTGAATGAATTTGAATGTCTTGAATGCATATGTACTGGATTTTTCAATGAATATATAGAGTCGATTAGTGACTATCAGAAAATATTAGAGACTCTCCTTGAGAGGGGTATTGTTATACATTGCGCTAATCCAGATTTGTATGTCAATAAAGGCAGTGTACGCCTTCCTTGCGCAGGCTTAATTGCACAGTCTTATTCACAGATGGGTGGCAAGGTTGTATACTTTGGGAAACCGCACCACTATATTTATGATTTAGCGCTTGAGACAGCAAATCAGTCAATGCGTAAGACCGTATCAAAAGATAGTATTTTAGCTATCGGGGATGGCTTAAATACTGATATTGCAGGTGCTAGTAACTTTGGAATAGACTCATTCTTTATTATCAACGGTGTTCATGAAGCGGAATTTAAAAAAAATAATGATACATCTGAAATTGACATCGAGAGCGTAAGAGATTACATCAGTAAGTACTATACCAAGATTGCAGTTCCAAAGTTCGTTATGAATAGCTTGAATCTGTTATAAAACCACCACTATAAACGATGAAAATTATAAAAAACTACAGAAATATAGAGAAAAGCGATAGGGGATCTATAATTGCAATCGGAAATTTTGATGGTATTCACAATGGACACAAAGCCCTAATCAATAACATAATTGAGCTTTCCAAAACCATGGGTAAAAAAACAGGAATTTGCACTTTTAACCCACATCCCAAAAATTTTTTTGCTAATGGTCAAACTATAAATCAGATCACTTCTCAAGAATTAAAACACGAAATTTTTAAAAAATTAGGAATCGATATACTGTACGAAATAGAATTTAACAACGAGCTATCAAGAATGTCCCCCGATGAATTCTTTAATAATATATTGATTGACGGTCTTGGGGTTAGCCATGTCACAGTAGGATCTGATTTCAAATTTGGTCATAAAAGAAGTGGAGATTCAAGTTATTTAAAGATGCTATGTGAAGCCAGGGGTATTAGTTTCCAATCCATTGAGAAGCAGAAAGACGGCAATTCACAGACATATTCATCTTCTAGCATTCGAGATTTCATATCGCAGGGTGATATTGCTAATACAACAAGATTCTTGGGTTACTATTGGTTCATTGATGGGCTAGTAATAAAGGGTCAGAACAAAGGTACGGATATGGGATTTCCAACAGTAAATCTGCGTTTGAATAAGTCAATTAAGCTGGCACATGGAATATATGCAACCAATATCTACTTTAACGGGCAAAAGTATGGTGGTGCATCATATTTTGGAACTAGGCCTACATTTGATGGGGAGGAAGAATTTCTTGAAACTTACATATTTGACTTTAATGATGATCTGTACGGAAAATCTGTGAGAGTTGAATTTATAGATTTTATAAGAGGCGATATGAAATTTTCGGATAACATCGAGCTGGCAAAGCAGATGGAAATTGACTGTGGTAATGTGTTAAATAAATTGCAAAATTACGACAAAAATCTTAGTTTATTAGAAAAATAGTAGAGTTTAGTTAAGCTTATGAATAAAAAAGAAAATGGTGAAATAAATTGGGCGGAAACAATTTTATTGCCCAATACAGAGTTTCCAATGCGCGCAAATTTGCCTGATGCCGAGCCTTTACTTCTTAAAGATTGGAACGACATTGATATTTATGCAAAAAATAGAGAAATTAGCAAAGGAAATAAAACCTTTACACTTCATGATGGCCCACCCTATGCCAACGGCAACCTCCATATTGGCCATGCTTTAAATAAGATTCTCAAAGATTTGATCGTGAGATCAAAATTTATGATGAATTATAATGTATCTTACATCCCTGGATGGGATTGTCACGGCCTGCCAATTGAGTGGAAAGTGGAGGAGAAATATAGGAATAAAGGCATGGATAAGGATGCAATTCCAATAAATGATTTTCGCGATGAATGCAGGGATTTCGCTGACCATTGGATTGGGATACAAAAAGATGAGTTTAAACGATTGGGAGTTATTGGGGATTGGGATAATCCATACACAACAATGAAATTTAGGTCAGAAGCTTTGATTGCAAAAGAGTTACTAGGAATTGCTATGCAAGGAGCTCTTTACAGGGGATCAAAGCCAGTAATGTGGTCTGTCATTGAAAAAACTGCTCTTGCGGAAGCTGAAGTTGAATACCTTGATTATACGTCTGATGCTATATGGGTCAAATTTGATCTAAATTTCAAGAAATCTTTCGGCAGCGATACCCAAAATTATAAAATACCCGAAAATACCTCAATTGTAATTTGGACAACCACCCCATGGACAATTCCTGGAAACAGGGCAATTTGCTTTTCATCAAATATTTCATACAGCCAATATGAAGTTCAAGCAACAGATGGTGAAGTCTGGGCAAAGCAAGGGGATAATTATATTATTGCAGACTCTCTAGTTGATGAAGTTATGGGGATGGCGAAGGTGATAAAGTATAAAAAAATTAGCGGGATTCCGGCAGATCTTTTAAAAAGATTAATTTGCAAGCATCCATTTCATAATCTCCTAAAGGGATTTAATTTTGATGTCCCATTGTTGGATGGCAACCATGTGACAGATGACACTGGTACAGGTTTTGTTCATACAGCCCCCGGACATGGTATTGATGATTTTGAGATCTGGATGAAAAATAAGAAAAATCTTGATGAACAAAATATTGATAGCGCTATCCCATACACAGTAAATGAGGATGGGGCCTTTGATGAAAATATCGATGGTTTTGATGGCGTTTGGGTATTTGACAAAAATGGAAAAAAAGGTAAAGCAAATGAACATGTCATCAGTAAATTAGTTGACACCACATCTATTATTTCACGTAGGCGCTTTGAGCATCAATATCCTCATTCTTGGCGGTCAAAAAAACCTGTAATTTTCCGTAACACCCCTCAGTGGTTTATTTCGATGGAGGATAATAAAACGGATGGTTTGCGGTCAACTGCGCTCAGATCAATCAATGATACAGTTTTCTATCCACCAGCGGGAAAGAATAGGCTGCACTCGATGATTGAAACAAGGCCAGATTGGGTTTTATCAAGACAAAGAACATGGGGTGTGCCAATCGCATTATTTGTAAATAAGAAAACAGGTATTTTTATTCCAAATAAAGAATTTGATAAATCTGAATTGTTAATTGATCAAATTTATAAAATTTTCTCCGAAGAGGGTGCAAATGCCTGGTTTAAGGAAAATGCAAAAGAGAGATTCCTTGATGGGGTTGTTGATAATCAGGATGAATGGGAAAAAGTTGATGACATATTGGATGTTTGGTTCGAGTCGGGTACGACTCACGCCTTTGTTTTGGAAAATAATCCTGAAACCACTTGGCCTGCAGATATGTACTTGGAGGGAAGCGATCAACACAGAGGATGGTTTCACTCATCTTTACTCGAGAGTAGCCTGACTCGAGGTCGTGCGCCTTATAAATCTGTTTTAACTCATGGTTTCACCATGGATAAAGACGGTAGAAAGATGTCCAAGTCTCTTGGAAATGTTATATCTCCCCAAGATATTGTAAAAAAATATGGAGCAGATATTTTAAGGCTCTGGGTAGCATCCACAGATTATAGTGATGATCAGCGAATTGGTGAAGAGATCCTAAAGTCAATTATTGAAGCGTATAGAAAGATTAGAAATACGATCAGGTGGATGTTGGGTGTATTATCAAATTACGATCAGAATTGGGTTTATGACTACGAGGATTTAGACGAATTAGAGAAATATATGTTGCACAGCTTGACAAAACTTCAAAAGGACGTCCAGGATGCTTATGAAGCCTATGACTATAGGAAAGTGACCACATTACTCGTGAATTACATAAACTTGGATTTATCAGCCTTTTATTTCGATATCCGTAAAGATTCTCTCTATTGTGACCCTCATTCAAGTGAAAAAAGAAAATCTTCGCTCTACATAATAAACATTATATTCAAAACAATTTCAAAATTATATGCACCAATCTTAAGCTTTACAATGGATGAGGTCTGGAAAAATTATCCATTTGCCCAAGATAGATCGATTCACTTATCAAGATTTGAGTTGGTGAATGACCAATGGAGTAATGATGAGATAAACTCAAAGTGGAATGATGTAAGAAAATTACGTAAGACTGTAACTGCTGCGCTGGAGATAAAAAGGCGAGATAAAGAAATTGGGTCAAGCCTAGAAGCAGGCATTAAAATATATCTGAATGATAAAAATCTGCATGCTGCCGTAAGTGATATCGATTTAGCTGAAATTTGTATCACCAGCAGCTTTGAATTAAAAAATAAAAAACCTGACAATAGTTGTTTTGTTTTAGATGAGCAGCCTGAAATCGGCGTGATTGTTCACACTGCTAGCGGTAAAAAATGTAAGAGGTCATGGAAGATTACTCAGGACGTAGGCCTAGATGCGGAATATCCAGAATTATCCAAGAGGGATGCGGATGCGGTACGTGAGTTTCTGAGTTTGAGCCAAAATTAGTATAGATGAATAAAAACATCTTTAGACTTTTGAGGGAATATAGAAGAGAGATTACTATCTTTGCCGGTTTATTTATCATAGATAGGCTTGTAAAAATGTATTTGTTAAATTTTCTACAAGAAAGCCAATTAAATTCATTTAGGCTTAATAACTTCTTTGAATTGGTTCTCGTTTGGAACAAAGGCGTAAGTTATGGTCTTTTTCCACAGCAGGGTTATCTGGGTCAATTGCTCATAGTATTTATTTCATTAATTATTTGTGCTTGGATAGCAAAATTTATAATTAACTCGGATATAAGATATCGTAAAATAACATTAATATTAATTCTAGCGGGTGCAACTTCTAACATAATTGATAGGTTGATTTATGGAGCTGTAGCTGATTTTTTTCACTTTGAAATTGCCAGTTATAGTTGGTATGTCTTTAACATTGCGGATATGTATATAGTTGGTGGGCTAATAATATTGATATATGCGTTTATTTATCCTAACATTAAAAATAAGCCCTTAAAAAAATAGAATCTGTTATGTGTGCGAACAAATTATATCGATATTTACCTCTTCTACTTATCATTTTATTGACAGGTTGCGGTCCATCGTTGAAGGAGTTTGTGTCAACCTCATCGACCGGTAACGCATTCCAAGCTGGGCCACCCGATGAATTTTTAACGGTAACAAAAAAACCATTAGAAATGCCGCCGGATTTTCTCTTGAGACCACCATCCGAAGATCAAATTACATTTATAGACGAGCAAAGAAATTTATCGGAAGAAGCGATTTTTGGAAAGATTGAGGATAATGATATTTCTGATGGGGAAGTTTTTATTCTTGAGATGGCAGATGCAAAGAATGCTAATCCTGAAATTAAGCAGGAATTATATAGTGAGGAAGGGGCATATGAGAATGAAAGTCTTGCCGAGTATGTCCTGCGACTTAAAGAGGAGAATAGTCAAGTACTTGATGTAGACGCAGAAATCGAACGACTCGATAATGAGAATATAATAAAAGATGAGATAAAAACGGAAAAGTCTGAGAGTGCAATCAAAAAAAATAATGTTGTAGTTGAAAGTTTGAGCATGAATCAATTTACACTCCAAAGTTTAACGGAGCCTAGTGAAGCTGGAAATAACGAAAACATCAACTACGATATGAGCATAGAAGATATCATTGATGTTGGGTCTTCTGATAGTGAAATCACAGCAGAAGACTCAGCTACTGAAGTAATAGAAGATAATAATACCAAGGAAATCCCGCCTGTTGATAGAATGCCAACTGTCTTCAAAGGTCTGCTAGGCGGACTAAGTAGTGGCTTTGGTTTATTTTAAAATACGAACGTTCGTTCGGTAAATTTCTAACGATATCAAAAAATAGAATTTATCCAATTTTTTTATTAACTCAGTTAGGAATTAAAAACATTACCTGTGTTTTTCCATAATTTTTTTTTTCAATTAATTTAAAGTTTCCGTTGATCTTAAGCTCAGCCCTTATGTCATCTTCAATAACTAGGACACCATCTGAGTTAAGAAGATCATTCTTCGTAACAAACTCTAAAATATTTTCCAAGTATCGCTGTTGATATGGTGGATCTGCAAGAATTAGATCAAATTTTTTTTCAATAAAAAAGGGTTTTCTTCTTCTAATATCGATTAGTACATGCGCCGAGAGATCTGACAAACCACAGTTTTCAAGATTTCTTTTGCAAACCAGATGTGACTCCCGACTAATATCTAAAAAAAAACAAAATTTGGAACCTCGGGATAATGACTCAATTCCGAGTGAGCCTGACCCTGAAAACATATCTAGCGTATTACACCCTTCAAAGTTAAAATTAATGACACCATGCTGAAGCACATTAAATATTGCCATTTTTACTTTATCCGCAGTCGGTCTGATACCTGTACCCTTAATGGTAGCTAATTTTTTACCCTTTGCAGATCCTGATATGACTCGCATAATCTATCCCTCAAAACCTATTTTTTTTAATTTTGTTGGCACTTCTTTCTTGTTGAGTTCAATATATTCACCTTTTTTTATTTGCCCTAGTTCAAATGGCCCAAATTTAATTCTTATAAGTCTGTTTATTTGAATACCTAAATATTCAAAAATTTTTCTAACTTCACGATTCTTACCCTCAGCAATTTCGATTGTTAACCATGAATTAGATTGGCTGTATGACATTAATTCTGCATTTATAATTTTGTATTTAATATTATTAATGATCATTTCCCCATTTATCTCATCAATTTTTTCTTTTTCAACCTTTCCCCTGACCTTGATCTTATATTTCCTGATTATTTTATTTTTTGGATGTTCCATATATCTTGAAAAATCTCCATTATTTGTAAACAGAAGCAAGCCTTCAGTATTCAAATCAAGTCTACCAATTGGAATTAAGTGATCTATCTTAGATGGCAGAAGATCAAACACCTCTTTTCTTTTTTGTGGATCCTTTGATGTCGTAATATAGCCTTTTGGCTTGTTTAAGAGCCATATTCGAGTGGTTTCATTCAGTTTTATTATTTTGCCATCCGCAAGGATTTTATCTTTTTGACTCACAAAGATTGCAGGAGAGTCAATAGTTCTGCCATTTATTTCAACCTTTCCTTCAAAGATAAGTTTTTCTGCATCTCGTCGCGAATATGCCCCAGCTTTCGCGATAAATTTTGCTATTCTTATATTTTTTGTATCTTTATTGATATTATTTGGCATGTTACGATTATATGTTGTAATGAATTTATTTTATATCATTTTTATGAGAGGTGTTTATGAGGTTTATGGAGCTCGCGATTGAAAAAGCAGTTGAAGCGCAGGTTGCAGGTGAGGTGCCTATCGGAGCGTTGATTGTGCATAAGGATGGCGAAATAATTTCAAAAGCTCATAATTTGACTAAAACAACCTATGATCCATCTGCGCACGCTGAGATCAATGCTCTCAGAATTGCCACAGAAAAGGTAAAAAATAATATTCTCAAGGATTATGATTTGTTTGTTACTCTTGAGCCTTGTTTAATGTGTATGGTTGCAATTTCAAACGCTCGCATTCGTAGACTTTACTTTGGTGCATACGCAAGCCTGCTAAATGAATTTTCTTCAAAAGAGTCCTCAAGATACCTATCTTCGCGTGAATGTAATCATCGGCCAGAAATATATGGAGGTATTCTAGAGGTAAGAAATCAAGATTTAATTAGGGCATTCTTTCAATCAAAGAGGGGGCTTAAATAATTTAGCTAAGGGCTCTCCAAGCTATATCATTACGATATACTTTACCTTTGTAGGATATTTTTTCAATCGCTGAATAGGCATGTTCTCTTGCAAGTTCTAGTGTGTCCGCAATTGAAGTAACATTTAGTACTCGGCCACCCGTTGCTATCAAAGCACCATCAATGATTGAAGTTCCAGCATGGAAAACTTTTACATTTGGATTTTTTTCTGCATCCTTAATACCATATATTTCTGCATTTTTATTATATTCAGATGGATACCCATTATTAGCTAGAACTACTGTAATTGCTCTCTTTTTTTCCCACTCAAGATTATAATTTTCAATATTTCCATTCACGGTTTCAAATAGTAATTCTGCAAAGTCTGACTTCAGGAGCATTAATAACGCCTGGGTTTCTGGGTCACCAAATCTAATATTATACTCAATTAAGCTTGGTTGATTTTCTTTAACCATTAGACCCGCAAAAAGAACCCCTTTATATTCAATCCCTCTCTTCCTGAGACCGTATATTGTCGGTTCTAAAATTTGGTTCATAATTTTATTTTCAAGTTCAGAAGTTAACATTGGTGGGGGGCAATAAGCGCCCATACCACCTGTATTTGGACCTTCATCTTTATCGAGTAGCCTTTTGTGATCTTGGGCTCCTATGAGGGGTAGAATTTCCTTACCATCTGTAATTGCAAAGTAGCTGAGCTCTTCGCCATATAAAAATTCTTCAATTAATACGGATTGTCCACTTCCAAATTTTCCGTTAAAGACATCTCCTAATGAATTTTTTGCGTTTTTAAGATTTTCACAAATTGCAACACCTTTACCTGCTGCTAATCCGTCAGCTTTTATGACATATGGTGCCTCAAGTTTCTCTAGATACATACACGCATCAGTATAATTATTAAACCACTTTGCTCCTCCCGTTGGAATATTATTTTCAGATGCAATTTCTTTTGTAAATTTTTTTGACGACTCCAACTTTGACGCCTCTAAACTGGGCGCAAAAACGTCGATTTTATATTCTTTCAAGTAATCTGTAATCCCCTCACATATTGGAACTTCGGGCCCAACAATTACGAGATCAATATTGTTATTTTTAGAAAAATTTTTAATCTCTCTGAAGTTAGAAGGGTTAATATCGATACACTCACAATATTCGCCAATACCAGGGTTGCCGGGAAGGGCAAATAATTGATTCTTACTTGGGCTTTTGGACAAAGCCATTGCGATGGCATGCTCTCTTCCACCACTACCGATGATTAAGATATTCATTTACCCACAATTTTAGTTACGTAAAAATAATTTTACTAATAATATTAACGTAAAGAATTATAATGTTAATTTATAAATAATAGTTTTAAATGATTTTTGTTAATCAAAATATTCGAGAATATGGTGTAATTGAGCTCTCTCAAGAAATAAAGAAGAGTCTTGAAGAAAACTTTGGACATATAAGGCTGAGAGGTGAGGTCTCGGGGCTCAGTGTGAGCAAGGCAGGACATGTATTTTTATCATTAAAAGAACAAAATGACCTCATAGAAGCGATTATTTGGCCTGATAAATTTCAAAAATTAAACATTAAGCCACAGGATGGAATGGAGGTAATTGCATCCGGAAAAATTACGACATATTCAAGGGGTAGTAACTCTAAATATCAAATTATGATTGATAATATTGAGGTTGCAGGTGAAGGTGCGCTGTTAGCACTTTACGAGAAATTAAAGAAAAGTCTGCAAGCTGAGGGGCTGTTCGATGTTTCGAAGAAAAAATTAATTCCAAAATTTCCAAAAAATTTGCTTATCTTAACCTCTATTAATGGAGCAGTGATTCGCGATATTTTAAGAATAAATACAGATCGAGGATATCCATTAAATATAGATATTATGGATGTTTCTGTTCAAGGGCAAAACTGCCCAAAGGAAATTAGTGAAGCAATAATTGGAGCCAACAGGATGACTTCGTCCACGAAAATACCGGATGTTATACTTATTGCAAGAGGCGGTGGATCACTTGAGGATTTGTGGGGTTTTAATGATGAACTCCTCATCAGAGCTGTATATTCATCCAATATTCCAGTTATTACTGCAATTGGTCATGAAACGGATACATGTCTAGTTGATCTGGCTTCAGACTATAGAGCCCCCACACCTACTGCTGCAGCCGGAATACTATTTCCAGATATTAAAGAGGTTAAATATAGGATTAATCAGGATATAGAAATACTTAAGAAGTTCATTTTTGATAGGTTAGCTAATTTTACACTCAGATATAACTTTATAGAGCAGAAATTAATCTCTAAAGGAATGCAATATCAAAAAGAAAAACTTATCAATTTTGAGAGGCTGAGTTCCAAGATATCAAAGCAAGCTCTTATTAGTAATATCCAGAATAAGATTTTGAAACAAAAAAACCAAAAAGAGAGAATCTTCAGATTACTTGAGCAGAAAGTAAATAACTGTAAGATAAAGCAGGAAAAAATTAATTCAAATTTACTATCAAGTATTAAAAGTGGTATTCGAGATAAATCCTATTCATTGTCCTTAAATAATAGGTTGTTAGATAGTTTAAATTATAAAAAAACCCTAAATAGGGGCTATGCAATAATAAAAGATCAAGATAAATCAATTGTTGAAAGTAAAAAAGTTGCAAATCAACTTAAATTAGTAAACATTATGTTTTCAGATGGCGAAATTACTGTAAAAAATCAAAACGATAAATAATTAATGCATAATGATAGGAAAAAACAAAAATATAACAGATAATCAGGAGGCCAAATTAAAGTACTCAGACGGTGAATTTGATGTATTAGTTGATGGGCAATATGTTGTGTGTGCCATAACTGGTAACAAGATCGGTATAAGCGATTTAAAATACTGGTCAGTTGAAAGGCAGGAGCCTTATGAAAGCGCGGCAGCTGCGTTGGCCGGTTATAAAAATAATAGTTAGATTAATTCATGGACTTTTGCGTAATATATTTCATCAGATCATCGGGGTGATCTATTTTAATAGTGATATCAAGAACATCCACTAAATCTCGAAGCTGCTTGTTTGGATCATTCTCATCATTGAATCTAACATAGTCTTTTGAAGTTGTTAATAATGAGTATTTGCCATGCGCTGTCGCAATTTCGAGTAATTGTTTTACGTCGTTTCTGCTATATTGGAAGTGATTTGGATAGGTCAAATTTTGAGTCGTTTTTATCTTTAATTTTCTCAATGTATTATAAAATTTTTTAGGCATACCAATGCCTGTGAATGCTATTTTTTCTGATTTATCATCATTTCTTATTCGATATTCTGATTTAGCTGATACGTTTTGTATTTTATAATTTTTTATCTTTTCAATGATCTTTTTATCTGTTTTTTCTTCGTCGATGAGAATTAATATGTCAGCTATACCAAGTGCGTAGTCGATTGATCCGTGTAAATCACCAGCTGGAAACTGTTTTAGATTTATTCGTGGCATATTTCCGTCGATTACTAATACATTTACCTTATTTTTGATTGATACGTCCCTATATCCGTCATCGGAAACAATGTAATCATATTTGTTATGATTATTCGCCATCTTCAAGGCTGACTTTCTATTTTTTGACACAAATGTCTCACAATAGTGAGATAAGAGTATGGGCTCATCCCCAACATCAAGCGATGTGTGTTTCTCATTAATTAGAGTCGGGCGTTTGATCTTTCCCTTGTAGCACTTTGATGTTGCAGATATTTTTTTATTCTTTTTTAGTAATAATTCCTGTATTGCTATTGCAACTGGGGTCTTGCCCCCACCTCCAATTATAGGACTACCAATACAAATTACAGGGGCTTTTGAATGGTATGGTTTTTGCAGTTTGTAGCTCTGCTTGGAAATAAAATGATGAATGAGTCCAATTGGGGTTAATAAATTTGTGAGGAATGATGTATCGTTCCAGAATCTGGGTCTTCTCATTGGATTTCTCCGAGTTCTGAATTCAGGATATCAATTATTTCATTCTCAACAACTACCTTTTTCTTACTTATTATTGTGTTTATATTTTCAAGAATATCGGTTGTTTTATTTGGTTGGACAATGAAATCTTCAATTTTCTGCATAATTAAATTTGCATCATTAGCTAAAAACGAGCATTTGAGCTTGTCTAATGACTCATAGATGTCACTAAAATTTTGAGTATTTTCTCCATGTAAAACGATGCAATTTTTTTGTATAGCTTCAATTGGATTATGGCCTCCAATCTTATCAAAAGAGCCGCCAATCACTGCTATTTTTGATAATTCAAAATAAGTTCCTAAAATTCCAACCTCATTAACAATTAAGAGGTTATGATCTGGTTTGAGCTCATAATTTGGTAAGTAAGACCAGCTGTCATCATGGGCGTCAAAGAGGGAAATCATTTTATTACACGTTTCGGTGTGTCTTGGCGCAAATATGCAAACTGTATTTGGATATTTTTCCTGGATTTTTTTGTGTAAATTATAAAATAACTCAGTCTCTTTCTCATGCACTGATGCAGCAATATATATAAATTTCTTTTCTAATATATTTTTGAGATATTCATATTCCTTTTTGTTTGTTCTTAATGGGGTATTTGCGTATTTAATATTCTCAGATAATCTAATATTAGACTGACCTAGTTGCTTATATCTTTTATGGGTGTCATTGTCCTGACATGAAATCAATTTTGGTATGGAAAATATTCTATCCGCTAATATTTTCAGCTTATTCCACCTTCTAAAGCTTTTTTCAGACAGCCGCGCATTCAATAAATACAGTGGTATGCGCCTGCGATCTAGCTCAAGATAATAATTAGGCCATATCTCAGACTCCATGAAAATAGATAGTACCGGTGACCAGTGATTTAAAAATCTTTTTACAAATATTTTTACGTCTAAAGGAAGAAACTGATGAATGATTCTCTGATTTGCATTATCCTTTAAAATTTTCGCGGATGATAGTGTTGCCGTGGTGAATAAAATACATATTTCCGTGTTGTGTTTCAAAATAATCTTAGCCACACTCAGTCCAGAGTAAGTCTCACCAATACTTGCTGCATGTATCCATATGATTTTTTTATCAGTATCAGTTATTGATGAAAAATTCTGAGCAAGTTTTTGTTTAAAGCTTTTTTGGGTCTCTTTAGATTGCGCCCTGCGTATAGTCATATATACGTATCCAAAGATAAAAAATAGGTTTGTTAAAAACACATAAATTAAGATTGCAAGATTTTGAAATATTTTTTTCATTTTATTAAATAGGCTAAATGGATAATACTAATGATAAGACTACCAGAAAACCTATATATTTATTTGCCGAGAAAAAACTGGCGCAAGATTGTACTTTCCCTAAATTCAGTTTTCTGAGCAACACTATACCAAGCAAAACAGCACAAAGAAATACTAAAAATGTTCTGTAGTTTGACTCAATCCATATCAATGCCACAAGCATAAGTAGAAAACTCATAATATAAAAGGCATATATCGCGATTTTTGGATTCTTTTCAAAAAGAACCGCTGTTGACTTAACCCCAATTATTTTATCATCAACAATATCCTGGTAACCATAAACAGTATCATATCCCAGTGTCCAGAATATAGCAGAAAGATAAATCGGTATTATGACGGGACTTAGGCTCTCTGATATTGACGTCCATCCCATTATAATACCCCAGTTAAAAGTTATGCCCAAAAAAAGCTGTGGCCAGTGTGTAATCCTCTTCATAAATGGGTATGTCATAACCAGAATTATTGATGCCAACCCTATTATTATGGTAATTGCGTTGAGAGAAATAAGTATACAAAAACTGAGAAATAATAGCACTAAGAGTAATAAAACTGCTTCAAAGAGTGACATAGTTTTGTTTGCCAATGGTCTGTTTTTAGTCCGTTCAACTTGCGCGTCTATCTTACGGTCTACGACATCATTAAAAATGCAACCAGCAGATCTCATAAGGATGGAGCCGAATAAAAAAAGTATTATAATTTTCAATTCAATTATTTTACCCGAATATATTGAAGATGAAATGATCCCGTACAAACACGGAATAAACAACAGGAGCCAGCCAATTGGCCTATTATTTCGTGTTATTGCAATATAGCAATTTATTCTTTTTTTAATACTTTTCAAAACAATATGCAGTATAATTTTTTCTAACAATTTAATAAATTATTTATAACAAAAATTTTGAGTTTAAAATAATAAAATGCAATCAAACCATTCAAAAAACATAAGGCTATATCAAAATTATAAATTGTATCAAAACGCAATAATTGAAGTTACAAATGATGATCATCACTACTTGAGAAATGTTATGAGAGTCAAAGTTAATGATGAATTGCTTATATTTAATGGTCTGGATGGCGAATGGTATTCGAAAGTTTTATTTGTGAAAAAAGATCGCATTGAAATCGAGGTAATTAGCTGTGCGCGGCTTCAGATGAAATACAAAGAAATGCATTGCTATTTTTCTCCATTAAATGCCAACAGGCACAACTATATAATTGAAAAGCTGACCGAGCTGGGTATATCCACTTTTACACCCGTCATTACAGAATTCTCAAATGTTAGAAAAGTTAATCAAAATAAGCTGCGTTCACGAGCGAAAGAGGCAGCTGAGCAATGTGGACTGATGATCGTTCCACAAATTAATAAAGCTATGGGACTAGACGAGATACTCAGTGACTGGTCTACCGAAAAGACATTAGTGTTTTGTGATGAAAAATCACATCCAAAAAATCCCATAAACGAATTGATTGGGTCAAAAGAATTGAATATTTCCTTTTTGATTGGACCTGAGGGGGGTTTTTCTGATAAAGAGAGATACGATATTTTAAAGTTACAGAATTTGATAAGACTCTCTCTTGGGTCAAGAGTTCTGAGGGCTGATACCGCGGCTATAGTTGTCGCATCATTCTTGCAGGTCACAGGTGGAGATTTGTTTAGTGAAACACAGTAAAAATGCTATACCAAAAGTATAATACATGAAAAATAATATAGAACGAAACTCACAAATCCCAACAGAATTGGATTTAGTTAATTATTTTCATTCGGGTTCAAAGTCACCCAAAGATTATAAAATCGGAACAGAAAACGAAAAATTTTTATTTCACAAAGGGTCGTTGAACCCCATTCATTATTCAGATGGTCCGGGTATCGTTGATGTGTTCAACATACTCATAGATCAGTTTCATTGGAGTCCAATATTTGATGGGGATAATATTATTGGTTTATCTGACGCAAAGAATGATAGAAATATTTCCCTAGAACCCGGTGGTCAAATCGAATTGTCTGGATCAAAATGTTCTAATTTACATCAAACAAATGAAGAATTTAAACAATATCATTCTCAAATTGAGTATATTTGTAATGAGTTGAATATTGGAGCTCTTGGCCTCGGATTTTGTCCAAAATGGGGCTTTAAGGAAATGGCTAAAGTTCCAAAGACCAGGTATACAATCATGAGGGAATATATGCCAAAAGTTGGTAGTCACGGCCTTGATATGATGCATTGTTCTGCAACTACTCAGGTTAATCTCGATTACAGCGATGAAAATGATTATGCAAAAAAGTTTCGTGTTGCTATGGCGCTTCAACCCCTCATATCAGTAATGTTTTTTAATAGTCCATTTCTAAATGGTCGGCTGACTGGATTATTATCCAACAGGCTTCGAGTTTGGGCAGATACAGATAATGATAGATGTGGCTATTTACCATTTGCTTTTGATGATCAGAATAATTTTGAGGATTACACTCAGTATGCACTCGATGTACCTATGTATTTTATTTATAGAAATGGTAAATATGTTGTGCCAAACCATATATCTTTTAGGAATTTTTTATCCAATGGTTTTGTTGATGGTAATGGAGACAAGTTTTCAGCAACAATAAATGATTGGGAGACTCATTTATCAACTCTTTTTCCTCAGGTTCGATTGAAGAAATTTCTCGAAATGAGAGGTGCTGACTCTGGAAACCATAGTTCAATTATCAGTCTTGCTTCGATTTGGACGGGGTTGATGTACAATAATAAAGCGCTTGATGAGGTTTACAAAATAATCTCAAAATGGACACATTCAGACGTTTTACATCTGGAAAAATGCTTAAATAAAGATGGCTTGAATGTTAACTTCTTGGGCTATGCTGTTCTTGATCTGCTGAAGGAGTTTGTATCTTTATCAAAGCAGGGATTATCCGAGAGGAATATTCGAAATGAGCATGATGAAACGGAAGAAATCTATTTAGAGCCACTTTTTGAGGTCCTTACAAAAAAAAGAACACCGTCAGATGTATTAATAGACGATTTTCATCGTGAATGGTCAAATGAAGTAAAACCAATATATAGCAAACACTATTTATAAGAGGAAAAGAATATTAAAAATTATCAACCTTCCATTTGGTCTTTGGCCGCAGTCACTGGGCTTGCACCACTAACATTAAACCTAATTGTACCATCTCTACCTGCGCTCTCTGAACATTTTGATATAACATATTCAAGCGCACAATTTGCGGTATCGTCTTTTATTATATCAATGGCTATTGGTCAGATTTTTATTGGCCCAATATCAGACGCTTACGGCAGAAGATCAATATTGATGCTCGGAATCATTATTTTTTTGATTGGAACAACAATATGCAGTATCGCAACATCGAGTGAGTTACTTATTATCGGTCGTTTCATACAGGCATTTGGCGGGGTTGCAGGCGTTGTTCTTGGTCGAGCTATTATTCGAGACGTATACAGCCGTGAAAAAGCTGCAAGCGCATTGGGTTACGTTACCACAGTTATGGTCATTGCACCTATGATAGCTCCACCACTTGGGGGTATATTGCAAGATTTATTTGGTTGGAGAAGTATTTTTTACCTTATGATGATTGTGGGCATAATCCTTTTTTTAAATATATTTTATAACCTTCAAGAGACAAAAATAGAAGATCGTATTCAGGGGGACATTAGATCATTATTAAACAGTTTTGTTCAATTATTGAAATTACCTCAATTCATCCTTTACACAATTACAATGTCATGTGCAAATTCCATGTTCTTCACATTTCTTGGCGTCGCTCCACTCCTTGTCATCCAAAAGTTAGAATATTCACCGACACAATATGGGTTCACATTTATGGTGATATCATTTGCATTTATGTCGGGTAGTTTTACAACAGCACGGCTTTCTGAAAGGATTGGCTCCTTGAGAATGATTGGTTACGCTGTATTTGGAACTATAATTGGCTCTGTACTTATGCTGATCATATTTTTAAGTGGTATCATTAATATATACATAATTTTTGGAACAATGATGATTATCACATACTCAAACGGAATCGTGATGCCTAATATTATTGCTAATATCGTGAGTATAAGACCTCAGTTAGCTGGAGCTGCGTCAGGCCTATCAGGCTGCATTCAATATTCAATAGCTGGTATCTCTTCATATGTAGCAGCTGTACTTGCTGGAATTGGGCTGATTTTTATGCCTATACAACTAATTTTGCTCGCGCTTATTGGTACAATCACCTTTTACCTTGCTGAGGCCATTAAAAGTAATTAGCGATATCTATTCTTTACTGTATATTTCAATAATATCACGCCTAATTCTCTCATAAAGCTCTTCAGTAGGTATACCATTTATGATTAAGCTATTATCTTTTTGATAGCTTTTTATTGCCTCGCTTGTACTTCTTGTAAATGTTCCATCATACATTCCAACATAATAACCAATGCTAATAAGTGCGATTTGAGTGTTGTAAACTAGCAGGGCTGGGTAGTTATCTGAAATAACTTCGTTGTTATAATTCAGGCTTTCATTTGTATTTCTGCTCTCCGCTTCATTTATGCTAGAAGCAATCCCCATGATCCCACCAATTATTGCACCAGCTTTAGCTCCATCGTCGCCGTCAATTGCAGAGCCAATTCCGCCTCCGATACCGGCCCCGCATAATAAACCCCCTCCGGGGCCGTCACAGAGACCCTTTGATGAAAGTTGTCCTGCTGAAATTAGGCTAACAAGCGCTAGACAAAATACATATTTGTATAGTTTTTTCATAATTTTACCTTTGTAAATTAAATATTTAAATACCTAAGATAATTATCTAATAAAAAGATGCAAATATCTAGTTTTTTATCTTATTTTCGCGAAGGGCTTCAAACATCTCAGCAAAGCCATTCATTTCAATAATAATTCCAATATTTTTATTATTTTTTTTATAACCAAGTCCAATCATAAAATCATCTTCATTTTTGAGTTTTTTTAAGAAATCATCTGGGATAACTCCAGCGTATTCGCAATAATCTGCAGTACATTTTGTACTCATTAGTTGAAACTTAAGATTGCTCATATTGGATAGTGCCATTATTTTTGTACCATCGCTATATGATGTTTGGGATTGATCATTCAATTTTGATCTAAATACCAGATAATTTTCATTCATCTCTTTGATGATGAATATAAGAAATGTCTGCTTATCTTCATCAACCTGTATTTCTAAAAATTGTGTCAAGAGACATCTATCATTATTTTTGACTTCACAGATTATGGACCAGTCCTCCATTTCCTTATAAAGATAGCCTTCAATAAAGCCATCATAATACACAATATTTTTGTTAAGCTCATAGCCAAATGATGAACGCATGAAGCTGCCAATCATTAACGCAATAATGAAAAGAAATTTAAGTGATGTTTGGGTAATTTTTTGCATGTAGGTCATTTGCTAAATTTTAATTGAAAATATCCATCATTGACTGATATTAAAATCAAATTATTTTAATAGAAAATTCACTGATAATCGTATTATCACTAAAACTTATCTATTTGAAAATATATTAGGATTAATATCTTGATTAGTTGTGTAAAAAATATTATTTCTATATAAAGAAAATCGTAAGACAATCACATCTTTCGTCCAGGATAGAAAATTAATGAAAATGAAAAAAAACCTTAATCTCGCTACAAAAATAACTTACATTTTTGTTGCACTCCTTGCATTTTTTCAAAACACTGCACAAGCTGTAGAGAACTTGGGAATACCTGAGGATTACCAAATGACATATCAAAATGCAGCAACTCCTAATATGGCTGATATTACATGGTTCCACAACTCATTCCTTTTTCCAGTAATATTAGGTATAACTGTTTTTGTAACCGCTCTTTTGATTTATGTGATGATAAAATTTAACGCAAAAGCTAATCCTAAACCTTCTCGAACATCACACAATTCTCTAGTTGAAGTTTTATGGACTGTTATCCCTGTTTTAATCCTTATTGCGATAGCAATACCATCATTTCGTATACTATACACTCAACAAGAGATACCGGTTGATGCTGACCTTACTGTAAAAGCTACAGCATATCAGTGGTATTGGGGCTATGAATATCCTGATAATAATGGCATTTATTTTGACTCCTTGCCCCTTGAAGAGGAAGAGCTCACAGAAGGTAAATTACGACTATTATCAGTAGATAATCCTCTTGTAGTACCAGCGGGCGCTGTTGTGAGAGTGCAAGTAACCTCAGCAGATGTAATACACAACTGGGCAGTACCGTCCTTTGGTGTAAAAATGGATGCTATTCCTGGTAGACTCAATGAGACATGGTTTAAAGTTGAAGAGCCTGGGATTTATTATGGTATGTGTTCGGAATTATGTGGAGTACGTCACGCATACATGCCGATCGAAGTTCATGTTCTTGATGAAGCTCAGTATATCGCTTGGTTGAACAAAGCCGAACAGGAATATGCACAAGTTGAAGTTGGGATTGAAAATACGCAACTCGTGAAGTTAACTAATTAAGAGGCCAAAATATGTCAAGTGAAGCTGTAAGTCATCATTCAAACCCATCAGGATGGAAACGTTGGGTATACTCAACAAATCACAAAGATATAGGCACAATGTATCTTATATTTGCCATTATAAGTGGAATAGTAGGTGGGGTTTTATCACTCTTTATGAGACTCGAATTACAACAACCAGGATTACAAATTTTCGGTGATCCTCATGTATACAACGTCTTCACTACAGGTCATGGATTGATAATGATATTCTTTATGGTAATGCCAGCAATGATAGGTGGTTTTGGTAATTGGTTTGTACCAATTATGATTGGTGCACCTGATATGGCGTTTCCAAGAATGAATAATATTTCTTTCTGGTTATTACCAGTTTCATTAACATTAT
>CAJWEW010000019.1 GCA_913030915.1 uncultured Rhodobiaceae bacterium
CCTACGACCTTCAGGTTATGAGCCTGACGAGCTACCGGGCTGCTCCACCCCGCGATAAGATAATCCCTTACCTAACACCATCTTGTGTTAAAGGTCAAGAAACAAAAAAAACTTATTCTTCAACTTCCAGGCCTGTTGGTATTGGAACATTCTCAGGCTGGAGTGTTATACCTGCCCCATCAGCAACGCTTTCCAATAACATCCCGAAGTCCTTTTCCAAATTTTCTTTTGCCATTCGTTCGATTCTTCCAGAGTGCTGTTGAACGGCTTGTCTTGTCGCAGCGGTAACTGGCATTGGAACACCTAATTCCTTACCAGATTGCAATCCCAGATCAAGATCTTTCAATAATAATGGAGTTGTAAATGTTGTTGTCCAATCAAGATTAGTAAATGCATTTGATTTATATTTTGTGAATATTGAACCCATAACTGAGTTATTCATAAAATTTAAAAAAGCATGTCTTGGGACACCAGCTTTTTGTGCAAGTATAGTAATTTCAGCTAAATTCTGTATCACAACACCCAGCATCACATTATGAGCTATTTTACAGAAACGAGCTAGATCACCCTCACCAACATAAGCAACACCTCGTGGTGCTATTGTTTCAAGGTATGGTTTAATAGTATTAAAAACATCTTCAGGTCCTGAGGCAACAATTGATAGGACACCAGCCTTAACCGCTTTACCGTTTCCGCTTACGGGGCAAGATATGTATGCGATCCCTTTTTCAGTAAGTCTATCCCTTATTTCATCAGAGTCCTCGGATGAGATCGATGAGCAATCGACAAATATCTGAGAGCCGGTTGAGCCCTTTGACAGAACACCTTTGTCACCAAAATATACTTCCTTTAGATCCTTACCTGTCGACACCATTGTGAATAAAACCTCAACATCATTTAGCTCATCCATATTTTCGACAACAGTTGCGCCATATTCTGATAGCGGGTCTGCTTTTGCCTTTGTTCTGTTCCAAACGCTAATATCTTGTCCGTCTTTCGCAAGACGTCCTGCCATCGGGTATCCCATTCTCCCTGTTCCAACCCATCCTATTTTGTGGCTCATAATTTTTCTCCTTATTTAAATTTCACTTTGCCAATTATAATCTTCAATTATTGTCTTTACCTCTTTCAAAAAACTTGCAGCGTAAGCCCCATCAAATGCTCGATGGTCAAAGCTCTGGCCCATAACGCCCATCTTCCTTATTCCTATCTTATCTCCATCTTCATCTTCAATTATAACAGGCTTTTTGATAATGCCATCGAAAGACATTATAGCAACCTGAGGAGGATTAACGATGGGCGCTGTGATATATGTCCCCATACTCCCATTATTCGATATTGTGTAAGTGCCCCCATAGTGTTCCTCCTGATCCAGATCATTATTTTGTGCCCTGTCGACTAGATCATTTATTTTATCATTTAAATCTGTAAGTTTATAATTCTCAGCACCTTTTATTACTGGCACAATTAATCCATCAAATTTTAAGTCAACGGCAATTGAGAGGTTCAGAGACTCAGCAACAACAATCTCTTTTTCATTAAAAGTGCTATTTATGAGAGGAAAACGATCTCTTGCAATGGCAATTGCTCTTGCAATGAATGATAAATAAGAAATCTTGAATGCTTTATCTACATTCTTCTCTTTCATCTCAGACCTTACAACATCTAGATTACTATAATTTACCTCAACAGCTTGGAAAGCTTGAGGCACCACAGACCAACTTTGTGATAACCTTTGCGCTGTTGTTCTACGAATTCTATTAAGTGTCACTGACTTATTGTAAATGGTTTCATCAATTACTTGCTTTTTCGTGCTTGATGATATTTGTGATTGGGATGTTATAAAAGTCTCTAAAAACTTCCTATTAACTTTTTTTATATTGTTTGATTTGCAGTAATCCAACAGCTGATCTAGGTTTATACTCGCATTACTCGCAATCCTTTTTGCTAATGGGGTTAGCTTTATTTCACTATTTGGTATTTTAATTGAATTGTAATTTTGCTCAGGTGTAAGTACTTCAGTAAGAACCGAGAACCAATCGGGGGCATCTAAATCTATTTTTTTATCATCATTATTTTTTATTTCCTCAGCCTTTTCCATTTGAGATTTAGTCTCGGTCAAATGAACTGCTTCATGAGCCGCTTCTTTTTTCTCGTTAACTTCAACCTCAAGCTGAGCAGCATCATTAGGATCTTCTCCATCCGAAGCAACTATTGCAACAATCGATCCAACGGATGACGTATTTCCTTCTGCAACAAGAATTTGTGATAATTTGCCATCTGTTGTTGCTGGTATTTCCATAGAGGTTTTATCTGTCTCAATCTCAAATAAAATTTCACCAGATTTAACAGTTTCCCCAACCTTTTTATGCCATTTGGAAATCGTTCCCTCAGTTACTGTCTCACCTAATTGCGGCATTTGGATATTCATTGATAGCACCTATTTATCTTAATACTTCAAGGATCTTGCTGTAAATTCTATCAACTGACGGTATCGTAATATCTTCGAGATTATCCGCTGCGGGAAGTGGGATATGAGGTGTTGTTATCCTCACAGCAGGTCCATCAAGATCCCAAAACAGTTCGTCAACTACTATAGAGACAATTTCGGCACCCCAACCACAGAGCCTTGGGTTTTCTTCAACAGTAAATAGCCGTCCAGTTTTAATCACTGAGTTAGATATTGTTTTCATATCTAAAGGGACAAGAGTTCTAATATCAACAACCTCAACATCAATTCCATGATCAGTCATTAATTTATCTGCTGCCTGAACCGCCCGTGGGACCATTAATGCGAGTGCAACTATTGTTGCATCTTTACCCGGTCGTACTACTTTTGCAGTACCAAGCGTATCAACATGCTCGCCCTCAGGTACCTCCCCTTTAATTGCATAAAGTGATTTATGTTCAAAAAAAATTACTGGATCCTCATCTCTTACAGATGCAGCAAGTAAGCCCTTTACGTCTGCTGGAGTAGATGGGGCGACTACTTTTATTCCAGGGATTGCCATTGCCCAATTTTCAATTGATTGAGAGTGCTGTGCTCCAAAACGTGAGCCCCCTCCGTTCCCGGTTCTGACAACAAGTGGACATTTCAATTGACCGTCTGACATGTAACGTGATTTAGACATTTCATTTGCCACAAAATCCCAACAAACTGCCAAAAAATCTGAAAACATTATTTCTGCAATTGGTCTCATACCAGTCATCGCGGCACCCATCGCCGCTCCGAGAATAGCTTGCTCCGAAATTGGAGTATCGATTACTCTTTTTGGGCCGAACTTATCAAAAAGACCAACCGTTGCTTTGAAAACACCACCTGCCCTTGCTACATCCTCTCCTATGAAGGCAACCGTTTCATCACGCTCCATTTCTTGTGCAATCCCTGCAGCAACAGCCTCTCTATATGTTAGTTGCGCCATGCCCATCCTCCGTTTGCGTAAACATTCGTTGTTAATATCTCCTCCGGTGGAACTGGTGAATTTTTTGCTTCCTCAGTTGCCTCATCAACAAGCTTTTTTACACTTGCCTCAATCCCATCAATCGTCTTTTGCTTCACTCCGAATTCAATAAGCCTTGAACGGTATCTTGTTATCGGGTCATTATTTTTTTTCCAGTGATCTAGTTCTCCATCAGGTCTGTAAGCACCTGGATCAGCGCGACTATGACCTGATTGTCTGTAAGTTTTACACTCGATCAATGACGGGCCATCACCAGAACGCGCCTTAGAATAAGCGACCTGTGCAGTTCTATAAACCTCATCGGCATCATTACCATCTATAATAATGCTATCCAATCCATAGGCTGAAGCTCTATCAGCCGCTGGATTTTTTACAGCAGTTATTGACTCAATTGGTGTATATTCCATATAATTGTTATTTTCACATACAAAAATAACCGGTAACTTGTATACAACAGCATAATTTAACGCCTCATGGAACGCCCCGATATTTGTTGTCCCATCCCCAAAGAATACAGTTGCGACGTCATCATGCCCCATGTATTGGGCTCTCCAAGCGGAACCAACAGCCATCGGTAAATGCGCACCAATAATTGCATACGAACCCATCACACCCTTGCTGGTATCAGTTAGGTGCATTGAACCACCTTTACCTCTCATTAGACCACAGTCTCGTTGCATCAATTCGCCCAGAACACCAACAACTGATGCGCCTCTGGCAAGCGTATGCGCATGACCTCTGTAGGTGCAAAAGCTTTTGTCATTTTCCTGCATTGCAGTTGCAAATCCGGCCGCAATCGCTTCTTGCCCAAGCGATAAATGACTTGTACCCTTTACCAGATTTTCAAGAAATAAATCATAGGCTCTTTGTTCAGCAACTCGAATAAGATATTGAGAATTATAGAGCTCTAACCTCTTTTTTTCATCAATATCATTATTTTTAAGAGTTTTCTTCTTGGCCATTATATCACCAGCAATTAATATCTATTTGCAATTGGTAATTCATCGGCAGGGAATAATGAAATTACCTTACAGCCTTGATCCGTTACAACCACTTCCTCTTCGATCCTTGCTGCCGAAACACCATCTTTTGCAGGACAATATGTTTCTAATGCAAAAACCATACCTGTTTTTATTTCCATTGGGTTTTCCAATGAAACCAACCTTGAAATGATTGGTCTCTCATGTAGCGCAAGACCAAGTCCATGCCCAAATTGTAATCCAAATGCCTGCATTTCGCTTTCAAATCCAAACTCTTCAGCCTTAGGCCAAGCTTTGGCAACTACATCAGTGGATACACCAGGTTTGATTAGTTCTATAGCTTTATCTAGCCACTCTCTGCACTGAACATAGGCATCATTTTGCTCAGATGTTGCCGTTCCCACATTAAAAGTTCTGTAATAACATGTTCGATAGCCTTGATACGATTGAAGAATATCAAAAAATGCCTGGTCACCAGGTCTAAACATGCGGTCAGTAAAATTATGAGGATGGGGACTACATCTTTCTCCAGAAATCGCATTTATTGCTTCAACATCATCGGAGCCCATCTCATAGAGCATTTGATTTGAAAGCGCAACTATATCGTTTTCCCTAACGCCCGGTTTTAATTCTTCATAAATCATATGATATACACCGTCTACCATTGTCGCAGCTTGATTAAGTAAGGTGATTTCGTCAATATTCTTAATCTCGCGAGCATCCAACATTACTTGCTGACCATCTACAATATTCATTCCGGCATTTTGAAGTTCAAAAAACATTGCGGTTTCTGCTATATCAAGCCCAATTGGCATATCTGCAACCCCGGCTTGTTTCAAATAACTCATTATTTCTTCTGCATGTGATTTCATTAAACCAACAGATGGCGGAACTGTTCCTCTCATTCCAGTCATGCCTGCTAGGCATCTATTTGGGTCGAGCCAGTCACAATTAAGTTGATGGTGAACTGCAGCAGATCCAAAATCCCAAACAAATGGTTCCTCATCACCGGCTAATAAGGCAAACCGGCAGAGTTTATCCCTTTCCCATTCACCAATCTTTGTTCCAGTGATATATCTTATGTTATTTACATCAAATAATATTAATGCTCCAAGACCTGAATTTTTAAGTGCATTTTTTGCACGAGATAACCGATATTTTCGTAAACGCTGAAAATCAACTCTTGTTTCAAAGTCAACCTGCTTAAATCCTGGTGAGGCCAGAGCCCTATCCCATTGCCAATTCTGATTTGCATCTTCTGGTCTTAAAATTCTCGGTGAAAAAACACTTTTATCCGTCATAGTTATTACTTTCTAAAATGATTTAGTATCGATTAATCCCTCGTCTATTTATATATCAATAAATTTGGATTAGTAACATAAAATTTAAAAAAATTACACTGTATATGCGAGTGGAGCCAAAGCGTCTACGTCGGTTACAACATCCAAAATAACGCACTTATTTAGAGCAATTGCCTTTTGAAGTGCTGGGGTGAAGTCTTTTGGATTTTCTACTCTTATTGACTCAGCGCCCATATGCTTGGCAATTTGAGCAAAGTTAACATTATTAAACGTCCACATCTCTCTTGCCTTGTCTGTTTGAGTACCACCATAGACCCTATCAAATCCCCTCTTTGATTGATTACCCGCACCATTGTTATTCACAACGATCACGGCGTTAATTCCCCATCGGACTGCAGTTTCAACCTCAGCAATATGATACCAAAAACCTGCATCCCCAGTGAAACATACGACGGGTCTATCTGGAACTGCACACTTAACACCCAAGGATGCAGGAAATGCCCACCCAAGGTGCCCGGCTGATCTTATATAACTCTGACCCGAGGATTTCAAATCAAACATTCCTCCCATCCACATACCGCCATGTCCAGTATCTACAACGACAAAAGAATTATCGGGTAAGTTTAAAGAAAGGTCGTGACAAACCCTTTCAGGTCTAATTGGTATATTGTCTGACTGCAATAATGGACGAAACTCATTATACCAATCCCTGCAGTAGCCTTGAACCTCCTCAACCCATGAAATTCTCTTTTCAACCATAGCTTCATCAGCAAATTTCATCATCTCTGTTAAAGCCATTTTTGCATCTGCCATAATACCAACTTCCAAAGGATAATTTCTGCCCAAGACCTCGGGGTCAATATCTATATGGATGGCTTTTATTCCAATTTTTGGTATCGTCCAAAAATTTGTTACCATACCCCCAAGATCTGTTCCGATAAAAATTGCAAGGTCTGCGGCAAGCACAGATTTATTAGCCGAGCCTCTTGAATAAGTTCCAACCACACCAACATTAAGAGGATTTGTGGAATTTATTACATCTTTACCATTTAGAGAAGTTGCTACAGGAATTTTTAATTTTTTTGAGATTTCATCAATTAAGTCCCCTGCTTTAGACCACCTAACGCCACCTCCAACCACCAGAATTGGCTTTTTTGCATTATTAATAATATCCATTGCTTTTTGTATTTGAACGATATCAGGCCTTGGTCGATATGGTGGAACTGAAGAGATGCTCGCGTCGATAGATGTAGGTATGGTCTCATCAAATGACTCTTGATCTACTTGGCCCTCATTACCTTTAAATTGTAAATGAACTGGCCCCGGCGACCCTGATACAGCAACTCTAAAGGCTTGGTTAAGCATATCAGGGAATCTATTCGCGCTATCCACCGTTGCGTTTAATTTTGTAACTGGCTCAAATGCTGGTATGTCGTCAACCTCTTGATATGCTTTTTTAAATTTTGTTGCTTGATCACGTCCTCCAGTTAAAGCAATAACTGGTGACTTGGCAAGCCAAGCATCCCTGAGGCCGGCCGCCAGATTTAAAGCGCCAATTATTTGTGCTGCACATACACCGGGTCGCCCAGATGCACGGGCATATCCATCCGCCATATAGGCAGCTGAAGCTTCTCCATGGGCATGAATTCTTCGAATATTTGATATTGTCTCTAATTCAGCCATCGTCGTTCTTAGGACTGCCGGAACGTGAAATATATCTGTAACCCCATAATCATGGAGCATTTTTGCCAATACCTTTGCACCTGTTAATTCATTGCTCATTTCACACCTCTTAGTTACTTAATAGCAATTGGGTTTATTGGGGTACCTACCGCTCCTGTAATTGGAATAGATGGAGCAACTAGTAAGAATTCATATATATTATCTTCAAGACAGTCTTCAGCGAGTTCCTTCAGATAAAACATTTCTCCCATAGTCATACCTTGAATAGGTATTGTGATCCAATGCCATGGTTGATTTATTCCATCTTCACTTTGATTAGGCCTTACCTCACATCCCCATGTATCAGATGCAAGAGCCGCAAGCTCGGTTCTTTGAACCCAATCTATTGTATCAAAACCCATGCCTGGCGCGTCACCGCCTGGGAAACCATCCCATGATTCTCTTTTGAGGCAATCCTCCATTTGGCCTGTTCTCACAATAACAAAGTCACCTTTTTGGACAGATACACCTTGCTTCTCTGCAGTAAGATCGAGATCATCACAAGTTATTGCATAACCGTCATCTAGTCTATCCACACCGAGAGCTCTAGCAACATCCAATAAGATTCCTCTTCCAACCATTTTGTCTCTTGTTTTTTCAATTCCACACTTCTGTGCTCCTGCAGAGGTAACCTCCCTGCAATCATATCCATTCCACATTTTATCTTCATAAAAAACATGTCCGAGCCCATCCCAATGCGTGCATCCGTGCGTTGGTAAAAAAACTGTATCATCTGCTGCCCTAATACCTCTCTGGTCGAGCACACCAGAATAAGCATCTGTTCCGGTTCTCAGCATTGAATGAATTGGATTTGTTCTTCCCATCGCAGGATATTTAGTTTTAGCTCCTTGTGGACCTTTGTAGTCAAAATTCAAAGCTAAAGATATTACTTTTCCTTTTTTTACAAGCTTTGCTGCATTGATAATCTCATCTGTCCCAACATAGTTAAGTGTGCCAATCTCATCGTCGGCGCCCCACTTCCCCCAATTTTTATATTTCTCAGCGGCTTCTGCAATATCTGCCCTTGTTATTTTTTTTTCTTGCATGAATTTCTCCCTATCTATTAATTTAATATTATCGATGATAACCAATCAGCAGTCTGGGTGCGGTATTTGTAAATCCTATTATTTGCTACGTGCGAACCATCCTCTATGTAGTTATATACTACGTCCCCCTTGACTGCTTCAGCAAGCAATTTAGACTCCTCTGGTGGAACAACTCTATCTAAGCCACCCCCCACTATATATAATGGGCATTTTATATTTTTAGCGCAGCCAGACAAATCCATTCTGCTTGCAAATTCTCTAGCTTCATCCTGAGTGTTACATTTACTTCTGTAAATAAATGCTTCCTTTGTGAGTCCCGGTATTCGATCAAATATATTACTCCATGCAAATGGTCCTGTCAGGGAGATACATGCCTTTAGTCTATCATCATAAGACGCAGCTCTTGGTGCATAATAACCACCGAGACTAACACCCCATATAGCAACCTTATCAGAACTTAAGTCATCTCTTTTTTCAATAAAATCTATGACTGCCGAAACAGGTTCTTCATATTCCGGACATATAGGCGCCGAATACTCTGCCTCACCTTGACCAGGTCCATCAAATGCTAGCGTTGCCATACCTCTATCAAGAAATACTCTCTCGTTTGTTTCCATCTCCTCTTTAGCTGAGTCTAATCCCATGCACATAATAACAACTGGTGGGTTATCAATATTTTTTGGCTTTCTAAGATTGCCATACATCGTGAGATTGTTCCAATTTATTTCAATTCTTTCACCAACTGGATCGGCAAGTTCCATAGATTTTTTGTGATATTCAACTGCAAATGTGTGGGTTTTTCTCATTTGCTCGGGATCTTGAACAAATAGAAATTTTCCGAAATGGCAACAAACGGCAGCTGTATTGTAATGTTCAGCCGCGCTTAAATTATAGCCATTAATTCGCGCCTCATCTCCAAGTACCCCATGTATGTGTCCTTTCATTTCCCATTCATTACACCATTCATCCCATTTACTAATCGATGCAGATACATCATTAAAATCAGATAATGGAACACCATTAGAGACAAATCGATATGACCAGTGGGATACAGCTGTGAGCAGTTTTTCGTCTTTATTTTTCATAAAATCAACCTCGTATTTTAAAATAAAAATTCTAAAATAATTTAATTATTTATAGTATATTAAATCTAAGGACAATGGGAAAAAATGTATAAAATAATTGTTGGTGGAAAAATACATCAAAGTGGAATTGATCTGCTAGAGACAGCAAAAAACTTTGAAGTTACTGTTTTGCCTGATGCAAGCCAAGAAACACTTGAAAATAATATCTCTGATGCGGATGGAGTCTTGTTAAGATTACAGTCTTTTACAAAGTCAATGATCGATAATTCACCAAAACTAAAAATATTATCAAGGAATGGAGTTGGCTATGATCGTATCGATATTCCTGAATTGACGAATAGGAAAATTCCCCTCACAATTGTTGGTGATGTAAATTCAGGCAGTGTTGCAGAGCATACGATTATGTTTATTCTTCATTTATTAAAAAATAGCAAAAAGCATGATGCAATGGTCCGAGGAGACAAATGGAAAGATAGGGATCTGCTAATATCAAATGATTTTGCTGGAAAAAAAATATTAATAGTTGGCTTTGGTAAAATCGGACAAAAAGTTGCAAAAATTGCGCTTGCTTTTGATGCACATGTTAATATTTATGATCCATATATAGATAGTCAAAAAATCTTTGCTGAAAATTATAATTTTTTTGATAAATTAGAAACTGCTATCAAAGACTCCGAGATAATCACACTGCATGCGCCCGGTATGGGAAAACCAATCATTGGCAAGGTTGAGATTGGGTTAATGCAAGAAAATACGATTTTAATAAATACATCGAGGGGTTCCCATGTCGACCTAGACGCTCTCTTGGACGGTTTAAAATCGGGGAAGATTAGAAGTGCAGGCCTTGACGTTTACCCTAAAGAGCCACCGAGTATACATAAACACAATGTATTTAATCATGAAAATATTTTATTTTCGCCGCATATAGCGGGGCTAAACCGCGACTGCGCTGAAAGGATGGCAATAAATTCTGCTCAAAATATAATTGATTATTTTGACGGAAGGCTGAGCCCTGAATTCGTTGTAAATAACGAAATCTTATGATCTTTGGTAATGACCCTTAGCTATTTTTTAGGTGAGGATAAACTTGTGATAATAATGAACCTTCACAGTATGTCATTTCATATATTGTAGATGATTGGATTAGTCTAAACCATTCAATTACCCTAGGGTTTGAAGCCCATAAATCTGAACGACCAAGATCCTGCATTCGCACTATGATTGGCATAATGCAAATATCTGCAAATGTGATCAACTTCCCAAGAAGGAACGGACCACCACTCTCTGCTAACCAAACTTCCATACGATTGCAAGTTGCCTCTATTTTTGCTGTAGAGTCATTCATATCTTTTTCAGAAAAACCTGTCCTGCCCATCTTCAAAAGAAACTCCTTTCTCAATGGCTTTGACTCCGCAAGGGCTATGAAGTCTTTTTCGGATAAATCCTGAAAGTGTGGTAAAAATGCCATATTGTAAGATGGTATCCTGACAGATGGTCCTGCAACCTCATCAAAATACCTTATCATAGCTCTCATTCTTGCCGCATTTTCGGGCTCAGGGGGACGAAGGGGATTGTGATTTAAATTAATATCTTCAAGGTATTCAATTATTACTGAACTATCAATTACTATCTTATTATCATGAACCAAAGCAGGTACAACACCATTCGGATTAATTGACAAATATTCAGGCTTTAGTTGATCACCGGAGAATAAGTCCAGGATTTCCATACTAAAATCTATATTTTTATAGTGTAGAGTATACCGCACCCGTTGACTGCATGTTGATTGCAGTGCGTTGTATAATTTAAAGTTTCCAAGACTCATCTATTTTTTATCATAGAGGTCTAAACCGTACATGTAGTTTGCTGCCTTCAGGAATAAGGTTCTATTTACCCCATCAGAATGCAACCATCCCGCTGCATCTCTTAAAAGTTTTGATACTCCAAACTCTTTCATGTATCCATGCCCACCATGGACTTCCATTGTCCATGTTGCAATTTTCCACACAGCTTGACTTGCCATCGCTTTTGGGAGAGCACCCAATGTCCAATCCCATCCTTGATCTTGGTTATCAGCTAAGTAGCAAGCTCGATGTGTGTATGATCTTGCGGCATCAAGTAACATTCTCATTTCACCTAACTGAGCTCGAATACCATCGTGTTCAATTAATGGCCGACCGCCTTGTACTCTTATTTTTGCCCATTGCTCAGCTTTTTCGTATAAGGCAACGCCGACGCCTAAACAGCTTGATGCTGCGAATGAGTTGCTTGATGGAAAAAACTTTTGAAGTAATTGAAAACCTTTACCAACCTCTCCGACTATATTTTCATCTGGAATAAAACAATCTTGGAAAATTAATTCGGCATTATTTGCAAGACTTTCCCCTAGCTTATCGTGTACACGACCAATTGTAAAACCTTCACGACCCCTCTCTAAGAGAAAGCAGGTGGTCCCTTCAAGCATCGGTTTACCCTTCTCTGTTTGAACAAATAAGAGATAATGACTTGCTCTATTTCCGTTTGATATGAAGTGTTTCATCCCATTTATGACATAGCCACCTTCAACTTTTTCAGCTGATGTTCTGAAAGGAGTCGGATATGGTAAAAAATAGTTTGAGGCATTATCAGGCTCAGTTATTCCAATTGCCAAAACAGCTTCGGGGTCTTTTGAGTATGGAATTAATGTTCTCTCAGCTTGTTCTTCATTTAGAGCCTTTTCCATTATGGTAGCAAGTTTCATTGTTTGAGCCATAACAACGGACACACCAACATCACCAACCGCCAACTCCTCAACAACCATTGCAGTAGTAAGCGAATCCAAACTTAGACCACCGTATTTTTCAGAAAGCGTCATTGTTCGGAGGCCAAGTTTATCTGCTTCTTTTACTATTTCTCCACAATATCTCTCTTCAGGGGTTGCTTTTCCATCAAGGTCGACTGCGACAGGTTTGACCACGTCATCGACAAATTTCTTTACTGTTTCTAATATTGCTTTTTGCTCTTCTGTCTGAATAAACATTTCATGCATTGGTTGTGTTCCCTTAAAATGAATTTTTTATCTTATATATATAGTAATTTCTTTTGCAGAAAACAAACGAAAAATAAATTTGACATAAAGTTAAAAGCTGATATTGATTTTAACTTGGGATATCATAAAAATTAGAGAATATTTCTATATGGAGGTGTTTAAATGCGCAATAAATATCACATATCAAGAAGAAATTTTTTAGCGGGTACATCTGCTACCGCAATCGGCCTTACCTTAATGCCATTCAGTCTTGGAGCCAACGACCAAGATCAACTCAATTTTTATAATTGGGATGATTATATTGGCGAAGATACATTATCGGACTTTGCAAGTATCACGGGAGTTAAAACAAACATAGATTTCTTTGCTGATAATGATGAATTATTTTCAAAACTAAGGGAAGGAAATCCCGGATATGACATCATTGTTCCATCAGATATTTACGTAGAAAAAATGACCAAAGCAGGTATGCTTGATAGGATTGATCAAGATAAAATATCAAACATGGGGAATATTGATGTAAATTTTTTAAATCCGATATTTGACCCTAACAGAGATTATTCCATGCCATATATGTGGGGTACAATCGGTATAGGGTATAACAAAAAACAGTTGCGCAATACTCCAGACTCGTGGTCACACATTTACGATTCAGAAATATATTCAGGAAATATTTCTCTTTTATCGGAAGCGACAGACGTTATTGCCTGCGCACTTAAGTATTTAGGCTATTCCGCAAACACTAAAAGCACAAAAGAATATAAAGAAGCCGAGGAGTTATTAATCGCACAAAAGAAGCATATCAAAGTTTTTGCTGAAGATAATGGTCAAGATTTACTTGCATCTGGCGACGTTCTCATGGCTCAAGAATATAACGGGGACATCGCACAAGTGATGCTCGAGGATGATAATATCAGCTACATCGTCCCAAAAGAGGGTAGTATAATTTGGGAGGATTGCCTTTGCATACCCAAAGATGCTCCTCATAAGGAGAATGCTCACAAATTTATTGATTTTATTCTGCGTGCCGATATTGGGGCGGAGCTTGCCGATTATATTCAGTATGCAACTCCAAATAAAGCCGCAAAAGACCTAATGGATGATGAATATAAATCAAACCCTGCTATATTTCCAGCAGATGAAACTGTAAAATTATGCGAAAATATGCTTTATCAAGGAGAAGAAGTAAGTAGGATGATTCAAGACACTTGGACCCGTATACTTGCCTCGTAATTAAATAATGACTCAATTTGAAAGACATAATGATGGCTAGGTGGGCTGTGAGGAGCAAATTTTTCCTCCTCCTGCTTTTGCCTGGCCTGTCATGGCTTTTTCTCTTCTTTTTAATTCCATTGTTTATTGTTTTTTCGATGAGCTATGGTCAAAAAGTAAACATTATTGATATTGACTATAACTGGACTCTTATAAATTACGCGCGTGCAACCGATGGCGTTTATTTTTTTACACTATTTAAATCTGTGATTATAAGTTTTATAACGACTTTTCTCTGCTTATTAATTGCAACACCCGTTGCTTTTTATATCAGTTTCTCCTCTGTAAGAATAAAATCAATTTTGCTAGTTTCTATATTGCTTCCACTTTGGACTAATTTACTAATCAGGACATACTCGCTTATCGCATTACTAAGAACAAAGGGACATGTTAATAATGCACTCGAGAACTTGTGGGAGTCTGCAAATTACTTCTTGAATTTGTTTCGTTTGGCTAACCATAATTTGATTGGTGAGAGCTTTACGCCTCTAAGTTTGATGCATAATAATTTTTCCGTAATCCTTGGATTAGTATACATTTACGTGCCGTTTATGATAATTCCAATTTATCTAGTATTAGAGAAGATCGATAGAAATATACTTGAAGCCAGTTATGATCTTGGAGCAAATCATAAAGTAACTTTTTTCAAAATAATCATGCCTAATATCAGTGTTGGAATAATCTCTGGTATAATCTTGGTATTTATACCCTGCCTTGGCTCGTTTATTATACCGGAGTTATTAGGCGGCGCAGACTCACAAATGATTGGAAATATAATTGAGAGACAATTTAAATCTGCAAATGACTGGCCTTTTGGATCAGCTTTATCATTTATTCTAATTTATATAACAATAATAATCTTAGGTGTAAGATACGTTTATTCAAAACTTTACTCACGCCTCAATCAGAAAGGTGTTTCATGAGCAAGAGAATAAGACATTACACACCAATCAATTACACAAAAAACAATACCCTAAAAATAATAACATTTATATTTCTTGTAATTTTATATCTACCCATAATTAATTTAATTATGTTTAGCTTCAATGACTCAAAGCGAAACATTGTGTGGCGAGGATTTACAAGCAAGTACTATGAAAAATTGTTCGAAAATGAGATGCTGTTTCTTGCTTTTTCAAATTCTATAACAATTGCAATAACCTCAACAATAATTTCAACCTTTTTAGGCCTAACAACTGCAATTGCACTCTGGAAATTCAATTTTTACTTAAAAAAATATTATGATGTTGCGTTACTATTTCCCATCATAATTCCAGAGATATGTATGGGTATTTCCATGTTAGTTTTCTTCAGTTATATTAACTGGCCAAATTTCCAATTATGGCCATTTACCCTATCAAGTATTATCATCGCGCATGTCTCCTTCATTTTTCCATTTGTTGCAATTATAATCAGAGCAAGATTATCAATGTTGAATAATGAAATTTTAGAAGCGGGCCTGGATCTTGGTGCAAATAAATATCAAGTAATCAGAAAAATAATAATCCCATTTATGAGTCCTGCGCTTGTTGCCTCTGCTCTTCTGGCTTTTACACTATCACTTGATGATTTTGTTGTAACCTTTTTTACATCAGGCCCAAATAGCGTAACACTACCGGTTAAAATCTACTCGATGGTCCGATTTGGAATTAGCCCTGAAATAAATGCTATATCAACATTACTAATTTTAATAATTATAATTTGTACTTATTTTGCAATAAGATTTCTATCTAAAAGTAATAGAGAGATCATAAAATGACAGAGAAAAAGACTACCATTGAACTAAAAAAATTAAATAAAAGGTTTGGCGATATTGTTGCTGTTAACGATGTATCATTGAAGATCTCTGAAAATGATTTTTTTACCATATTGGGTCCCTCCGGATGTGGAAAATCCACTATCTTAAGATTAATAGCTGGTCTTGAAGTTCAAGATACTGGCGCTGTTATGATAAATAATAAGGACTGCAGTTTTGTCCCAGCAAACGAGAGGCCAGTTAATATGGTTTTTCAGTCATACGCATTGTTCCCGCATCTTAGCGTACGAGATAATATAGAATTTGGCTTAAAATTAAAAAAAATAAACAACATAGACAGAAAAACAAGAGTTGAAGAAATACTCGAACTTGTAAAAATGAATGGTTATGATTTCAAGCTACCATCAGAACTTTCGGGTGGCCAAAGACAAAGAGTCGCCCTTGCACGAGCAATTGTTAATAAACCCAAAATTGTACTTTTAGACGAACCACTCTCAGCATTGGATGCAAATTTGAGAATGGAAATGCAACAAGAGCTTGTTAATATTCAACGCGATCTGAAAATGACTTTTATGCTTGTGACCCATGATCAAGACGAAGCTCTCTCAATATCATCAAAAATTGCAATCATGGAAAATGGGAAAATTATTGAGACAAATACTGCAACAAATATGTATGAATACCCATCAAAGAAATTCAGTGCGGAGTTCCTCGGACGCATAAATATTATAGAAGGCGCCTCATCTGTAATTAATAATAGAATACTTTTTAATAGTGATACATTTGGAAAAATTAATATTAAACAAGATATTAAATTACCGAAAGATGGTGTGCTTGGAATTAGACCTGAAAAAATAATCATTGAGACTGGACTTAATAAACAAAAGAACAGAGTTAGCATGAACGGCATAATTACTAATTGGACTTATTATGGTGATGTGAGCTACATTACGATTGAACTGAAAAATAAATCTAAAGTTTATATCAATGTCCAAAACATCCATAGAAACTCATTACAGGAGCTAAATATAGGAAAAAAACTGTTCGCTTCATTCGATATAAGTGATCTTATAATTTTAGAAAAGTAATACTTTCCTATAATAGAAATTTTGCTATAGTATTTAAATTCAAAACAAGATTAGGAATGGGAAAATGTCGATATTTGATACTGAACAGGTAATTGCAATTGAGGAACATTACATAGATCCGAATATTACAAAACTTCAAGAAGAGAGCACTAAGAATACCAAAATAAGAAATCCTAAAATGGTGGCAAGGATGGAAGATTTTGGTGGTGAAAGAATTGAAGAAATGGATGCAGCAGGCATTGATGTCCAAATACTATCGATAGCGCCTCCTGGCATTCATAATTTACCTGGTGATATTGCGGTTGATGCAGCCAAAATGACAAATGATTACTTAGCGAAGAAAATATCAGAAAACCCAAAAAGATTCAGAGCCTTTGCTTCATTGCCAATGCAAAACCCAGAAGCGGCAGCGAAAGAGCTCGAGAGATCAGTAAAAGATCTGAACTTTGTTGGTGGCATGATTCACGGCCTAACTAATTCAAAATTTGACGATGGAAAGGAGTCTTGGCCCGTATACGAGACTGCTGCAAAACTTGATGTACCGATATATCTACACCCTGGCATGCCTCATCATGAAGTAAGAAAAACCTACTATCAGGACTACACAGAAGAGTTTGCTTTATTTCAACAAGCTGCATGGGGATATACTGTAGAAACTGCAACAATGGCGATTAGACTTGTTCTCTCAAGAGTATTCGAGAAAATACCAAATCTTAAAATTATTCTAGGTCATCTTGGAGAGACCTTGCCTTTCTTGTTATGGAGAGTTAATCACAACTTAAAAAGACCAGGCAATGCTCCAATAGAATTTAGAGAGGTTTTTTGCAATAATTTTTATGTTACAACAAGTGGTAATTTCTCTGATCCAGCATTATTATGCTGCATGCAAGAAATGGGAGTAGATAGGATATTATTTGCCATAGACTGGCCTTTTATAGACAATAAACTTGGTGCAGATTGGTTTGAAAATATCTCAATATCAAGAGAGGATAAAGTTAAGATATTGAATGGTAATGCATCACGGATATTTAAGTTATAATATTGGATATAACCAAAAATTAGAGTTCTGGGACATCTAGACCTATTCCTACAACCTCGTCTTCGATTGGTACTCTAAATGCATCATTAAATAAATTTAGGGAGACCATAACCGTCGCTGTCAGTGCAATCTCAACCATTTGCTTTGGTGAGTAGTGATTTTTAAAATTATCAGCGACTTTATTTGGAATATTCGACGCATCAATCATCATATGGTCCACGAAACTGAGAGCTGCCTTCTCTGATTCTGTAAATGCTTCGTGGCTGTCTGAGTCCTGAATATTCTTAATTTTATCTTCTTCAACACCCAACCTTCGTAAGTGCTCTATTTGGTGAGTCGAACAATAAAAACATGTATTCCGTGTAGCAACTTTGTATCTAATTAGCGCTTTAAATGGTTTGGGAAGTTCACCCAGATCCCATGTTGATTGCCAGTAGTTGCGAGATGCCATACCAAAGTCATCAGAATGAGCCATTGCCCTCGCGCTATTATTAATCCTTGAACTTCCTTTCGCCTCATTTAGGTCTTTGATCAGTGACATAAATTGAGTACTGAACTCGTCGTTGGATAATAATGGTACAATTGTATTTGCATTCAAATTCTTATCAAGTTGACTTTTCATTTTTTTCTCCCTTTTACACCGCGCTTGGCATTCGAAGATATTCACTTCCATCTAGTTTCACAATTATAGAGACTGGCTTATTTAATTTCAATGCCTTCTTAATTCCATTAACTAATTCCGTAACATTATTAGCTTCTATGGCATCTATTCCAAAACTCTCAACAATTTTTTTGTAATCAATTTTTTCAAAGCTCGTTGACTCAGTATTATATCCTTTCTTTAGCTGCTTAGATTTTACTTGTGTCAACCCATTATCAACCATTATTACTTGTATCATTGCAACATCTAATCGCTTCCATGTTGCCAGCTCCCCAGCATACATCAGGAAACCACCATCGCCAACAAATGAAATGACAGGCGATTTTGGTAATGCCATTTTAGCTCCCATTGCAGCACCAAGGGAAAAGCCCATCGGAGAGAGACCATTTGACACAAAATATTTTAAAGGTAAGTTCGTTAACCATGCTTGGGATGCAAGTGATTTATGAGCCCCAGCATCTGCAGCTATTATGGTGTCTTCTGGAACAACCTTCCTGATCTCTTTGTATACTGCTTGTGGCGCTATTCCGCTTGACTCTCTATATTCTGAACTTATGCCTAACTCAAAATTATGAATCTTATCAAAGCAATCCCTCGCTTTTTTTAACCAGCCTAAATCCGTTACCCTTTCCCCTAACAAATTCTGAAGTGAGCTTAAAGTATTGGCCATATTACCTTTTAACCCAACACTCACTGGTTGAAATGTTCTATCATTCACATCAGCGTCGTCGATGGATATAATTGGCACTTTTGATTTGTATGGTCTGATAATATCCCAGCCATCCAAACCCACCGTGATAATTAAATCAGCCTCTTTAAGCATCTCATCGATAGGAGTCCCAAACCAACCATACATACCTAAATAAAGTTTATCATTGCATGGAATATTACCTACTGCCTGAAGGGTTACGCATGCAGGTGCATTAATTTTGTGAATAAACGACAGTAATTCGTCTGATATTTTCGATGCAACAGAGCCAACCCCAGCAACAACAATAGGTTTTTTGGATGCAGTAATCAAATCGTTTGCTTTATTTAAGTATTTCTTATCTATGGTTCTTGATTTATTCGTGCTCGTTATTATTCCGTCAATTTCAGAGTCATCCATATCGATCTCACTTATTGCCTGCACTGGTGATATTGGTAAGTACACAGCTCCTGGGCGTGGATCCATCGCTAAGTTATATGCCCTATCTAAAAGTGTGGTTACATTAGCTGATGTTATCTCTTCAGATAGTTTTGTAATCAGCCCACCAAATGCAACCAATGGGACCTCCTGATGAGGATTTTTTGATAAGAGTTCAGGGTCTATTATTGCAGAGAAAACAATTATTGGACGACGGTCAAGGTGAGCTGATGCTATACCCGACGCAAGATTTGTTATGCCTGGGCCTTTAGTTACAATTACAACACCTGGCACACCTGTAATTTCACCATACGTTGACGCCATATATGCCGCTGTGTTCTCATGATGGGTCAAAACATAGTTTATGCCCTGATCAGAGAATGCATTGATTAAATTAATTGTATCACTGCCGGGTGTCCCAAATACCTGCTTCACGCCTCTCTTCTTTAGGTATTTCGCAATAAAATCACAAGTATACATTATTTCTCCTCTATTAGTTTACCGATCGGGGCACCATTATCTGAATATATTTTGAGAGTATCACCTACTTGTGCAACATCATCAATACCAGCTGTTATATAAATGCCCAATGCTGTCTCTATATTTGCAATCTTTCTTGGCTTCCAATCCTTTTGCCCAAGCATATGCCGAATGACGGAGATTTCTTGGACTTTTCCCTCATTGATACTTACCGCGTCGAAATCAGTACTACCACACTCTGAACAAAAATACTTTTTTGGGAATGTAAATTTATTGCAATTACTACACTTTTGAATAAATAATTTTTCCATTTATATTGCCTCTAATATTGTTGCTGCAACGGTTCCACCATGCCTATATAAGGTCATTCCATAACCAGTGGCAATTCCAAAATTTACATTATTTAGTTGTCTCTCACCAGCCCTATTTTGTAGCTGTAAAACAACTTCACCAATTCCATTCAATCCCCCGGCCATTCCACCTGGTTGCCCCGCTGAAAGCATACCACCCCATGTATTAACCGCTTGAGTCTGCTTTTCCATACCCTCAAGATAATCCCTAAACTTTTCATTTTTTATTATCCCGAGGTCATTCAACTGCGCGAGTACAATTGCTGGGTAGTCATCATAAATGCTCAGCACACCAATATCCTCCGGAACTAATTTCGCCGTTTCAAAAAGCTTATCTTTAAAAGTTGAAATGCCTGTTACTGTTCCATCACCCTCTTGATTTTCATAGTTAAAACTTTGTTCAAATGCTCTAATTCTGACCTGCCTCTCAATTCTTTCATTTTGGTTTCTTGAGATTATTATTGCATAAGCACCAGCAACAACAGGTACGCAATCATACCTACAAAGGGGATCCGCGACTAAGGGAGCATTGTTATATTCTTCTTTAGTTAATTCCCTTTGATAAACAGCATATGGATTTTTTGATGCCCAATTACGCTGAGATACCAAGAGATTTGCATAATCACTTTTTTTTAAATTATACTTCTTCATTTGCCTTGAGGTAACCAATGAATAAACCCCATTTGGGCCACCATGGCCGAGTGGCGCAAGATGATCTCTTGTAGCGCTGTTGTATGAATTAGCGATTTTTGCATATCCTGAAAGTCCTGTTGCATCCCCTGCTAGTATCAATATATTATTGGCATCTCCTGTTTTAATCGCACGAGAGGCGTGCCCTAACATATTCATTGCAGAAGAGCCACCATTTGTGTCTTGGAGTAACCAGTTCAAACTGAAGCCAAATCGCCAAGCTATATCAATCGCGGAGTCCGGAGTAATAGAAAATGATGCAATAGCGAGACCATCTATTTCTTTGTGCTTCAGATTCGCATCCTGTAAAGCATCCAATACAGCATCTTTCATGAGGTTTTGGACTGTTTGTTCATCATTTGGATGTCTTGTGTAAATAGACTGTCCGACACCAATAATTCTAGGATCAAACATTTATTCTTAATTTACTAGATATATTGGAATTTCAGAATGAAGCATGAGGTGCCGAGTGGCGCCGCCAAATATAATTTCTCTCAGACGGCTTTGAGTGTAAGCGCCCTTTACTATAAGATCAGCATCAACAGATTTACTAAAATCAAGTATGGCATCACCTATCTTTTTTTCATCACCTGATATTGTTACAGGCTTAGCATCTATTCCATGAGAAGCTAAGAGTTCAGCAACCTGCTCACCGCTAGGGCCATCAGTAATAACCTTTTCCACAGTCAAAATTGTGACATTATTCGCTTTCTTTAGTATCGGTAAAGCAGCAAAAACGGCTCTTGAACTTTCGGTTGTGCAATTCCAAGAGATTACAACTTCTTTACCAATATCAATCTGCTTATTCATTGGTATCAGCATTACTGGTCTACCCCCATCAAATAATATCGTTTGAATAGAACTTAAGCTTGCACTTTGTAGCTCTTGATAGGGTCTCGAGATAATAACTACATTATATACCCTGGAAAGATCTCCCAAATATTTCTGATTCTCAAGCTCCTCAGATAGCCACTTATATTTTAGATCATCCAAATCACCGTCACTCTTTTTCAAGGTATTTATGTGATCTATAAACTTCTCTTTATATTTTATTGCCTCTTCCTTGTTTTCATCGTGATGCAAGGTGTCAAAGACTATTGAACCTTCCTGCGCAATAAAGCTATCTATTCTCTGATGAATGGCAACGCCACTTACGCTAGAATTGTATTTCTTGGCAAGAGAAACTGCACAATCTAAAAGGTGGGGTATTGTCTCGATATATTCGAAAGGTAATAATATATTTCTCATCTTAATTTCTCATCCTTTACAGACCTTTCATCAGGTCGTTTACATCAATTGGAAGTTCAAGCTCTCTTCCAGTCTTTGATGATAAATCCATAGCCATAGTTAAGACTAAATTTCGGTGGCCTTCTTCTGCGGTCGCGTGCGGCGTATCTTTACCGAGGTATATTCTGCTAAACCAAGAATTTGTTTCCTCTCTCATTGGACCCCACAGATCACCATTATAAATATCACCAGGAGGAAAGCTTGTAAGAAAGTCAACATTTCTTGTAGCCTCTATTTGCAATCCTTCCGGCCTGTATGCGGGTCCCTGATTGAATTCTGTCGCCAAAATTACATCTCTATGGGTATCCTCAATATCGATAACACCCTTTGTGCCAACAACACCTATTTCAAGTCCGTATACTGCACCCGGCCAAACTTTTGGGAGCGCCCAACAAATATTCATGCTAAAAATTGTACCGTCTTCCATTGTAAAAACACCGAATGTTGCATCTTTGGTTCCGAGCTCAGCCATGATTTTTTCTGTTGATCGTGCAAAAATTGAGACAGGCTTGGCTTGATCCCCAAGCATCCATAAAGCCATATCTAAACTATGAGTACCTGAGACAACCATAGGTGTTAAATGTCTTCTATCTTGAGATAGTCTAACTTCCCCAGTTGGAGCCATTTTATTCATAAACGCTCTGACCACAACAGCCGTTGCCTCACCTATTTGTCCATTATTTATTCTTTCTTTTACAGCAAGGAAGCGTCTTCTAAATCTTTGTGTATAACCAACAACCGCATCAACTCCCGCTTCTTGGATTGCATTCAGAACCTTAAGGGACTCAACAGCATCTGTTGCCAGTGGCTTTTCAATAAGCATTGGGAGTCTTCTCTCAACAGCTGAAAGTATTGGTTCTACATGGCTCCAAGTTGATGTGGCGATAATTACTGCATCAACCTCAGGTCTCTCAATTAACTCTCTAAAATTTGTTGTAAAGAAATCTGCTTTTATATCGTCTTTTAACTTTAATCCAAGATCTTCATTGATATCGGATAGTCCAATCCATCCAATCCCAGGGTATTCTTTGGCGAGCGTTGAACGCATCCTACCAACAACACCACAGCCAACAACTGCTAAACCTAATTTCTTATCGCTCGCCATATTCATACCCCTTTTTAATGGTTTTATTCTACTCAAAAATCTTAATTATTCAATTCATTTAAATTTATTAGGAGTCAGAATCTCTTGTTTTCTTCTTGTATTTTCTATATAGGTCTGGTCTGTTCTTTTCTGTAGTAAGAAGTGACTGGTTATATCTCCATTTACTTATTGCCCCATGATCTCCCGATAAAAGTACATCGGGTATTTTCAATCCACCATAATCTCTTGGCAATGTGTATTGGGGATATTCTAATAGCCCATCCTCATAGCTTTCGTTCTCTGTGGAAGCTTGTGTGCTAAGCACGCCATCTAATAATCTTACACAAGAGTCAATTATATTGATCGCTGCAATATCTCCATTTGTGAGAATATAATCACCAATTGATAGCTCCAATGCTCCGGTTGACTCAATTATTCTTTGGTCAATTCCTTCAAATCTTCCGCATAAAAAGATCAGCCCATCTTTTCTTATTAGATGTTTTGTTATTTTCTGATCGTATTTAATACCTCTTGCCGCTGGTACAATTAACGGCCTTGTATCACCGCTTTCTCGCATATTATTAATGATTGGAAGCACGATATCTGCTTTCATAATCATGCCCGGTCCGCCCCCTGCTGGAGACCCGTCGATCTTAACTTTCTTGTTATTTTTTCTCTTTTCTAACGGGATTATTTCAAGGCTCCATTTTCCATCAGCCAGGGACTTGCCAATATTACTGTACTGAAGTGGCCCAGGGAATATCTCAGGCGTTGTTGTGATTATAGATATTTTCCATGTAATGCTACTCATCTCAAATCAGCCCCACCCTATTTTACCCAGTATAAATTCTAACAATAAAATACACGTTTATTGGTCTGATTGATATAGATAATTAATCTGATTATGTGATGGATATAATTATTTTTCTTTATCTTCAGCAGGTTCCTCTGCGGGTGCTTCTGCAGGTGCTTCAGCAGGTGCTTCTTCAGCGGCAGGTTCCTCTGCGGGTGCTTCTGCAGGTGCTTCAGC
>CAJWEW010000020.1 GCA_913030915.1 uncultured Rhodobiaceae bacterium
TCCGCGATTTTCAAGGCAGCGGATTACAAATCCGTGGTCGACCAGATGCGCGCTATTCTGGCGACTGTCGCCTAAGTGTGGCCACTACCGTTACCCAGTCCGAGTTTTTAGCAAAACGGGCCGAGTCTTGAAATTTGCTCAATTTAAAAAGGGCAATGGCAACCAGCCTAGCATCCTCTGCAGAAAACGAGTCTCTTTTTTTTGATATCTCTAAAATGCTGAAATAATCTCCCTCTTTGTAAAGATCTTTAACCCTTACTTCTTCATTTGCCTGAATACTAGTAGAGATAATTAATAGAATGAAAATTATTTTAATCATTGCTTCTTATCCTTATATTTAATTTAGTATTCGGAGCACTTCCAGTTTGAGGATTATTTTGGACTTGGTTTTGAAATAATTGATTGCTTGTGTTCGCGCCATTATTTTGATTAGTAATAGGTAGCGGAGCTCGTTTACCTAGATCGGTATTGTTTTTGACTACCTTTTTTCCTTTCTGCTTGAGCTTATTGATATTTTCACTAGAGTTCCTTCTTAGAACCCTTGGTTTAGTTTGGACTTGGTTATTGTTCAGGACTGGTTTGAATTCACCATTCGCCTCAAGGATCAAGCCTTTTGGTGCGTTATACTCGCCTGTTTTCGGATCGATAGAACCTATCTCCTTTCCAGGGACAAATATTTTAAGATTTGGATCGTTGATTTCATCAATTAGTCTTTTAAAATATTCAAACAGACCCGAATCAGTCACACCTTTATAGTAAAATGCGGGTAGAGTCATCACCCCATGGCAACCCATCTCTATTGCATTACGGCACAAATTCACTGTATCAGGAAAATTACATAGGCCAGTTCCAGGAATAAGTTTATTTGCGGGTATTCCAGATTTTATCAAGTATTCCAGAGCATTAATTCTCTCTGCATTACTTAATGATAAAGCTTCACCTGTTGTACCAAAGGGCGCCAGCCCAGCGCAACCAGAAGATAATAGATCCTCGGCGAGCACTTTATACATCTCATGGTTAAAGCTGAGATTGTCATCAAATGGACTTAAAATTGGTGAGATGAGACCCTTTATCATCCTCAATTTCCTGTAATATAATCAAAATAATGCATGTTGTCCCAAATTAGCATAATATACTTGATTAGAATATTGAATTTTCCAACGTTTAATGACTATATTTATATAATGAAAAATATGCATAAAAAAACTAAGATTGATATCACACCAAAGCATTTATTTTACAACAGGCGAAAAATATTAAAACTTGGTTTGGCATTAACAGCCTATGTTGCATCAAATAGCATTACGACTGCTTTTGCTCAAGAAATTTTTGACAGGAAGATTAATTCGTTAGAAGAAATAACAAATTACAATAATTTCTATGAATTTGGTATTGATAAGACTGACCCCGCAAAACATGCACACAAATTAACAACGTCCCCTTGGCCAATTGAGATTAGTGGTTTGGTTGATAATCCAGGATTCTATGATTTCTCTGAAATTTCAAAAGAAATGAACATTATACAGCGTACTTATAGTCTAAGATGTGTAGAGGGTTGGTCAATGCTCATCCCATGGAACGGTTTCCAATTATCTGAATTATTGAATAAGTTAGGTGTAAAAGAAGAGGCAAGGTATGTATCATTTGAAACGCTGTACAGACCACAAGAGATGCATATGCAACAGACAAATATATTAAATTGGCCGTACAGAGAAGGGTTGCGATTGGATGAGGCAATGCACCCTCTAACTCTAATGGCTACTGGTGTGTATGGCCAACCATTGCCAAAACAAAATGGTGCGCCACTAAGACTTGTTGTCCCCTGGAAGTATGGTTTTAAATCAATTAAATCTATTACTAAGATTTCTTTTCAGAGGGATGAGCCAGCCTCATCGTGGAATCAGCAAAATCCAGCAGAATATGGTTTTTATTCAAATGTTAATCCAACTGTGCATCACCCGAGATGGTCACAGGCAAGTGAGAGGTATATTGGTGGAGAAGGTGAGGGGTATCTTGGAAATTTATTTACAAAAAGATATGACACCAAACTCTTTAATGGTTATGAGGAGGTCGCAATGTTATATGAGGGAATGGACTTATCCCAATATTATTAAACAGCTGAATAATTGTTATGCATAAAGCGACTAAAACACTAAATATAAAGAACATATTTGATTTTATAAGGATGTCCGTGAGAAGGTTAAGAATTTGGCATATCTATGCAAGCCTATTAATACCACTATTATTCCTCACCTATGATTTACTGAGTGGTCGATTAGGTATAGATCCAATGAGAGCTGTAGAAAAAAGTTTAGGGGTTTCAGCTATTTATATACTAATATTAACACTGTGCATTACCCCATTTTCAATATTAACAGGTATTAATTTAATAAGATTCCGAAGAGCATTCGGTTTGATGAGTTTCTTCTATATTATATTACATTTTTCCACATGGTTATTTCTAGATATGCAGTTAAGATGGGCTGAGATAGTCGAATCACTAACAAGAAAGCCGTTTATTGTTTTTGGTATGATGGGTTTTTTATTGCTGGTGCCGCTTGCGGCCACATCGAACAATTACTCCATAAAAATATTAGGAAAATATTGGCCAAAATTACATAAGCTTATTTATCCTGCAATCATTCTGGGCGGAGTACATTATCTGATGATGGAGAAAACATTACAAAATGATGCAATAATAACGTTTATTATTATTATAATTCTTATATCACTTCGTTTTTTCAAATTAAGAAAAGTCAATTGGTTATAGCTTATGATGAGTGCAATAATAACTGGCTTTTTGCTGTGCTTTTCTCTGAACTGTGTAATTGGTGCCCAGAATACCTACTTATTCCGTCAAGGCGTCAGAAATGAGTATGTTTATTCACTCGCATGTTTTTGTACAGTATCAGATTTTGTTCTAATTGTAGCGGGCGTCTATGGTATGTCTCTCATTGTAAACCAATTCTACATTGACTTGTTTTTGGTGTTGTCAGCGTTTTGTCTACTGCTTTATGGTATTTATCGAATAAAGAATGTTATGTCTCTATCATATGGGGCGAGTGAGGAGGTCTACCTTCAAAGAAGTTTTAAGAAAAGTATTATAGCAATGTCTGCTTTTACGCTTTTGAATCCTCATGTTTATCTTGACACAGTCATTTTGATTGGTAGTGCCTCGTTACAATATAATAGTGATGAAAAGATCTTCTATATTTTGGGTGCTACTCTAGCTAGCATAATCTTCTTTTATGGCGTTGCAATTCTATCTAGGTTATTCTCATCATTATCAAAAAATATTGCACTATTAAAATTTGTTGACATTATTACAAGTATTATTCTTTTTATTATTTCATTTGCCATGGTAAAAGCCACAAGCTTTGTGTAATCTTTCACAGGTTAAATAATAATTTTGATGTTTCCTATAATAGATTGTAGTATTTCACTATGCTCAAACAGTTAAAAAATTGTCATAATACCGACGACTTTCGTATGTTAGCCAAACAAAATTTGCCATCTCCAGTTTTTCACTATATAGATGGCGCAGCTGACGATGAGGTTACATATGCACGAAATACAGCATCTTTTGATCAATGTGACCTCGTACCGAGCGTATTGAAACCTGTTAATGATGTTGATATATCCATTGAAATATTAGGAAAAAAAATAGATTTACCAATATTTTTATCGCCGACTGCGCTCCAGAGATTATTTCACTATAAAGGGGAGAGGGCTGTCGGAGAAGCTGCTGAAGAATTTAATACCTATTTTGGAATATCTTCTCTTGCAACGGTTGGGATAGAAGAGGTGGGTAAGAAATTTAGCTGTCCCAAGATGTTTCAACTATATGTACATAAAGATAAAGCGCTCAATCAAGATATGCTTCAGAAATGCATTCATAATGATTTTGATGCATTGGCCATAACTGTAGACACTATCGTCGGTGGTAATAGGGAACGTGACCTGAGGACAGGTTTTACATCACCGCCAAAACTAACTATTGCAAGTCTTATGAGTTTCATGCTCTCGCCAATGTGGAGTTTTAACTACCTAGCAAGAGAGAAATTCTCATTGCCACAGTTAGACTCGCATTTAAGTGAAGGGACAAAGATTGCAATATCGGTTGGAGATTATTTTACGAATATGCTAGATCAGGAATTAAGTTGGAAAAAAATTGAAGAAATAAGAAAAATATGGCCGAAACCACTATGTTTGAAAGGGATAATGTCTGTGGATGATGCAAAAAAGGCTATCGATGTTGGCGCTACTGCAATAATGCTTTCAAACCACGGAGGCAGACAGCTGGATGGGTCGCGATCACCATTTGATCAATTGGAAGAAATAGTGGGTACTGTCGGTGGGCAAATTGAGGTAATTTGTGATGGGGGAATTAGAAGAGGTACCCATGTATTAAAAGCTCTATCTTTAGGTGCAAACGCATGCTCTGGTGGGAGATTCTATCTTTATTCACTGGCTGGCGCTGGTTCAAATGGGGTGAAGAAGGCAATTGCTCTTATGAGAGATGAAATTATTAGAGATATGAAGTTAATGGGGTGTAATAAAATTTCTGATTTGAATAAGGCTAACCTAAGGTTTAGATAGGCGACGCTCTATGATATCAAATAATAATATTGTTGCATCATTTTATAAGTTCAGCCTATGGGCAGACTACAAATCTTTTAGGTATATTATTCAAGAAATTTGTGAAAAAAATAAAGTTCTTGGAACTATTTTGTTGGCTTCTGAGGGTATTAATGGATCCATATCAGGTGACGAAATGAGCGTAAAAAATGTAATAGCATACGTAAAGTCATTAGATAATTTTGCTGATTTGCAAATCAAGTATTCAAATGCATATGAAAAAACCTTCCGTAAGATGAGAGTTAGATTAAAAAAAGAGATTGTTACGATGGGAAAGCATGGCGTCAATCCGCATGAATTGACAGGTAAACTTCTTCAACCTGATGACTGGGATAAACTACTTGACGAAAAGGATGTAATTGTTGTCGATACCAGAAATATATTCGAACAGTCTATCGGATCCTTTGTCGGTGCAAGATTTGCTAATACCAAATCCTTTAGGGATTTCCCTGAATGGGCGGATCAGAACCTAAAAGAATTAAAAAATAAAAAAATCGCGATGTATTGTACTGGTGGAATAAGATGTGAGAAAGCATCATCCTATCTATTAGGCAAAGGCTATAAAAATGTTTATCAGCTGAATGGAGGTATTTTAAAATATCTAGAGAATAGAACAAAAGAACACTCAAAATGGAGAGGTGAGTGTTTTGTCTTTGACTATAGAGTGTCACTAGAGCATGGGCTTGAAAGAGGCCATTATGAGATGTGTCACGCGTGTAGGATGCCTTTATCAGAAGAAGATAGATCAAGCGAGTATTATGCACCTGAAATATCATGTCCTCACTGCCACGATAGCCAAACACAGAAAAGCATGAAAAGATTTAAGGAACGAAAATTACAAATAAAGCTAAAGCATGAAAGAGAAGCACTCGAGCCAAGATAGAATAAATAGGGAGTTGGTATTATACTCATTTAGAAGGTGTCCTTTTGCCATAAGAGCAAGAATGTCAATATATTACTCGACAATCAAGTGCCAAATTCGTGAAATTTCTCTAAAAAATAAGCCAGCAGAATTCATATCGTTGTCACCAAAAGCAACTGTACCAGTATTATTAAAAGAAGACCTTTCGGTTATCGAAGAAAGTCTTGATATTGTAAAATGGATTTTAGGTCAAAGCGATCCAAGTGGGCTATTAATCCCATTACATGATGAAAACGAAGATGTTGATTATTTCGTGAGCTTATTTGACAACAAATTTAAATTTCATCTAGATAGGTATAAATATTCAAGCAGGTATGATGTTACACAAAAACAGAAACATAGAGACTCTGCATCCGAGATCTTGAAGCTTATAGATGACAAAATTACGGAAAGTGGATTTATGTATGGAAATAAAATATCTGTCTATGAATTATGTATACTACCTTTGGTTCGGCAGTTCATGATTGCCGACCCTCGCTGGTTTGAAGAGCATTTTAAATTTGAAAAAGTAAAGAAATCTCTTCAGGTTTTTACTGAGTCTCAGGCTTTTAAGGTCACAATGAAAAAATACGATGAGTGGATTGATGACAAAAATAAGATTCAATATTTTCCAATATTGGAATGATTTTGATTGGAAACGACCAAAAAAATAGTTATAAATAATTCGTTATCTATTGTTGGTGATAAAATGTCGAACTTATTTAATGAAATTGATGATGATCTGAGGCAGGACAGGCTTAAAACTTTCTGGGCTACTTATAAAAATTCAATATATGCAGCAGTTATCGTTATCTCCATAGTCTTAATTGGCTCTGAGGCATATCAATATTACTCAAAGAGCAAAACTGAAAAGTCGGGCTTAATATTATCACAAATTATTGAGAGTGTTTCGGATAAAGAGCTTGGTTTAACAAGTGATTATATTGATGAATTACTTGAGAGTGGGACAAGCGATTATAGAACATATGCATTACTATTAAAATCTGATAACTTCATTTCTCAAAATAAACTCGATGATGCAAGAGAAACATATATAGATCTCATTAAAAAAGCCGAGAATAGTCTCATTCGAGATCTGGCAAAGCTAAAACTTTCTTATCTTAATGTCGACAACGACTCATTTGAACAAATTCAAGGGGAACTATCTTCAATCATAGAAAATGATAATCCTCTCTCATTATTTGCTTATGAAGTATTGGCAATGAGTGCTTATAAACATGGCTTATATGAAAGAGGTGTTGAATATCTAAATATCATTATTACAAATGATAAAACTACAAATGGCATGTTTGATAGAGCTCAGATGATGCTGAAAGTCATGGATTCAAAATAAATATATATTGTGCAATTAAATATAGCAAAAATATACATATCTAGATTATTATTATTTCTAATAATTATTAATCTTTCTGCTTGTGAAAGCGTCATCAGGGGGAAAGAATATATTCTTCCCGGTGAACGAGAAAGTATATTAATAGGTTCGGCCAATATAAAATTAGCCGAAAGCACGGATACAATACAATTATCGGAGCCTCTCGTAACGAAGCGTTGGATTTCTTCTGATAGGGTAACAACAAATAATAAGAATAATATTGCGTTTTCAGAGGAGTTTATAAAAAAATGGTCAGTAAATATTGGCCAAGGTGCAGGCAAGCTCAACCTCTCTTCGGTATCGCCAATCTATATTGGTGACGCTTTATTTGTTGTCGATACTGAGAATACTATCTCATCAGTAAATCCCGATAATGGCGTCATTAATTGGAGCAAACCATTATTTCCTGATGGAGAGGAGCCTGAAATTGGTTTTGGTGGCGGTTTATTTGCAAACTCTGGAATAATATTTTTTGCAAATGGCTTTGGTGAATTATATGCGCTTGACCCTTACAACGGAGACATTCTCTGGAGAAATATGGTTAGCTCTCCTGTCAGGTCTGCGCCAATAGCAGATAACTCGATGGTATTTGTATTAAGCGTGGATAATAAAATAAACGCATTTGATATACAATCAGGGGGCAAGAAATGGGAGTACTCATGGTTCTCTGAGACAGCAGGGTTAGTGCAAACAAGTAATATGGCTTTATTTGAAGACAAAATAATCGTCCCTTATAAATCTGGTGAGGTTTTTGTATTTAAAAAAGATAATGGAGACAGATTGTGGGCAGACTCAGTAAATAGGAAAAACATTAAAAACTCTCTCTCTCAAATTAAGGATATAACAGCCAGCCCAATCATTTATGAGAATTTATTGTTAACAATAGGTTTTCAAGGGAGGCTTATTGCAAATAATATTAATAATGGATTTCGTATGTGGGAATTACCGATCTCTTCTTCAATTACACCAGTTGCGTCAAATAATTATTTATTTGTTGTATCTAATGATAACATACTTTTTGCTGTAGATATTGAGAGTGGAGACGTTTTATGGCTTGAAGACATCAACTCAAATTATGAATTTAAGAATGATAACAAAATTGTATCAATGCAGATGCTCCAAAATAGGCTCTATTTATTTTTATCGTCAGGCGATCTGATTGTACATGACCCAAAAACAGGTAAATTGATTGATATTTTGCAAAATAAAATAGAAGGATCGACAATACCTCCCATTATTGTAAATAAAAATTTATATGTTATATCTAAAGACGGTGAATTAACATCCTATAGATGAAGTATTATCATGGCCCCAAGAATAGTGTTAGCAGGCAGACCAAATGTTGGTAAATCTACTTTATTTAACAGATTGTATGGTAGGAAAAAAGCATTAGTATCAGATATATCTGGGTTAACACGTGACTTCCGAGAAGAAATAATCATACTGAAGGATCAGGAATTTTCTCTTATTGATACAGCAGGTGTTTATGAGTCGGCATCGGATAGCTTATCCCAGTCTGTTGAAGATAACGCATTAAAAGTGATAAAAGACTCCGACCTGTGCCTATTTGTTGTTGATGCGAAATCTGGGTTAACAACAAAAGATATTGAATTTGCCGATTATTTGAGAAAATCTGGTATCTTGACACGTACCATAGTTAATAAATGCGAACGTGGCGCCTCAAAGTTGAATATCTATGAATTTTTTGAGCTTGGCTTTGGCGAGCCTCTTGCTATATCAGCCGAGCACAATATTGGTATAAGCAGTTTAATAGATAAGATAGTGGAAGCCATACCATCAAATCAGGTAAATGAGAATAATGTCGAAGATATAATAAATCTTGCCATAATAGGAAAGCCAAATGTTGGTAAATCTACATTATTAAATTCTCTTATTGGGCAGGATAGAATGTTGACAGGTGATATTGCTGGAATAACAAGGGACTCGATTTCTACTGATTGGGAATGGAGTGGTAAAAAAATCAGACTTATCGATACTGCAGGTCTTCGAAGAAAATCCCGGGTGAGTCAAGATACCGAGAAGCTTGCATATTTTGACTCTATAAAGACAATTAAGTATTCCGATATTGTAATCTTATTGATTGATGCAATCGATTTCATTGACAAGCAGGATTTGAGGCTGGCTGATCAAGTCTTAACAGAGGGAAGGGGGCTTCTGATTGTCTTGAATAAGATAGATTTAGTCAAAGATAGGAAACAGTTTGACGATGAGGTCGGTAAGATCTTTACTACAAATTTAATTCAACTTGATAAAAAAAATATACTAAAAGTGTCATCCCTAAACGGAAGGGGTACTAGAGAAATGATGGAAAGAGTCATCCTTCTATACGATGAATGGATGAAGAGAACTACAACAGCGAAGCTGAACACGTGGCTAAATGAAGCTGTTCAGAAGCATCAACCGCCGGCCAGAGCTGGACGAAGGGTAAAGCTGAGATATATAACACAAGCATCAGTAAAGCCCCCAACATTTATTATATTTTCATCTGCACCAGACTCCATTCCAAGTTCTTACCGAAAGTATTTAATTAATGAGCTCAGAAATGCCTTTGGGTATAATTTATCGCCACTTAGAATTCATTTTAGAAGAGGCGATAATCCTTATGTCAATTAACACCCTTTGATGACCCCAGCCAGTCAGCATATCTAATTAATTCACCATTAGTAAATTTATCATTGAATAATATATCCTCAAAAAAATCTGATAGGTCTGATGGCTGAGTAATTTTTTGTTTATCTTCACCAGGATATGCTTTTAATCTTAGCTTGGTATTCACAGTACCTGGGTCAATCAGATTAACTTTTATATTTGTATTCTGAATTTCTTTGGCATAACTATACGCTATTTGCTCTAACGCCGCCTTTGATGCTGAATATAAGCCCCAAAAAGGTTTTTTCTGATTTATGATTTCCGAGGTGGATATTAGAACTTGTGATTGATTTGTCTTTTTTAAGTAAGGTTCAAATAACTTCAAAAATATTATATTAGATGTCAAGTTTACTGCAAACGTCTCATTCCATTCCTCCTCCGTTATATGCGTAACTGGTGAGAGGCTTCCAAATGCTGCAGCATTTAAAAATAATACATCCAGACGATCTATTCTTTCAGATAATTTTTGTTCCATATCCTTTATAAGATCAAATTGCATTAAATTAAATGGAATAAGACTCACATTACAATTGTATTTTGCAAGATCATCATCTAGCGTCTCAAGCGCGCTCTGTGAACGTCCCAGTGCTATAATGTTAGCGTTATGTTTTCCATATGTAAGCGCGGCCTGTCTCCCAATCCCATTGGATGCCCCAGTAATCAGTATATTCATTCCTTTTAAGTCAAGAGACATCTAAATTTATTCCTCTAAGAGTGATAATTGGCTCGTATGATCTGGAATTTGTTCAATATCACTCAATCTGGTTGGGTAGTCACCGGTAAAGCAATGATCTGTAAATTGCGGTATTTCCTTATTTCTCTCGCTATATCCTAATGCCTTATATAAACCCTCAATTGATAAAAATTTTAGAGATGTGCAACCAATATAGTCTCTCATCTCATCGATATTATGCTTTGCTGCAAGCAGGCTATCTTTTTCCGGGGTATCAATTCCATAGTAGTCGCTGTATTTTATTGGTGGGGACGCAATTCTTAAATGTACCTCTTTCGCGCCAGACTCAAAGAGCATTCTCACTATCTTTACGGAGGTTGTACCGCGAACTAAGCTATCATCTAAGAGTACCACGCTCCTATTTTTAACTATTTGTACATTAGCGGAATGTTTCAGCCTTACTCCAAATTGTCTAATATTTTGAGTTGGTTCTATAAATGTCCTTCCTACATAATGATTACGAATTAATCCATAATCAAAATTAATTTTTGATCCCTCGGAATATCCAAGTGCAGCGGGAACGCCAGAGTCTGGAACTGGAACAACAATTTCAGCTTTTATATTATCTTCTTTTGAAAGCTCATATCCAAGTTGTTTTCGTATTTCGTAGACACTCTTACCACCAATTACGCTGTGAGGCATCGCGAAATAAATATATTCAAATATGCAAGGTCTAGGATTTTGCTTTGGGAAAGGGAAGTGACTCTCTATCCCATCATCGGTAATAACTATAACTTCACCATTTTCTACTTCCCTAACAAATTCGGCACCAATAATATCCAGTGCGCATGTTTCAGATGCTAAAATGTAAGACTTATCAAGTTTTCCAAGAACCAAGGGCCTGATTCCAAGTGGATCTCTTGCGCCAATCAACTTTTTATTGGTCAGTGCCACGAGAGAATAGGCTCCCTCCAAATAACCTAGAGCGTCAATAAATTTATCAATAAATTTTATTTTTTTACTTTTTGCAACTAAATGTAATATGACCTCTGTATCTGAAGTGGATTGGAAAATCGCTCCGCTTGAGACAAGTTTTTCACGTAGCAGAAGCGTGTTGGTAAGATTGCCATTGTGGCCAACACTGAATCCACCTGTGTCAAGGTCTGCATATAGTGGCTGAACATTCCTCAAGATTGTTTCCCCTCGAGTTGAGTATCGAACGTGACCAATAGCTGAAATACCCGATAATTTCTCAATAATAGGTTTCTTTGTAAAGTTATCTCCAACAAGCCCAAGTCTCTTTTCGGATTGAAATTTAGCTCCATCAAAAGTCACAATTCCAACAGCCTCTTGTCCTCGATGTTGCAAAGCATGCAAACCTAGGACCGTCAATTGAGCTGAGTCAGGATGTCCAAGCACCCCAAAAACTCCACACTCTTCTCTTAATCGATCATCCGCTGAGTTGTTATTCATATCTAATTGGTCGGTATTTCTAAGTTGTTAAAATTAAGTTTTTCTTCTAGATTTTCAAAATTTATATTATCCATTATTTCGCTGGGGTTTTCTGGCAGATAGCTGTAAATCTTTTCTTTGCTTGATTCAAGATGATCATAAAAAATTGATTTACTTAACCAGTCAGGTTCATTTGGTTCAAATAACCAAGTCATGCCAATAAATAGAAGCATTATAATTAAATATCCCCTTATGAAACCAAAGCAAATTCCAAATATCCTATCTAAAATACCAATATTACTTTTCAGAACAAGCTTGGATATTTTAGATGAGATGAATGCGCTTGTAATAAGTGCCACTACAAAAACAATGCCTACAAGTAAGGAATAAGCCAGCCAATCAGGCTGCAATACACTACTTGCAAAAGAGCGAGATTGATCATTAGTATAGGCAATAAACGATGCCATTGCAGCAATAAACCATGATAGTATGGAGAGTGTTTCTCTTGTAAAGCCCCTTAACATTGCAAAAAATGATGACAAAAATAATAAAAGTAGAAGTATTGTATCAAAAAAGGAAATTGCGTCAGTCATTACTTAATCATTTAGGTTAATTTTTATGGGCCCTTCAGAGCTACCTTCAATAAATTGATCGACATAAGGATTATTGGAGCTATGGATATCCTTTGCATCTCCCGACCATATCACAGCACCTTTATAGAGCATTGATATTTTATCAGCTATTTTTTTCGCACTATCCATGTCGTGAGTGATTGTAATCGCAGTAGCACCGACCTCATCAATGACCTCATTAATCAAATTATTGATTACATCGGCCATAATTGGATCAAGTCCAGTAGTTGGTTCATCAAAAAAAAGAAGTTCAGGGTTTCGGGCAATCGCCCTCGCAAGAGCAACTCTTTTCTGCATCCCGCCTGATAGCTCAGAGGGATATAAATGTAATACGGATGAGTCTAAGCCAACTTTTTTCAACTTATCAACGGCGATATCTGACAAATTACCAAGGTTACTCTCAAGCTTCTTTATACCAAATGTAATATTTTCTTGCACATTCAAACTATCGAATAATGCAGCTCCTTGGAACAGCATGCCAATTTTACTATAAAAATCTATTTCAGCTCGATTTTTCTTGTCCAGGATTTGTTGATTAAAGTATATTTCACCACTGTCAGCCTCTATGAGACCTAAAATACATTTCAATAGCACAGATTTTCCGGTACCTGACCCGCCAATAATTACCTGCGAAGTATTACGTTCAATATCGATTGACAAACCATTTAATACAGATTTATCACCGAATGATTTTGATAATTCATTTATTTTTAGCACGTGATCCATTTTGTCTAATTTGTAAATACCAATGATGTTAAGATATAGTTTGATGCTAGTATCAAAATCGATGCAGAAACAACTGCTAATGTTGTCGATCTGCCAACACCCTGCGCACCACCTGTGGAATTATATCCGTGATAGCAGCCCATAAATGCAACAATGAAACCAAATACTGCAGCTTTAATTAACCCTGATATGACATCGCGAAACTCAATAATATCTAGTGTATTTTTTATGTAACTTTGTTCAATAAATCCAAGACTTTTTGTTCCAACGACAAAGCCGCCCATTATCCCGATTATATCAGCGATAATTACTAAGATTGGAAGACTAATAACGGCCGCTAACACCCGAGGCACAATTAGATATTTCATTGGATTTGTTGATAGTGTAATGAGTGCATCAATTTGTTCGGTTACTCTCATTGTTGCAATTTCTGCAGAAATTGAAGCTGAAACTCTACCTGCCAGCATTAACCCTGCGATTACCGGACCTAGCTCTCTGGTAATTCCAAGCGCAACGATTGATGCAACAATATTTTCGGCATTAAATCTTGAGCCTCCTACATATATCTGTAATGCTAATACACCGCCTGTAAAAAAAGCGGTAAGACCAATCACCGGAAGAGAATTATAACCAATCCTAACCAATTGACTCAATAATGATTTAATATAAATGGGAGGTGTAATTAGACACATAAAAAAGTCATAGAAGAAAATTGCAATACGACCAATACTGGCGCACATCCTCAACACAGACCTGCCTATTGTTTCTGGGATAATATAAATATATTTATACATATTTATAATACTTTTTGACTCTTGAGTTTAACCTTGTCAGAATTTCATAACTTATTGTACCAGCATTTTTAGCTAAGGTATCAATATTTTGATTTGATCCAATTATTTCTACCATATCACCTCTTTTTACATCATTTTTTAACACTGTCACATCAATTGCAACAATATCCATGGAAACTCTGCCCAATATTGGCGTGGGGGTATTGTTAAAATAGAACTGTCCTCCAGATTGGTGATTCGTCGATCTTAACGACCAAGGCAGACCATCAGCATAGCCGTATTCAACAAGTGCAATACTCATATCTTTAATAGCTCTATACGAAGCTCCATATCCAATTGATGAACCGGCTTCTACATCTTTTATTTGTATTATTGGGGCATATAATTCAATTGCAGACTCTAACCGGCCCGGGGCTTCTTTTCCATCATATCCGCAATACAGGCTAATTCCAGGTCTAACCATATCTAGCAGAAAGGATTTGCCTCTAAAAATTGCAGCTGAGTTTGCAATAGTTTTTTTTATCCCAACAAATCTATTGTTTGCTTTTAAAAACAGATTGAGTTGATTTTCAGGTAGGCTCGATTGAGGATCTTCGGCAGTTGATAGATGTGACATTATGAGGTCAATATTTAATCCATTGATTGACAATTTACCAATTTCATTCATATCAAAACCAAGCCTTGAGAAACCTGTATCAAAGTGTAGGGCAATGCGATGATCTATGCTTTCACTAGTATTAGCCCTATACTCCTCAAGCTCGGCAAAACTTCCTATGACCGGTGTAATTTTATGTGAAATATATTCTTTTGTCCTTGTCGGCTTCAATCCATTAAGGGCATATATGGCATTATCATTTGTACCAAAAATATTTCTGAGTCTAATTGCTTCATATAAATCAGATACGAAGAAATATTTGCACCCTGATTTTTGAAGAGTAATTGCAACTTCCTCTAAGCCCAAACCATAGGCATTGGCTTTCACGGTAGCAGCACAAATAGAAGGCTCTACAAATTTACTGATTTTATAATAATTATTAGATATGGAAGTAAGATTTACATTCATAAATGCTGATAACATATTTTGGGAGTCATCATTCATTTTTCATTTACAACCTTACATTAGTCAAATTTACTCAAATCTTTCTGGAAGCTTGTCGTCTGACGTGTAGTCACTAAACCGGGTTACGGAGCCATCAAAATACATATCGATTGACGGCGTTGATCCATGCCTATTCTTTCCAATAATAACTTGCGCCTTTTGATGCACCTGCTCCATGCTTTCTTGCCATTGAATGTATTCCTCTGTTCCCTCTCTTGGCTGTTTTTTCTCTAGATAATATTCCTCTCTGTACAAAAACATTACAACATCTGCATCTTGTTCTATGGAACCAGACTCTCTCAAATCGGATAATTGTGGCTTTTTATCGTCTCTGTTTTCAACTTGTCTTGAAAGTTGAGACAAAGCTATGATTGGGATATTCAACTCTTTTGCTAGCGCTTTCAAACTTTGAGTGATCTCAGATAATTCTTGTACTCTGTTCTCGTTGTATCTTCTGCTGCTTGACGTTAGTAATTGTAGGTAATCAATTATTAGAATACCTAAATTATTTTGTCTCTTTAATTTACGCGCTCGAGCAATTAATTGGCCAATGCTAATCCCACCTGTCTCATCGATAAATAGCGGAATATCCTGAAGCTTTCGAGCAACATCAATTAATCTATCGTATTCAATATTTGATATTTGACCTTTTCGAATTTTATCTGAGGATACAGATGTTTGTTCAGATATTATTCTTGTTGCAAGTTGTGATGATGACATTTCTAATGAGAAAAAACCGACAACTGCGCCTTGACTCCGCTTTTTTTTAGCCTCGCTGTCATCGACATTAAAAGCATTTGCGATGTGAAAGGCAATATTTGTTGCGAAAGCAGTTTTACCCATTGATGGCCTGCCTGCAATAATAAGAAGGTCAGACGATTGTAGGCCACCCAGTACCTTATCGAGATCTTTAAAACCGCTTGATAAACCAGAGATCTGACCGTCTTTATGATAAGCGCTAGCTGCTGTGTCAATTGCTTCTGTCAATGCAGTTGAAAAATTCTTAAAATCATTTCCATATTTTTCATCCTCAGCTAGGGAATATAATTTTTGCTCAATATATTCAAGGTGATCAAATGGTGTCATATCTGCAGGCGGTGAATAGGAGACATTAACAACATCATTTCCCAGATCAATAAGATTCCTCCATGTATATAAATGACGAATGATTTGCCCATATTCTTCAATATTTATGATGGAGGAGGACTCAGCTGCGAGTTTAATCAAATATTTACTTCCCTCAATCTCTTCGAATCTCTCATCATTATCGATTTGTGTTTTTAGTGTTATTGGTGATGCAAGTTTATTTGATAAGATAAGTTTTGAAATGTTGTCAAAAATTATGCCGTGAATGTGTTCAAAAAAATGTTCAATCTTTAAATAATTAGATATCTTATCAAATAAGTCATTGTTGACTAATAATGCGCCAAGTAATTGCTGCTCTGCGTCTAAATTATGAGGCATCTGCCTGTATTCATCTTTAGAATTGCCAGCTATGTTTTGAATTATTGATGTCATACCAAAATATATACTCTTAATTAAAATAAGAATATATAAGAAGCAATGTAACTAAGAATTATTTTTAAATTTATTCAAAATAATCCACATCTAATATTCATTAATTCGCAATTATAAAAAAATATCTTGACTGAATTATTTATTCTTTTATTTCATCTTTTTTTATTTCTTCTGCCGCTTCTTTGCTTTCGATTTTTTCATCATCGCTTACTTCAGAGCTTTCATCATTAGCCTCATCAGTAACTTCTTCATCGATTTCGGCTTCTACACCCTCATCGAAAACATCCATAACAGCATCTTCATCTAATTGGTTGTCATCTGAAGATACAGCCTCACCCCTCTCTTGAAGTTCAGCTTCTTCTTCGGTTCTCGCAATATTTATTTTTATAGTTGTTGACGCCTCGGCATGTAAATTAATTTTTACGTCAACAATACCAAGCGCTTTAATTGGCTCAATTAGCGACACCTGATTTTTATTGATGTGATCAATTCCATTATTTTTTAGAAGGTTGGCAATATCACGCGTTGTTACCGAACCAAAGAGCTGCCCATTCTCACCAGCTTGCCTTATCACAATAAAAATTTTTCCTGTAATTTTATCCAGTAATTTATTTGCTTCTTTTACATCCTTGTCATTCTTCTTTTTCAACTCGGATGCTTTTTCTTCAAAATACTTAATATTTTCTTCAGTCGCTCTCAAAGCTTTCCCCGTTGGTAAAAGGTAATTACGTGCATAGCCATTCTTAACTTCCACTTGATCTCCTAGTGATCCGAGTTTTTCAATTTTTTCTAGTAAAATTATTTTCATTTTTTATCTCCTTGATTTAATTTTATTTCTTAAATTGTTTTTGTAATCCATAATGCCTAAGATAGTGACCGGGATTATGAATGGCACAAACAACAAGACCAAAATATAGAGTGTAGTTAGCACTAATGGTCGTAAATTAAAGTTTTTTGTGACGTTATGCAAAACAGACAACCCATTTATTGAATAACCAATAAGCATTGCAGTTGCCCCTGTTATAGCCATCACTTTTATTATACCCTCAGCCACGAATGCTGATCCTAAAAAAGCTATTAGCAGGTAAATATAATTTTTTGGTAAGCTGATTTCATCAAATCCATCCCAGACTCTGGAATTACTATCTATTTTTATCGTTATTTTTGATGCAATCCACAAGTTAATTAAAAAGATTAATATCCAAAATGCAACAAGTATTGATGGCAGACTTGCTGACATCAGGGCAATATTATTTAGTTCAATTGTTTGTTCCAAATCTGGTCTAATCTGATAAACATCAGAGTAAATTACTGATATTGTATTATTATAGTCAATAATATTTGTTCCCAAAAATAGGATACCAATTATACTCAAAACTAGAGATAGAGTAATTATTTTCGAAAAAATTAGTGAAAGAGGATACCAGATAATTTCTTTTCCGTCAGACCCGGAAATTTTACTAAGTCCAATATAATATGATAAGTAGATACATGGCAGCGCAAAAAGCAGTAAATATGCAACAGCGATATTAAAACCATATGTATAGATAATTAATATTGCTGGTATTGAAGCGAATACAACGTATCTATATCCAAACATAATTCCCAAAAAATACAGCGGTAGGGGGCAAAATAGAAAAAGATTAAATAAGATCCCAGAATTACCCGATAATGGGTAGACAAAGAAAAGTGCCTGCAGCAAAATTGCAAGAAATAAGTAGGATATCTGTTTTTTTATCATTTTGCTGTCCCGCTTTTTTGCGGTTAGGGCTTAAACCCAACCAATAAAAATATTTATCTTTGCAAATAAGGCAATAAGCCAAGAAACCGTGCACGTTTCACAGCCACTGCCAGCTCTCGTTGTTTTTTTGCAGAAACAGAGGTAATTCTGCTTGGTATCATTTTCCCGCGCTCAGATATATATTTCTGTAATAATTTTACATTCTTATAATCGACAGGAGGCGAATCTGGCTCCGATAGGGGGCAGTTACGTGAACTACGAAAATATGGTTTTTTTGTTTGTTGGGTTGCTTGCATTTACTAATCTTCTTTTATATCGCTTGATTTAGAGTCCATCATGACTGATGGAGTTTCTTCAAATTTATCCACTTTCACTGTCAAATGTCTTAGTACATTTTCGTTAAGACTTATTTGTCTATCTAGTTCTTTCAACGTATCGGATGGGGCATTGATATTCATAAGTGTATAGTGCGCTTTTCTATTTTTCTTTATTTTGTACGCCAATTGTCGCAAGCCCCAATACTCAACCTTATCAACACTACCACCATCTTTCTTTATCAACTCTTCAATGGTGTTGTTTATTGTCTCAACTTGCTGTGTTGTGATGTCTTGTCGAGCTAAATAAACATGTTCATATAATGGCATATTTTATTAAATCCTGTAAAATTCAATTATAACTATATATGGTTATCGAATATATTAAGCAATATAAAATAATTTATTAATTAAATTTTTATCAAGTGCGTCAATATTTTGATAACAAAATTATAGTAGATTACTATATTGAAGTAATAAATTTTGCAACAAAAAAGGTATTAAAATGAGAAATTTATTAGTTTTTCCTGGTCAAGGTAGCCAATATATTGGTATGGGAAAAGCATTCTCTGAAAACTTTGCAGCTGCTAGGGATGTATTTGATGAAGTTGATGACTCATTATCTCAGAGCCTATCAAAAATTATGTGGGATGGAGATATTGAAGAATTAACAAAAACCGAGAATGCGCAACCAGCAATTATGTCAGTCAGTATCGCAATATTTCGTGTTTTAGAAAATGAAATAGGTGTTGATTTTAGTAAGATTGGGTATTGCGCAGGACACTCTTTGGGCGAATATTCGGCGCTTGTCGCCTCAAAATCAATAGAGTTAGAAACTGCCACTAAGCTGCTCAAACTTCGCGGTACTTCCATGCAAAAGGCAGTTCCCATTGGGCAGGGGGCAATGGCGGCTCTAATTGGCAGTTCAATAGAAGATGTAGAACAATTGGTAAAGCAAATAAATGATCAAAGAGCCGACCTAGTATGCAATGTTGCCAATGATAATGCCCCAGGGCAAGTTGTCATTAGTGGGCATGTTGAGGCAATAGATGCCGCAATTGAGTTATCAGCAAATTTTAGCGCTAAAAAAGCGCTAAAACTTCCAGTAAGTGCACCATTTCATTGCAGCCTAATGCAGCCGGCTGCAGATGTAATGAATGAGGCGCTCGGCGAGTCAAATATTATCGATCCAATTACTCCAATAATAGCAAATGTCAATGCGAAGCCAGAAGCGCAAGCAGAGAAAATCACTGAATTATTAGTTAGGCAAGTCACGGGAAGAGTTAGGTGGGTTGAGACCATCAAATATGCTAAAAAAAGTGGTGTTGAAAAGATATATGAAATTGGTGCTGGAAAAGTTTTGACGGGGCTCGCAAAGAGAATAGATAACACAATGGATGCGCAATCTATAGAGTTGCCCGATCAAATTGAGAGTTTTTTATTAGTTTAAATTCAAGGGATATAATATGAGTATGTTAAATGGTAAGAGAGTTTTATTAACTGGATCAACAGGCAGCATTGGACAGGAAATTGCAAAAAAACTATCAATTTCTGGAGCAAAAATAGCTTTATCTGGAACGAATATTGATAAATTAACATCACTTCAGGCGGATTTGGGAAAAGAACACTTAATATATCCGTGCGATTTATCTGATCTTAACAACATAAATAAACTTTCTGATGACGTAATTGGTGATTTTGGAACAATTGATATTCTTATAAATAATGCAGGCATTAAGAGAGATGATTTATTAATCCGGATGAAAGACGAGGATTGGTTTGATGTAGTTAATATGAATTTAACATCTGTATATAAATTAACAAAAAATATCACTAAGCAGATGTTTAAGCAGAGGCAAGGAAAAATTATTTCGATCTCATCGGTAGTTGGTTTTTCTGGTAATCCTGGCCAAACAAATTATGTTTCATCCAAATCTGGCTTAGTCGGCTTCACAAAATCATTAGCGATGGAAGTGGCAACTCGGGGGATTACTGTCAATTGTGTTGCGCCCGGTATGATTGACTCTGATATGATTGACTCTCTTAACGAAAAGCAAAAAGAAGCAATTATTGGTAGAATACCGATGGCAAAACTTGGATCACCGAGTGACGTTGCAGAGGCCTGTCTTTTCCTGTCGAGCCACATGTCCGACTATATCACGGGGCAAACAATTCATGTTAACGGTGGCATGGTGATGTATTAGTTTCAATATTTACATGGCAAAAATAAATTTTTTGATTGTAGTAAAATATTTATAAATATATTAATACTTATAGAAGTTATTATTTAATAGTTACAGAGGTAAAAAATGAGTGATGTTGCTGACCGCGTAAAAAAAATCGTTATTGAGCATCTTGGAGTAGAGGCTGATAAAGTAGAAGAAAAAGCAAGCTTTATTGACGATCTTGGTGCTGATAGTTTAGATACTGTTGAGCTAGTTATGGCATTTGAAGAAGAATTTAACGTAGAAATTCCAGATGATGCCGCTGAAACTATTCAAACTGTTGGTGATGCGATCTCATTTCTTGAGAAGCAAAACTCCTAAATTCAGAAAAAGATGAGACGCGTTGTTGTTACTGGACTTGGTTTAGTAACTCCTCTTGGGGTGGGAGTTGACTTCGTTTGGGATAATCTAATAAAAGGTAATTCTGGCATAAGCCAAATTGAGAATTTTGATACAGAAGATCTTCCAGTAAAAATAGCGGCGCAAATACCAAGAGGTGACGCACCCGGATCTTACAATCCTGATGATTGGCTTGACCCCAAAGAACAAAGAAAAGTCGATGAATTTATAACCTATGCAATATGCGCTTCAGATCAAGCAATTAAAGACTCGGGTTGGGTTGCAGATACCTATGACAAAGAAATTAGATCCGGTGTACTAATTGGATCTGGCATTGGTGGATTGCAAGGGATCGAGGATGCTGCAATTGTCTTGAGGGATAAAGGCCCAAGAAGAATATCACCATTTTTTATACCAGGCCGGCTAATCAATCTTGCCTCTGGGCATGTATCAATCAGAAATAACTTTAAAGGGCCAAATCATTCTGTTGTAACAGCCTGCTCTACCGGGTCACATGCAATAGGTGATGCATCAAGATTAATTGCATTCGGTGATGCAGATGTTATGGTAGCGGGCGGCACAGAGTCTCCTTTATGTCGATTGTCCATAGCGGGTTTTGCGGCATGCAGAGCTCTATCTTCTGCATTCAATGATAATCCTACAATGGCGTCAAGACCTTTTGATGATGACAGAGATGGCTTTGTTATGGGTGAAGGTGCAGGGGTCGTTGTGCTAGAGGAGTATGAGCATGCAATAAACCGGGGTGCAAAAATTTATGCTGAAGTTAAGGGATATGGTTTATCAGGTGATGCCTACCACATAACCTCACCATCAGAAGACGGGGATGGAGGTTTTAGATCAATGAACGCTGCCCTAAAAAATTCTGGTATGTCGCTTGATAAGATTGACTATGTTAATGCTCATGGAACATCTACACCCGCTGGGGATGAAATTGAAATAAAGGCTGTTGAGAGATTATTTGGAGAACATAGTAAAAATTTATATATGTCATCAACAAAATCATCTATTGGACATTTGTTGGGTGCAGCAGGTTCAGTTGAAGCAATATTTTCAATAATGGCAATTAATACAGGAAACATACCAGCTACTCTTAACCTTGATAATATTTGTGTTGATACAAAAATAAATTTGGTACCAAAAAAATCAATCACAGGCGAGATCAATAGTGCACTAAGTAATTCATTTGGTTTTGGTGGGACGAATGCATCATTGATTTTTACAAAAGTCTAATAAAGAATTATGAGTATAAATTTAGGTAGACAAAAAGGTGTTATGATAATCATATCCTCACCCTCTGGCGCTGGGAAAACTACCTTAACAAGAAAGTTAGTATCTGATCTTAAAAATGCGGTACTATCTATATCAGTTACGACCCGGAAGAAAAGAGATAACGAAGAAGAAGGCTTGCATTATTATTTTGTAGATGATGATGTTTTTACTCAAATGGTGGATGAGGGCAACCTCCTAGAACATGCAAATGTTTTTGGTTTTAATTATGGAACTCCAAAAGATCGGGTAATTGAAAATATCCAAATTGGAAATGATGTAATTTTTGATATTGACTGGCAAGGCGCAGCTCAATTAAAAAATAATTATGAGGATAATATCATTTCAGTATTTATCCTACCGCCAACGGCAACTGAATTGATGGGTAGATTGATAAAGAGGGATCAAGACTCAATCGACACAATAAAAAATAGGCTGAATGCGGCGTATGATGAAATTAAGCACTGGAATGAATATGATTACGTAATTATCAATGATGATCTCGATGTGGCGTATTCAGAATTGAAATCTATAGTAACTTCTGAAAAAATGAAAATAACTAAGGCAAACACAACTCATATTAGCAAGCATGTTGATCAATTACTTGAAGAATTATCTGATAGACTGAATGACTAGTTTTGCCTCTCAAGATATTCTGATATTCTAAGATATTCATTGACTGATAATTGTTCAGCCCTTAGATCAATATCAATATTCAGTTTTTGTGCTAAATCAACCTCGCTTATTATATCTTTTAAGCTCGTCCTTATTTTTTTTCTTCTTTGGCTAAAAGCTGCCCTCGTAATATTTTCCAGAATTTTTATGTCTGGACCTGATTTCCTCTCTAAGGTCTTGAATGACACTATTGATGAGTCTACCTTGGGTTTCGGATAAAAAACTGCAGGATTTAGATCAAATTCAACATTACATTGATACAAATATTGCGATATAATTGATAATCTTTCACAATTTTTTTTGAACTATTTAGGTTGTTAAATTCATTAATTGCAGAATCAAACGTAGAATTAATAATTTATACCTTTAGTCATCCATCGCTTGTTGACAAAAAGTTTTTGCAATTCTTAATCAAATGTTACGTCGATGATAATCTGGCCCCCGTTTTCTGGAAGATAATAGAAGATGGTTTCGATCTCAAATATGCGTATAAGTTAGTAAATGATTTGGGTTTTGAGGAACATCCTGAAGCATTGAAGGAAGTAATTGAAGGTGCGAACTGGGAA
>CAJWEW010000021.1 GCA_913030915.1 uncultured Rhodobiaceae bacterium
AGTTGGCCAAGTATTCCGTGTTATATCCCTTCCCCCACTAGTGGGATTTATTTTGTCTGGCTATTTATTCACTATTGTTGGAATGTCAGATGATGTTGGACTCCTAGAACTGCCAGCTGAAATTGGTGTTGAGTTATTACTTTTTTCCATTGGTCTAAAAATAAGACCATCGGCATTTCTTAATAGGTATCTAATTGCAGTTGTTCTGATACATACCCTCTTTATAACTGTATTATTTTTTCTTTTATCGGGTATCAATATTCCACTCGAAGAAAAAATAATAATTTGCATAGCGCTATCATTCTCGAGTACTGTTATCGCTACAAAATCACTGGAGAGCAGAAAAGAACTAACATCCTTTCATGGCCGCCTGTCAGTACTAATTATTATTTTTCAAGACATAATAGCTCTTGCTCTCTTGGGCTATATGCAATCAAGTAGTTTGTCCATTAGCACATTGTACCTGCTTATCTTGCCAGCTTTTATTCCGATAATAAAATTTGTGCTTAACAGGATTGAAGATGATGAAGAATTACTTCTTCTAGCTACAATTCTAATATCACTATTTCTTGGATCTTACTTATTCAAATATTTCGGACTTACGGGTGAAATTGGTGCTTTAGTAATGGGGATATTACTCTCGGGCTATAACTCCGCTGAAAAGCTTTCAGAGAAAATATGGAGTTTACGGGAAATATTATTGTTGGCTTTTTTTATTTCCATCGGTATGCAAATCACAATTACGAATGATGCAATCGGCATATTTTTAATTCTTATGTCCCTATTATTAATCAAATCCATAATATTATTTAGCCTGCTGATATCTTTCAAGCTTCGTTCCTATACATCCTTCTTAATGATTATATCTTTATCAACTTTCTCAGAGTTTTCATTGATTGTAATGTCAATATTAACAAAACAATCAGCCATTGATGATGGTATTATTTCCGCGATTATACTTTCTGTAAGTATCAGCTTTATAATCGCTGCTATTTTAAATAAGCATGCGCATAGATTGTATGAATTGTGTGAAAAATATCTGATTAAGATTGAACGAAAAACGCACCATCCAGATGAGGAACCACACACATGCGGAGATGCTGAAGTAATGATACTCGGGCTTGGTAGATTTGGCGGAGCAATATTTGACCTAATGAATAAAAATGAAATTAAAACAGCCGGATTTGATAGCAACACGGATTTAGTTAAAAAATTTATAAAGAAAAAAAGGAGGGCTGCATTTGCCGATGCAGAAGATCCCGGATTTTGGTCTAAACTTAGATTTGGTAAATTGAGAGTTATTATATTGGCCCTTCCTGAATATGAAGCCCAAAAAAGATCAATTATACAAGCAAGGAGATATGGCTTTGATGGAAAAATCATTGTTCCATCTAGGGCTAAAGAGGATATACATGAGCTTGAAGTACTGGGCGCCGATATTATTTTTGACGCATATGAAGCTGCTGCCATTGGTATATCAGATAACTTAGTCAAGAATATTGATAATTCTTAATTCTCAGTAAACGTGATATAATTCCTTATGACTGAAAATACTCTTTACATAACAGGCGCGGGTGTAAGTGCGGAAAGTGGTATACCAACTTTTCGAGGTAGTGATGGATTTTGGACTATTGGTAGCATAAATTACACACCCCAAGAGATGGCGACACGCCATATGTATCAAAATAATCCAGAAGAGTTTCTTCTGTGGTACTTTAAAAGATTTGCATCGTATCGAAATGTTATACCAAATAAAGTCCATCATTTTTTATCCAACAAAAAACTTATTACACAAAATGTTGACGGCTTGGACGGCAAAGCAGGAAACCAAGACTATATTCCAATTCATGGCAGACTTGATAAGGCTCTGATTTATGATGAGATGGATCATTTGCTTGAGCTAACAGATGCTCCTTGGGATGAGGTTGATGAACTAACTGACGGAGAAAATAATGATATCAAGATACGACTTCTTGATGCATTTAGAATATCAAAAGAAACAAAAAAACCGGAGCTAGGTAAGTCCCTGCGTCCATTTATATTATTATTTGATGAGTATTACACCGATCAATACAGAATGTCAGAAGCTGAATTTTGGATGAGAAATGCCGATCACTATATATTTATGGGTACCTCTTTCAGTGTAAATATAACAAATATAGCTTTAAGGTACGCAATACAAAATAATGCGCTTATTGAAATAGTTGACCCTGAGCCTGTAGACTTGGGAATACCAAATATCAAATATCACAAATCAAAAGCGCAAGATTATATTTTAGATAAATTCAGTTGATGATTTTGCGATGAGCATTGAAGTAATTTCCGCACTATTTATTTTCGCATTCGTAGCATCAATAACGCCGGGTCCAAATAACATTATGCTGATGGCTTCTGGAACCAATTTTGGTTTTCGTAAAACTTTTCCTCATATTCTTGGAATCAATATTGGATTTAGTACGCTCGTCTTTAGTATCGGAATTGGTCTAATGGAAATATTTAATGTAATTCCTTTCACACAAATAATCCTTAAGTTACTATGCGGAGGTTATCTAATATACCTATCATATAGGATTGCAATATCCTCACCGGGCTTTGAAAAAGATGGAAAACAAAAATCAAAACCATTATCATTTTTGCAGGCTTTACTATTTCAGTGGGTCAACCCAAAAGGCTGGAGTATGTCATTGGCTGCAATTTCCATATACTCACCAACAAATTCATTGTCGGGTATTATCCTCGTAACCGCAGCCTTTTCACTTGCAAATCTTCCATGCCAATGTTTATGGGCTTTACTTGGTCAACAATTTCGTCGTCTTATGACGAACAATAGATTAAAAATATTCAATTATTCTATGGCAGGGCTGCTGCTGCTTACACTTGTTCAAATAATAATCATTAGCTAAACCATACGGCAATTTTCACCACAATTACGGCTTGTAATAATTGTATATTGTATTACTTTAAGGGTACCTATAAATAACCAATTTCACACTAGATGCACAATTTCATTGTCAAGAATATTATTTCTCTATTAATGGGTTTTGTTGGTGGGTATATTTTTGCTCTATATAATTTTCCCCTGCCATGGATGCTTGGCTCTTTTACGATTTCACTTTTTTTATCAATACCCATTGGCTACTTTGACATTGACAATAGATTACGAAGAGTTGCTTTACCAATTTTAGGTGTTTTGATCGGCACCTCTTTTACACCCGAAATTTTAAAGCAAGTCTACAACTGGCCCAAAGGAATCTCCCTTGTTTTCATTTATGCCTTTGTCGTGTCTATTATCGGTTATATTTATTATCGTAAAATCGCCAAATGGGATGTGGTAACATCGATATTTTCTGCACCTCCAGGTGGCCTCGCCGAACTAGTATTTATTGGCTCCGATGCCGGTGCAGATGAGAGAAAAATGATACTTGTTCACTCACTACGGATTGCCCTAGTTGTCATTACCAGCGCTATAATCATTAAATTCTACTTCAATACAGATTTTGCCCGCATTATTATAAAAAATCCACCGCTTCACCTTATTGGTTTTTCAGATTGGTTTATCATGCTGTTCTGTGCGGTAGTAGGAAGCATTTTAGGTTTAAAGTATAAATTACCCGGCGGGGCTCTCTTTGGCGCACTTCTGCTTAGTGCCTTTTTTCACCTCACATCATTAACGGAAGTGAAGCCACCCTCTTTTATTGTTGCTTCGGCGCAGATTATACTTGGCACAAGTCTTGGTGTAAGATTTCATGGTATCACAAAAAAAGAATTCAAAGATACGGTGACTCACGGCTTCGTTATGGCAATCATAATGATAAGCACAGCTCTAGCCATCGCGGTTATCAGCAGTGAAATCGTAGATATGGATCCAAGAGCTTTATATTTATCTATGGCGCCCGGCGGATTTACCGAAATGCTTCTACTCTCACTTGCAATCGGGGTAGAGTCAGCTTTTATAGCAACTTGTCATTGTCTAAGAATTTTTTTAATATTATCATGCATACCGTTTGCATCATATGTGACAAAAAGGAATAGGAGTCATAAATGAAGATTATAGATATCAAGGAAAATCCAATAAAACTTAATCTTTCCCTCAGTAATTCAATGTTCTCATTTAAAGAAATGACAACTTCTATTGTCAAAGTAGTAATAGATGATGGTGTAAATACACACACAGGATATGCCTTCAATTCAACGGGAAGGTATGCGTGCGGTGATCAAATGCGTAATAGATTTATACCACGCCTATTAAATGCCACTGATAATGATCTACTAGATGACGATGGCTGCATCGATACAATGAAAGCTCTTCATGTGATGCTTGTTGGAGAAAAGCCCGGTGGTGACATGGAAAGATCTGTACCAATTGGTACCATCGAAACAGCTTTATGGGATGCAATTGCAAAATCAAAAAATCTGCCACTTTATAAATTACTATCAATTAAATTTCCGAACTATACATCCACTAATAAGATGTTTTGTTATGTTGGTGGTGGTTATTATGACGTAGGCAAGACCATTGATGATCTCAAAGATGAGATAAAGAGAAATTTTGATAATGGGTATCGTTTAATGAAGATAAAGATAGGCGGTGCACCAATCAAAGAGGATATTAAGAGAGTAGAAGCTGCAATTGAGGCCACGGGCTCTGCAGATAAAGTCGCTCTAGATGCAAATGGTGGACTCAAAGAAACCAATTACATTAATTACGCTAAAGAGCTGTCATCGTATGGATTAAAATGGTTCGAGGAACCAACGCATCCATCAAATTTTCAAAGATACAATGAATTCATAGATCTATATGGTAATGCAGTTGCGGGCGGCGAAAATCTGTACTCGATTCAAGATTTTCTAAATCTAACTAGGTACGGTGGCTTTCGTGAGAGCCAAGACATAATTCAAATAGATGTACCCCAAAGTTATGGGATCAGTTATTTCAATGAGGTGTTAAAAGAACTTAAAACAATTAACTGGGATGTAAGTTCTATTATGCCACACGGTGGCAACCAGATGTCACTACATATAGCTTGCGGTTTTGGGCTTTCAATGTGTGAAGCCTACCCAAATGTATTTGGAGTTTTTTCTGGATATGATGATGATTACAAATTAAATGAAGGATACCTCGAATTAAACGATAATCCTGGGATTGGTTTTGAAGGTCAAAATGATCTCTTTAATTTATTTAAGAATATAGAATAAATGCAGAAATATAACATTGCGATCGTTGGTTCCGGTATCATTGGTATGACATTAGCTCTACAATTGAGCACAATTAACCATATAAATATTACTTTGTTTGGAAAAAAGCCAAAATATAGTGAATTTAAAACTACGGCAATATTGGCAACCTCATTTGATATATACAAACGACTTTTAGACCTAAATAAGTCACATCCACAAATCTCAAAATTAAAAAAATTTAAAATCATAGATGAATTAAAAACAAAAAAGAAAATTATAGATTTTGATGCTAGAGAAATTAATCTCGATAGTTTTGCCTATAACATAAGAGATAATTTCTTGGCCGACAGGCTTCACAAAGAAATTAAAAATAACGACTCTATTATTTTTAAGAATGAATTTATAGAAGGTCTCGAGGATAACCTAAGCAAAACAACTCTAAATACATCAGATGGGGTAAAGGAATTCGACTTGGTGATTGGTGCAGACGGCCGCAATTCTATTATAAGAGAATTAGCAGCAATAAATTACTCAAAAAAAACCTACAAAGAAAGTATTTTAGTTACCGAAATTAATCATAGTATTCCAAATAATAATACAAGTTTTGAGATCCACCGAAACGGTAGCTTGCTTACATCAGTTCCAACTAGTGATAAAGATTCTGCAATCGTGATGATTGATCATTCACAAAAAATTGATGGCATTGATATAGACGATCTGAATGCAATAATCAGTGAAGGCCTCTCCACATATCTTGGAGATACAATAGTGAGCAATAAGTATTCTATACTTCCCAGTGTAACAATTAATGCAGAAAAATTATACAGAAATAGAGTAATGCTAGTTGGCGAGTCTGCGCATGTAATACCTCCTATAGGAGCACAAGGTCTAAATCTTGGATTACGGGATATAATTACCTTTTATAATATATTATTGAATAATGAGGCAAAAGATCCCGGTTCAAAAACCATTTTAAGTAGCTATAATAATATGCGTTGGTTTGATATCTATAAAAGGTACAAGTCCGTAAATTTACTGTATCAGAGCATGATGAATAACAATGCTGGATATTCCGCTATAAGAAATATTGGTTTCTTAACCTTGAATAAATCAAGAAGAATCCGAAACATGCTTCTTTCAGAGGGTTTGTCATTTAATAAATAGTGTATTTAATATGAAGAGAATAAGGCAATTTATTGAATATTTATTTGTTCTATTTTTTTATTTACTGATTTCATTATTCCCAGTAGCTGTAGGGTCAAAGATAACAGGCTACGTATGTATGTTGGTTTTAATGTCCCTTTCTCAAAAGAGAAAAGAGAGGGTTAAGAGTCAACTTCGTAAATACATGAATTTAAGTGAGAACGAATCCCATCAATGTGCGAAGTTAATTTATTATCATTTTGGGCAGAATATAGCAGAATTAGCCATGATAAAAACGATGCTCAAAAAGAAAAACTTCAATTATCCTAAACTACCAAGTAATGATAAAAAAGGTAATATTTATGTTGCAGCGCATTTCAGTAATTGGGAAGTCACAGGCATACCATCATACCAATCAGATCAAAAGACTGCCTGCGTTTATAGACATATTAACAATCCATTCATTAATAGATTTGTACTAAAACGTAGATCAAGAATCTTCACGGGAGGTTGTTACGAAAAATTTAATGTAACAGCAATGGAGCTTGCCAAACTAATAAATAACAATATTAATATAGCTTTGGTTTGCGATGAAAGACGGTTCAATGGTATATATATTGATTTTTTAGGACACAAGGCCTACTGTAACACGGTTCCCGCCCTGCTAGCTCGCAGAACTGGTGCTGATATTTATACTATCAGAGCAAATAGAATGAAAAATTCAAATTATTCTTTTGTTATTGATAAGATTGACATCGGAAAAAACAAGGATAAAGATAATACTATCTTGAATATAACAAATAAAATAAATAATATTTATAGTAATTGGATATTATCAAACCCTTCCGAATGGTGGCTATGGAATCACGAGAAATGGAAACAAAAGAATGAAGAACAGTAAAAAAGCTACATTTAATATTGGGCAAATCGTAAAACACAAATATTACCCATTCAGAGGTGTTGTATTTGATATTGATCCAGAATATGCAAATACTGAAGAATATCTGATGTCAATACCTCAAAAAATAAGACCAACAAAAGATCAACCGTTCTATCACCTATTAGCAGAAAATAGTGAAACCGAATATATTGCGTATGTATCCGAACAAAATCTTGAATTAGATGACTCAGATGAACCAATCACCCATGATGAGTTATATAATTTTTTTGATGAATATGTTGACGGAAGCTATAAATCGATTAGAAATCTTAAAAACTAATCTTATTTGTTATAAGCTTTAGTAAAGCCTACAAGAGATACTGAGGCATCTATAGCTTTTCCATTTACAGACGTGAACCTCATCTTAATTACATTCCCATCCTTTAATTGCTGTATAATTGTATCATCAATTTCCAGAAGGCCTTGGCATCCTTGCACATTATAACATGCGTTGTAAGGCATTGAATTTGTTTGATTATCATCAATTTGATAGAGTACACCACTTTGAAGTTTGACACCGAGTGGAGCATGAATAAATAATTTCTTTTGCTCATTGTTGAGCTCCACAACCCCAACACGTGAGAACCATACGGTTTGATCTCCGTAATCCATATTCTGCCCAAAGCTAATTTGACAGATGGTGTTCGCATCTTTCGTTTCGCAAATCTTATCCCATGATGGTTTATTATCGTGATTATCGGCATATGCTGTTGACATAACAAATAAAAAAACAAAAAATGCTATTATGTATCTATTTATATGTGACATTATAAAGTTCAATAATTTTAAAAAAGCACCAGTGCTTTAGAAATAATAACAGATTTTATATGACATTAAACATAAAAATTAAAACGTGTTTCATACTAGTTGTTGTCCTTTTGGTTATGCAATCAGCTACTATGGTTTTTGCAACTGAGATATATGAACGAAGATCTATATCTATGCATGGTGAACCAAGTCTTATTTCTGGGTTCGACAGCTATCAACATGCGGATAGAAACTCAACACAAGGAGGCACGCTAAAGTTAGCTTCACTTGGGACTTATGATTCAATGAATCCATTTATTATTAAAGGAAGGTCTGCTTTTGGTATTCGAAATTATATATTTGAAAGTCTGCTATCTCGGAATTATTCTGAACCTTTTTCTTTATACGGCCTAATTGCCGAGAAAATAATATATCCTGAAGATCGCAAATGGATTGAGTTTCATATAAATGAAAATGCTCATTTCTCAGATGGAAATAAAATCAACCCCTCTGACATACTTTTTTCCTTCAACCAGTTAAGAGAATACGGAAGACCTAATCATCGAAATTATTACTCCAGAGTGAAGAAGGTTAGCATAACATCCGATAGCAGCATAAAATTTTTAATTAATGAAGATGATGATGACAGAGAATTAATCTTAATATTGGGCTTAATGCCTATTTTACCTGAGCATATTTATGGCAATGGACAATTTATGGAAGCGAGTCTTGATGTACCAATTGGGTCAGGGCCCTATACCGTTCACAAAATCGATCAAGGTAAAAATATTACTTACATCAAGGATCCAAATTATTGGGGTCAGGATCTCAGTCTAAATAATGGTCTAAATAATTTTGAAAAAATCTCTGTTGACTACTATCTAGATGATAATTCAAGATTTGAAGCGTTTAAAGCGGGTCTTTTTGACCTTTACCAGGTATGGGATCCAACAAGATGGAATAATCTAAAATCTGAAAAAAAAGTATTAAATGGTGATATAAAGCTTTTGAACATTACAAAAAAGACACCCGCTGGAATGCTCGGCTTAGCTATGAATACACGGAAGGAAAAGCTATCTAATATAAATATTAGGTCTGCACTATCTTCGCTATTTGACTTTGAGTGGATAAATAAAAATCTTTATCACGGTTTATATAAAAGGACTGTAGGTTTTTATGATAATTCATATTTATCATCTGTAAACACCTCAATTTCTCCGCTTGAGACAACCCTAATGGGTGAGACGGCAATCGAAATGTACGAAGTAAACTATACTAATTTTAAATTATTAGATGAGAAGAATATGCGCGATAAGTTACAAAATGCGTTGAAAATCTTTAAATCTAATGGCTATGTGTTAGAAGACTCAAAGCTTATCGATAAAAAAACACAGAAACCATTTGTTATTGAATTTCTAATATCTGATAAAAGGCAAGAAAAATACGCCCTCAATTATAAAAAAAATCTCGAGAAAATAGGAATTGAACTAATTATCACGATGGTAGATTCTACGCAGTATCAAGAAAGGAAACAAAATTTTGACTTCGATATAATTGAGCATTTTTGGTACGCATCTCTATCACCAGGTAATGAACAATACTTTTATTGGGGAAGCAAAAGCGCCGACGAGATAGGGAGCAGGAATTATGCAGGTATTAAAGACCAAAATATTGATAAAATGATAGATAATTTGATCGCAAGTAAAAAGAAGGAAGATTTTATCGCTGCAGCTAGATCTCTTGATAGGATGTTGATTTCAGGGCATTATGTCATACCACTATTTCACTGGCCACACCAGTGGGTTGCAACAAGCAACAGAGTTTCACAGCCAGCAGCATTATCACTTGATGGTTATAAAATTAATAGCTGGTTTATTAATGCTGAGTAATAAATTTACCTAAACTATCTATTATATTTATAGCCGATTGAAACTCATGTGTTTCACTATCAAAGCATTTTACGAATAGAAGGTTATTCTTTTTTATTTGTGCGCGGCCATGATTATTCTCAATCCAAGCAAATAGACTGTCTTGCTTAGTAAAATATTTTTCATTAAAGGATATGTTAACTCCAGCTTTAGAGAATTCAACTTTACTTATATTGAGACTTTTACATTTTAATTTAAGAGATAAAATTAATAGGAGCTCACTTACCTCTTTAGGTAACATACCAAATCTATCGATGAGCTCATCCTTTATGTCATCTAGTTCGGTTTGTTTTCGTGACTCTGAGACTCTTCGATATATACTCATTCTAACTTTTATATCATTTATATAATCTTCTGGAATATAATAAGAATTATTAGTTTTTATGATGGGTGACCAGTCCTTTTCTTCTGAAGGTATATTCTTAATATTATTAATTTCATCCTCCAGCATCGAGTTAAATAGCTCAATACCTACATCTTTTATGTGTCCTGATTGCTTGCTACCTAATAAATTACCAGCACCGCGTATATCCAAATCGTGTGAAGCAAGTATGAAGCCCATACCCAAACTATCTAAATTTTGCAAAATTTGAAGCCTAGCCAGCGCATTCTTTGTCATGTTACGACGTGGTAATGTGATATACGCTGATGATTGAATTTTTGAACGACCCACCCTGCCCCTTATTTGATATATCTGGGATAAACCAAAGTTGTGTGAATTTGTGATTATAATGGTATTTGCATTTGGTATATCAAGACCAGATTGTACTATTGAGGTTGCGATAATCAAATCATATTTATTTTCATAAAAATCATCAATTATCTTTCTCATTTCATCATTCTTCAATTTCCCATGAGCAATGACATATCTAACCTCTGGGATATTTTTTGCGACAAAGTCCTCTATTTTTGAAATATCTTTTATCTTTGGACATATTATAAATGATTGACCATTTCTTTCTTTTTCTTTTAAAATAGCACTCCTAATTAATGATGGCTCAAAGTAATTAACCGTAGTCCTGATTGGAAGCCTGCCCTCTGGTGGGCTAAAAATTAACGACATATCTCGTATACCATGTAGGGAAAGTTGCAGGCTTCTTGGTATTGGGGTGGCTGACATTGATAATATATGAGCCCTTAAAGAGTGCCTCTTGAGATACTCTTTTTGCTTCACACCAAAATTTTGTTCTTCATCTATTACAATTAATCCCAAATTTTTAAATTTAATGTCATCGCTTAGTAGTGCATGAGTGCCAATAATTATATCTGTTTTTCCATCTTGAATACTTTCCAGAATTTCATTACGCCTCTTTTTGGAGTTAAATCTGCTCAAGCAATCAATATTTACTGAAAACTTTTCAAACCTTTCCTTAAAGCTCTCAAAGTGTTGTCTTGCAAGTAATGTTGTTGGAACTAAGATTATTACCTGATATCCGCTAGATACGGATAGGAAAGCCGCCCTTAGTGAGAGCTCTGTTTTCCCGAAGCCAACATCACCGCATATGAGCCTGTCCATTGGTATACCTTTATTAAGGTCTTCCAAAATATCTTTCTCTGCTTTTTCCTGGTCGTTTGTTTCAGAGTATGGAAAGTAGGATATAAATTCATTATATCTACTGTCAGGTTTTATAATTGGAGCAGTTGACATTTTTCTTTTGGCTTCAAGGTTTATTAATTCAAAAGCTATCTCCTTAATTCTGTCCTTTGCTTTAGCTTTCCTATACTGCCAGCTCGCTGCACCTAACTTATCAAGCTCAATATTATCATTATTAGATTGAGAATATAATGATAGTAAATCAATATTTTCGACAGGAAGATGAACCTTATCGTTATCCTTATATTTCAACTCTAGGCAATCATAAGTAACTGAGTTAGTTGTAATTTTTTTTAAGCTTTCAAATTTACCAATTCCATAATCTCTGTGAACAATAAAATCCCCTACATTAAGCGAGGTAATTTCTTTGAGATAGTTAATAGATTTCTTTTTATTTTGATTTTTAACATTGCTCTTAATATTGAAAATTTTATCGTAAGATAGGTGGAGACAATCCTTAGTGACAATATTCCCCACGTCGATTTTATTTGTAACATATACGTTATTACTTCCTCTAATTTCATCCTTATTATTTATTATTTTTGCTTCATCAAATTTTGGGGCAACATTTTTTATATAGGATGCGGCATTTTTAGTATTCTGCGCGCTAATTAATATTGGATATTTTTTTTGGTACTTACTTATTACAGTTTCTAGATTTTTTTGTTTTTTTTCAATTCCAACATGTCCCACGAGATCAAGTTCATTAATTGAGTCAATTTCTGCATCAAAAAAAATATAGTTTTCAATATCAATGATATTTGGACTTTGTGAAATTGAAAGAAGAAGAATTTTATTTTTTAATATTTTTTTTAACTCATCTTCACTTACGTAAAGTTCATTTGGATTTAGAGGCTTCATCATATCCTTTACGAACTCATCGCTGACATTCAAATTTGATTTATATGCATAAACCTCATTTATGCTTTTCATAGCAATATCTGCATCAAGATTAGCCGTCTCAGAAATTACAATTCTCGAATTTGGAACGGCTGAATTAATTATCTCTAATTTTTCAAAGAAAAGTGGTAAATATTGCTCTAAACCATTTAGCCTCAATCCTGATGTAACGCTTTCATAGATATAGTCTTTTTCCCTTCTCTTAAAATTATGTATGTATGAACGCCGAAAATTATTAATATTGTCTTCAAAGAAATATATCTCTGAAAACGGGTATATATTTATTGTTTTTGCAGTTTTAATTGTTTTTTGATTTTGAAAATCAAAATATCGGATCGAGTCAATATTATTACCAAAGAAATCTAATCTGATTGGGTAGTTGTAATTAGGGCTAAAAAGATCAACAATACCACCCCGGTTTGCATATGTTCCAACTTCAATTACATTATCAACTTTTTCGTATCCTATTTTCTCTATGTAATCAATGAAATCTGAGTATATTATATTCTCATTGACCTCTATCTTTCGCTCCTTGTATATATCAAAATTTTGGACTCTCTGTAATAGGCAGTTTATGGTTGTTATAAGTATGAATTTATTATTATTCTTTATGTACTTTTTGAGCTTTATAATATTATTTATTCGTGAAGCCTTGATAGGCCTTGATGGACCGAAATTATCATAATATGGGCAGTCCCACTCACTAAATTTAACAATTTTTACAGTTTTGTTGACGAATCTTATTGATGAATAGCATCGATTAATTTCATCATTGGAACTAACGATATAAATTAAATTTTCATCATTATTTAGGTGATATTGCAAGAGGGCGAGCGTTTGAGAACTTTGTGGCGCGCCTGTTATGCAAATATTTTTATGCGATGCATCAGCTGAGAACATTAATTTGATTAACTTTAAGATATTCTCTAATTTTAATTATAATATCATTTAGAGACTCATCATTTGGAACTTCAAACTTAACAACCCATTTGTAGATGTCTGGGTCTTCGGAATTTAATAGCGCTTCAAACTCGGTTATCTCATCTTCCGACATTTGATTAATATTATCAGTAATAAAATTACCAAGTATGAGGTCCAGTTCTTTCGTGCCTCTATGCCAAGATCTGTAGATTAGTCTATTTTGAAATTCGTTTTTCATAAAATTTAAAATAATATTAGTGTACTTTATAAATTATGTCTCATTTGCAAAAATTACAATTTTTATTATGGAAAATCATGTAATTAATGGATTATTCACAGACTTGTCAATCATCAAAGGCGTTGGCGAACAAAGCTATCATAAGTACTGCAGATTACTCGGAAAAGATAGAGTTCGAATAATTGACTTGTTATGGCATTTTCCAAATAAAATAGTCCAGAGAAATAATATAACTAAAATTAGAGATCTCAAGGATGGTGAGACACAAACTGTTTGCGGCAAAATCGAGAAACACAAAAAGGGCTTCAGAAACGCGCCTCATCAATTTGATATTTTTGATGGCACCGGAATCTTAAATCTTATTTACTTTAAGTTACCGTTTTATATTGAGTCAAAGTTAAAGGTTGGGGATACAAAGTATATTTCAGGTAAAGTAAAAGAGATTGGCTCAAAGAAACAAATCGCTCATCCTGATTTAATTCTATCTTTCGACGAATTTTCAACGCAAAGAGAATTTGAGCCACTTTATTCATTGACTGCCGGTTTATCGAATAAGCAAATCATACAAACAATAGATAATGTATTTAAGTTTATAGATAAAATGGAACCCTTCATGGATTGGCACAGTGAGTCTTTTTTACGTGAAAATGGCTGGAATGGAATTATTGAAACCTTCAAAGATATTCACATACCAAATAAAGATTATTTTAATGCCACTGCTACTGAAAACCCAACAAAGAGACTTGCGTACGATGAAGTGCTTATAAATCAGATTAAAATTGAACACATTAGAAGACTGCGTATGAAATCGAATGGCATAGCAATGTCCACAGAAAATCCAATTATTGATAAATTAAGAAATGCTCTTCCTTTTAAGCTTTCGGAGTCTCAAAATAAAGCGATTAGTCAAATATATGCAGATATGTCAAAACCAAATCAAATGATAAGACTCTTGCAAGGTGACGTTGGCAGCGGTAAAACGATAGTATCTTTTTTCTCAGGATTGAAATGTATTTTTTCTGGTCATCAATTTGCGCTAATGTCACCAACAGAAATACTTGCAAAACAGCATTATGAGAATTTCAAAAAATTTACATTAAACTTAGATATAAAATGTTGCTTATTAACCTCAAGCACAAGCGCTGATGATAGAAAGATTATATTAGAAAAAATCAGAAATGGTAAAATGCATGCCATCATTGGAACGCACTCACTATTTCAGGAAAATATTAAATACAGAAGCCTTGGCTTTGTGGTAATAGATGAGCAACACAGATTTGGGCTTCACCAAAGATTATCTTTGCAGAGAAAATCTGTAGCAGGTAAAGCTGATTTATTATTGATGACGGCGACACCAATACCAAGAACACTCATTCAAATAAAATATGGTGATATTGATGTATCTGAGCTTGAAAACCTACCAAATAAGCAAGAGATCAAAACTACCATTATATCTATATCGAAAGTCGCAACAATTATGGATCGGTTAAACAATATCTGTAATAGTAAAAATAAAGTTTTTTGGGTATGCCCTCAAATTCAATCAAACGAAAATAATAATATGTCAGTCAAAGACCGCTATGATTTTTTAAAGCACAATATGAAACATAAGATTTCAATTGTTCATGGAAAGATGTCTGAGAAAGAAAGGGATATTCAAATGAATGACTTTCTTGAAGACAGGACCAATATTCTTGTTGCAACATCAGTTATTGAAGTTGGAATCGATATTAAAGCTGCAAATATTATTGTAATCGAGAATGCAAATAATTTCGGTTTGAGCCAAATCCATCAATTAAGAGGACGTGTTGGGAGAAATGATCAAGAGTCATGGTGCATACTATTACATGATAACAACCTCAATGAAGTTTCAAAAAATCGTCTAAAAATTATACGAGAAAGTAATGATGGGTATCAAATTGCAAAAGAGGATATGCTAATACGTGGTTATGGTGATATTTTTGGTTACAGGCAATCCGGGTTTAGAGATTTTAAGGCGTTAAATGAAACTCTAATTCGTGAAATTGGTAAGATGGCAGAAGAAGATAGTAAAAGAATTCTTGATGGAATACTCAACGGCACGGAACAGAAATCAATATATAAAAGGTTATTTGATTTCTACGAAGCGCACGAATATAGATATATAATAAGTTAGGAGATCAATCAGGGTTAACCAAACCAGCAGATATAATTAACTTTGCAGCATCTTCAACTGACATATCAAGAATCTTGACATCTTTTTCAGGCAAGAATAATAAAAAACCCGATGTAGGGTTTGGAGTTGTTGGTAAAAAAACTGATAAATAAACTTCGTTATCTTTTGATATTTTTTTAAGTAACTCACCTTTAGTGTCGGTAGATACAAAGCAGACTGAATAAACACCTTTTCTAGGATATTCAATGACGGCAGCTTTTGAAAAGTTTCTTCCATCTTCAGAGAAAACTGTCTCAAAAATTTGCTTTAAACCTTTGTATATACTTCTCAATACAGGCGTTTTATTTAGCAATGACTCACCAAATCTCAAGAAACCCGTACCAAGAAAATTAGCTGCCAAAAAACCAAAAAAAGTCAGAAGGATGAAGCCTATAATAAGCCCAACTCCTGGAATTGAGAACGGCAATAGATTTTCAGGTAAGAACTTACTTGGTAATAAAGGTGTAAAAATTGCATCAATTTTATTTATAAACCACCAACCGACAGCAAGAGTAATGGCAACAGGCGCAGACACCACAAGGCCAGTTAAAAAATATGAACGAATTTTTTTCATCATTATATAACCCTGACTAGTTAACGCTTTCGAGAGTAAAGGAATAATTATTATTTCTTAAACTTTCAGCTATTTTGTCCATCCTCGATTTGTTTGCGAAAGGTCCAATAATAATATCAAATATTTTTGAACCATCATCTTGAATTTTTTCGATCAACTGAGGCCTAATTCCACTTAGAGCTCTGAAATTATCATTAACTACCCTATTTATTTTAACTTTAGCAGAGGATAAGTCTAGACCTTTACTGATGAGAATGTAATTAACTTGTTCATTATATATTCTATTTATATCTTCCTTTATCACCACATTCTCGTTTTGGATAACTTCAATGCTCTCAATGTCCTCTTGATTAAAATCACTATTTTCATCTTCTTTACTAGAGACTACGGTCTGTGCAATGCTTAAGTCTGCAATATCCCCAGCTTCGGAGCCTTCACTTAAATCTGTAACATCTTCAGAGTCAAAGTTTAGAATATTCTTATACAAATCAGTATCTCTCAATACATAATTATTGTCAGGAATATCAGTAATTTCTATCTCTTCTTTACCAAAGAAGTTACCCACATTGAGTGAAAACCTATTTTTAATATTATTTATTTTATCCTCAACAGCAATATCCTCGATATTTTTAGCATCTAATTTTTCTTCAATTTCATCAATGTTTGATATCCTCTCTATAGAGTCAACGTCTTTAATTGCCAAATCTTCTTGTCCAATCTTAGAGCGTGCCAAGGATCTGGTTTCCAACGCTATGATCTTTTCTTCATCGGTAAGAAGGTCCAGCCAAAGTGAATTTGTAATGTCTGTTATTGCAGCAATATAGTTATTGGATTCATAATTTGAGAGCCCCCTGTAGAAAAATGAGCGTGTTAGAAGAACATCATCAAGACCACCAGACTTTATTAAATCATCCAGGATTGAAATCGAGAGTTCGTACTCCTCTTTTGAATAGAAATCAATAGATTTTTCAAGATCTTTCAAGTAAACGCTAGATTTGGCGTCCGTAGGATTATAGCTAATAAATAAGAATAAAAAGAAAAGTAAGGTCAGTATTTTTTTTGATATTTTCATAAGTAACTAGATAATGAAATTAACAGATATTGCTTGAATATAATTTATATTTTAATACAACAATATTTAATAAAACATTTATTCAGTTAAAAAATGAAACAAATCTTATTAAGCAGGAATTACAAGCTTTTAGAGTTACTAATAATTGGGCTCCTTATCCCAACCCTTGTTCTTGTGTATCGTTTAGCAGGAAATGTAATCTTGATCTTATGGTTAATTACTATATATGGAAGCACTGTTTATATTAAATATCACAATAGAGCTAAACTAACAGAAATATTAAATTTTCAAGCCTTCACGAAGAAAAATATCAATATCATATTGATACGGTGGCTGCTACTGACAATTGTAATCTACCTTATAACTTTTTATTTTTACAATGATAAATTATTTACGATACAAAAACAGAATCCCTATTTTTTGATTCTTATTTTTTTTGTTTATCCAATACTATCGGCGCTACCACAAGAATTTATATTTACCACTTTCTTTTTTAGCAGATATGAGGATATCATACCTGAAAAACTTCAAATTTTAACCAGTGCAATAATATTTACATATGCTCATGTCCTTTTTATTAATTTTATTGCACCGTTTCTTTCCTTATTTGGTGGGCTTATATTTGCGAATACATACAAAAAAACAAATTCACTCGCCCTTGTCGCGTTTGAGCATTCCTTATACGGAAATTCATTATTTTTTATGGGTCTTGGTTACTATTTTTGGGGTGGCTCTGTTACTATTACATAATATTTTGATTAATGCCATTTATTGGAATAAATTTATTGAATGCCCCTATGATGATTATATCATCAGCATTATAACCAAACGTCCTTATGACAGATGCATCTAACCTAAATCTAGAGAAAATGATATAATTATCATGTTTGATAATATTATTGTTTGATTGCAAAATAAGAAATGAAATACCAGATGCCAGATTTGCGGTATCGTTATCTTCACTGATTTGAAGCACATAATCTCGTATATAACTTGAAATAAATTGGTCAAAATCGCTTTTGGATGGATTGGTCACAGATAGAACAAGAAAAATAAATACACAGTGGCTGGAAAACATTGCGAGTCTGGAGATGTTTTATTTAAAGAAATTGAA
>CAJWEW010000022.1 GCA_913030915.1 uncultured Rhodobiaceae bacterium
AGGATGCGTCGATAATAAAACAGCTGAGTTTCAAGCGTTTAATGGTATTCCAAAAAATCAAAGAACACAATCAATGTCAAATATTTGGGAAATGATTTGGAGTCAATATGAGTAAAAATATAGTTTTTATGACAGCGGTAAAAATTAAAGGTATGGAGTATAGAAGTCATCCTTATAAATATGGTATCTCAAGTTGGAAAAAATGGTGTGAAAAAAACAATTGTGAGTTGATAGTATTAGATGAATTGTTACATCCCCACGATGTAATGAAAGTAAATTTTCACAGATATTATGCGTTTGATATTTTAGAAGCTAGTAACATAGAGTGTGATAAAGTTTTATTAACTGATGCTGATTGTATTATTCATACTGATTGTCCAAATTTTTTTGAAATGACTGATGGGAAATATACTGTAACTCACACAGATGGATGTTATGATTGGACTTGTAGGAGTTTAGAAAATTATTCTCATTTTATGTTTAATAATCAAACATTCCCACTTGGTAAATATTTTAATGCATCATCTGATATTAGGCATGCGCTTGAAATAAACTACATAGATGAATTTCAAGCTAAATTTGATTTGAACCCCACCCAAAACAGAAACCTTATAAATAATTACTACAACGTAGTATCATTTGATTATAATTATTTAAAAAAACTCACTGATAATATTGAATTCATCGGCTCAGGTGGTATTGGTACAATGACCATGGACGGAGCACAGGCAGATATTGGTCAGCCGGCTACAGGTGATAATGCGACATTCGATAGTGAAGATAGTATATTTATGTCTTTTGGCGCAGGACTACTAATTAATCTTGATGATGATTACGATCTCAAATTATTACTAAAGCGTTATTCAGATACTGAAACTGGTCTTCTGACTAATAATGCAAATCGTACTGACAGACATTTTGGCTTTGAAGACTCTTATATATCATCGATCTCTTTGTTGTATAATTTCTAGAGAAGATCCTCAAACTATATTATCATCTTATATTTAAAAATTTTTGTTTCGAAATCTCGATATCATTTTTTTGTTTTGATAGCTCTTCTTTGATAGCCCTTTGTTTTTCAATTACATCATGCGGTGCATTATCTAGGAACTGTTTATTCTCTAATTTTTTATCAACAATTGCCAAATCATCTAAAATTTTACTCAATTCTTTATCAAGTCTTGTGAGCTCCTCTTCTGTATTTACAACACCTTCTAAGTCTAGACCAAAACCTATATCAGATAAGCTAAATTGGATAGCGTTATCAGGAATTGTATCAACATACTCAATATTAGATAATCTTGCCATCCTTTGGATTTTAATATTATTCTCAACTAGCGCATCATGGTAATCATTTCCATCATTCAAAACTAAGAGTTTGATCTTATTCGAGGGCGCAACTCTTAATTCAGATCTTATAGATCTAATTTCGGTTATAACATCAATTAGGAAATCAATAATTGATTTAGACTGAACAGTGTCATTGGAGACTAAATTAGGCCAGTTTGAGGTAACAAGTAACTCTTGTCCTTTTTTATAAATACTATTTAACTCTTCGGTCACAAAAGGCATGAAGGGGTGGCAGATTTTAAGTAAATTGAGATAGGTATAAATAAGCGTTTGCTTTGTCTCTATAGAGCCTTCACTTGATTGAGTCATGTCATCTTTTATAATTTCAATGTACCAGTCACAAAATAAGTGCCAGGTAAATGAATATATTTCTGCCGAGGCATCATTGAAACGAAATTTATCAAGTGCTTGACTTACATTCATATTTAAATTATCTAGTTCCCCTAATATCCACTTATTTTGGTCCTGCTTAACAGTTGTTGGATCAAAATTTGTATCCTGAATGATATTGTATGTTGATATAAAACGCGCAGCATTCCAAATTTTTGTAATAAAGTTTCTATAACCTTCAACGCGTGACTCAGCTAATTTTATATCTCGGCCTTGGGCCGCCATAGATGATAGGGTGAATCTTAATGAATCTGCCCCGTATTTCTCAATTAGGCTTAACGGATCAATCACATTACCTTTCGATTTTGACATCTTTTGGCCTTCTTCGTCTCTGACAAGTGCGTGTATATATATGGTGTGAAAAGGTACGTCATCGGTTAAATAAAGCCCCATCATCATCATGCGCGCCACCCAGAAGAATATAATATCGAAACCGGTGACCAACACATCAGTGTTGTAGTACTTTTCAAATTCAGGTGTTTTTTCAGGCCATCCTAAGGTGCTGAAAGGCCATAATGCCGATGAAAACCAAGTATCCAAGACATCTTCATCCCTTACGAGATCTGTATCCTTACCGTAATGTTTGTGCGCCTTTTCCTTAGCCTCACTTTCGTCCATAGCTACAAAGAAATGATTATCAGGGCCATACCAGACAGGTATTTGATGTCCCCACCACAGTTGTCTGGATACGCACCATGGTTGTATATTATCCATCCACTCAAAATATGTTTTTTCCCAATTTTCTGGTACAAATTGAGTTTTTTTCTCTTTAACAGCTTTGATAGCTTTTTTTGATAATTCTTTTGCATCAACATACCATTGATCTGTTAAATATGGCTCTATTACAACCCCAGACCTATCCCCGTGTGGAACATTATGGAGATGCTTTTCTGTCTTTATGAGTGACCCCTCAGCCTCAAGGTCCGAGAGGATTTCTTTTCGGGCACTAAACCTCTCAAGTTTTTGATATTTTTTTGGGATAAAATCATCATCGACAAGGTGTCCACTCTTATCCAATATATTGAGCATTTCAAGGTTATTTCTCTTCCCAACTTCAAAGTCATTAAAATCATGGGCTGGCGTTATCTTAACCGCACCTGTCCCTTCATCCATCTTTGCATAATCATCTCCAATTATTGGAATAGCGCGACCTGAGAGTGGAATAATGGCCATTTTACCAATCAGCTTATTGTGTTTCTTGTCTTTTGGGTTAACCGCAATTGCTGTATCACCAAGCATGGTCTCAGGACGTGTTGTTGCAATAGTGATAAATTTAGATCTATCATCTTGAAGTGGATATTTTATATACCAGAGATTACCCTCTACCTCTATTTGTTGAACTTCAAGATCCGATATTGCCGTTTCAAACTTTGTATCCCAATTAACAAGTCTCTGATCTTTATACAATAATCCGTCTTCATATAATTTATTAAATACATACAGAACAGCCTTACTCAAACCTTCATCGAGGGTAAACCTCTCCCTTTCCCAATCACAGGATGAGCCCAGCCGCTTTAATTGATTGATGATTTGACCACCTGATTCCTCTTTCCACTTCCAAATTTCATTGACGAATTCTTCTCGCCCAAGGTCTTCTTTTCTTAAATTCTTTTCAGTATCAAGCTTTCGTTCGACAACCATTTGTGTGGCAATCCCGGCATGATCAGTGCCAGCTTGCCATAACACGTCTTTTCCTTGCATGCGATTAAATCTTATAAGTATATCTTGAAGTGTATTATTTAGGGCGTGACCCATATGTAGATTACCAGTAACATTTGGTGGAGGTATTACTATACAGTATGTTTCCTTTTGATTATTTATATCAGTAGACGCAGAAAAAGAATTCGACTCTTCCCATTGTGAGTAAATTCTATTTTCTATATCTTGATGTGTATATTTCTTTTCCATTATTTGTACTGCAGGGGATCAATTTTACTGTGTTAATTTGCCTATTTTATTTAATAGAAGATAATGCGCCTTCTGTTTTTCATTCATAATTTCAGCCATTCTTATCAAATGCTCATTATACTTGATTTGACTATCATAAATATCAAGCTTTGATGATAATCCAACTTTGTAACTTTCTTTTTTGATTTCAATATCTTTTTCGTATATTTCTTTTTGATTATTTTCGATTTCATATTCTGTATTGAGCAGCTCAATTTGATCGAGGAGATTATTTATTTCCCTTTTGAGATTGTTTATTTGGTCTTTCAGAATTTTATCATTTCTAATTATGTCAAGATCAATATTTGACTCTTTGATATTCACCTCTTCTGATTCATATAATGGTATACTGATGCTTCCAGTTATGGAATACTCATCCGCTTGACCAGCTGAGTCAGTTGCATCCCAATTCCTGCTAAATCCCGCTTCTAAATCTACCTTTGGTAGGTTTGCAGATCTCTCAATCATTTTGGTATGCTCTAGAATTTTTAAGTAAATCTGACTGGACTTGATTGAGGGGTTATTATTTAGTGCATATTCAATCAATGCCTCAGGAGACAAATCCAAATTTCTATCCAAAAATTCAGGGTATCTATTTGTGTCTGGAACAGAATTCATGTATGTCAGGATCAAATCTTCTTGGTCTGAAATTGAAATTTGTATTTTTTTTAGATTAAAGTCATATTTTGAATATTCAAGTTTTACTTTTTGTAGCTCAATATCGGAAATATCGGCTAAGTCATATTGTTGTGATTTAAAATCTAAGTTATTTTTTAAGAGTATTAAACTTTGTTCAGTCAAATCATATGACTGGCGTAAGTGAATTAAATCTAAATAAGAGTTTATAGCCTCAAGGTAAACATTTTGTTTTAAAGCTTCGAATAGGAAGTTGGCTTGCAGAGATAGATCATTGGCCTGAATTATCGAGTATTTTGTTTTATAACCATCAAATAAATTCTTTGAAATGGAGAGGTTTACATTTCTAGGGTTAAAGGATGACTCAGTGCTATCAGTTTCCTGATATTTTGCCCCAACAAATCCAGATAGCGTGATTGATGGATCATTATTTTTCTTGGCTAACGCAATATCATTTTGGAATTTTTTAAGATATTCAAAATCAGCCTGAATGATAAGACTATTCTCACTTGTTATGATCATAAGTTCATTGATTGAGATAGAATAGGTATTTTCAGGCTTCATTATGATAAGAAGCATAACTACAACAATTTTTTTGAAAATATGATCCATATTTTTAATATATCAGCATTTTTAATAAAGGAAACAACAGTATAATGCTTTAAAAAGCAAACTCACTTTTACGCATAAAGTCTTTAGTTATGTAGGGTACGGTTATTTCAAAATGGTTAATCTGGGTCATGTAATCACCAGCTTTTTTATAGATAACCATGTATCCAATTAAACCTTCTCTCTTTATTGTGATCACTCTTCCACCATCTTTTACCTGATCATTGATTGGTTGCGGGACCAAATCTACAGATCCATTAATAAATATTGCATCAAAGAGCTCTTTTTTCATATATCCGTCTTTGAGGTTTCCAAGATGTACATTGATATTTTCGATACCCAGTTTCTTAATATTTTCTTTTGATATATCAACTAACTCATCGTGCTGCTCCAGTCCATCAACAGTTGAACAAATTTTCGATAATATTGCGGATGAGTATCCAGTCAAGCAGCCAATATCAAGAACACTCTCATGCTTCTTAATATCGGCAATCTGTATCATTTTTGCAAATACTGCAGCAGATAAGTAGAATCTACTTTCAAATTTTTTTTTCTGATTAAGGTATAGAATGTTGTCTGTGTAAATTGCAGATTCTATTATAAATTGACCAAAGTTTTCTCTTGGAATTGTTGCAAAAGCATCTAGAATAACAGGATTTGTTACAGCAAATGGTTTTATTTGGTTGTTGACCATATTCACGCGCATGCTATTAAAATCTGTCATCGGGCACCAGTTATTATAAAAATTATTACTAAGGTATATATATTTTTTCAACCTTAAACAATGATAAATATATGATTTAATTCATCAATAACAAGGAGGTCAGAGGCAGTCTGTATTTAGTTTTTTTTATTTGTACAGAACATGTTTTTATATTAGTTTGAAATCAATTATGAGGGCCACGTGGCCGAACGGTTAGGCGCGGGTCTGCAAAACCCTTTAATCCGGTTCGACTCCGGACGTGGCCTCCAAATTGTCGTTGCATTTATAGTTTATAAAATCTATAAATACATTATTCCGGAGTAGCTCAGTGGTAGAGCAGTTGACTGTTAATCAATTGGTCGGGGGTTCGAATCCCTCCTCCGGAGCCAGAAAGAATATTGTTTCCTTGCTCGCTATTTCACCCAATAATATCTTTGTATTGCCCTGTAACATCATCTATATGACTCTGAAGTGGCTCTGTGTTATAATCTAGTATTTTGCATACTGTATAAAAAGTGGAGTCTTCAGTTACCAGTTGCAAAGATAGTGTCGCTTGGTCTATCGAGTGAGATACTATCGTGTTTCCTTCATGAAGCTCACTCAGCGTCAACTTTCCCATACCATCCAACTCAGCAACAGTAATTTCTCTTGGATATGTCGGCCTAACCTCCAATTCCATTTTTGATTTGCTAACCTCAAATCTTACAATTTTAGATTGAACATCATCTGAGTTTGATATTCTTAATATCGACATAGCATTAAAATATTTATCCAGGCCAAAGCGAAGTATTTTCTCTGTATCAGTATTTCTTGTATTATTGGCGCTAAAGTCTAAATTTAAATAGCATTTTAATGTGATATTGGGCACTTCGCTCAACGCTCTATCTACAGGTGCGAAATGAATGATAAAAGTTAATGTAATTATCAATAATTTTTGCATACTAAACTATATCACTCGACTGAATGTTTGACAAACCTACCATATGGTAAATATTTATCAATGGATTAAAAGTTTATAGCATACTAATATGCAGGCAATTAATTGCCGATGTAACTCAGTTGGTAGAGTGCTTTATTCGTAATAAAGAAGTCGTAGGTTCGAGTCCTATCATCGGCACCAAAAAACGTGAATAATAATCAAATTATTCATGACATCAATTTCTTTACTGGAGGTTAATGAGTTCTTGCAATTCATTTATTCGCTCTTCAATTAAAACCTCGAAAGATGAATTATTGCTCAGTTGTTTGCACTGATAACTTAGAGTTTCTTTTGTGTATGTGTTTTCAATATTCAATTTATATGTCTTTCTATCCATGATAAATACATGTGGAAACTTTGCTAAGCCTCTATTTTCGTAATATCTATGCTGATTTACTTCTATATCAAATGTGTATAATAATTCTGCTGTCACTTTTTTCCCATTCCATGTATTGAAAGCAACTATGTCAGCATATCCGTGATTTTTTTCCCTTAATTTTGAATTTCTTTCCACCATATTTAGGTCTTCTGGAAAAATTTGAAGATAGAAACCTTTGTCTGTTTCTGTATTTGAGTTATCTATGAAAAGGCATGAGAATTTCTCGTGACTAATTTGGGTATTTGCTCTATTTGCTATCAAAGCATCACAAAGTATCACTAAAAGGGCGATTATAAATATTTTCATAGCGCAAAAAGTACTTAACGGTATAAAAATGCGATCATTATTATAAGCGTAATTGCAATTGCATAGTATTTGACTAAAAACTTTGACTGCCTGTTATGAACACCCAGGTATTTATCATAGATCTTCTTTAATGATGTTATCATGCTATCTTAAAACCCTTATGCAGAAAACTGAAGGTCTCCTTATTTCCATTAAGCTCATTTAATATAACTCGTAATAAAAAAATTATGTAAAAGTTTGTAATACAGTCAAAATATTTATTGATCGTAATATAAACTAATATGTTAAGGATTACGTAATAATTATAAAATAGGATCTCAATATGGTAAATTTTAATCCAAAAGTAGTTGTAAAGGCTATTGAAAAAATATTACTTGCAACAATTGCTGTTTTAACAATCGTTGCAACGGTACAAGAAATATTACAAATTTACGCAATTGGTAAAGTGACACTTGCCGACCTTTTATTGTTGTTTATCTACACAGAAGTATTGGGAATGATTGGTGTCTTCTACGCAAGTAATAGAATACCTATCACTCTGCCTCTTTTTATTGCAATGACCGCAATTTCAAGGCTTATTATACTTCAAGGTAAAGGTATGGATGCCTCCGTGCTGTTATACGAGGCGGGCGCGATACTCATAATAGCATTAGCATGTTTAGTCGTACGTTACCGGCCGCAAAATCAGTATGAATACCAAGGCGAGCCCGTAGTTGAAAAAGATGACTAATCGCATAGCAATCAATAATTTAAACTAAAGTGCATCTATAAAGTAAAACTTGAATTGTGATATACCTTATTTCAAATAACCTAATAATGTTAAGTCTTGGGGCTATGGTTTTCTTTTCTTTCATAATAGCGCCTCTTACTTTTATGTCATTAGATGCATCAAATGCAGCTAAATTCATCAGAAAACTTTTTCCATTCTATTATGTATTCAACCTTATATGTTTAAGTTTTGCATTAATTTTGGGTTTAATTGATAGCGGTTTTGCTGTTAGGTATCATATAGTTTTGGCATGTACGATACTATTCGCAGTTAGCCTATTTCTATTAATGCCATATATAAATAAATTTCGAGACGCATCAAATGATAAGATGTTCAACATATTACACAGATTTAGTGTAATAATAAACTTCGTTCAGCTTATTTTGCTTGCTATTGTGGCATCAGGTTATTATTAAAAAAATCATTTATGTCTCATAAATATTAATTTAAAAGGATAGTTAATAAATATTAACAGTATATTGAGTTTATAAAATGGATACTTACGTTTTAGTGCATGGTGCTTGGCACTGCGGCGACCTACTTCAGGACGTAGCAGAAATTATAGAGTCTGAAGGTCATAAGGTATACGTTCCAACTCTAAAAGGTAATAATGTTGATGACTCAAAGGATGTTGGGTTGGACGATGCCATTGACTCACTCACCAAATATATAAATGAAAATAATATTCAGGATTGTATTTTAGTTGGGCATTCTTATGCTGGGATGGTTATCACTGGTGCATACGACAGGTTAGATAAGAAATGCATAAAAAGATTAGTTTACTGGAATGCCTTCGTACCGAATCCAGGCGAATCGCTTAATGATATGACGCCACCTCAATATATTTCACTATTTGATAATATTGTTCAAAAAGATGGAAGCGTTCTCTTGCCTTTCCCCATATGGCGTGAAGCTTTTATTAATGACGGTGATATTGAATTAGCCCGCTCATCATATGAGAAACTTAATCCCCATCCATACAAAACCTTCACAGATCAAATTCAATTATCTCAGACTCCTGCTGAAATGCAAGTCGGCAAATCTTATATCGTTTGCCAAGACGATATTGCATTGCCCGCAAGCCTACCTTGGCATCCGCGATTATCACAAAAACTTGGTCTATACAGACTTGTATCGATGCCAGGGAGCCATGAGTCATGTTTTACAAACCCTGCTTTATTAGCGAAGAAGATGATTGAAGCAGGCAGAGACTAAAATGGGCTCATCGCATTTCCACAAATAGTAACTTTATAGCAACATAAATTACCATAAAAAGTACAATATATTTCCAGTTATTTGACAGAAAGCGTTTCATTGTAAATTTTTTCAAAGTAAATATACAGACCATTACCTCTATTCTCAAGGACCTCCTTGATGCATTCAAAAATTGTGATATGACCCTGCTGTTTAGTGAAATTTCTAACCTGCATGGCGCTAAAACCATTATCAATTAATTTTTGATCAATAGAATCAATGATTTGTATTAATTTCTTCATATTGATATCATACCAGATCTTACCTAAGTCGCTGTAACTGTCTGGAAAGATATAATGTCCGTCATTCAGTTGCTTTAAGTGAAGTATCCTTTCTGCAATTTCTTGAAGAACTGGAATACCTCCAATAGCAGCTATTGCATCTCTAATATCCAACAAATAAGTCTTTCCATCAGATGATATTTTCTTTTTTTCTAATACTGTTGGCTCCGATGCAAAGAATGGAAGATCCGGGGCAATTTGAGGTTTATTTTCCCCTTTATACACCGCTACAACATGGTTTATATCTCCAAGAAGCAGGTAGGATAGCTTCTGACGTATCGTTGGTCTTTCAATACCAGAATCAATCAGCTCACTCTCAGCTTTTTTTAACATGCCTTCCCGTCTAATAGAGCTCTTATACTCGACAACTTTTTTAAGACCTTTCTGTTCCAAGGCCTTGGATACCAACTCCTTATTTACACTATCTGGAACCATTCCATGCAATCCGGTTAAATAATTTGTTATTCCCGGATATAATGTAGAGTATGGATCCCTACCCTCTAAAACATTCCACAGAGATATTGCAGCCTGCCCTGTAGTATTAGCCGCATATGGAGTTACTTGAATCGGCTCTCCTAAATCCTTTAGAATTTCTCTTTGCTGCTTGTATATATGAGATTGTATTTTTTCCCATTTATCCGGATCATTTTCAAGTTCTAAAATTCTAGCGAGGTTATCAACAAGACCTGGTATTGATTTAAGTGTAGATGAAGCGCCTCCAGGTACCCGAGCTTCATACATTGTATCCAAAAGCTCTTTATCGTATGCAGTTTCGTATTCTCTGTAACGAAATCTAAGTCTTAATAGTGAGTCTAGACTACCCTTAATAGCTTCCTTGTTTAATTGTGGTGCATGTATATTTACACTTGGATCTGGGTAGTTAGATACTAGCTCTGCCATTTTTGTCATGCTTGGTTGCGCAGTAGAACCAGAAAGTGCGGGATGCTGAACATCAATTGTTATAGGTTTATTATTTAATAACGATGCAAGTATTGCTGAAATATAACAAGCGGGTGCTTCTCCATATGTAGAGTGCGCATGAATTGTGATTTCCTGTTCTGGGAACCTATTAATTAGCTGCGATGTTAACGTATATACAAATTCAGGATTCAACCTTCCACTTGCAGATTTTAAATAAAATCCCTGATGTCCAAGATCTACTAACTTTTTTGCAAACTTCAGACAATTGGAAATTGTTACGTTAGGATTGTCTTCAATACAAATCGTCCCATTTGCTATCACATTATAGCCTTTTTCTTGAGCTTTTTTTACTGCCTCGCATACACCGACAAGAGGAGTATGATCATTCATGCCATGAAAGTTATGAAAAACATTTATTCCCATCTTTGCAAATTCAAGGATAACCCCTTCCACCACGTCATATGAATACGGCTCATAGCCGAATAGAAAATCACCTCTAACTAGTGCCGACTGCTTTACATTATGATTCCTGAAGTGAGTAATGATTTTTTCAACCTCAGCCCACTCATCTCTGCCTTTTTTTGCAAATAAATCAAAAAAAGTTCCACCAGCTGTTTGTACCATGTCGCAATTTGTTTGATGGGCAGTAGGATACGCCTGAATTATCTCATCTGCAGATGGATTCGTACCCATCAGTGATTGTATACCATCCCTGAGAACATCATGAAAACGTATAAGCTTCATTTTAATTGTGCCACTTGAGTTTACAATATATAGATAGCTTATAGCATAGACATAAAAATTGATCAAATAAGCGGTATTGAACCATATTTAGTAGGACTCGTAATTAAAGACTCTTGAATATTCATTTTTTAAATTTACTTTTTACTAATTTTCAAACATATATAAGGAATGAAAATACCATGGATATTTCATAAAGATTATGACATCCCTTTGCCAAAAAATCACAGGTTCTCATCATCCAAGTTCGGTGATCTATACACCCTTTTAATAGACTCATATTTGGCAAAATCTGCTGAAGTTTTTATTCCAAATCCAGCAAAAGATACACAGCTAACAAAAGTGCATACGCGTGAGTATATTAATAAAATAAAGAATGGAAATTTATCCACTAAGGAGGAAAAAATACTCGGCCTACCATGGTCAGAAACTTTAGTAAAGCGCTCATATTTGGCAGTTAATGGAACCTATCTTGCTTCCAAGCTGGCTCTCGTGAATGGTATTGCCTGCCACCTTGCAGGTGGCACTCATCACGCTCATGCAAATCATGGCTCCGGTTTCTGTGTTTTTAATGATTTGGCGTATGCAGCTAAGAATATAATTTCTGATGGTAAATGTAAAAAAGTATTAATCATTGATTGTGATGTTCACCAAGGGGACGGAACAGCTGAGATTTGCAAAAATGATAATAATATATATACCTGCTCCATCCATGCCTCTAATAATTTTCCAAGCATAAAAGTAGAAAGCGATTTAGATATTGGATTAGATGATATGATTTCAGATGAAGATTATCTTAGAATAATTCAATCTGCCCTCACTACATGCAGTAATAAAATCAAACCAGATCTGGTATTATATGATGCTGGCGTGGATGTACATAAAAATGATAAGTTAGGACGATTAAATATAAGCAGTAAATGCATGCTCAAAAGAGATTTAGAGGTACTCAAATTTTTTAAGAGTAAAAATATACCTATTACAACTGTCATTGGGGGTGGATATTCAAGTAACAATATTGAACTTGCCCAGAGGCATGCTTTAATTTTTCATGCAGCAGACCAAATATTTAATGCCAAAAAATAATCATATAAAATAATAATTGGTTGCAAGTTGAAGGTTGGTGCATATATATAAATTAGAAAGATTTGAGGATATTATGCATATTGTTATGAATAATTTTAAGATCAAAATAGGTCGTGAAAAAGAATTTGAAGAAGTTTGGAGGAACCGTGATAGTCATCTTGAAGGCGTTCCAGGTTTTTTAGATTTCCATTTAATTAAGGGTCAAACACACTCTGATCATACATTGTATGCGTCACATAGTACTTGGGATAGCCAGAAATCCTTTTATGATTGGGTACACTCCGAGTCATTTCGCCAAGCGCACAAGAATGCTGGAAAGCATTCTGATTTATATTTAGGCCCGCCGCATCTAGAAGAGTATTCTGTAGTTATATAATACGACAAAAAATGACTGATATAGTATGGTTTAAAAGAGATCTTAGGGTCAGCGATCATGAACCACTGCACAAAGCTTCTACACAAAATAAGATAATACCCCTTTATATTGTTGAGAGTGATTTTTGGAAACAGCCAGATATTAGCGATCGACATTATAAATTTTTGACAGACTCACTTTACGATTTGAATTCTTCATTACAAGATTTAGGACAAGGGCTAATAATAAGAGTTGGCGACGCTGAACAGATCTTTTCAGAGCTAATAGAAGAATATGCAGTTGAAAATATTTGGTCTCACGAAGAAACATGGAATAATTGGACTTACCAAAGAGATATTAAGCTACGGAAACTGTTCAACAAAAAGAACGTAAAATGGAAAGAAATGCAGGTTAATGGTGTATTTCGTGGTTTAAATGATAGAAAATCTTGGTCTAGAATGTTTTATCAAGAGATGGCTAAGACTCCATATGGTAGGCCAGAGAGACTATGTAGTGTAAACATAAAATCTGAAAAACTGCCGAGCGTTAATGATCTCAATATAAAATCAATAGAATGCCCCTTTATACAAATTGGTGGTGAAAGAAAAGCACATCATGTCATGAATAGCTTCCTCAGTTCAAGATCTTATGATTATTCTAAAAATATATCATCTCCATTATATTCCCATGAGACATGCTCAAGGCTATCTACATATCTTGCTTTTGGAAATGTTTCGTTAAAGCAGATTTTTTATTACACCAAATATGCAACAGATAATTTTAAGGCCAATAAAGAAAATATAAATATGATGAATCTTCGCTCCATCAATGCCTTTAAAAGCCGTCTTCGATGGAGATCACACTTTATTCAAAAACTTGAAGACCAACCGAGTATTGAGAGCCAAAATCTACATGAAGCTTACAACTCCATAAGAGATGGCGCATTCAATGAAGACCTCTATCATGCATGGCGTGAAGGTCAAACTGGTTTTCCCCTAGTTGATGCGTGCATGCGATCCTTGATAAAGACTGGCTGGATTAATTTCAGGATGAGGGCAATGCTTGTAAGCTTTGCAAGCAATAATTTATGGCTTGATTGGAGAAAATTTGCACATCATTTATCAAATATTTTTACAGATTATGAACCAGGTATCCATTACTCACAAATACAAATGCAATCGGGGACTACAGGAATTAATACAATCCGTATATATAACCCCATCAAACAAAGTAATGATCAAGACAAGGATGGTGTTTTTATAAAGAGATGGGTAAAAGAACTTCAGGATTGCCCAATTGAACATATTCATGAACCATGGAAGTGTAAAATCAAAGAATTTAAGTATCCTAGTCCTATAGTTGATGAAACTGAGACCCGTAAGCTAGCATCCAGTCAGCTCTATTCAATAAAGTCGAAGATAAGATATTCTGAAACTACAAAAAAAATACTTAAGAGGCACGTGAGTTGATGGTTTATTTTCTTTTTCCAGGACGACCAGTTCTGGGATCAAGTCTACCCTTTCTTTTTTTTATATGAAATTGCTTTCTTTTCGACCGACGATACTCTCTAATCTCACTTTTCATGCTACTTTTCTCCAGATACTATTGATTTAATGTATCTTTTCGGTCATTCAAGTATTTAATTTTAAAAAATGATTTTCTGTAACCATTAACGAGCCAGTTCATGGGTGTAAATTTAATGGTTGTATAATAAAGTATTACGGTAATGAAAAAACCAATCAAGATTGATAGGGTAAAAATACTAATTTGGTTTAGCCCAAGGATATACAGCTCAGCGCTAATGATAGTTACCGGAGCCAGATGCAATATGTATATAGGATATGATAACTCCACAAGCCATTTTAGGATCGCATGGTTTGACCTAATATAACGAGTAGAAATCGATATTAAAAAAATAATCCACGTTATTGCATTTATTTGTTTTAGAACATTATTAACAATTAAAAGGATTGGTTTAAATTCTTCATGTTTAAATGTATCGATCCCAGTTTGATTGAGCGTAAAATCATGATTGTTCATGTCGAGCATAAAATGATTTATGTAGAGAAAAAGAGTAAAAATGAAAATTGATAAGAGCCCCAAAATAATAATCAATCTATTGTTATCAAGTATTTGAAACATTTGTTGATTTGAATACAAGAGTGAACCTAATAGATAAAATGGAAAATAATAAAGGAGAGCTCCAAAACTTAAATCTAGATATGTTTCGGGAGGATAAAAGAGTAATGGTGATAGGGAGCCATTCACAAAAACTGATAATTGCCCAACCAAGACTAATAAAAGTAATGTTACCAACCAGGCTTTAATTGTCAATTTCTTTGAGATAAGTAACTGAAATCCACTAAAGCAATAAAGTAAAGAAAACCCAATAATAAAAATAAACAAATAATATAAAAACCATAAGTGATCGAGGGTAAGATCAAAATGTCCATCCAAAATATCAAATAAGGCTGAAAAAAATAAGCAGGCCAAGCCAATTCGAATAAACCTATCTAAGGTATATTTTCTTAAACCGACCTTTTGGATAATCAGTACTGAAAAGAAACCTGAAAGTAGAAAAAAAATAGGCATTCTCCATATAGTGATAAAGTCCAACATGATCCAAACCCAATTTTCAGCTGGCTCTATTTTCTCTATACCAAATTCAGATGCCGCTTCTGGAAAATAAAAGATGAGTGGAGCATGAACAGCGAGCCCTAAGAGCATGGCCATTGATCTTAAGAAATCAAAACTATAATTTCGTGTTTGTTTAACCAACTTAACTTACCGGGGCCAAAATAATAAAATACTAATAATAGATACCGTATCTTTTGTCTGATATTAGCTTCACCAAATCAGGGGCTATTTCGAGCATTTTCTCAGGGTCGGACAGTTTCCATTCTTCTTTTATCTCCCTAGCCCTGCCCTCTTGTTGACCACGTAGAGAGGTAATTGCCCAGTAGGTAAATTCGGTAACCTGACATGAATAAGTACAGCTGCGATCGTCGTAGGTATAATATGCGCCATGAGGATAGTTTCTTTTTGCTTTTTCAAAGTATCCGCCACGCGCAACATCCATCAGCTTAGCAATGTATGAATCTTTATTTTGACCAAAAATATCAGGGTAAGCGTGTGCATAGCCCATATGTGTGATTAGATGCAGACCCTCCTCAATTGTTGGATCCCAGCCACTTCCACTTAAATTCATCTCATTTGTGAAAACAGCCAAAAAGGTACCATATTTGCTTTCGACTGCATGCATACATTTGTCCTCATCAGCCCTCTCGCAGTTCCATCCATTTGCATCAAATATTGGCATAAACTCATCGAATACGTCCTCAGACCAAAAAACGTCTTCAAATTTACGTTCACCTCTACTATTACGAAATACAGCATATACACTTCCAGTTGATATGACTTTATCTATCGCTAGTTGGTTATCTATTATACCATCGTCATTATAATCAATGAGACCATCCATAACTTCTTTAGCGTGATCTAAATATTTTTGATCTACGTCTGGCATGGCACAAATCTGTACCCCAAAACTGTCTGCTATCTTTAGGCCAGGAATATCGGGGCAGTCAGAAAAAGAAGGCGTACTGAAAAAAAGCACTAAAATGAACGTTGCAGAAAGATATTTAAAATTCATGATGGTATCATTACTTGACTATTTTTTAATCATGATAAAGGTTTTATTTTAGAATACAATCAGTAATACAGGGTTATGAATTGCAGGGGTTTTATATGTGTGAAATAAAAGTAAACGTTCAGTTTGTTCGGATTAAATCAAATAAAAAATTCACAAAAA
>CAJWEW010000023.1 GCA_913030915.1 uncultured Rhodobiaceae bacterium
AGAGAAATATTGTTGAACGAACAAAATTTTGACAATATTTAACTCTAAATATCATATATTATTGTCTAGCAAATAAATAAATATATGTTCAAAATAATTGTCACATCAATAGCACTTTTGTTAATACAAGTCACTCCTTCTAAATCGAGTTTCTTAGACCCCGTTCAACTTGAAGCGGTAAATGCCGTTAATGCATATCTTAATAATATCGAACATATGGAAGGCGATTTTATTCAAATAAATCCAGACTCCACAATTTCGGAAGGTAGATTTTACATAAGAAGACCTGGTAGGTTTCGATTTGATTACGCCAAACCTGACTCACTTCTTGTTGTTTCCGATAGTGTCTGGTTGGGTATAATAGATAGGGAACTAGATACACTTGACCGCTACCCTATCAGATATTCTCCTCATTATGTGTTATTTAAGGACAATGTAAATTTACTTGAAGACGCTAGAATCTTAGGTATTGATTTTTACGAAAAATTTCTAGTCTTATCTATTGAGGGCCTGACGGATGAAGAGATTGGTGAAATTACCCTTCACTTTCATGTTCGGGACAACATAACAGAGTCAAATACAAACCTTGAGTTATACGAGTGGTACATAATTGATGCCCAAGGTTTTGAAACGAATGTAAAACTCTCCAATGTCGTTCATGGCAAAATTGCTGATAATAGTTATTTTCTGGTCAAAAAAAATAAATAATGAAGAAAAATCTCAAAGTCATCAGCTGGAACATTAATAGTATCCGCATAAGACTTGAGCAATTAAAGAAAATTTCTGAAGAATTGGATCCAGACATAATATGTTTGCAAGAAACAAAATGTGAAAATGACAAATTTCCTCTAGCCCCAATTCAAGATCTTGGTTACAAATATGTCGCGCACAAGGGGCAAGCATCTTATAATGGTGTTGCTATAATTTCAAGAGTCAAGTTCAAGAAGATAATTGAAAAAGATTTTTGCGATAAAAATGATTGCCGTTACATCGGAGCAGAATTTGATTTTGGTACAAAAAATAAAAGTCTAAAATTACATAACTTTTATGTTCCAGCTGGCGGTGATGAACCAGATACTGTGATAAATCCAAAATTTAAACATAAACTAGATTTTTTAGATGAAATGCATCGTCACTTGAAAGATCAAATAGCTAATGGTCAGTACCATATCATTGTTGGTGATATGAATATTGCACCCCATGAAAATGACGTATGGTCTCACAAACAGCTTGTAAATGTAGTGAGTCATACCGATATTGAAAGATCAAAGATATCAGAGATTATTAATCAACAAAATTTTTGTGATATTCTTAGATACTTCGCAAATGAGGACGAAAAAGTCTATTCGTGGTGGAGCTACCGTAATCGAGACTGGAAGAAGTCTAACCGTGGACGTAGGTTAGATCATATTTGGGTCACAGAAAATTTATTGAAATATTATATAGAACACCAAATTTTTCAAATAGCGAGGGATTTTGAAAGACCTTCAGACCATGTTCCGATATCTGCTTCCTTCCACCTTGGCCATATCGCTTAAGCTATTAACCTAGTGTCGTTTGCAAACTTCCAACCGTCTTATTTAGGTCACTAACTAATTTAGATTTCAAATTCCTATTAAAATCTGGAAATTCCTGTAAAAGCTTTTCAAACAATTCCCTATTTATCACCAATGCCAAACCTTTAGTTCCAGCGATTAGTGCGTCCTTTGGGCTGCAATTATTTATTAATGATAGCAAACCAATCACTGAACCAGACTTTAGTTCAATCGGGCTCGTTTTTTTTTGGATGAATGCCTTACCCTCTAATATAACAACACATTTAACGCTTTTTTCACCTGACTTTATTATCAGGTCACCGGTAGAATATTCAACTTTTTCTGAGGAAAAAGCCAACGTATTCAGAAAACTATCTGTTTGAATTCCAAAGCTATCTGTTTTTTTTAAAATTTTTATAATTTGATTTATATTCATGATCTCGAACCAAATATTTCACTACCTACCCTTATATGCGTAGCACCAAATTGTATCGCCTTTTCAAAATCTGAACTCATCCCCATTGAAAGGCCTTTTATTTCAAATTTATTCGCGATTTTACTAAGTAAAGCGAAATAAGGCGAGGGTGCCTCATTATATGGAGGAATACACATTAGCCCACTAAAGTTTACCTGATCCTGGAATTTCTGGCCTTCAAACAACATCGGTATTTCTTCTTGTGCTAAACCATATTTTTGTGGTTCGTTCCCCAAATTAACCTCGATAAAGAATTCTTTCGTAACTGAAGATGGCTTATTAATATGCTTTAAAATTTCAACAAATATTTTTTTTGAGTCCAATGTATGAATGGAGTCGAATAGCGTAAGTGCTCTTTTTACTTTGTTTGTCTGAAGATGTCCAATTAGATGTAAGTTAATTTCTGGGTTCTTTTCCTTAATATCTATCCACTTATGCTCTGCTTCCTGAACTTTATTCTCACCATAATCCCTGTGACCTAGATTAATTAAGGGTTGAATTTCCATAGAATCGAAGGTTTTCGTAACCACAATTAGATTTATAGTTTCTGCATCTCTGTCTACACTTTCTGCAGCAATCTTCATACGTTCTTTAACGCTATAGTAATTCTGAACAATTTCATCTTGAGAGAATATAGATTTAGAATACATAATCCTATTTTATTTCAATCATAACATTTTTACAAAAAAAAAGGGTGGTCGAGACCACCCCTTTTTATTTAAATAAACTTCAAGTTTATGAATTAGAATCCTACTACTAGAGCAATTTCTGCTTCATAAGTTGAGTTTTCACCAGCGCCTTGTGCTTGTGAGAATAGATCTGCATCTGTTTGAATGAATTCAAAAGTTAGATCTACACCATCGCCTAGTGCTGTTTCAGCTGTGAAGTTAACTGCAGTAGTTTCGTCTTCATTACCACCTAGCTCATGCTCTAGTGTTTGTACTGCATAACCTGCACCGATTGTGTAATCACCAACTGATGTCTCTACACCAAATGACATTGTATTTCTGTCAGCTGAGTCAGAGTCAATTGTTGAGTAACCAGCAGATAGTGTTAGGTCAGATACTGGCATTTCTGCACCGATCGCCATTACGTCCATGTCACCACATACAGAGTCACCATATACTGCTGTAATAAGAGCGGCTGCTGTTGTGATTCCTTGAATAGCTGCTGCTGATACTGCACAACTTGCGTCGTTACTTGATGCACTTTCAAAACCGAATGATACAGTTGCCATGCCAGCGTCGAATGCTGCACCAATACCAAATGTATCCATGTATTCTGAATCATCTAGACCAGCGTCATCTGCGTTCGGGAAGTATGAAATAGCTACATCTAGTGCACCCATTGTTGGAAGTGAGTATGATAGACCAAAACCAGCTGCACCATCTGTTGCTAGATCGTGATCTAGTTCACCTGGCATACCAACTGAAGTTGAGTCAACTGCTGAGTCAACACTACCCATTACTAATGTACCGAAAGCACCGCCTAATTCTAGTTCAAATGAACCTTCTTCAGCGTCAACATCTGTTAGATCTAGTGTGTCTGAGAATGCAACTTCTAGACCATTAGCAAGTGTACCTGAAGCACTAATGCCAATTTCTTTGCCGAAGCCCCAAACAGGGTTGTCATTGTCTGCAGTTACTGGACTACATCTGTAATCTGTAAATGTTACTGTGTCAGCAGCCATAGAAGCAGCTGAGTCAGATGTAAATGTAATACCTGTTGCAGTATTAAGAGCTGCTAGTGTAGCTTCTCCTGTTACAGTAGCCTGTGTTGCAGCTGTTGCCGGAGCATCGCCACATGAGTCTGACATACCAAGAGTTACTTTTGCTTCACCACTTAGCTCTAGTGAGATGTTTGCAGAAGCTGGAGTAGCAACCATGCTACCTGCCATAATAAGAGCAGCTGCACCACCTAGTAGAATTTTTTTATCCATGATATTTCCTTTCATAATAAAAAAAGTAGTTAATAAAAAAGTTATTTTATATAAAATAACGCACACAATGCACGTAGCATCGTGCACATGTGACCAATTTAGCAAAATTTCGTTGTGTATCAAGTAAGAAACACTCATTTATTTTACTTTATTTTTATGTGTGACATAAATACAACAGCGATTAATCTATTGTTAATTTTTAGGAATATTTTCCTATGAGATAATGTGTGATTTTCTGCAAAACTCAGATCTATTGCAGTTTTTTAATAGCAGCAATATCTCGAACTTTTTTGAAGTTTTTATTGATTAGAAGCCAAGAGTAACAGAGACGCCTGCACGCCAGGCATCTTGTGGTCCATTTCCGAGCTCTTCTGAAGCATTATCAACTTCGGTATTTGATATGTTTAGGCCAAGATCGACGCCATCACCAAGTGGCTTGACAGCTTCCAACATTAAAATAGTTGATTGATCTTCAACCTCGGCACCTGATGTCTTGTCCCTCGCATAACTGAGTGTTTCTTGAGTGAAACCAACTGTATAATCAATTTCATTATATGTTCGAGCCACTCCCAATGACCACACAGACATATCACTGCCATCTGTTGTATCAAGATTTGAGAATGCGGACGATAAAGTATAATCACCAAAACCAATATCTGCTCCTATCGCTGATAAGGTTTCGTTACCGCACCTACTTGAACCGTATAAACCATCAAAAAAACCATCAGCAGAAGTTGCATCATCTGCAGTTGAGAGATCCGTTGTCAAACAGTTTGCTTCTGTGTCAGTATCACTTATTGCTTTCTCAAAACCACCACCAAGTGAAAGTACAACGTCACCGATATATGTTTCATATCCAAAACCAACGGAATATGTGTCATTAAATTCAGAGTTATCCAAACCTAAGTTATCAGTATTCTTGTTGTATCCGAACGCAAGATCCATTCCTCCAAAGGATGGAGTGAAGTATATCAGACTGAGTCCGTCATCATTTCCAGAAGTTGTAGTTACGTGGCCGTCAGACGTTACATCAATAGCTGTATCCGCCCCAGAACCGGTAGTACCAACAAGCATACTATCAACAGCAGACGTTTTATCTTTTATTTGGATTGAACCAAAGGCACCCCCAAGTGATAACTCAAAACTATTTTCTTCATCATCAATATCAGCGAGATTTAAAGTATCTTTGAAAGAAATATCTAAGCCGTTATACATGGTTGCGCTCACATCAAAGGTAAGCTCTTTAGAAAACACAAATTGCGGGAATTTTTCATCAACATTCACCCCACATAGACTTGGTTCGAATGTATAGGTTGCATCATCTGTAAGGGATGAGCCGGTTGCAAAACCGATGCTCTCTAAATCTGCAGTTATTGTCCCAGCATTTGTATCTGTCAATTCATTGGCAAAAACATCAGCGGCGGTAGCTTGGGTTTGGCATCGCCCTTCTATTGCAATTGCTTCAACCATAACTTCTCCACCAACATTTAGACTAATACCGCTTGTTTCAACATCTTTGGGTGCATCACCAGCATTTGCTAAAGTTGACAACAGTATTGTTGATAATATGACAGGTATTTTTTTCATTAAAGTAATTACCGCTTTTATCAATTAATTAATATTCTTCATTATAATATTATAGTATTAAAAATAGTCAACGCGTAACGAAGTCTCTGCGATTATATAAATATTATATGTTGTTTATATGATACAGTTGTTAATAGTTTGTTAAATGTTATTTTGTTGACATTGGAAAGGCTTTATTTTTTACTGCCAATGAGTTGATATTGATGTTTTTTATGAATAAATTTTTAAATAATCCAAAAATTAATATATTGAGAATAGATTTGCTCAAAAAATCAATATTCATTTTTCTAATGTGTTTTGCACTATCTGGATGCTCAACATCTTTCAATATGCCGGATTGGATGGACGCTGATTTATCCAGAGAGAGGGCAGCTGAAAGAAAAGCAAAAAAAGATGGTGGTCCAGAAGGTAAAATCCAAGACAGTATAAAACTATTTGGAAGTGACGTTCGCGATACTGGCGCAACTATTGGTGTAAACTCATTACTGTGGCGTGCATCCCTAGATACCATATCTTTTATGCCACTAGAAGAAGCCGACCCGTATGGAGGTATTATTATGACTGAGTGGTATAATAATCCAAATAATCCGAACGAAAGATATAAAATAACTATATATATTCTCGATACTCGGCTTCGAGCTGATGCAGTTCGAGTTTCATTGTTTATGCAGCAATATCTGAACGGTGAATGGGTAAATATCTCAACAAGTGACGAAACACGTTTGCAGCTTGAAAATAGTATACTCACAAAAGCCCGTCAGATGAAACAAGAGTAATACCTCTAACCATGGAACGATATAATCACAGAGAAGTAGAAGAGAAATGGCAGAATAAATGGGACTCTGAAAAGATATTCCAAGCCAGCGAAGATTATTCAAAAAAGAAATATTATGTTTTAGAAATGTTTCCTTACCCTTCAGGAAAGATCCATATGGGGCACGTCCGCAACTACACGATGGGGGATGTTGTTGCCAGATACAAAAGGGCTCGAGGGTTCAATGTTCTACATCCAATGGGATGGGACGCCTTTGGAATGCCAGCAGAGAATGCCGCTATGCAGAATAATATCCACCCAGCTAAATGGACTTACGAAAATATTTCAAACATGCGTGAACAGCTCAAGCTACTCGGTTTATCTATTGATTGGTCTCGTGAAATAGCAACATGTGATCCTGAATATTATCAGCATGAGCAAAGATTGTTTTTGGATTTCTACAGAAAAGGTCTTGTTGGAAGAAAAAAATCAAAAGTGAACTGGGACCCGGTAGACAATACTGTTCTTGCCAATGAACAAGTAATAGATGGAAAAGGCTGGAGATCTGGAGCAGTAGTTGAAACAAAAGAACTTACTCAATGGTTCTTCAATATAACAAAGTATGCAAATGATTTACTGAGTAAACTCGAAAGTCTAAATAATTGGCCTGATAAGGTTAAAACTATGCAAAATAATTGGATAGGAGAATCAACTGGCTTGCAATTTAAGTTTGAGATATCCAATGCACCTGATGAGGACGACAAAACAATTGAAGTTTTTACTACGAGACCTGATACACTTTTCGGTGCAAGCTTCGTTGCGGTTGCCGCGGACCATCCAATAGTTAAAAAACTTGAAAAAAATAATCCTGAAATTAATAGTTTCATTAGGGAGTGCAGATCAAAAGGAACAACCCTAGCTGAAATAGAAAAAGCTGAAAAAATAGGATTTAATACTGGCGTTAAAGTTAAGCATCCATTCATTAAAAATAAAAATCTAGATGTCTTCATTGCAAATTTTGTCTTAATGGAGTACGGAACGGGAGCGATATTTGGATGTCCTGCACATGATCAAAGAGACTTGGATTTTGCACGTAAGTATGAGTTGGATGTTATACCTGTAGTCTTGCCTGATGATATCGAAAAAGGTAAATTTATCATAGAAAATGAAGCTTATACTGGAAATGGAACAATTTTTAATTCAGATTTTCTCGATGGAAAAACAATTGAAGAGGCAAAGGATGTTGTCGCAGAGAGAATGTCAGAAATTGAAATTGGTGGGTCACCTCAAGGTCAAAAGAAAATTACATATCGTTTACGTGATTGGGGTGTTTCAAGACAAAGATACTGGGGCTGCCCAATACCAATTATCCATTGTCGCGATTGCGGTGTTCTGGAAGTACCTGATGGTGACTTACCTGTGAAATTACCTGATGATGTTGACTTCAGTATCCCTGGAAATCCTCTCGAAAAGCATCCGACGTGGAAAAAAGTAAAGTGCCCTAATTGTCAAAAAGATGCGACAAGAGAAACAGATACATTTGATACATTTGTTGACTCTTCGTGGTATTTTGCAAGATTTTGTAGCCCAAAAGCAAATCAGCCCGTCAGTAAGAAGGCAGTCGACTATTGGTTGCCTGTAGATCAATATATAGGTGGAGTGGAGCATGCCATTCTGCATCTTTTGTATTCTAGATTCTTCACACGCGCGATGAAAGAGACTGGACATATGTCGCTAGATGAGCCTTTTTCTGGATTATTTACGCAGGGGATGGTAACGCATGAAACTTATAAGGACTCTTCAGGTAATTGGCTATTTCCCGAAGAGGTCATGCTTGATGGAAACAATCCTGTCCATATCAAAACCGGTGACGCGGTAACCATTGGACCCATAGAGTCTATGTCAAAATCAAAAAAAAATATAATTGATCCCCAATCCATTGTAGAGACCTTTGGTGCTGATACAGCAAGATGGTTTATTTTATCTGACACCCCGCCCGAAAGAGATATTCAATGGACAGATAAAGGCGCCGAAGCCTCATCTCGTTTTATTCAAAGGATTTGGAAGATTGTTAATGATGGAGTGTCCATGATTTCTGGGAGTGATATTGTTAAACCAAAGGAGTTTACGGAAAACTCACTCAACATGAGAAAAATAACTCATAAAGCTATAAAAGATATCACTGATGCGCTTGAAAACTTAAGGTTTAATAGGGCGATTGCACATATTTATGAGCTTTCTAATGAGATACAAAGCATAATAAATAAAAATAAAAAAATCAATGATATCAGTGAGTTATACTCATTTAGAGAGCTTCTTGAAACATACTGCCAACTTTTTGCCCCAATGGCACCACATTTGGCAGAAGAATGTTGGAAAATAATTGGTTGTGGTGGTATAATTTCCCAAAGAGAATGGCCTCAATTAATTGAAAAATACATTCAAGAAGATACGGTTCTCATAGTAGTACAGGTTAACGGTAAAAAAAGAGGTGAAATTGAAGTAGCTAAAGGCTTATCACAAAATGAAGTTGAAGCTGTGGCTATGAAAATCGATAATGTCAGTAAATCAATCAATTCTGAGATTAGAAAAATTATATATGTCCCAAATAGGATTCTAAATGTTGTTATCTAAAATTAAAAATTTGTATTTTATAATCATGTTTCTACCGCTTATCGCCGGATGTTCCTTTTCGCCAATGTATGGTGTCAATAGTAATTCTCAACTCATCATGAGCGAAATTTACATTAATGAAGCGACAGATAGGAACCACCAAATTGTCAGAAATGAAATTTTGAAGTACATGGGACAGAATGCTGAACGAGGTAAATCTAAACTTGAGATGGATTTGGAAATCAGCATTGAAAAAAATCCACTTTTAATCGACTCATCAGGTGAAGCAAAACGTATGCAGTTAGAAGTTGAGGTTGAATATAAAATATTTAGGATCACTGAATTCAGAGAAATGGTATTTTCAAACACAGCTCGTGTATACAATACCTTCACACTATCGTCTTCGGAATATAATAATGCTCAGGCAGAAATATCTACATACAACTTAATAGCAAAAGAAGTCGCATCTGTCATAAATAAGCAAATATCTCTAAATCACCCAAAATTGATGAATTAATAATCTAAAGCTGGTAACTAGACAGTGATCCTACGCAACAAACAAGCTGATGATTTTATAAAAAACCCTAGTGATGATATCCAAGGTATACTACTGCATGGTCAGGATAGTGGACTGATAAACTATAGAACAAAAGCTCTTGTAAGTCACTATATACCAAACCAAAATGACCCTTTTTTATTATCAACGATAAATAGTGCTCAGTTAAATGATGACCCAGGATTACTGGCTGATGAGCTGGACACTTTCGCACTTACCAATGATAAAAGAGTTATATTGCTAGATTTGTCATCTGATCTAAAAAAAGAACAAGTCGACTGCATCATTGGATCAAAAAGTCAATCAATCCTGATAATTAATGCAGGCGAGTTGAAGACAAGTTCACCCTCAAGAAAGGCATTTGAAAGTAATAAGAGTTTTATCGTGATCCCATGCTACAATAGTTCAAATATTGATATAATGGCCCTGCTTAATAACAAACTCAAAGATAGAAATCTTACAATGCACAAAGATGCAAAAGATTTGATTGTAGGATCATTGGGTAATGACTACGGCAACACAACATCAGAAATTGAAAAAATTTTGAACCACCATCAAGGCGGTGATGAGATAAGTAAATCTGAAGTAGAGTCTATCATAGTCTCTTCATCAAATATAATTGTTACTGATTTAGTTGACACAGTATTTGAAAGGAAAACGAAGAATATAAGCTGCCTTTATCATTCAGTCATAGATGAATTCAATCCTGCACAAATACTTATTATTACTTCGAACCATGTAATAAAATTACTGGAATTATTAGCAGAGAAAGATGACTCAAATTTAACAAATAAGCAAGTAATTGAAAATTCAAAGCCACCAATCTTTTTTAAAAGACATGCGTCTTTACAGAAGCAGCTCAATACTTGGAATAGAGGTGCCCTCGGTGATATAGTTGAGATTTTGTCAGAAACAACAATTGAGACAAGGAAAAATAGCGATTTATCTGCCGAGCTGACGGAGAGGTGTCTCCTAAAGATATCTTCTCTAAAAAATTAGCCTAATAATTTATTTTTTATAAACTCAAGATGCTGACCGCTTGTATAATTTACGACAACTTTCCCTGATTTGGCATCCTTGGTATGAATTTGAACTTTAAGACCGATTGCGTCTGTCATTAATTCTTCAAGCAAACTTATATTCTTATCTTTGATTGATGATCCCTTACTTTTTTTCTGAGATCCTAATGGATTTTTAACTAGTTGTTCTACTTGTCGGACACTCAAACCCTTTGATACGATCATATCTGCAAGACTGTCAGCGTTCTCCAGAGATATTAATGCCCTTGCATGACCTATTGTTAAGAGTCCCTCGGACAGATAGTCTTTTACCTTCGACGGTAAATTATTTAAGCGTAGTATATTAGCGATATAGCTTCTACTTTTTCCAATTACCTGCGCTAAATCTTCCTGAGTATAATTATAGATATCAATTAGTCTCTGATATCCGGCTGCTTCATCCACCGGACTCAAATTACTCCTTTGCACATTTTCAATAATAGCTATTTCCAGTGCATCGTCATCAGATAATGTTTTTACTATTGCTGGTATATTATCTAACTGAGCGATTTGTGCAGCTCGCCATCGTCTCTCTCCAGCAATAACTTCGTATGATCCGGTCCTATCAATTTCCCTCACAATAATCGGTTGAACAATACCTTTCTCTTTGATTGAATTAGCTAAATCTACCAGTTCATCCTCAGAAAATATGCTGCGTGGATTTTGTTTATTTGCCTGGATTTTTTCTATTGGAAGCCTAGCAACATTGAATTCTTGGTCACTTTCGCCGGATGTAACATCTCTTGGAACATCCCCAATTAGTGAGGCCAATCCTCTGCCAAGCCTTGAAGTCGACGCGTTTGTTTGTTGCTCTGCCACTGTAAGTCCCCTGTTTTTATAAATTACTGTTTAGTGCGATCTTATCTTTTTTTAAAACTTCTGCTGCCAAGTTCATATATGCCTGAGAGCCTTGACATTTATAATCATACAAAATAACTGGTTTTCCATATGATGGTGCCTCTGAAACCCTAACGTTCCTTGGTATTACTGTCTTGTATACTTTATCACCTAGAAAATCCCGAACATCTTTTGCAACTTGACCTGATAGATTGTTTCTTTCGTCAAACATGGTCAAAAGTACTCCATGTATTAACAAATCCTTATTCAGCGTTGTGCGGACATGTTCAACGGTCTCTAATAACTGACCCAGGCCTTCAAGAGCATAAAATTCACATTGCAATGGAACAATTAGAGCATCTGCAGCTGCTAAAGCATTTATGGTTAATAAATTTAACGATGGCGGACAATCTATAAGAATATAATCATATTCATTTTTACTTTGTATCTCAAGCTCTTCAACAGCTAGCTTTAGCTTGTATGACTTTTCATTGTCTTCGGCCAGAATCGCCTCTAGACCGAGTAGGTCGAGCGTTGATGGAACAATATAAAGATTTTGTACAAGTGTTTCAAGCCTTATGTCCATGATAGTTTGTTGATTGGTTAAAACATCATATGTTGAGAACTTCCTATCATCTTTGTTGATACCTAAACCGGTGGAAGCGTTCCCCTGGGGATCTAAATCAATGACGAGAACTTTTTCCCCTGCACCAGCTATTGCACAACCTAGATTAATTGCTGTTGTAGTCTTTCCAACACCACCCTTTTGGTTGGCAAATGCAAATATTTTGGCCTTATTATTATTTTTCTTCAATCCAAACATTATTTTCGTTCAATATTAAGAATGTATGAGTTTTCTTGCGTTATACTATTTATAAACTCTACTCTTAATTTTGATGAAATTTTTGCGTTGGTCAACTCACTTTTTGCATTAACACCCTTTTGTAACAAGTATTTTGTTTTTTTATGTGCATATGGTTTAGATAAAGACATTATACTGTCGATACTTGCAAATGCCCTTGCAGTAATAACATCTACTTTAAATAAGTCCTTCACTGTTAGATCTTGAAGTCTCTCTGCATATATTTTAACATCCACATTGCATCTCGCGGCAACCTCGTCTAAAAACTTACATTTCTTCTTATTTGAGTCTACTAAGTATATATCCTTACCGGATTGGTTGTAATAAATTGCTAGTATAAACCCTGGAAGTCCGGCTCCAGTACCAATATCCATTAAACTCTGAAAATCATCAGGTAATGTTCTCACAAGCTGAATAGAGTCTAATATGTGCCTATGCCACAAAGAATTTATTGTCGATTTGCCAATGAGATTGAACTTACTTTGCCACTCAATCAAACACTCAGCATAAATGTCTAGTTTTCTGATTGTTTCACGTGAAACATCATAGTTTCTCTCAATTAAATTTATGACTGATGTTCTATCCGTCACGATCTATGCTGACATTTCTGAGATTTTACGATATGCCTTTATATATGACAATATCTTGAGAACGGTAGAGGGGTCAATACCCTCCATTCTTGATAATTGACCAACTGTAGCGGGCTTCATTTTCGAAATACGATCACGTGCTTCGTTCGATAATCCCTTTACATCATTAAAATCTATGTCAACTGGTATTATCAAAGACTCATCCTTCTTAAAAGATACAATCTCGAGCCTTTGCCTCTCTAAATACTTCGCGTAGATTGCATTAGACTCGATCTGTGCTGACACCGACTTATCAATGGTACTCAATTCGGGCCATATAGGATATAAATCGATTAAATTAATGTTTGGGTATGAAATCAAATCTAGAACTGACCTCTTTTTGCCATCTTGGTTAATTTTCATGCCATACTGCTTCGCTCTATTTGGAGTGATTGTTAGATTTGTTACAAGGTTCATAGCATCATTTATTGCACTTAACTTAGCGTTGAAAGAAGCTTCTCTATTTTTTTTAATAATTCCAAGATCAACACCTTTTTGGGTCAAACGCTGATCTGCGTTGTCAATCCGCAGAGAGAGACGGTACTCTGCTCTTGATGTAAACATACGATATGGCTCAGTGACACCTTTTGTCACCAAGTCATCAATCATTACTCCGATATATGCATCAGAGCGATCTAGAACGAATTCTTGCATTCCAT
>CAJWEW010000024.1 GCA_913030915.1 uncultured Rhodobiaceae bacterium
ATTATAATACCTAATGAATTAGAAAAATATCTAGAAAAGAATAATATTAAATTTCATGAATGGACAAAGACATCATTGAACAAAAAATATGTTGACGATAAATCAAAATTTATAAGGTTGGTGACTTCATACAATACAACAGATGACGAAATATATAATATGGCTGAGTTAATAACGAGATATTAATTTTTTGTGGTGGAATATTTCTATTCCACCACATTTGAAATTATCCTTCAATTACTTTACTTGTAGATATTTCAATTTTCCTTGGCTTCATTGCCTCCGGTAATTCCCTTACAAGTATGATGTTAAGTAAACCGTTTGATAGGTTTGCTGACTCAACTTCAACATAATCGGCAAGCCTAAAGCTTCTTTCAAAGTTTCGGGTTGCAATTCCTTTGTGAAGGTACTCCTTATTATCATCCTTGGAAACATCACCTGTCACAGATAAGATGTTTTCCTTTACATCAATGTTGAGATCACTTTCATCAAAACCAGACACAGCCATTGTGATGCCGTATTTGTTCTCGTTAAGTTTTTCAATATTGTATGGTGGATATCCCGTAGGAGTTTTTGTATCCATAGTATCAATCATTTGGGCCAGTCTATCAAAGCCGATTGATGTTCTATATAATGGTGTTAAATCAAATGTGTGCATCATATCATATCCTCCTTTGAGCAACATGTTAAATTTAAGCAGACCCAATTAGGCATCTGCACTATTATATATGGTTATAATAAAAAATAATTCAAGCAGCATTGTTTTATTTCTATTTTCTGTTAGGATTTCAACTTTGAATTTTGAAAATGAGTATTTTATGGAGTCCTTTGATTTTGAGATTGAACGGAAATTCAATCCATTAGTTCATGTTGAAAAAAAACTTGGTTTTTATGATCAAGGAGATGTATCAATTGCTTGCTGGGAACCTGGTCAAGTTAGCCCCAACCATTGCCATCCCGACGCTGTAGAAATTTACTTTTGTTACGAGGGTGGAGGCATAATGCGAACTGAGAATGAAGAAGTGGAAGTAAAAAAAGGTTGTTTTGTTGTTCATCCAAAGGGTGAGCTTCACGAATTTACTACTGGTCAAGATAGAACAATACTATTTCGCGTTCGTTATGGGAAATCAATGATTTCACGTACAAAAGAATGGCCTACAAACCCTTCTTGGCAGGCAACTGATGAGGATCGAGAGTATTTTCCTAGCTGAATCTTACACACTTACACTATTTATAATTTCTAATACCTGACTGTGTACTGACTCATTACAACTTGCAATAATGTTTCCATCTGTGTATGCGCTCTCTCCATCCCAGTTTGATATGCTACCTCCAGCACCTATTATTATTGGTACAATCGGAACTATATCAAAAGGTTTAAGATTATTCTCAATTATCAAATCAAGATGGCCTGATGATAAAAGAGTATAAAAAAAACAGTCCCCACCTGTTCTTGTAAGCCCAACTGACTCATTGACTTTATCTAGTACTTTTCTTGATCTTTTATCATCAAACATCTCATCTGTTGTATAACCAAACTTTAGATTTTTTAACTCATTTTCACTGGAAGTTGTCACGTCTTCAGACACACCGTCCTTTATACGTATTGCTTTTTTTAGAGTATGTGATCCAAGATATCTTTCATTCATACATGGGATATCTATGATTCCTATTTCAGGGACATTATTGACTTCTAGGCCAATAAGTGTCCCCCAAAGTGGAATTCCAGATATAAATGATTTGGTGCCATCTATGGGATCTATGAACCATCGGTAATTTGGATTACCCTCAATTGTATCAAATTCTTCACCGATAATTGTATGATTAGGATAATTCCTTAATATAAGTTCACGAATAACCTCCTCTGCTTTTCGATCAGCTATTGTTACCGGATCTAATTTATTTGATTGTGAATTTTTATTATCTACATGCACTTTTTGTTTAAAATTAGATAAAGTTATCTTTGCGGCAGCATCAGCAAGTGATTGTAAAAAATCAAAATATTCTAAAACTTCGTTTTCTTTCATTTTATGCATTTCATAATGGTGGGCGCGACAAGGATTGAACTTGTGACCCCTACGATGTCAACGTAGTGCTCTCCCACTGAGCTACGCGCCCTTAATTTATTTATTTTAAAACCCTTTGTGAATTGGTACAAGATATTCTTCCAAATTTCAATGCTGAAAGTTTCTCGATAACATCATTAAGTCTTACTTAAGATGTTTTATATAATTTTACTTTAAGTACGATTAATTTGAGAGAGTTTATGGTGTCAGGTGGTAAAAGAATAGGCTCAGGCAGAAAAGAGAAATACTCCCCGCAGGAGAAATTAATCATTCTTGATGTGTGCCAAAAAGTTTGGGAGTCAAAAAAGAAAGATACAGATCATGTTGTAATTCAGTTTAACCATGAAATAGACAATATAAGTTCTGCCGAAATTTGGAATGCTACCGTTAAAGGACCGGATATTAGAGAATTTGCAGCAATTGAAGAGCCAAAAACATCAATGAGTAAAATCATTGATATGGAAATACAACCATGCTTACATAATAACTTATTTGAAAGACCAAAGAATCGTGACCAATGTGTCAAGCTAGCTCAAATCATCATATCTAAAATCTATCCAGAACGCTATCATCGAGCAAATACAATTGACAAAATATGGAAATTAAGAAAATCATAAATAACTGTTTTTAAATGAATTTTTTGAAAGACGTCTCATTTTACAGTGTTCTCTAATTTTCCTATCTTATCAATCATAACTTCAACATGATCGCCTGACTTGAGGTAAATTGGTGGTTCAAAGCCTATACCAACACCCGCAGGCGTACCAGTGGCAATAACATCACAAATCTCTAATGTCATGGTTTTCGATATTGTTGATATTAAGGTTGGAATATCAAATATTAATCTTTCAACAATTGAGTCTTGCCTTACATCTCCATTAACTTTTGTCATCAATTTTAATTTTGTGACATCACCAATTTCGTCAGACGTTACTATAGCTGGGCCCATTGGACAATATGTATCAGGGCTCTTCCCGATAAACCATTGCTCATGTTGTTTTTGTATATTTCTGGCAGAAACATCATTGATAATTGTATATCCGTATATATAATTGTATGCATCCTCAGCTCTAATATTTTTTCCGCCTTTTGATAATATGATGCCCAGCTCACCCTCGTAGTCTGTTGTATTTGTGTAATCATTTGCGAGAATTATTTCATCTCCCGTCGCAATTACCGATGTTGTTGCTTTTGTGAATATTACTGGGAAATCAGCAACAGCTTTTTGTCCACTTGAGTCAAAGCCAGACCCATAGAATTCTTTTGCGTGATCGTGATAGTTCTTACCTACACACATAATATTTCTAAGTGGACGTGGTATTGGCGCTAAGAGATCGATCTCTGACATTGAGAGGGTTTGTGGTTTTGAGTGAAGTAATTTTTCGATTTTATTCAATCCATCGCTACCTAATTTCACAATTTCATTCATATCTTTTGGAAAACCATTATTAGATAGTGAAACTACTTCAGAGTCGTCATTAATTAAAACGCCAACATACGTAGCGCTATCTCGTCTGTTGTTATATGTTATTAAACGCATTTTTCTCCTATTTTAAAATTTAAAAAATCTGAATTATTTGAATACATTACGAATGGATTAATGATTAAATTGTTATTCCTAAAATATTTATTAAATAAATTGATGCAATACTTAATATCCCAATACTCACAGCTGTTATTAGCCCAACATAGAGTGGCTTTAAACCAAGGCTTCTGAGTGAGGATATGTTTGTACTTAAACCAACGGCTGCCATCGCAATTGCGAGTAGATATTCAGCTGAAGTTTTAATAAAATCTATTACTTCTTCCCATACCGATACTTCAAAAAGCATAAACGCATAATTCGTATTTTCAACCCCATAGTCACCAATTGTTCTTAGAATCCCCATCCCAATAAATCCGAATATAAAGAAAGGGAAAATATTTAAGATTGATGTTTTATTAGCTTGTGATTTATCTTTTTGGTTTCTGTAATATATATAGCTTACAACTGGTATAACGATTACCATGCAAGTATTTCTCACAAGTTTTGTTACAGTTGCGATATCCAACGTTTTGGGTGAGTCAAATTGAGTCGAATAAATTAGCCCAGATCCTGCAACTTGCGCAGTTTCGTGAATAGACGTTCCTAAAAATAGCCCAATAAATAATTCATCTCCATCAAAAATAAAATGAGCTAAAAAAGGATAGGATAGCATTGCGATAATACCAAATACGGTTATTACACCAATTGCATAGGTTACTTCTTCTTTTTTTGCTTCTATTGCGGGTGCTGTTGCAACTATTGCACTTGCCCCACAAATGCCTGTTCCAACTGCTATCAATGAACCCATTTTTGATGAAATATTGAGTGACCTTGATAAATAATTTGCGATTACTAAAGCCGATATAATACATATTGCGATCACAGGTAAACCAATTATCCCAATTTTAAGAATATCTAAAAGCCCTAATCGAATACCTAATAGTATTATTCCAAACCTCAATATATATTTGATGGAGAATTTAAAACCATCATCAAAGCGATCTGGTAAATTAATTATATTTGCAAGTATAATACCAAATATTATTGCAAGCATGATGGATGATATGGGACTCTTTGAGAAGCCAAGTACATTCACACCAATAAAATGGCTTGATTTTGCGCCAACATAAGCAATTATTAATGCGAGAGCAACTCCAGGAATATTTCTGGCCAACATGAAATCCTCAATAGTCTTTATTATGCATAGGGTTATATTGAATATCTTCTTCTTAGGATATCACTTTGCGAATCGGTTTTCAAAATATTTTCAACTAGATTAATTTTAATAAACAAATGATTTTTTATAAACTTATGATGGGTAGAAGGTATAGACCTAAGTGACGTCTTTCATAAAATTTTATGTATTATTTAGCAAAAAAATATATAAAATGATCCATATTCAAACAGAATCTGATTGTATAAGAGTTGGAGTGACACATTTATAAGTAAATTATAGTCTAATATGCTTAAAATTAATATTTGAATGAAAGAAACTATGCAAAATAAAAGATTAGAGCTAATGATAGGTATAGCCGAGAAAGAACTATCTGGACTGACTTCCATACATAATGAATTATCTAGCACGCTCGGAGAAAAACTCATGGACACAATCGATCTGATAGAGAAAGTAGATGGTAATGTGGTTCTGTCGGGTATCGGAAAAAGCGGAATGATTGCTAATAAAATTGCCGCCACCCTTACATCTACGGGAACATCATCCTTTTTCCTGCATGGCACTGAAGCAAGTCATGGTGATCTCGGTTTATTAAAAGAAAATGATATTTTATTCCTCATATCAAACTCTGGTGAAACCGTCGAACTCCGAAATATAGTATTATTTGCGAAAAAAAATAATATAAAGATAATCTCGATAACAGCAAATAAAGAAAGTCACATATCAAAACAATCAGACATATCCATTGTTTTACCTAATTTTGTTGAAGCATGCCCTCATGACCTAGCGCCCACCACTTCCACTACAATGCAACTAGCGCTAGGTGACATAATCGCAATAACTCTAATGACCGAAAAAGGTATCAGTAAAGATGATTTCAAATCGCTGCACCCATCAGGAAAAATTGGAGCGAGACTCTCTTCGGTTCAAGACGTAATGCATACGGGTGATGCAATACCGCTTGCAAATCAAGACACTTCAATATCAGAAGCTCTTGTTATTATGACGAAAAAACGTTTCGGGTGTATTGGGCTCACAGATACCAATGGAGTCCTAGCTGGAATAATTACAGATGGTGATCTTAGGAGATGCCTATCTGGTAATATACTGGGTCGAGAGTCTAAAGATATAATGACGAAAAAACCTGTTACAATTTCTAACCAAATGACAGTATCATCGGCTATATCCCTAATGAATAACAAAAAAATTACAAGCTTGTTCGTACTTGAGGATGGAAAGCCTGAAGGAATTGTTCATCTTCATGATCTCATTAATATCTCAGCCCTCTAGATCACACCCAACCTTGTAGCTCATTCTTTATTAGATATTCTAATAGGTCAATACCGTTTTTGCTGTCATTAAGGCATGGGATAAGGGTAAATTCTTCACCACCATTTTCTGTAAATACTTCTTGGATACCTATATTAAGCTCCTCTAATGTTTCTACACAGTCAGAAAAGAATGCAGGAGATAATACAGCAAGTTTTTTTACACCATCATTCGCAAGTTTAATAACCGTTTCTTCAGTGTATGGTTTCAGCCATTCCTCTCTTCCAAATCTCGATTGAAACGATAGTATAATTTTTTTGGAATATTTTTTATTCATCTCTTTTAAGAGGCGCGTCGTTTTATGACAATGGCAGTGATACGGATCACCTAAGTCGAGATACCTTCTTGGAAGCCCATGATACGATGTTAAAATTATATCCGGCTCCCAGTCTAATTTTGCGAGATGTTGGTTCATTGATTTATTTAATTTGGCTATATACTCGTTATTATCGTAGAATGGTGGTAGCGTTCTTATTGCTGGCTGCCATCGCATATGGGATAGTTCAGAAAAAACTTTATCATTAACAGTTGCGGTCGTTGCAGCTGAATATTGCGGATATAAGGGGCAAATTAATAATCTATCGACTCCCTTTTCTCTCATCGATTTCAGACGGTCACGGATTGAAGGATTACCATAACGCATACACCAATCGACTTCAATATTCTCGAGTCTGTCTGATAATAATTGAGCTTGTGATCTTGTGTATGTTTTTAAAGGGGACTCATTTTTATCATAATTCCAGATTTCTTTATATGCCTTTCCAGTTTTTTTTGGTCGGAATGTTAAAATTATTAGGTTTAAGATTAGCCACCATAAAAATCGATTAATATCTATTACGCGACGATCGCTCAGAAATTCTTTTAGGTATCTTCTTATTGACCAAAAGTCTGTTCCGTCTGGGGTACCAAGATTAATAATGAGTACACCAGTTTTACCAAATTTTAATTTCGGATGATTTTCTATATTTTCTAACATAATAAATTTTTCACTACTGATAATTTAATAACTATATCTGCAATATTAAATCCCAAACTTAGATAAAATACTAAAATTTTCTAATAAATAGAAGGCGCCCTCTTCAACCCAACCAAAAATGAAAGCGAAACCTGTAAATATCATAATTACTCCCATACTAATTTCTACGTATTTATATTTTGATCCAAAATTCTTTATGAGTTTGATCAACCCATCCACTAAAAAACTGCTTATTATAAAAGGGACACCCAATCCAAGAGAATAAAAAGTAAGTAACAAAACCCCCTCTGTAAGGGTTTCCTCAACTGATGCTAGGGTGAGAATTGTTGAAAGAATAGGTCCGATGCAAGGTGTCCAACCAAATGCAAATGCGATCCCCATCAAAAATGAGATACCGATACCTTTCTTCTTTGGGCTGATCCCGACACTATATTGCCTATTCAAAAATTTAAATCTATAAATTCCAATGAGGTGAAGACCGAATAGCATGATTACGAGACCTGCAACTTTTTGTAGAGTTATAATTTGATCAAAAATAATGATATTAAAATTGAAAATAGGACGTAAGAGAGTGGCAGATGCACCGAGCCCAACAAATATAAGCGAGAACCCCAGAACAAAGAAAATAGAGCGCGTAAGTATTGATCTGCGGTGATAGATGGTATTGGGTGAACGAATTTCTTCTAATGATGATCCTGTTAAAAAACACAGGTATGATGGAATTATTGGTAAAACGCAAGGTGATAAAAAACTTAGCAGGCCCGCAAAAAAACAAACAATAAAAAATAAATCCATAGCTATTAATATACACTACTATCTGACTTATCAAATTAAATTAGACACCAAAGAATAGACAATTAAAAAAAAATATTTATAATAATAATTACTCAACGGGGTGTTTTAACTGAGAAGCTAACAAGCTAACCCGATGAACCTGATACGGATAATACCGGCGTAGGGATTGAGTTTTTATTAATTTCAGTCCCAAAAAATATTATAGAAGGGACAAAAATGAAACTAATAACAAAAACGCTTTTAATCTTATATTTATTACTAATACCTGCACAATCAGAAACTAATAAATTGGTAGTATACACATACGACTCTTTTGTAGCTGAATGGGGACCTGGGCCTTTATTGGAGGAGAAATTTGAGAAGTTCTGTATGTGTGATCTTCAATTTGTTGGGCTATCGGATGGTGTTGAGATCCTTACAAGAGTCATGTATGAGGGACAGAATACTGATGCTGATATTGTACTAGGACTAGACTCCAACCTCACCCATAAGGCAAAAATGACTAGCTTGTTTGATAATCATTCGCTCGATCTTCAAAATTTAAATATCAGCGACAGGTTCGAAGATGAGGTCTTTGTGCCATACGATTTTGGGTATTTTTCTTTCATTTATAATTCTTCCAAGATTCAAAACCCACCCACCAGCTTTGATGAATTGCTGGATAGTAAAATAAGTATTATTATTCAAGATCCGAGAACCTCAACACCAGGCCTGGGTTTGCTTTTATGGATTAAAAAAGTATATGGGGATGATGCTTCAGGAATATGGGAAAAATTAAATTCTAATATACTCACTGTAACTCCTGGGTGGAGTGAAGCGTATGGTTTATTTTTAGACGGAGAAGCAGATATGGTTTTGAGCTATACAACTTCACCGGCTTATCACATTACCTATGAAAATGATGATACTTACAAAGCTGCGAAATTCTCTGATGGACACTATGAACAAATTGAGGTTGCTGCAAAGCTAGCCAATAATGGGAATGATGAACTTGCAGATAAATTCTTATCATTTTTAATATCAAAAGACGCGCAAGATATTATCCCCGAGACACAATGGATGTATCCAGTTGTAGATGACGTCAAATTATCAAGCGCCTTCGAGCAGTTGATTAATATTGAAAAACCTTTGAGGATTGATGCAAAAGAAGTAGATATCAATAATGAAAAATGGATCAGGGAGTGGGAAGCAAGTCTGAGTAAATAATAATGAGTTTTAAAGTTTGTTACAAATAAAAAAATACCAATGGCTATTACCGGGATTGATTGCTAGCGTCATAGTTTTATCATTAATTCTGTTATCTCTAGCTGGTATATTTGAATATACTAATTTAAGACTTATTCAGCAGATAATTTGGGATGATTATATACAAAGAATTATTTCCTTTACTATCTATCAGTCACTCCTGTCAGCATTATTGAGTATAATTATTGCTCTTCCCCTTGCTTTATCAGTAAGGAAGTACCTGCAATATAGGATGCTGAGAATAATTCTATCTCTCGCATGGCTATCTTTTGTACTACCGGTAATAATTGGTGTCTTTGCAATTATAAAACTTCATGGAGTTTCAGGTTGGTTTTCAGACATATCAGTTCATTTTGGCTACGGTAAACTTAATTATATTTATGGAATGAACGGGATATTATTGGCGCATATTTTTTTCAATGTACCATTCGCAATAAGAATAATTCTATTTTCTCTGAACAGCGTGCCAGCAGAATTATGGAGAATTGCAATACAGAATAATTTTAATCGTTGGAATATATTCACCCAAATTGAGTGGCCCGCGATAAGATATAACTTATTCGTGACTGCTGCGGTCATCTTTTCCTTATGTTTTACAAGCTTTGTTGTTGTTCTTATTTTAGGTGGTGGTCCAAAATATTCAATAATTGAAGTTGCCCTTTATTATGCTTTGAAGATTGAATTTAATATAGATCGTGCAGTATCACTTGGGATAATTCAGATATTCATTGCGAGCTGTATTGTTCTTATAATTCTATCCTTTACAAAGAGTTCTAAAATTGAGCCCTATACCAAACTTAAAATGCATAATTCAAATCTAGAAAATAAAAAGGCTTTTGTGTTCGATTCTTTGATGCTAATTATCTCAATATTAATATTTTTTCTTCCTATCCTGGCATTAGTAATTTCCTGCTTGAGCGCGTTTAGTTATGTTACTGTCTTTGAAAATCCTGCTCTTCTCAATTCTATTTATTGGACGCTCCTTCTAGGTTTATCCTCTGGTATAATCTCTTTAGTAATTTCTATCATGTTTTTAATAACCATCAGAAAATTAATTATTTCATATAGGATCAGATGGTTAGCAAACCTCCTCGAATTATCTGGTAATCTAATATTAATTTTACCACCAGTTTTACTTGGAACAGGTATTTTTCTATCACTGAGGAATACTTATAACATACAGGAAATCGCTCCGTATATTATCATTGGAATAAATACATTAACTGTAATACCATTTACATTAAGGATAATTGGTCCAGAATATTTAAGAGTATCGTATATGTACGATAAGCTATTTCACGCATATAATATAAGCGGTGTAATAAGACTGCTAAAGTATGAGTTACCACTTTTGAGGGGGTCATTTGCCACAGCCTTTGCGGTGGCCGTTACATTATCAATGGGTGATCTTGGTGTTATCTCTCTATTTGGATCAACGGAGATAAGAACCTTACCATTATATATATATCAAAGCCTTGGCTCGTATAGAATGGATTATGCCTCGGTTGGAATATTTATTTTATTGATGCTTGTTATATCAATAATTTTTATCTCTGAGTATTTATTGGGGGAAAGAGATGATTAAGTTAGAAAATATATCCATAAAATTAGATAACTTTCAAACTAAATTCACTGTTGAAATAAATAAAGGTGAGTGGGTTGGAATAATTGGACAAAGTGGCGCTGGTAAATCAACCTTTTTAAATCTCATTGCTGGGTTTGCGCAGCCTGAAGTAGGCTCACTGACAATTAACAATGGAGATATGAGAGATGTACCAGCATCAAAAAGATCTGTTTCGTCTCTATTCCAAGACAATAATCTATTTCCACATCTTAGCGTTTATCAAAATATTGCCGTTGCAATAAAGCCAAATCTAAAACTGAATGATAGTGAAAAGAAAAAAATATTTGAAATAATTGAGTACTTGAATTTAAGTAGTAAAACACATTCGAGTATTGGAAGATTATCGGGTGGAGAAAGGCAGAGAGTTGCACTTGGTCGCATAATATCATCAGACAAAGAAATACTTTTACTGGATGAACCCTTCAGCCAGTTAGATCCAAATCTAAGAATTGAAATGCTGGAGCTTATCAAACAAATCAGAGAGGAGAAAAATATTACGATTATTATGGTAATCCATACACCAGCAGAAGCAATTGGTTTCGTAAACAGGTTCCTATTGATTAAAGAAGGTGAGGTATTGAGAGATCTGGATCCACAAGATTACAGGATTGATTTATATTGATATTAAGACCCTATAATCTCTCTGATGCTATGCTCATAGTTGTTTGTATTAAAAATAGATGAGCCAGCAACTAGAATATCACATCCCGCATTGATGCAATCTTGAGAGCACAATGAACTAATACCTCCATCAACCTCAAGGAGGATATTTCTGCTTGCGATAAGTACCTTTATTTTTTGGATTCTATCTATTGAATCTCTAATAAAAGATTGCCCTGCAAAGCCAGGATGAACCGACATCACAATTACCTGATCAACTACATCAATAAATGGTAAAATTTTATCAATTTTAGTTTCAGGATTGATAGCAATACCAGCTTTTTTCCCAAGCGATCTAATTAATTCAATCGCCCCTTGTATGTCATCTTCGGCTTCTATATGAACAGTAATTATATCAGCACCCGCATCAGCAAAATCGGTTATATATTTAGTTACAGGATCAATCATAAGATGTACATCGAATGGGAGCCTTGTCTTATCTCGAATAGATTTTACTAAAGCTGGTCCAAAAGTAATATTATTAACAAAATGTCCATCCATAACATCAATATGAAGCATGTGTGCTCCGGCTTTCTCTATAGCTCGAACTTCACTTTCAAGATTCGAAAAATCCGCTGAGAGGATGGATGGCGCAATTTGAACTTTATGCATTTATTATTCCGTACTCTTATGAGGTATTTCTTTTTGATAGGAGTGGGATAATTATTAACAAAATTAATATTTTAAAAATTTCACCATAAATAAATGGTGTTAGTCCTAAAATTATGCTTTCTACAATTGTTTTATTTAATACCAGTGATAGCTGCAATAATCCGCATGAAAATATCGTTATTGTGCCAACTGTTAATGATACGAATGTTAGGGCATAATTTCTATTCCAACCAATATTTGATAAGTAGGAAAGAATAGTCGCCGCGAGAAGGAATCCAATTAAATATCCTCCCGTCGGTCCAAGAAGATAAACTATCCCGCCACCATTTGCAAATACTGGCAGCCCAATTGCTCCCTGAAATAAATAAAATGCTAAAGTCAATGGGGCTAATATACGACCATAAGTAAGGCCGATGAACAAAACAAGCAGTGTTTGTAATGTCATAGGCACTGGATAAAATGGAACACTAATCTTAGATGATAATGTTAATAGGATTGTACCTGTAAATATTAATATTATCGAACTAAGGAGGTTTGACTGATTTTTGAGATAATTGTCAACTAGAATTGAGTTATTTGAGAAGTTCATCATAGATCCATCCATATTTTTAGTAGCATTTGATATAGTATTATACTACTAGGTTAAAATTTGGATGGAAACAAAAATATGAATTCATGAAGAATTTTAGGCTTATACAAAGTCTGGCAATGTCCTACTCTTCCACGCCTTAAGACGTAGTACCATCGGCGCTAAAGGGTTTAACGACCGAGTTCGGGATGGGATCGGGTTCAATACCTTTGCTATAGTCACCAGACTATGAATAAGCCTAAATTATGAAATAAGATGAATGGGTATGATTACATAAATAATGAGTGTAATCAAGCCAATCGAGCGATTAGTACTGGTAAGCTTCATATATTACTATACTTCCACACCCAGCCTATCGAAGTGGTAGTCTTCCACAGCTCTCATGGGAGAACTAGTTTCGAGGGAGGCTTCCCGCTTAGATGCTTTCAGCGGTTATCCTTTCCGCACATGGCTACCCGGCGGTGCAGCTGGCGCTACAACCGGTACACTAGTGG
>CAJWEW010000025.1 GCA_913030915.1 uncultured Rhodobiaceae bacterium
ATTTTTCACAGATTACCCCTCTGTACTTCATGCGCTTATACTTACCACATAGGCATTCATAGTCTTTTATCGGACCAAAAATTCGCGAGCAAAACAGACCATCCCTTTCAGGTTTAAAAGTTCTGTAATTAATTGTTTCGGGTTTTTTTATTTCACCAAACGACCATGAGAGCATCTTTTCGGGCGATGCAATGGTAATTTTTATCTGATCAAAAATTTGTGATTGTGAAAAATTTGGATTAAAAACATTTGTTAAATCTTGATTCATATTTTTTTTTCCTATTATTCGCTGCTCATATCTGAGAGATTATTATTCGCTATCTCATTTGACAAATCCGAAGATTTTAGTTCGACATTTAAGCCTAGTGAGCGTATCTCTTTTACTAGCACATTAAATGATTCTGGAATGCCTGCCTCAAATGCATCATCACCGCGAACAATTGCTTCATAAACTTTTGTTCGCCCAGCGACATCATCGGATTTTACAGTTAACATTTCTTGGAGCGTATATGCTGCACCGTAGGCTTCAAGAGCCCAAACTTCCATTTCACCGAATCTCTGCCCTCCAAATTGTGCTTTTCCACCAAGAGGTTGCTGAGTGACCAGACTGTATGGCCCTATTGATCTAGCGTGAATTTTATCATCAACTAGATGGTGCAATTTGAGTATATATTTATATCCAACCGTTACTTTTCTATCAAATTCTTCCCCTGTTCTTCCATCAAATAATTTGACTTGCCCAGACTTGTCAAGACCAGCTTTTTCAAGCAGATCGTCTATGTCATTTTCACGAGCGCCATCGAATACTGGTGTTGCAATCGGCACCCCCTTACTCAAATTTACCGCAAGCTCTATAAGATCGTCTTTATTCAAGGCATCAATCGTTTCATTCTTACCATAAATACCGTTTAGAGTTTTTCTTAAATTTCTGGCATCTTTATCTTTTTCTTGGATTAAATCAATTGACTCACCAATTAATTTACCAAGCCCTCTACAGGCCCAACCAAGATGGGTCTCAAGAATCTGCCCAACATTCATTCGACTAGGAACACCGAGGGGATTTAGCACAACATCGACAGGTGTTCCATCTTCTAAATAAGGCATGTCTTCCTGAGGCATAATGCGAGAGACAACGCCCTTATTACCATGTCTACCAGCCATTTTATCTCCTGGTTGAAGCTTTCTTTTTACAGCAACAAATACTTTAATCATTTTCATTACACCTGGGAGCATATCATCTCCACGTTGTAATTTTTCAACCTTGTCAATAAAACGATTCTCAATAGCATCTTTTGACAGATCATATTGTGCCTTCATAGCTTCAATTTCTTTCATTTTTTTATCGCTAGTCAGGACAAAATTCCACCAATCCGCTCTCTCAATTTTTTCAATGTTATCGGAATTGATTTTTGTCCCTTTCTTCAGCCCAGCTCCGGCTTTTGCAATCTCACATCCAATAAGAGTGTCTTTTAATTTTGCCAGAACATTCCTGTCGAGGATATTTGTTTCATCATCTTTATCCTTGGACAACCTGACAATTTCATCGCGCTCTATGGCAAGAGCTCTCTCATCTTTTTCTATACCGTGTCTGTTAAAGACCCGTACCTCGACCACGGTTCCTGTCACACCCGGTGGCAATCTTAACGACGTATCTCTTACATCAGTTGCTTTTTCACCAAAAATTGCCCTTAAAAGCTTCTCTTCAGGAGTCATTGGGCTTTCACCCTTTGGAGTGATTTTACCGACTAATATATCCCCTGATTTCACTTCGGCTCCAATGTAGACTATACCGGCTTCGTCAAGATTTTTGAGAGCCTCTTCGCCGACATTTGGTATATCTCTTGTTATATCTTCAGGTCCAAGTTTTGTATCTCGTGCCATTACTTCAAATTCTTCTAGGTGGATTGAGGTGAATGTGTCTTCTCTTACCACTCTTTCGGAAATGAGAATCGAGTCTTCATAGTTGTAACCATTCCATGGCATATAGGCGACAAGTACATTTTTACCTAACGCAAGATCGCCCAAATCTGTTGATGGACCGTCAGCAATAATATCTCCGGCATCAACCGACTCGCCCACTTTTACGAGCGGTCTTTGATTTATGCACGTATTTTGATTCGATCTCTGAAATTTTGCTAGATTATAAATATCGATTGCAGATTTTGAGGCATCTTTCTCGTTTGTTGCCCTAATTACAATACGGTTTGAGTCCACTTGGTCTACAATGCCCGTACGTCTGGCTGTGACGGCTGCACCAGAGTCCCGAGCAACAACAGACTCCATTCCAGTCCCAACAAATGGTGCTTCAGTTTTCATTAAAGGGACCGCCTGTCGCTGCATATTTGATCCCATCAGAGCCCTATTTGCGTCGTCATTTTCAAGGAATGGGATCAGGGCTGCGGCTGCCGACACTAATTGTTTTGGTGACACATCCATAAAATCAACCTTTTCAGCAGGTACTAGTTGAACCTCGCCAGCAAGTCGACAATTTATGAGTTCGTCAACAAACTTAGACTTATTGTCAAGAGTTGCATTCGCTTGTGCTATGTTATATTTTGTTTCCTCTATTGCTGATAAATATACAACCTCGTCTGTAACTTTGCTTTTTACAACTTTCCTGTATGGGCTTTCAATAAAACCATATTTATTCACTCTCGCAAAAGTTGCTAAGGAATTGATTAAGCCTATATTTGGACCCTCTGGGGTTTCAATTGGACAAATACGACCGTAGTGTGTTGGGTGAACGTCACGAACCTCAAATCCGGCTCTCTCTCGGGTTAATCCACCTGGTCCAAGCGCTGATACGCGTCTGATGTGGGTAATTAATGAGAGTGGATTTGTTTGGTCCATAAATTGTGAAAGTTGAGATGAGCCAAAAAATTCTCTTAACGCTGCCGTTATTGGTTTAGCATTGATCAAATCATTTGGCATTACAGTGTCTATGTCAACAGAGCTTAGCTTTTCCCTTATTGCTCTCTCCATACGCAGCAAACCGATTCTGTATTGATTTTCGACTAATTCTCCAACTGATCTGACTCTTCGATTGCCTAAGTGATCGATATCATCAACATCACCTTTTCCATCTCTTAGCTCTACAAGGTGCTTCACAACTGCTAGTATATCTTCTTTTCTCAGTACGCATTTGTCATCATCGGCATCAAGCTCTAATCTCATATTCATTTTTACACGGCCAACTGCTGACAAGTCATACCTATCAGGATCAAAAAATAAGCTTTCAAATAAACTTTCAGCAGTCTCATCGGTCGGTGGCTCACCTGGCCTCATCAATCGATAGATATCAAGTAAAGCCTCTCTTTTGTTTTGATTTTTATCAACTTTTAGAGTGTCCCGAATGAAGGCACCTGTGTTCACATGATCGATTTCTAATATAGGTAATTTTGTTATTTTGTTTGACTCGAGCGCTTCAAGAAGATCCCCTGTAATTTCGTCACCAGCTTCAGCATAAATGAGTCCAGTTTTTAAATTTACAATATCTTCTGCGACAAACTGACCAAGTAGCGCTTCTCTTGCATACAGAATTTTTTTGAGACCTGACTCCTTTAATTTATTAATATATCTTGGCGTCATTTTAGTTCCTGCTTCAGCAGCAACTTCACCTGTGTCTGCATTTATTAGATCCGCAGAAATCTTCACTCCCTTATATTGAGTTTCCTTAAAGTCCGAAACCCAACCCTTTTTATTCATTTCAACTACATATTTTTGATAAAAATTATTCAGTATCTCTTCAGAGTCATAACCGAGCGCAAAGAGAATTGTTGAAACTGGTATTTTTCTCTTACGATCGATACGAGCATATACAAGATCTTTTGCATCAAATTCAAAATCAAGCCATGATCCCCTGTAAGGAATTATTCTTGCAGCATATAAAATCTTTCCGCTCGAGTGAGATTTACCTTTGTCATGATCAAAAAATACACCCGGACTACGATGCATCTGACTCACAACAACTCTCTCTGTACCATTAAATATGAAGGTACCATTATTTGTCATTAATGGGATATCTCCCATGTAAACTTCTTGTTCTTTAATATCTTTAATAGATGGGGTTTGTGTATCTTCGTCAATATCAAATACTATTAGTCTTAGAGTTGCCCTGAGAGGCGCCGCATATGTCAGTCCTCTTTGCTGACACTCTTCTACATCATATTTTGGTGCATCAAATTCATATTTTACGAATTCAAGGCGAGAACTCTCGTTAAAGTCTGTGACTGGAAATACAGATGTAAATACAGACTGTAAACCTGTATTATCTCTCCCGCCGTCAGGTTCTGTTGTTTGAAGAAAATAATCGTATGATGATTTTTGCACTTCAATTAGATTGGGCATCTCCGCGACTTCGCGGATCTTACCAAATGATTTTCTTACTCTTTTTCGTCCAATGAAAGTTTCAGACATGCTGTGTTCCCGTTAATAAGTTAAATATAGAATTTCTTTTTTTTAGCTTTCGCTAGAGTGTTATCTTCTATTTAACTTCAACGGTAGCACCGGCTCCTTCCAATTGTTCTTTAATTTTATCTGCTTCATCTTTTGCTACACCCTCTTTTACTGGCTTGGGGGCAGACTCAACCAGATCTTTTGCCTCTTTTAGTCCCAGACCAGTAATAGCCCTGACTTCTTTTATGACATTAATCTTCTGATCACCCATGCTAGCAAGAACAACACTGAATTCAGTTTTTTCTTCTGCTGAAGCCGTGGCTCCACCAGCATCCCCGCCAGCAGGTGCCGCTGCGACAGCAACTTGTGCAGCTGCGGATACACCCCATTTTTCTTCAAGCATCTTAGTTAATTCTGATGCTTCGAGAATTGTTAAACTTGATAAACTTTCTGCAATTTTTTCTAAATCTGCCATTTTTCCTGTCCTATCTCAGTTAATTATTATTACTAGGCTGCTTCACTTTTTTCTGAAAAGGCTTTTACAACCTGGGCTAAATTGGTACCTGGAGTATTTACTAGACTTGCGATGTTACCCGCAGGTGTATTAATGAGGCCAAGTATTTTAGCTCTTAATTCATCCAGCGATGGGAGACTTGCAAGTTGTTGAACTTCTCCAAGATCAATTTTCTTTTCTGGAAGAGATCCACCAAGAACAACAAAGTTATCGTTTTCTTTTGCAAATTTAATTGCAATTTTTGGCGCAGCTACAGGGTCGTCAGAATAGGCTAACATTGATGGCCCATTCAAATATTCTTCTATAGCGGATAGAGGTGTACCATCAAGTGCAATTTTTGTTAGTTTATTTTTAATTACCTTAATTTGCCCACCCGCGTCACGCATCGCACTTCGCAGTTCGTTCATTTCTGATACAGTCAGACCAGTATTTTGCGCCACAACTACAACAGCCGATGTATTGAATACATCTTTGAGAGTAGCAACAAAAGTCTCTTTTTCTTGTCTGTCCACAGTTTCCTCTTTCAGTGTACATTCACAAATGTGAATGTTACCTGCCCGTAGTATTTCATACTAACTGTGGCGACATTTAGATTTAAGTAAATATCGCATTGTCTCATATAGGAAATTAAGCCGTAGCCCCTATAATCTTGGACAGGTCGTACATAGTTAAAGTATATTTATGCTTTTTAATCCTAAATGTAAAGTCAATTTATTAATTTTTTCAATTAATTGTCTAGTGCTGCAGGGTCAAGTTTTACGCCAACACCCATTGTTGATGTTAAAGTAATTCCTTTTATGTATGTTCCCTTCGCACCAGATGGTTTTGCGGATTGAATTGCCTCAATAATCGCCATTACATTATTTTTTATAGCACTTTCTGAGAAATCTGCCTTACCGATACCTGCATGGACTATTCCAGCTTTTTCAACGCGATATTCAACAGAGCCGCCTTTGATATTTTTTACAGCATCAGTTATATTCTCAGTGACCGTTCCCAGTTTAGGATTTGGCATAAGACCCTTTGGCCCCAGAACTTTTCCCAACTGTCCTACAACTGTCATCATATCTGGTGTAGAAATTACGCGATCAAAATCAAATTTACCACTTTTCACTGTTTCAGCTAAATCATCACTACCAACAATATCAGCGCCTGCTGCTTCGGCCTCTTTTGCTTTTGCATCTCTTGCGAACACAGCAACTTTTACTGTTTTTCCTGTACCTTCCGGTAAATTTACAACTCCCCGAACCATTTGGTCAGCTTGTTTTGGATCAACGCCAAGGTTAAAAGATATTTCAATAGTTTCATTAAACTTAGCCTTAGCATTGTTCTTTACAAGTTTAACGGCCTCATCAACACCATACAGAGTTTGAGAATCAATTGAGCTTGAAATTTGAGTATATCTTTTTCCTATTTTTCCCATTTACTTCCCCTATTCCACAACCTCAAAACCCATTGAACGAGCCGATCCCTCTATGATTTTAGCAGCTTGATCAATTGAATTTGCGTTGAGATCTTTCATTTTTTGTTCAGCGATTTCTTCTACTTGTTTTTTCGTTACGGTGCCTGCATTCTCCCTTCCAGGTGTTGAACCACCTTTAGGTAAATTTGCAGCTTTTTTCAGTAAGTAGGAGGCCGGTGGTGTTTTTGTTGTAAATGTAAATGATTTATCTTGATAAATTGTTATTGTTGTTGGTATTGGCATTTCTGGTTCAAAATCTTGTGTTTCTGCGTTGAAAGCTTTGCAAAATTCCATAATGTTCAAGCCCCGTTGACCTAGAGCTGGTCCAATTGGTGGAGCAGGTGCAGCTTTCCCTGCTGGAACATGTAATTTTAAATAACCTTCAATTTTTTTTGCCATTTACAATCCTCTATCTGAATAAAATACACATTACATATTTTTTAATTAAAATCAAACACTATAACTTTTCAACTTGGTTGTATTCTAGCTCAACAGGTGTAGCACGTCCAAAAATTGAAACTGCAACTTTTAATCTTGATCTTTCAGTATCAACTTCCTCAACAACTCCACTAAACGATGCGAATGGTCCTTCCGCGACTCTCACCTGCTCTCCAATCTCAAATGATAGTGTAGCTAGCGGTCCATCGACACCTTCTTGAACTTGAGTCATAATACGGTCTACTTCTTCTTTTGTAATTGGAATTGGTTTATTTTGCGAACCAAGGAACCCAGCAACCTTGTTTGTTTTTTTTACGAGGTGATATGCTTCATCGCTCATTTCCATTTTTACAAGTACATAGCCAGGGAAAAACTTTCTTTCAGATTGGACTTTCCTACCCTTTCTAACTTGAACAACGTCTTCAGTTGGAACAAGAATCTCACTAAATTTATCTTCCATACCCCTTTGCACAGCCTGCTCTTTTATTGAGTTTGCTACTTGTTTTTCAAAGTTTGAATATGCATGTACTATAAACCAATTATGAGCCATTATTAACCACCAATACCAAGGATCAAGCCGACAATCCAGCTAAGTAATCGATCAGATAATAAGAAGAAAATTGCGGCAATGAATACGAAAATTAGTACCATAATTGACGTGACAGTTGTTTCACGACGTGATGGCCACGTCACCTTGTCCATCTCGTTTTTAACCTCTTGTACGTATTTTATAGGTCTGAATTTTGCCATTATCTTAATTAGTACTCATTATTGTTTTGGCAGGAGTGGAGGGAGTCGAACCCCCAACCTTCGGTTTTGGAGACCGACGCTCTGCCAATTGAGCTACACTCCTGTATTAATTGAACTACCTGCCAATTAACCTTAGGTTATCTTTGAAACTACCCCAGCGCCAACGGTTCTACCGCCCTCTCGAATAGCAAATCTCAAATTTTCTTCCATTGCTATTGGCGTGATTAATTCTACATCCATTTCAATGTTATCGCCCGGCATTACCATCTCAGTACCTTGAGGAAGTGAAACTACGCCAGTAACATCTGTTGTTCGGAAATAAAATTGTGGTCGATAATTTGTGAAGAAAGGTGTATGTCTGCCCCCCTCATCTTTTGTCAAAATATATGCATTAGCTTTGAATTTTGCAAAAGGTTTGATTGACGCTGGCTTTGCCAAGACTTGTCCCCTCTCAACTTCTTCTCTTTTAGTTCCCCTAAGCAGAACACCGACGTTATCGCCAGCCTCGCCTTGATCGAGAAGCTTTCTAAACATTTCAACGCCAGTACAGGTTGTTTTTGCTGTATCCTTAATGCCAACTATTTCTATTTCTTCACCGACATTAATAATACCACGTTCAACTCTACCAGTCACAACAGTTCCTCGGCCTGAAATTGAGAAAACGTCTTCAATTGGCATCAAGAATGGCTGATCTTTTGGTCTGTCAGGTTGAGGAATATATGAATCAACAGCGGCCATTAATTCCATAATTGAATTTTTACCAATTTCATCATCTCTGCCTTCCAGCGCAGCTAGTGCTGATCCTTTTACTATTGGTATGTCATCGCCCGGAAATTCATATGAGCTTAAAAGTTCTCTAACTTCCATTTCGACTAAATCTAGCAGCTCATCATCATCAACTTGATCTACTTTATTTAAGTAAACAACAAGTGCGGGAACGCCAACTTGTCTTGCAAGTAAGATATGCTCTCTTGTTTGCGGCATTGGTCCATCAGCTGCGTTCACAACAAGTATTGCCCCATCCATTTGGGCAGCACCAGTTATCATATTTTTAACGTAATCTGCGTGACCTGGACAATCGACGTGGGCATAATGCCTATTATCTGTTGTATATTCAACGTGAGCGGTTGATATTGTTATCCCACGTGCCTTTTCTTCAGGAGCTTTATCAATAGCATCATATGCAGAGAACTCTGCGCCACCAGCTTCTGAGAGCACTTTTGTAATTGCTGCAGTTAGTGTTGTTTTACCGTGGTCTACGTGACCAATTGTACCAATGTTACAATGCGGTTTACTGCGATCAAACTTTTCTTTAGCCATGTTTCTTCTACCTTAATAGTTAGTAAATCATATTTTTATACGATTATTATGTTAATGATGAATGAATTATTTATCATATATAGTTGATTATTTTAAAAAATCTACAAAAAAATAAACAAAAAATTTTTATTTTTCTGGAGCGGGTGAAGGGAATCGAACCCTCGTCCTCAGCTTGGAAGGCTGCTGCTCTACCTTTGAGCTACACCCGCATCAATATTCTTAAACAAATTGGTGGAGGGGGTTGGATTTGAACCAACGTAGGCTAAGCCAACGGGTTTACAGCCCGTCCCCTTTAACCACTCGGGCACCCCTCCTTTAGAAAAAAACCCAAATTACTTAAGCGTCAAGCATTTATATGCACTAAACACTATACACAATTACACCAAAGATATATAAAAATCTAGAGGTAAAGACAATTATGAATAATTATGTATATTTATACGGGCATCATGCTGCAACACACGCTCTGCTAAATAAGGATAGAGTTATAAAAGAGATATTTATTACTAAAAATGCACACAAAAAAATAGCCGAAAATAATAATATTGATATTAATAAATTTAATACAAAAATTGTAGAGTCAAAAGTAATAAATGGCATGCTAAATAGCCACCAAGTACATCAGGGAATTTTAGTAGTTTCCGAAAAGAAAAAAATCATAACGATTAACGATTATGATTTTTCGAACTCTAAACGAGTTATATTTCTTGATAATGTTATTGACCCAAGGAACGTTGGTGCAATTATTCGGACTTGCACAGCATTCAATTGTAAAACAATAATCACTACCAACAAATTTGACCAGCTTGATGAAGGTATAATCGCTAAAGCGTCATCTGGTGGATTAGAATACACAGATATAATTACATCAAACAACTTATCCAATTGCTTAAACGAGCTGAAAAAAAATAAATTTTGGATAATAGGCTTTGATAGTGAGGCTGTATCTAATATTGAAGACTCAGTCTTTAATTTGCAGGATCAGATTGTTTTGATATTTGGTGAAGAAGGCAAAGGCATGAGAAATCTGACAAAGAAACTTTGTGATGTGACATACCGAATAAATACAATTGGAGAAATTAAGAGCTTAAATGTATCTGTGGCTATTGGTATTATTCTGGATAAAATAACACCGAACTTCGGTTAGCACGCAATTCGATTGGCATTATCTTTTCAATTTGAACACACAATATAAATTATTTTCTTTTAAAAAATTATTTTTTGATTTAAATAATAATTTATCAAACGTGCCGGCTTAGCTCAGTTGGTAGAGCGGCTGATTTGTAATCAGTAGGTCGGGAGTTCAAATCTCTCAGCCGGCACCACAAGAAAGATAAATTTCAGATCATGAAACTGAATGAAAATCAACTGCAAGACTTCCAAAAAAAATTTGGTGAAATCCTGAACGAAAGAGATATCATTACAGATCACGATACGATTGCTCCGCACCTAGTGGATTGGGTAGGAAATATAAGCGGATCCTCAGCATTGATGCTAACCCCACGTAACAGTGAACAAGTGTCTAAAATATTGCGTTTATGTAATGAAGAAACTATTGCCGTAGTGCCTCAAGGAGGTAACACAGGATCAGTTGCGTCGGGAATACCTAATGGAGAAATTATATTAAGTTTAGAAAAAATGAATAATATTATCAGCATAATTCCAGAGGATTATTCGATAACAGTCGAGTCTGGATGTATTCTCAGCCAAGTTCAGGATGCCGCTCAGGAGGCATCAAGGTTCTTTCCCCTAAGCATTGGTTCGGAGGGCTCATGCACAATTGGAGGAAATATATCAACAAATGCAGGAGGTATTTCGGTCTTAAAGTATGGAAATATGAGAGATTTAGTTCTAGGATTGGAGGTTGTTCTTGCTGATGGAAGGATAATGAACAACTTGAAAAGATTACGTAAAGATAATTCTGGATATGCTACAAAGCATATGTTTATGGGAGCCGAGGGAACGCTTGGTGTTATTACTGCAGCATGCCTGAGACTATTTCCAAAAATTGAGAATAAGGTGACGGCCTTTGCTTCACTCAGCAATTTAGATGCAACAATCCAGCTACTCGAAACACTGAAAAGTTTTTCTGGTGAATTATTATCCTCTTATGAACTCATTCCAAAAATTGGACTTGATATCGCGCTAAAATATGGAGATAAACTGGTAAGCCCTATAACAGATCCTCAAGAATGGAATGTTATTATAGAGTACACTGATACAAAAAATAACGAAAATGCAAATGAGTCACTTCAAAATGCCCTTGGCCATGCTATCCAGAACAATTTAATTTGTAATGCGGCAATAGCGAGCTCACTCTCGCAAGCGCAAAATATTTGGAAGATAAGAAAGGCAATTGTCGAACATCAACCAAAATTAGGTGGTGAAATAAAACATGACTGCTCCGTTCCCGTATCATCTGTTCCTGAATTCATAAGAAGTACAACACAGAAATTGATGGATTATTTACCAAATGTCCGTCCGGTACCGTATGGGCATATTGGTGACGGAAATATTCATTTTAATGTATGTCCACCAAGTAATTACAACCCTGATACATTCAAACAAAATACAGAAGAAATAAGAGATATTGTATATGGAAACGCAAATTCCTTCGGTGGTAGCTTTGCAGCTGAACATGGTGTGGGACAGATAAAAAAGAATCAGATGCTAAATTATAAAGATGAAGTTGAGCTACAATTAATGAAAGATCTCAAGAATTTTCTTGATCCAAAAAACATACTAAATCCTGGTAAAATATTTTAAATCATGATTGAAAAAAGATACAAAGGGGCAATACTAGCTTCAATTTCGGCCAGTATTGGCGGTACAACTGTTGTACTTACGAGGTATTTAATGCCGGATAGCGATCCATTTTCATTACCTGGTATCAGGTATGGCATTGGGGCTGTATTGCTTTTAATCATATTATACTCACTAAAAAAAAGTAAGCCTCTTGAGATTATCGACTGGCAACCGATCATGCTATTATCTTTTATATTCTACGTTGCATTTCCATGGTCATTTGCAGCTGGCTTAGAATATACAACGGCTGCTAGAGGTGCTATTGTATTTACAGCACAACCAGTGATAACGCTTGTTGTTGGATCAATGATTGGCAAAGAGAGAATCACACTCTATAAAGTTATTGCAATAATCATTGCTGTGACAGGTATTTCTATCACACTAAGTGATGATATTAACGAGCTAGCACCAAATGCACTACTGGGAGATTTCTTGATGTTTATCGCAGCATTCTGTAACTCACTGTATGTCCTCAATGCTGGCAGACTGATCGAAAAATACGGTAGCTTAACTTTTACCGCATGGCCGATGTTCATCGGTTCATCGATGATGTTATTTTTAGCAGTATTTTTTGGTCAACCCTTTTCAGGTTCATTATCATTTGATACTACCCAATGGATCGTCTTGTTGATCCTTGCAATACCTGGTGCGGCATTAATGGTTTCACTTTTCATGTCATCAATTAATATGTCAACCCCGACTGGCATAACGATGACTGTTGGGTTTAATCCACTTACGGCAATTATACTGGGTGCAATAATCTTAAGTGAACCAGTCTCGTCTAAAATTTTATTCGGATTTTTTTGCGTGCTTACAGCTGTTGTTCTCGCAAACTACGAGAAATAATCACTAGCGTCTTCTGAAATTTTTTCTTGCCTGAGCGCGGGTAGCAGGTGCTTTTTCGTCTTTATGTCTGAAGATTATTCTACCTTTATCTAGATCATAAGGGGTCATTTCAACTGTCACGCGATCTCCAATTAGTGTTCTAATTCTATGCTTCTTCATTTTACCAGCTGTATAAGCAACAATTTCGTGCTCATTATCTAGCATTACTCTAAATCGGGCGTCGGGAAGAACATCCAGCACAACGCCTTCTAACTCTAGTAACTCCTCTTTTGCCATAAACTCTCACTTAGTTAT
>CAJWEW010000026.1 GCA_913030915.1 uncultured Rhodobiaceae bacterium
TTATCATTCTTCTTCTTACAAATCCCTTACCCATTGGTGGTGCCATGCTTTGTAACTGAGATAGCTCATTTGCGTATTCAGCAGGTACCGCACCGGGAATAGTTGACAGTAATTGCGCTATCTTCATGAGTGGACCCTTGAGGGAGCCGAGGGCATTTTTTAGTGCCAAGGCATTCCTCTCATTTTTATTATCCGAAATTATCGTGTTAAATAGAAATTTTGTAGTAAATTTACCAAATTCTTTTCCGACACTAGTATACCTTGATAATCTTTTCGTATAGTTATTCTTCTCTGTGTACCTGTTGCTCATCAGTTAATTTTCTCAAGATCATCAATCATTCCTGTTATAAGAGAGAGCCCATCACTCCAAAAGCTTGGATCAGTAGCATCAAGATTAAATGGTTGGAGTAATTCTTTGTGGTGCTTTGAGCCACCTGACGCTAATAGGTCTGTATATTTTGTGACAAAACCACTACGATCTTTTTCATAAACTGAATAAAGAGAATTTACCAGACAATCACCGAATGCATATGCATACACATAAAATGGACTATGGATAAAATGAGGTATATATGACCATAAATATTTGTGCATCTTATCTAATTTGATTGAAGGGCCAAGACTGTTTTTTTGGGTTTCTAACCAAATATCATTTAAATCTTCAGATGTAAGCTCGCCGTCTTTTCTGCTTTGATGAACTAATTGCTCAAACTTAAAAAATGATATTTGCCTAATTACAGTATTAATCATGTCTTCAATCTTCGAGGCCAATAGAACTTTTCGTTCAAATTCATTTTTCGTATTCTGTATGAGTTTTCTGTATGTAAGCATTTCACCAAAGACACTTGCGGTCTCAGCAAGTGTGAGTGGTGTATCAGACAGAAGTGGCCCTAGATCGGATGCCAATACCTGATGTATTCCATGGCCCAATTCGTGAGCTAGCGTCATGACGTCTCTTGGTTTTCCTTGGTAATTCATCAGTATATATGGATGAGTATCAGTCGTTACTGGATGGGCAAAAGCACCTGTTACTTTTCCATCTTTAATTTTAGCATCAATCCATCTACCATCAAAAAATCTCTTCACAATTTTTGCCAAATCAACTGAAAATTCTTCATATGCATCAATAACAATATCTCTTGCATCATTCCATTTTATTTCTTTTGTATTTGTATCCGGCAAAGGCGCATTTCGATCCCAGCTCTCAAGGTACTTTTTTCCTAACATTTCTGACTTTATTTTATAGTACCTGTGACTAGTATTTGTATAATTCCGCTCTACCGCATCAACTAATGCATCCACGACTTCGGGTTCAATATTATTTGCGAGGTGCCTTGATTGCTCTGGGTATTTATATTTTCTCCACTTATCCGATATAGACTTGTCTTGACAAATCGTGTTCATGATGTGAGTGAAGAGTGGGATATTTTCTTTTAACCTTTCTGTTACACCCAAGAAAGCCTTTTTTCGTTCTTTTTCATGAGGAGACAAAAGGTAATTTAATGCTTCTTCTAAGCTTCTTGTTTCACCATCGATATCAACCTTCATATTAGATATTGTTTGGTCAAATAATCTGTTCCATGCTGAGAATGAAGTCATACTTTTATCATGAAATATTTGTTCGACTTCATTAGATAGTTGGTGCGGCTTGTATTTTCTTATGTTATCAAACCACGCCTTGTATGGGGCTAATTCCTTATCATTCATTAACTTTCCAAGCACTTTTTCTGATAAGCTATTGAGCTCAAGTTCATAAAATATAATTTTATTTGAAATTTCAGTGATTTTAACTTGTGTATCACCATAGAACTTAGTTCTTCCCGGATCATTTGTTGCAGTCACATGATGCAATGTGGCAAATCCTGATAATTTCCCCATTAAATTTAATATATTTTCATATAGATCAATTGATCTTTTTAATCTTTTTACATTTTCACTGATTGGAGCGTCTTTGATTAGAATAGCCTTTTTAAATTCCGCCTCAAAATCATGAACACTTATTTTCAGTTGTTCCATATCCGCATTAAAGGTTGCACTTTCAGGTGCATCATAGAGATCACTTAGATCCCATTCTGGTAATTTACCAACTTTTTTTTGTAGCATTCTGACCTCTTAAAATATACGTATTGTAGCAATCTATTGATTAATTATAGGTATTTATTTCTGATATTTTTTTTTCCATTCATCATAGGGCATTCCATAAATGACTTGCCTTGCGTCCTCATACTCGATTGGAGTTGCATTACCAACGGATGCTTCCATGTACCATTTTGCAAGACAATTCCTACAAAATCCAGCAAGATCCATCAAATCTATGTTTTGCAGTTCTGTACTTGTTTGTAAATGTACTATCAGCCTATCGAAAACTTCTGCTTTAATCTTTTCTTTATTAACCATTGCTACCTCCATTAAATTGATTTAGTACCGTAATGTTTCATTTTACTAAGATTTTTATGATTTATGCTAATTACTTGGCATAATTTTTTTGTTAGATAATTCGCAATCTTTTCTTGGCCATCATCATCTGCAATTAAGTCGTTTCTAATCTCAATTAAGACATGCGGCAAGCCTCGAGATGTTGCATGTGTATACAAAGTGTCTCCTCTTAAGTAACCTTTGTATGGTTGGTTATTTCCAATAACATAATTATTATCGCGTTCTAATAAATCGATAAGTGATGCCGATATTCTGTCATCAGAGTCCCATAGTATTGATATTTCCCATGGCCGAATTTTATCTCTGAATTTACGGGTAAACGAGTGAATTGAGATCAAAATCGGTACAATATTATCATTTAACAGAGATATTATAACCTCTTCAATCTTGTTATGATATTGATTATAAAACTGATCTATTCTCAACATCGCATCCTGATCAGTAATACTCCTATTACCTGGAATTATAAATTTATCTGCGAAGCGCATAATCGATGTAGGATCGTCAATCGATCTATTCGGATCAATTAGTAAGCGCGAAAAATTTGATAATATGGCTTGTGAATTCATTAAATTAGCCATTTTTTGTGTTAGCCCAGCTGCGCCAATATCATACGAAATATGCTCAGATAATAATTTCTCAGATAATCCTAAGTTTGCATATTTTGATGGTATTATATTAGATGCGTGATCGCAAATGAGGAGGATTCTTGTTTTGTCACTTTTAATTATAATGTATGGTTGGGTAATATCTTGTTCTTTATTTCCCATTAGCAATTAAAATTAACCTTGCCTTGCCTTGAAACGCTTATTGACTTTATTGATCACGTAAAGACGTCCTTTTCTACGCACAACTCTGTTTGCGCGATGCCTACTTTTCAGTGATTTGAGTGAGTTCTTTACTTTCATTTTTTTCCCTAGTTACTATTATTTCCCAATTGAAACAAAGTCAAGAAAATGTTTAGTTGAATTACCTCGGAAGTTTAGTTTGACCCATTAAGTACTTGTCGACTGAATGAGCTACTTGTCTTCCCTCCCTTATAGCCCAAACAACAAGAGATTGTCCCCGTCGCATATCGCCAGCCACAAAAATATTGTCAATATTTGTTTTATAGTCTATGTCATTTGCTTGAACGTTTCCCCTATCATTAAGATCAACGCCTGTTTCTTTGAGTAACCCTTCGTAAATTGGGTGGACAAAACCCATGGCCAGAAGCACTAAATCAGCCCTTATCTCAAACTCAGAATTCTTAACTTTTTTCAGATTATCATCTACTCTTATGCAATTTAAGCCAGTGAGAACGCCGTCAGTACCTTTAAAACTTTCAGTCAAGACAGAGAAGTCACGAGCTGCCCCTTCAGCCTGACTTGAGGATGTTCTCATCTTTAGCGGCCAAAATGGCCACGTCAATTCTTTATTTTCTTTTTCTGGTGGCTCTGGCATGATTTCAAGCTGCGTCACTGATAGAGCGCCCTGTCTAAAGGAAGTTCCGATGCAATCAGATCCTGTATCACCACCTCCTATGACAACAACATGCTTGCCATTTGCTGATATGGTGCGTTCATTATCAGATATTTCATATGATACTATTCTATTTTGCATCGGTAAGAAATCCATTGCGAAATGCACGCCGTCCAGGTCCCTTCCTTCAATAATTAAATCACGTGGTTTTTCTGAACCACCCGTAAGTATTATTGCATCATAATCTTCTTGAATTTCAGCAAATTTTATATCGTCTCCAATATTTTTATTAAAATGGAAGTTTACTCCTTCAGCTTCCATTTGTTCAACTCTTCTATCAATATGGTGTTTTTCCATTTTGAAGTCTGGAATTCCATATCTTAATAACCCACCTGCCTTTGAATTCTTTTCATACACACTTACAGAATGCCCTTGTCTTGCTAACTGTTGGGCCGCAGCAAGTCCAGCTGGCCCTGAACCAATTATTGCAATTCGTTTATCTGTTTTGACAGAGGATATAATGGGTCTGATCCAGCCATTTTGCCATGCCTTATCTACAATAGCACATTCGACTGTCTTAATTGTAACCGGCTCATCTGTTATATTTAATGTGCACGATGCCTCACATGGTGCAGGGCAAATTCTCCCTGTAAATTCTGGAAAATTATTAGTTGAATGTAGATTTGAAGCGGCTTCTTCCCAGTTTCCAGTATACACCAGATCATTCCAGTCGGGAATTTGATTGTTTACTGGGCAACCGTTATGACAGAATGGAATACCACAATCCATACATCTCGCAGCTTGTTTTTTTGTTTCTGAGTCACTGAGTGGAATTACAAACTCATTGTAATTCCTGACTCTATCAGCGGCAGGCTTATATTTCCTATCATGCCTGTCAATTTCAAGAAAACCGGTAACTTTTCCCATTAAATAACCTTTTCAATCGTATTTACTTAGTTCACTAATTCAAGTTTTTGTTTTTCAATCTCAATCAAAGCCCGCCTATAGTCTACTGGCATCACTTTAACAAACTTAGGCAAGAATTCATCCCAATTATCTAATACTTGTTTTGCTTTATCAGAGCCTGTATAAGTATAATGGTTTTGAACTAGTTTGTATATTCTTTCAGCATCAAATTTCGTCATCGACTTTAATATATCAACTTTTCCCTTTGTTTCAAGGTCACCTCCCTGATGTTGAAGCCTTTCTAATAAATCATCTTCTGCTATAATTGGTTCGAGTTCAACCATTGATAGGTTACATCTCGTCGTAAACCTATCAAATTCGTCTAATACGTAGGCAACACCGCCTGACATACCAGCTGCGAAATTTCTTCCTGTCTCTCCGAGTATAACTATACACCCGCCGGTCATGTACTCACAGCCATGATCTCCTGTTCCTTCAACAACTGCAATTGCACCAGAGTTCCGAACCGCAAAACGCTCCCCAGCTATCCCCCTAAAGTAGCATTCCCCACTGATACCACCATAGAGAACAGTATTACCGACAATCATACTTTTGTTTGGATTAATTTTTGATTTTGGATTCGGATAAACAATCAGTTTTCCACCGGATAAACCTTTTCCTACATAATCGTTTGCCTCACCGATCAGCTCAATTTTAACGCCGTGTGACACAAAAGCTCCAAAACTTTGACCTGAGGTACCTGTCAATTTCAAGTGTATTGTATCCTCTGGTAGCCCTTTGTGACCATATTTTTTAGCGATTTGATTTGATAGCATTGCGCCGGTTGACCTGTCAACATTGGTTATTACTTTTTCAATCATTACTGGCACTTGATCCTTGATTGCTGACGCACTCAGACGAATAAGCTCATTATCCAAGACGCTAGCAAGATTATGATCTTGAGACTCAGTTTTATAGACTTTTTCACTTTTGCCAGTTTCAGGCTTGTAAAGAATTCGACTTAGGTCTATTCCCTTCGCTTTCCACTGCTCAATTACATCCTTTTTATCGAGCATCTGGCTTTGACCGATCATTTCGTTGAATGTCTTAAATCCCATTTCAGCCATGTATTTTCTAACTTCCTCTGCAACAAAAAAGAAGTAATTTACGACATGCTCAGGAGTACCGGTAAATCTCTTTCTCAACTCAGGATCCTGCGTTGCCACACCAACTGGGCAAGTATTTAAATGACATTTCCTCATCATGATGCAACCGGATGCAACTAGTGGTGCTGTTGAAAAGCCGAACTCATCAGCCCCAAGTAAAGCCCCAATGATTACATCTCTACCGGTCCTCAGCCCACCGTCCACTTGAACAGTAATTCGATTTCTTAATTTGTTGAGAACCAAAGTTTGATGGGTTTCACTGATCCCAATTTCCCACGGGGAACCTGCGTGCTTAATTGATGTTAATGGGCTTGCTCCAGTTCCACCCTCGTAACCAGATATTGTGAGGTGATCGGATTTAGCCTTTGCAACACCTGCTGCAACAGTTCCCACACCAACTTCAGATACAAGTTTTACACTGATTTGTGCTTCTTGGTTTGCATTCTTCAAATCGTAAATGAGTTGTGCTAGGTCTTCTATTGAGTATATGTCATGATGTGGTGGTGGTGATATCAAGCCAACGCCTGGTGTTGAGTATCTAACTTTTGCGATAACTGCATCTACTTTATGTCCGGGCAGCTGACCTCCCTCACCAGGTTTTGCACCCTGCGCCATTTTGATTTGAATCATATCAGCATTAGTTAGATATTCGGCAGTAACACCAAAACGCCCTGACGCTACTTGTTTTATTGCAGAGCGCATTGTATCTCCATTTGCTAGAGGAATAAATCTGTCTACTTCCTCGCCACCCTCACCGGTGTTTGATTTTCCACCGATTCTATTCATAGCTATAGCAAGATTTGTGTGTGCTTCTCTGCTAATTGAGCCAAATGACATTGCACCTGTAGAAAATCTTTTTACAATTTCTTTTGCCGGCTCAACTTCTTCAATTTTTATACTCTTCCTACTGTCCTCTTTAGCCTCTTTTATCTTCATTAAGCCTCTTATAGTCAGCAAACGTCTATCTTGTTCATTAATTTCAGCTGCATATTTGTTATATTCATCTTGGGCATTACCCCGGACGGCATGTTGAAGTGAGCTTATTGTATTGTAATTCCAAGCATGATCTTCACCTCTATTTCTCTGCGCATATTCTCCACCGACATCAAGCGTAATCTTGAGGATATCGGGACTATCATAGGCACTTTGATGTCTCGCTATTGTTTCTTTAGCAATGTCATCAATTGTTACCCCACCAATTTGAGAATGTGTGCCAGTGAAATATTCGTCAATGACACTTTTATCAAGTCCGATTGCATCAAATATTTGTGCCCCACAATATGATTGGTAAGTTGAAATGCCCATTTTAGACATAACTTTGAGAATGCCCTTGTCAATCGCCTTGATAAAACGAATTTGAGACTCTTCTTTCGAAATTTCTTCATCTAATGAAATTCTAATTTGTTCGGTAGTTTCGAAGGCTAAATACGGGTTTATTGCCTCGGCACCATAACCTGCCAATGTACAAAAATGGTGTACTTCTCTCGCCTCTCCTGTCTCTACCACAATCCCGACAGAGGTTCTCAGTCCTTTTTTGATCAAATAATGGTGTACAGCAGAGGTTGCAAGAAGTGAAGGTATCGGAACTCGCGAGTCGTTGGTGAATCGATCAGATAGGATTATAATATTGTACCCATCTTCTACAGCCTTTACCGCTTTTTCGCATAGTTTTTGAACTATTTCAGAGAGGTTTACATGAGGATTTTCATTACCAAATGTAATATCAAGTGTTATGGCTCGAAAATAATTTTCAGATAATTCACTGACATATCTTATTTTTTCTAGATCCTCATTTGTTAATATTGGCTGCCTGACTTCAAGCCTTTTTAATGATGAGTTTTTGTGTGGATCAAGAAGATTCGGTCTAGGTCCGATGAAGGATACAAGTGACATAACTAATTCTTCTCTGATTGGGTCTATTGGGGGGTTTGTAACTTGTGCGAATAACTGCTTGAAATAGGTAAACAGTGATTTTGATTTGTCTGACAAAGACGAAATCGGCACATCATTACCCATAGAGCCAATTGCCTCTTGTCCGGTTGCAACCATTGGGGATAGTAAGAACTTTAGGTCTTCTTGTGTATATCCAAAGGCTTTTTGAAGGCTGAGTATATCTTTATTTACAAATTGTTTTACTTCACCAACTGCTGGAAGATCCTCCAGGATAACCTGACTCTTTGAGAGCCAATCTTCATATGGATGAGCATTAGCCATATCATCTTTAAGCTTATCATCAGAAATTATTTCACCTTTTTCTAGGTCAATTAGTAGCATCTTGCCAGGTTGCAATCTCCACTTCTCAATAATATTTTCTTCATCAACGGGTAGCACCCCCATTTCAGAAGATAAAATAACCCTATCATCATCTGTGATGAAATATCTAGCAGGTCTTAGCCCATTTCTATCGAGGGTGGCACCAACTTGAGCTCCATCAGTAAATGCCATTGCAGCCGGTCCATCCCAAGGCTCCATCATTGATGCTTGATGTTCATAAAAAGCTTTTCTGTTTTTAGGCATTATATCATTTCCAGTCCAAGCTTCTGGTATCATCGTCATCATGGCGTGTGATATCGAATATCCACTGTTTACTAGCAGCTCTAGGACATTATCAAAGCTGGCAGAATCTGACTGACCATCAACCACAATCGGCCATATTTTTTTTATATCATCCCCAAGTAGATCTGACTTGAGAGATGCCAAGCGTGCTTTTAACCAATTGACATTTCCTCTCAATGTGTTGATTTCACCGTTATGGCATATCATTCTAAAAGGCTGGGCCAAACTCCATGTTGGAAAGGTGTTTGTTGAAAATCTCTGATGAACTAGTGCTAGCGCAGACTTGAAAGACTCATCTTTCAAATCAAGAAAATAATCGGCAAGTTGATCTGATAATAACAAGCCTTTGTACAACAATGTTTTCGACGAAAGTGAACACATATAAAAATCTTCAATTGGACTTGTTTGTTTACCAAGAAAAATACGATAAATATTCTTTCTTGTAACATATAACTTTCTCTCTAGTGCGTCTGCACTGATATCTGTATCTTTAGCACGAACAAACATTTGCAGATGATGAGGTTCTGTTGGTTTTACCGAATAACCAAGACCCTCGTTGTTAACCGGAATATCCCTTAGAGCTATTATCTCCAGACCTTCACCCTTCACAATGTCTTTTATTTGAGCAAGGTATTTTTCTCTTTTAGCTTTATTCTTGGGTAGAAATAAATTACCAACACCATAATGCCCAACTGGAGGCAAATCGACTCCTTTATTGGTCATCACTTTTCGGAGAAAATCGTCAGGTATCTGCGTTAAAATTCCACAACCATCACCAGCTTTTGGATCGGCGCCAACAGCACCACGATGAACTAAATTTGCGAGTATTGATAGCCCATCTTTGACAATTTGATGCGATCTACTATTTTTGATATTAGCAACAAACCCAATACCACAGGCATCATGTTCATTCTTTGGGTCATATAAGCCATTATCGATTGTTTCTTTTACATTATTTTCTATGTGTCTAAACATCAAGTACCAATTTCTTAGAATTACTGTAAATAACTATAACAGATATACGTTTTATATAATAATTTATATCAAAAAATCTAGATTATATTCCTTAAAAAATAGATTAATTTATTCGCCCTGAGCCTATTTTATACTATGCTCAATAATTGTAATGAAGAATCTAACAGAAAAAAACAAGGGTGAAGACATAATTCATGATCATGCGTCTGAATATGAAAATATTTATGCGCAAAAGACATGCAAAAAAAATTATCCATTATCAAATTCCCAAAATATATATTGGATTGAGAGAGACACAAATAAAGGCGGCTTATGTTCAATAATCCAGTACAATTTTGAAGACTCGTGCTCAATTAATTTAACTGGCAACGAATTTAATGTAAAAAGTAAAATACATGAATATGGCGGAATACCATATCATGTTGATGAATGGCAAATTTTTTTTGTGAACAGCGATGATCAGAATATTTACCAAATTAAAAATAAAAAAATAACTAAAATTACTAACCTCCGAAAGGTTAAAATTGGTGAAATTGCCGCGTATAAAAATCATCTGTACTTTGTTGTTGAGGATGACAACAGTTGCGGTAGTAAGTATCCCATCAATTACATAGCATATTTGAACCTTGAGGATACTAGTAATAATCTAAAAAAAATAATATCAGGAGCGTCATTCTATTCAAATCTTAAAATATCAAGTGATGGATTAAAGCTATTATGGCTAGAATGGGATCTGCCTTTCATGCCTTGGGAGGCCTCAAAACTGATTTTAGCATCTCTTTCAGCCCAGGGAGTCGTCAGTAATATTCAATACGTAGATGGCGGGCTTGGCTACTCTATTTTTCAGCCTGAATGGTACGGGGATAATGTAATTTATGTTCGCGAAGATTTAGATAGAGGAAAATTATTCCAATACAAAGATAAAGGCAAAAATCTTATTATTGATTTGCCGGTTGATCTATTGAAACCATTATGGGTGACAGGTCTATCCAGTTACAAAATAATTAGCGATCAATTGATTTTTGCGTCTGGTTGGAGGGAAGGACGTATGAAACAGATTATTATTGATAGAATGCAAAATAAATTTGATGAGTATGACTTTAATTTTATATCTGACCAATTTTGCGTGAAAGATAGTTTCGTTATATTTTCAGGTTCGACGGAAAATTCTAGTGATGAAATATTTTATTTAAATACTGCAAAACTCCCTCCAAAAAAAATAAATATAAATAGAAAGATGTATCAAACAAAGTTTGTGAGTAACTGCTATATCAATTACTTTGAGCCTAATAAGCGAAAAAAAAATGGTTCCGCCATTATAAAAATACACAGTGGTCCGACGAGCTGCTCAAACTATACCTATTCAAAAGAGAGAAAATACTGGCAAGATCGAGGGTTTGGATTTATTGAAATAGATTATAGAGGTAGTACAAATTATGGTATAAATTACAGGAAATCCCTGAACGGTAATTGGGGTATTTATGATACACAGGACGTTATTGACGTAATAAATTACTTACCGGAAATGGGACTCTATGATCCAAAAAAGATTATACTTAAAGGATCGAGTGCTGGTGGTTTTACCTTACTTAACAGTTTGTGTGAAAACATTGATGTAGTATGTGCAAGTTGTTATTATGGCGTCAGTGATCTTGGGGGACTTTTAAATGATACACACAAGTTTGAGTCTGGTTATACAAATAGTCTAATCGGTGTTAATAAAAATAAATCAAATCTTGAAAGTCTTTTGCAGTCAAGATCACCAATATTAAAAATTGAAAAAATAAAAACCCCAATAATATTCTTTCAAGGGATGAAAGATCCAGTTGTACAACCTGATCAAACAAAGAAAATATATGATAAATTGATTTTAAATGGCATAGATGCAAGAATGTACCTATTTGAGAATGAGGGTCATGGTTTTCGAATGAAAGAGACAATTGATAAATGCCGTTTTGCTGAAGAACAATTTTTTTCAAAACACCTTAATATGAATGATATTTAATTATGATTGATTTTAGAAGTGATAATGTGCACTCAGTGCCAGACCAAATTATTAATGCTCTTGTTGACGCGAATAAGGGTACTATTGCCTCTTATGGCAGCGATCAGTTGACCGAAAAGGCTTGCGATCTATTATCAAAAACCTTCGACAAGGATCTGTCATCTTTTTTTGTTTCAACCGGCACTGCTGCAAACTCTCTTGCATTATCAAATATCACTCCTCCATTTGGCACAATATTTTGTGGTGCAGACAGTCATATATATCTTGAAGAATGCAATGCACCAGAGTTCTTTTCAAATAGTGCTAAACTATTTCCAATTCCAACTATGGAAGGGAAAATTATTGCCGAAAATTTGAATAGAACTGTATCTAGTCATCCCAATGATAAATTTGATATGGTCGCATCAAGCCTAAGTATCTCGCAAGCAACAGAATGTGGGACAATCTATAAAAAAAGAGAGATTGACCGTATTTTTAAAATAGCAAAACAGAAAAATTTAAATATTCATATGGACGGCGCACGCTTTGCAAATGTAGTTGCCGCAACGAACAAAAATCCATCAGATCTAACTTGGGAGTTGGGTGTCGATGTATTATCATTTGGCACAACAAAAAATGGAACCTTGTCAGCTGAAGCGGTTTTATTCTTCGACAAAAGCCTATGTGAAAATATGAATCAATATTTAAAGAGATCAGGACATCTCTTATCAAAAATGAGATATCTATCAGCACAAATTATTGGCTATCTCGAGAATAACCTCTGGCTGGAGCTTGCAAAAAAAGCAAATGATCAAGCAACTAAATTAAGCAAAGAATTGAAGAAATTTGACTTTATAGAGCAACCATGGAAAAGAGAGATAAATGAAGTATTTATTATAATACCTAATGAATTAGAGAAATATCTAGAAAAGAATAAAATTAA
>CAJWEW010000027.1 GCA_913030915.1 uncultured Rhodobiaceae bacterium
GACTAACGTAAGAAAAGATAATACATTCACAATAAATTTTGGCCCGCAGCATCCTGCAGCTCATGGAGTCTTGAGGTTGGTACTTGAGCTTGATGGTGAGATTGTTGATCGTGTTGACCCCCACATAGGGCTTCTGCATCGCGGTACAGAAAAGCTCATTGAAAATAAGACGTATACTCAGGCGGTGCCATATTTTGATCGTCTTGACTATGTTGCGCCTATGAACCAAGAGCATGCATTCTCTCTTGCGGTGGAGTCTCTATTAGGTATTGAGGTACCACGTCGTGGACAAATAATTAGAGTGCTATACTCAGAAATTGGACGAATATTATCACATCTACTGAATATCACCACACAAGCAATGGATGTCGGAGCCTTGACTCCCCCACTTTGGGGCTTTGAAGAACGTGAAAAATTGATGTGCTTTTATGAAAGGGCATCAGGAAGTAGGATGCATGCAGCATATTTTCGTCCCGGTGGTGTACATCAAGATCTACCAGATGATTTAATTGATGATATTGAGAGTTTTATCGAAACCCATCCCGCAGTTATAAGTGATATTGAAGAGCTTTTGACTGAGAATAGAATTTTTAAGCAAAGAAATGTTGATATTGGATATATAAGTCAAGAAGACGCTCAACAATATGGTTTTTCAGGAGTAATGATACGGGGGACTGGTATTCCCTGGGATCTGAGAAGATCTCAGCCCTATGAAATATATTCTGAACTACAATTTGAAATTCCTGTTGGAAGGAATAGCGACTGTTACGATAGATATCTCTTAAGAGTGGAAGAAATGAAGCAATCATTAAGAATCATGTCACAATGCATAGGGATGTTAAGAAAAGAGTTTGGCCCAGTATCTACAGAAAATAATAAGCTATTCCCTCCTAAAAGAGCTGAAATGAAAGAGTCAATGGAAGCCCTGATACATCACTTTAAATTGTACACAGAGGGATATCATGTTCCAAAAGGAGAGATTTATAGAGCCGTTGAAGCGCCAAAAGGAGAATTTGGTGTATATCTAGTTTCAGATGACTCAAACAAACCTTATCGCTGTAAAATCAGGGCACCGGGTTTTGCTCATTTGCAAGCAATGGATTACATGTGCAGGGGGCATATGCTTGCTGATGTTTCGGCCGTTCTTGGCTCTCTTGATATTGTCTTTGGCGAAGTGGATCGGTAATATAATATGTCAAATATAAAAAAAGAAAATAATGACTTTTGTTTTAGTAAAGAGAATTTATCCCTCGCTGAATACGAAATTAATAAATATCCCAAAGGTAGAGAAGGATCAGCAATTATATCCATTTTGTGGATAGCTCAGAAACAAAATAAAGGTTGGCTAACGCCTGAAATAATCAATTATATCGCCAAATTCTTGGATCTTCCTCAAATTCGTGTAATGGAGATTGCTACATTCTATACTATGTTTAACCTAATTCCGGTTGGTGCTCATCATTTTCAAATGTGCGGTACAACACCATGCATGCTGTCTGGGTCAGATGAGTTAAAAAATCTGCTATATGAAGAAATTGGAGAACAGAATTCAGTATCAAAGGATAATTTATCATGGGTAGAGGTAGAGTGTCTCGGGGCATGTTGCAATGCGCCCATAGTTCAAATAAATGATGATTATTACGAAGATTTGAATGCAACTGATCTTAAGAATATAATTGATGATCTTAGGGCGGGTAAAGAGATCAGGTCTGGGTCATATAAAGACAGGCTAACATCGGCGCCAATTGATAAGAATATAAAGATGTTAACCCAGGATGAAATAGAAAAAATATCAAAGGCAAGAAAAAAGCCAGGGCTTGGAGCTTAATATGCTAAAAATAGAAGATAAAATATTTACAAATATATATGGTAATAATAGTCCAAATCTAGAATCTGCTCTCCGAAGAGGAAATTGGGATAATACAAAGACTTTAATTCTTAAAGGTCGCGATTGGATTATTGATGAAATGAAGGCGTCTGGGCTCAGAGGCAGAGGGGGCGCAGGTTTCCCCACTGGTCTAAAGTGGTCATTTATGCCTAAGGAAGTAAAAGATCGTCCGCATTATCTCGTTGTTAATGCTGACGAGTCTGAGCCAGGTACATGTAAAGATAGAGAAATTTTGAGGAATGAGCCCCATCAATTTATTGAGGGGTGCCTGCTTGCATCCTTTGCAATGAATGCACATGCCTGTTATGTCTACGTTCGAGGCGAGTATGTCAATGAGAGGTATTCCCTTCAAAATGCAATAAATGAAGCCTACAATGCTGGTCTGGTTGGAAAAAATGCATGCCAGTCCGGTTGGGATTTTGATATCTATGTCCATCATGGTGCTGGTGCTTATATTTGCGGTGAAGAGACTGCATTGCTTGAAAGCCTTGAAGGCAAGAAGGGGATGCCAAGGTTAAAACCGCCATTTCCCGCAAACTGCGGTTTGTATGGATGCCCAACTACAGTAAATAATGTTGAATCTATTGCGGTTGCCCCAGAAATACTTAGAAGAGGTGGGGGATGGTTTGCATCTCTTGGAAAGCCCAATAATACAGGTACAAAATTATTCTGCATATCGGGTCATGTTAACACTCCATGCAATGTTGAAGAAGAAATGGGGATTACCTTGCGAGAATTACTGGAAAAACATGCCGGTGGAGTTCGAGGTGGATGGGATAATTTACTTGCAGTAATTCCTGGTGGATCCTCAGTGCCTTGCTTGCCATCAGATTTGTGCCAGAACTTATCGATGGATTTCGACACATTAAAAGAATTGCAATCTGGACTTGGTACAGCAGCTGTGATTGTAATGGATAAATCAACAGATATTGTTCGAGCAATAGCGAGGCTTAGTTACTTTTACAAACACGAAAGTTGTGGTCAATGCACTCCCTGTCGTGAAGGTACAGGGTGGATGTGGAGAGTTATGGATAGGATGGCAAAAGGTAATGCATCTGTAGATGAAATTGACACTTTATTACAAGTTACCAAGCAAGTCGAAGGTCATACAATTTGTGCACTAGGGGATGCGGCCGCATGGCCAATACAGGGTCTGATAAGGCACTTCAGGCACGAAATAGAAGATAGACAAGTACAGAGGGTATTCGATGTCAATTAAAATACTGATCAATGGTAGTGAGTTTGAGTTTGAGGAAAACTTGACTCTAATTCAGGCGTTGGAGCAAACTGACATTGAGGTGCCGAGATTTTGCTATCATGATAAATTATCAATAGCCGGAAACTGTAGAATGTGTTTAGTAGAAGTTAAGGGTGCCCCAAAACCTGTTGCCTCATGTCATTTCTCTCTCTCTGATTTAAGACCAGGGCCAAATGGGGAGTTACCCGAAGTTCTAACAAACACAGACCAGGTGCATAATGCTAGAAAAGGTGCAATGGAATTTCTCTTGGTTAATCATCCATTAGATTGTCCAATATGTGATCAAGGTGGTGAGTGTGACTTACAGGATCAAGCATTACATTACGGAATTAACAAAAGCAGATATAAAGAGAACAAGAGAGCTGTTGATAACAAGAATATCGGTCCGTTAGTAAAAACAACAATGACCAGATGTATACACTGTACAAGATGTGTGAGGTTTACATCAGAGGTTGCCGGTACTGAAGAGCTGGGAGCAATACATAGGGGAGAAAATATGGAGATAACAACCTATCTAGAAAAGGGAATGTCTTCAGAGCTACAAGGAAATATTATTGATCTTTGCCCTGTTGGTGCATTAACATCAAAACCTTACGAATATCATGCTAGACCGTGGGAACTAAGGAAAACGGAGTCCATAGATGTTATGGATGGTATAGGTTCCAATATAAGGATCGACTCGAAAGGTTCTGAGGTAATGCGTATTATGCCAAGGTACAATGAGGAAATAAATGAGGAGTGGATATCAGATAAAACTAGATTTATTTGGGATGGCTTAAAAACACAGAGAATCGATACTCCATACATTCGAGAAAATGGTAAATTGATTGCAGTATCATGGGATAGAGCCTTAACATTACTAACAGAACTAATAAAAAAAACTGATCCAAGTAAGATTGGGGCAATAGCAGGTGATATGGTTTCGGCAGAAGAAATGTTTCTTATGAAGAAATTAATGGAAAAGATTGGTTCAAATAAGTACGACTGTAGGCAAGATGGATCAATTCTGGGAAATCAATATGGAAGATCATCATACATTTTCAATCCAACCATCGCTGGCATTGAAAGTGCCGACGCAATAGTTATTATTGGCTCAAATCCAAGAATGGAGTCTCCTGTTTTGAATGCTCGTATTCGTAAGAGATGGCTCACTGGTCTGTTAAATGTGTATCTTGTAGGAGAAAAGCACGATTTAACCTACGATTATACATACCTTGGGGACTCACCAAAGAGCATTGATCTCAAAAATATTTCATTAAATAACTCCAAAAATATTATCTGGCTATTGGGTGATGATGTATTCTTAAGAGATGATGGAATGGTTATTTTATCAAAAGTAATTGAATGCGCAGAAAAAACAGGCTCAATCCGAGAGGATTGGAATGGAGTTGCTGTTTTGCATAAATATGCGTCGCGGGTTGCTGGCCTAGATCTTGACTTCCTTCCTCGGGATGAAAAAGATAGCGCGCAACAAATGGCTATATCTAAAGAGATAGAATTACTTTTCCTTCTCGATGCCGATGAGGTCAATACTAAAAACAAGCATACTGTATATATTGGAAGCCATGGAGATAAAGGCGCATCAGGTGCGGATATAGTTCTTCCTGGAGCCTGCTACACAGAAAAAAATGGTCTATACATGAATACTGAGGGCAGATTACAGGAGACAAACCGTGCAGTATTCCCGCCGGGAGATGCAAGAGATAATTGGAAAATAATTGTTGAAATATCAAAAAGAATAAAAAAATCACTAAACTATATTAATTTTGAGGATGTCAGAGATAGTCTTAGAAAGGAGTATCCGATATTCACAAATATCAATCATATAGAAAAAAATACTTTTCAGTGTTTAGATCGCCTATCCAGTCAAAAACAGAAGTTAAATGGTGATGTATTCTCAAATACTATAACTGATTATTATCTTACAAATTCTATAGCAAGATCAAGCAAGGTAATGGGAGAATGCAGTATGCAAAAGAATGGCATAGAGATTAAAAATGGATAATTTATTATCAACGTACTTTTATCCCGCTGCAATCATCGCGGCCAAGAGTGTCTTTTTGATAACTTCACTATTAATTACAATAGCATTCCTATTGTTAGCAGATCGCAAAATATGGGCAGCTGTGCAAATGAGACGGGGTCCAAATGTTGTCGGTGCATTCGGTTTATTGCAATCTTTTGCAGACCTATTAAAGTTTGTACTAAAAGAGGTTGTAATCCCCACCAAAGCTGATAAAGCGGTTTTTTTGCTTGCGCCCTTTGTAACAACCGTTTTTGCGATTTCTGCATGGGCTGTAATCCCATTTGATGCAGGCATTGTTTTAGCCGATATTAATATAGGTGTACTCTATATTCTGGCAATTTCGTCTTTGGGTGTCTACGGGATTATCATGGGTGGCTGGGCATCTAACTCCAAATACCCTTTCCTTGGCGCTCTCAGATCTGCCGCTCAAATGGTATCTTACGAGGTGTCTATTGGATTTGTGATAATTACAGTTATTTTATTGAGTGGCTCGCTTAATTTAAGTGATATTGTGAACGCCCAATCAGGTGATTACGGAATTTTAAATTGGTATTTCATCCCGCTGTTCCCAATGTTTATTGTTTTTTTTATTTCTGCCTTGGCCGAAACAAATAGACCTCCATTTGATCTACCAGAAGCTGAGTCAGAACTTGTTGCGGGTTTTATGGTGGAATACTCATCCACACCCTATCTAATGTTCATGCTTGGTGAATATGTGTCGATTGTTTTAATGTGCGCCTTTGCAACTATTTTATTTCTGGGTGGATGGCATGCGCCATTGCCTATTCTCGATTTTATTCCTGGTTTTGTTTGGTTTGTGATAAAAGTATGTTTTATGTTCTTTATGTTCGCAATGGTTAAAGCGATGGTACCAAGATACAGGTATGACCAATTAATGAGATTGGGTTGGAAAGTTTTTCTGCCTCTCTCACTTGTGATGGTTGCAGCAACAGCAACATTCGTTGTATTTTTTAAATAGGATAATATAATAAATGAAAAGTATTATAAGGGTTCTTAGAAGTTTTTTATTAATTGAATTTATACGCGCCTTTAGGCTTGCAATGCGTTACTTTTTTAAGCCCAAAGCGACAATCAACTATCCATTCGAGAAGGGTTCGCTCTCCCCAAGGTTTCGAGGAGAGCATGCGCTTAGAAGATATCCCAATGGTGAGGAGAGGTGTATTGGTTGTAAACTTTGTGAAGCAATATGTCCTGCACAGGCTATTACAATCGAAGTAGGGCCTCGTCAAAACGATGGTACAAGAAGAACAACCCGTTATGACATTGATATGGTAAAGTGTATATACTGTGGGTATTGCCAAGAAGCCTGCCCAGTTGACGCCATTGTAGAAGGTCCTAATTTTGAGTTTGCAACAGAAACCCGAGAAGAATTATATTACGATAAAGAGAGATTACTCTCGAACGGAGACAGATGGGAAGAGGCAATCTCAAAAAATATTGAGCTTGACGCAAAATATAGGTAAAACAAATGATTGTAGTGAGCTTATTATTTTATTTGTTCTCATTTATTATGATAGCTTCCGCTTTCATGGTAATATTATCTCGTAATCCGGTACATTCTGTCCTTTTTCTAATTTTATGCTTTTTTAATTCTGCTGGGATATTTCTCATATTAGGAGCAGAATTTCTAGCCTTCATACTAGTCATTGTTTACGTTGGGGCTGTAGCAGTCCTCTTCTTATTTGTGGTAATGATGCTTGATGTTGAATTTAAATCAATTTCAACATCAGTGATAAGTTATTTACCCATCGGAATGACTATCGGAGTCATTGTATTGGCTGAGCTTATGCTAGTATTATTCACATGGAAGCGTGATTATTCGGTAACAGATAGCTCAATTATAAGCAAAGATATGCAGTACTCAAATACGGAAATGATTGGCTTAGTGCTGTACACAGATAATATTTTGTTCTTTCAATTGGCTGGTTTAATACTTTTGGCATCTATGATAGGGGCGATCGTTCTTACGGTTAATCATCGCCCTTCTGCAAAAAGGCAGGATATAAACAAGCAAGTCGAAAGGGATGCTGAGAACTCAATTGAAAATATAGATATGAAACCAGGAAGTGGAATATGATTGCCATTAATAACTATCTCGCACTTGCATCAATACTATTTGTAATTGGTATTTTTGGAGTTTTTCTAAACAAGAAAAATATAATTATTATATTGATGTCAATAGAGTTAATGTTGCTAGCGGTAAACATTAACCTGGTTGCATTTTCAACATATTTAAATGATGTCACAGGGCAGATATTTTCATTATTAGTTCTCACAGTTGCAGCTGCGGAGGCCGCAATTGGTCTCGCTATTTTAGTCATCTATTTCAGGAATAAGGGCTCAATTGCTGTAGAGGACATAACCGAGATGAAGGGTTAATAGTCATGTTATACACCGCCATTGTTTTTTTGCCACTTATAGGTGCAATATTAACGGGTCTTTTTGGTAAAACAATTGGTGCGAGAAACTCTGAATTAATAACTTCAATATTGGTCGCAATCTCAGCAATGTTATCGTGGTACGTTCTTTTGAATGTTGGGTGGGTCGATGGTAAGAATGATCAAGTTGTAGTTATTTTAAAGTGGCTTACTTCTGGAACTTTGGATTTGAGTTGGTCAATTCGTGTTGATACGCTTACTGCAGTTATGCTGGTGGTTGTTAATACTGTATCTGCTATTGTTCATTTCTATTCAATCGGATATATGCATAACGATAATTCAAGACCGCGATTTTTTTCTTATCTATCATTATTCACATTTGCAATGTTAATGCTTGTGACATCAAATAATTTTCTTCAGTTATTTTTTGGATGGGAAGGAGTTGGATTAGCATCCTATCTACTTATTGGTTTTTGGCATCACAAGGAGAGTGCTAATAATGCTGCAATAAAAGCGTTTATTGTAAATAGGGTTGGTGACTTCGGCTTTGCACTTGGTATATTCTGCATTTTTTATTTCTTTGGCTCGCTTGATTTTAATACTGTATTTTCAAATGCATCTGATCTAATAGAAAAGAAGATCAATATATTTGGTTATACAATTGGTGCTATTCCCTTTATTTGTTTCTTACTCTTTATTGGGGCAATGGGAAAATCGGCACAATTTCTCTTACATACCTGGTTACCTGATGCCATGGAAGGGCCAACGCCTGTTTCCGCACTAATACATGCGGCTACAATGGTAACAGCCGGCGTATTTCTAGTTGCAAGATGCTCGCCCCTGTATGAGCTTGCGCCATCAATAATGTCGTTCATAGTTTTCATTGGGGCGACAACTGCAATTTTTGCAGCTTCTGTTGCTTTGGTTCAGAATGATATTAAGAAAGTTATAGCTTATTCTACGTGTTCACAGCTTGGCTATATGTTTGTCGCCCTCGGGGTTGGGGCATATCAGGTCGGAATTTTCCATTTATTTACTCATGCGTTTTTTAAAGCATTATTATTCTTGGGCGCAGGTTCCGTAATTCATGCAATGTCTAACGAACAAGACATGAGGTATATGGGCGGCCTAAGAAAGTTTATACCAAAAACTTATATTTTTATGCTGATAGGAACACTGGCACTGACTGGATTTGGTATTCCCGGTCTATTTGGTATGGCAGGATTTTACTCAAAAGATGCAATTGTTGAGGCGGCTTACGTCTCAAATATCGGCATAAGTTCATACGCGTTCACTATGCTTCTAATTGCAGCATTAATGACATCGTTTTATTCTTGGAGACTTATCTTTATGACTTTCCATGGAACACCTCGTGCAACAGAAGAGGTGATGTCACACATACATGAGAGTCCAAACATTATGTTAATTCCATTAGTTATACTAGTTATAGGATCAATTTTTTCAGGATACGCATTCTATGACTCATTCATATATGCAGGGTTTAAAGAATTTTGGGCTAATTCAATATTCATCTTAAAAGATAACTACATATTAAAAGAGCTGCATGATGTGTCATATCTTATTAAATGGTCACCAACAATTATGATGATTATCGGCTTAACAACAGCTTATTATTTATACATCAGGAATCCGCATATTCCACAAAAGATTGCAAAAGACCAAGAGGTTCTATATAGCTTTCTGTTAAACAAATGGTACTTTGATGAAATTTATAATTTTATTTTTGTAAACCCCGCCGTTTTAGTTGGTAAGATATTCTGGAAGAAGGGGGATGAAAGTATAATAAATAGATTCGGTCCTGATGGGATTTCCAAGCAAGTTGTTAGAATTACTAAGAAAATTGTCCAACTTCAATCAGGTCTAATATATCATTATGCTTTCTCTATGATAATAGGCCTCACTTTTATTGTAACATTTTATATAATTCTGGGTAGGGGTTAATAATGGATTGGCCAATATTATCGACTATAATTCTAATCCCCTTACTAGGATCGTTGACAATCTTGCTCATAAATGGCGAAGATGAAATTGGTAAAAGAAATATCAAAATTGTGGCTCTATATGCAAGCATAGTCAATTTTCTGGCCTCAATTTTTTTATGGCTTAATTTTGATAAATTATCGCCAGAATTTCAATTCATTGAAAGACACGCATGGTTAGCAGAAAATATTACATACCATGTTGGGATTGATGGGATTTCACTATTTTTAATAATACTTACTACATTTCTCATGCCATTTTGTGTCTTAGCAAGCTGGAATAGCATAAGTATTAAAATAAAAGATTATATGGTTGCATTCCTAATACTTGAGTCTTTGATGATTGGGGTATTTTGCGCCCTAGATCTCGTAGTATTTTATTTATTTTTTGAAGCTTGCCTTATTCCGATGTTCCTTATTATTGGTGTTTGGGGCGGTGCGAGACGCGTCTATGCAACATTCAAATTTTTCTTGTACACATTAAGTGGGTCAGTCTTAATGTTAATTGCAATTATTTATATATACATAGTCACTGGCACCACGGATGTCACAATTCTAAGCGGGTATGATTTTAATTACGCCATCCAAAACTGGCTCTGGCTGGCATTCTTTATTTCATTTGCTGTAAAAATGCCAATGTTTCCTGTTCATACATGGCTTCCTGATGCGCACGTTGAAGCGCCAACGGCAGGGTCTGTAATTTTGGCAGGAGTTTTATTAAAAATGGGTGGGTATGGCATATTGAGATTCTCTATTCCATTATTCCCAATCGGATCATTTGTTTTTACTGACCTTGTTTTTGTTCTTTCTGTGATTGCAATCATATACACCTCCTTTATTGCAATTGCTCAGGAAGATATAAAAAAACTTATTGCTTATTCTTCTGTGGCACATATGGGTTTTGTAACAATGGGAATATTTACATTTACAGATCAAGGAATTCAAGGTGGTATATTCCAAATGATTAGCCACGGTATAATCTCGTCAGCCTTATTTTTATCGGTTGGAGTCATTTATGACAGATTACACACAAGAGAGATCGCAGTGTATGGAGGAGTTGTAAAGAAAATGCCAATCTACGCAGCTTTTTTCCTTGTATTTACGATGGCAAATATTGGCCTACCGGGAACAAGCGGATTTGTTGGTGAATTTTTGACATTACTTGGTGCCTTTAAAGTAAATCTATATGTTGCATTTTTTGCAACCACCGGTGTCATTTTGTCTGCAGTCTATGCCCTTTGGTTATATAAAAGAGTTATTTTTGGGGTAATTACAAATGATGAAATTGAAAAGTTATTAGACCTAAATTTGAGAGAGTATATGATTTTATTGCCATTCGTGTTACTAATTATCCTATTTGGTGTATACCCGAATATGGTAATTGATCTTACTGCCGCAAGCACAACGAATTTAATTGATAATTATAATTTTGCAATTGAGCAGTATCAATCCAATTTAGCTGGTATTAATCTGGAAACAGGAACTTAAAATGAGCCTTTTAATATATACACCAGTTTTACCAGAACTTGCCATAACGATGGCCTCAATGTCTCTATTAATAATTGGTGTTTTCAATAAAAATGAAAAGACTTATGCTACAATTTCTAGCCTGGCAATTCTGAGCCTATTACTGGTTTTATTTTTAATAGTTACAGGCAGTGTGCCGGAAGGGGTCACTTTTGGAGGCTCATTAGTTACAGATTCTTTCTCTTTATATTTGAAAGCATTGATACTTATTTCTTCAATAATAATATTAGTCGTGTCAAATATTTATCTAAAAAATATTAATCTACTTAAATATGAATATATTATTTTAATCCTACTTTCAGTTGTTGGAATGATGATTATGGTTTCATCAAATGATTTAATATCGCTCTACTTATCTATAGAATTACAGAGCCTACCTCTTTATGTTTTAGCATCAATACGAAATAAATCATCAAAATCAACTGAGTCTGGATTAAAATATTTTGTTCTTGGAGCTCTGTCTTCATGCATTCTCCTCTACGGCCTATCGCTTATATATGGATATACGGGATCTATATATTATAATGAGATTGCATCAAATTTATCGGAATATGATGTCGGTATTTTAGTTGGTGTTGCTTTTGCGCTAGCGGGTTTTGCCTTTAAAATTTCGGCAGTCCCATTTCACATGTGGACCCCTGATGTTTATGAAGGTTCTCCAACAACGGTTACGGCCTTCTTTGCAGTTGCTCCAAAGATTGCAGCTCTCGGTCTAATTGTTAGGGTATTAATCACAGCTATGCCAACCTTAATAGATGACTGGCAGTCAATACTTATTTTGCTTTCTATATTCTCAATGTTATTGGGTGCCTTTTCTGCTATTGGGCAGCG
>CAJWEW010000028.1 GCA_913030915.1 uncultured Rhodobiaceae bacterium
TTAGAATATAACTCAAAATCATCAATCAATATATTTTTTCTTTTTTGTACATCTTTAAAATCTATATTTTCCAAGCTAACATTTAATGCCTGTGCTTTGTTATGCCATATATTTGCCAGATGACTCTTACCAACACCACTATCACCAAATAAGATAACACAATTCGAGGCCCAATTAGGCCATTTATATATATAATCTGTGGCATTTTGATTAGATGAAGAAATAATAAAATTATCTTCAACAAAAGAAGGGGCGTCGTCAATATCAAAATATAACTGCTTTTCCACTTTTAAATCCAAATTAAGATCTATATCAATAAAGAACTGTTCAATGCTAAATTCAAATGTAATATAATAATAGTTGATTTAATTACGCAAGTCAGAAAATTTTGACTTAATTTATCAATAAATAAACCTCAATGATTAATAAGAATAAAAAAATAACCTATAAATCAAGTGGAGTTGATGTTGATAAAGGAAATAGATTTATCAATGAAATATCCCCAATAGTAAAAGAAACAAGGCGAGATGGGGCTGATAGCAAGCTTGGCGGTTTTGGCTCTATATTTGATCTTTCTAAATTAGACTATAAAGATCCACTTTTAGTATCTGCAACAGACGGTGTGGGCACAAAGCTTAAATTGGCTTTTGACTCTAATGTGCATGATACTGTTGGTATTGATTTGGTTGCGATGTGTGTTAACGATATTTTAGCTCAAGGAGGTGAGCCCCTATTCTTCCTAGATTATTTTGCAACAAGCAAATTAGATATAACACAAGCGGCAGATGTGCTTCGTGGAATTGCTAAGGGTTGTAAAATTGCCGGATGCGCTTTAGTAGGCGGTGAAACCGCAGAACTTCCTGGATTTTATAAAAAAAATCACTATGACTTAGCGGGTTTTTGTGTCGGTGCTGTGGAGAGGGATAGATTACTTCCACTACCCGTCAAAGAAGGGGATGTCATCGTTGGGCTTCCATCAAGCGGAATTCACTCAAATGGCTATTCTTTAGTACACAAAATAATATCAAATAATAATATTGATCTTAAAAAAGAGAGTCTTGGGGATAATAAACTAATAAAACTTTTGCTAGAACCAACAAGAATTTATACAAAAGAAGTGCAAACCATAACAAAAAGAACAAATACTCTTAAAGCCGTGGCACACATTACTGGGGGTGGCTTAACAGAAAACCTACCACGGGTAATAAGCGAAGAGTTTTCATCTGAGATTTTATTATCCGATTACCCATCTACCCCTCTCTATTCATGGATTAAGCATAATAGCCAGCTTGAGGATGAGGAGCTCATGAAAACCTTCAATTGTGGGATTGGGCTTGTAATGGTTTTTGATTGTGAAAAATTTGAAGATACAAGAAATATCCTAGAAAGTGAGGGCATTCCATTCGCGCTTATTGGGAAAGTTATCAAAAAAGAGGTGGAGCCTGTAATTTATCGCGGCAAGTTGAATTTATGAGCAAAAAAAAAGTTGCAATTCTAATTTCTGGTAGAGGATCAAATATGGAAGCGCTAATTAAGGCTTGCCAAGACGCCACATTTCCAGCCTCAGTTGAACTTGTAATCTCAAATAAGAAAGAGGCGTACGGACTTGAAATTGCGCAATCATATGGCATTCAGACAGAATCACTCAACAGAAAAAATTTCCAAAATGATCATGAGTTTGACAGTAAAATATCCACTATCCTGAAAGAGAATAATATTGAGATTATATGTACCGCTGGATATATGAAAATTCTTACAAAAGATTTTGTTGAGTCCTGGCATAACCAAATAATTAACATACACCCTTCTTTGTTACCTGACTTTAAGGGTTTAAATACACACAAAAGAGTATTAGATGATGGAGTTCAATTAGCGGGGTGTACAACGCATATTGTAGAAAGTGAACTTGACTCCGGCCAAATTCTGATGCAGGCAACCGTTCCAGTGTTGAAAGATGATACGGAGGATACATTGGCAACACGGGTTCTCAAAATGGAACACATTATCTTTCCTGAAACTCTTAAAAGAATTGCAACCGATGAATTTAGATTTGATAAATAAGCCAAGCCGTGAATTAGTCTATTGAATTTGCTAACCAACTATTTCGTCAGCACCAAAGAAAAAATCAATTTCGATTTTTGCATTTTCAAGACTGTCGGAGCCATGAACAGAATTAGCTTCCAGACTTTCTGCGTATTCTCTCCTTATGGTCCCTGGTTCTGCGTCTGCAGGATTAGTAGCGCCCATTAATTCTCTATTCCTCAATACCGCGTTATCACCTTCAAGTACTTGAACGACCACGGGGCCAGATGTCATAAATTGAACCAAGTCATTGTAAAAAGGTCTTTCTTTATGCACGGAGTAGAACTGCTCCGCCTGCTCTTTTGTTAAATGAATCTTTTTTTGCGCAATAACACGCAGCCCGCCATCCTCCAGCTTTGTAATTATTTTTCCAATTAAATTACGTCTCGTAGCATCAGGCTTAATTATGGAAAATGTTCTCTCTGTTGTCATTATCTTAGACCTCTAGTTATTATGTTTTTGATTTTTTTTATACTGAAACTATAAAATTTTCAATCACGAAAATTTAATTTTCAATGCAGTCTCGAATATATTGATTTAACAATCTCACGCCATAACCCGATGCCCAGCTGTCGTTAACATCGCTTTTTGGACTTGTAATTGAGGTACCAGCAATGTCGAGATGAGCCCAAGGAATGTCCTCAACAAAATAATGAATGAATTCTGCTGCAGTAATTGCCCCTGCATATCTTCCACCAATATTTTTGATATCAGCAACTTTGGAATTTATCATTTTCATATACTTTTCATTGATTGGCATTCTCCACAAAAGTTCCCCTGTTTTTTTTCCTGAATTTATTAAATTATCTGCTAATTCATCATTATTGCAGAAAAGCCCGGCCATTTCTTGACCGAGTGCAACGAGTATCGCCCCTGTTAGAGTTGCAAGGTCTATTATAGCGGATGGCTTGTAATTCTGAATAGCGTATGTTGCTATATCAGCAAGTACCAACCGTCCTTCTGCATCTGTGTTCAGAACTTCAATAGTTTTCCCTGACATCGATTTTATCACATCGCCAGGTCTCATTGCGTTACCGTCAGTCATATTTTCAACAAGCCCAACAATACCAACAACATTAGCATTTGCTTTCCTTTTTGAGAGCGCGCTCATTAAGCCGATAACACTCGCTGAACCTGCCATATCACCTTTCATTTCATCCATTCCACCTGATGGTTTTATTGAAATACCACCAGAGTCAAATGTTACACCCTTACCAAGAACAACCAATGGCTTTTGACCTTTGTTTGGGAGATATTCAAGAATAGCTGTGTATGGCTCATTTCGGCTTCCTTTCGCAACAGCCAAGAGTGCTCCCATCGATAATTGATCCATTTTTTTCTGATTAAGAATTTTAATCTTTAAGTCTGGCCCCGCAAGATCGCCTATTCTTTTCGTATATTCATGCGGCGTTAAAATGTTTGATGGTTCATTAACAAGATCTCGAGTTAAATTCACGCCATCGAGTATAGCATTATAATTTTTATGGATATTTTCACTTGTTGTATGATGGCTTGTTATAAAGAGAACCTTCTGAATAATATTTCCCTTATTTTTGGATTTATATTTTTCAAACTTGTAGCTTTTTAGACCAATCCCGAATGCAAGGCGCGCAGGTATTGACATCAGCTCAATATTTTTCTTTGTAGTTTCAATTCTAATTGAGAATTCGGTTATCTGAGAGGAAGAGATATATTGACAAATCTTGCCACCTTGATTTATCCATGAGTCTTCATCCATACTCGATAAATCTTTTATTTTAAATAATATTATCCGTGAAAACTCATTATTGTGCGGATGAACTAAATCAACAATGTTTTGTTCAATTTTATTTTTCTTTGATGATTTTCTAAGCTTCTCGTAGAGCTTTTTTATCTCTTTATCATTTTGAGATTTTTCATCAATTAACAAGCCCTCGTCTTCGCTAAAAAAAGATATAAGAACACCGCTGTTTTCAACGCCGATATCTACAAATGAAACTTTCATGACCCACCCAACTGATACTTTATTAGTACTATTTATTTAGTATAAATCTTGTTATAAATGTATATATAAACATAATTTATTACAAGCTTATCACTTCATGAGATTAATTAATATATACGTTACAGTAAATTTTATAAGAACATTCTTCATAGTTTTATTTGTGATTTCAACGCTTGCTTGGTTAACACAAATAATAGATGACCTCACACTTATCTTAGACAGAGATAGGAGTATTGCTGATTTCTTTGGCCTGACCATTTTGTTATATCCATATATTGTTTCAATAATTGCCCCAACCTCAGTTCTTATTGCATCAGTTATTGTTATAGATAGAATGACACGTGACTCTGAAATGGTAATTTTGAATGCGGGCGGGATCAGCTTGATCCAAAAAATATCCCCCTTTCTAGTGGCTACGATTTTTATTACATTACTAATTTATGTACTCAGCATTCACATATCGCCAATGGCCATGAAAGATTTTCGTGAAAAGATTAATGAAATTAAATCAGATATAATCAGCAGTTCATTTAAAAAAAACGAATTTAGCTCACCCGATGGTGACTATACTATCTACGTATCAGATATCTCCGATAATAATGATTTCTTAGGAATCATTATAAAAGATATGAAATCTAGTGACATTATAATTACCTACACAGCAAAAGTTGCTCGAATTGTTGATGTTGAGGACCAGATTATTTTAGAAATGGAAAACGGAAAAATATATAGTGAAAATTTAAATTTATCCGACAAAGAGACAAGCGCCATTGTATTTGAAGAGTATAAGATAAACTTGTCCAATATCTTCAAAGCCGTTGATAGTTCTTATTTTAAGGCATCTGAAAAATCACTGAAAGAGCTGTTTAACTTCAGTAACATTTCGTCAGATGATGATAGAGCAAAAAGCATTGAATATATGAATGAAGCGCACATGAGAATCTCAAACCCACTCTACGCAATCGCTTTTCTATCAATCTCACTTTTTTTTCTGCAAAAAGATTTAAACTTCAGATCAATCAAATCCTCAGATATAGTTGTAGTTGCGGTATGTTCATTTTTCGTGAAGCTCTGCGGTCTGGTGTTATCAAATAAAATAATGGCTTATGAGTTATATTTTTTACACTACATAATACCTTTATTTGTCATTTGTGGTTATCTGTTTAATTTAATTTTGGGTCACGTGAGGGAGGTCAAGCACACAAATGCTGCTCTACAATAAATATTTTGCAATACAATACTTAAAATCAATACTATTGATATTTTTTATCGCTATAGCGCTAATTTTTCTAATTGATATCTCGGAAATATCGCGTAGATTAGCTGATGTGAGTGATGTGAGTCTAATAAATATAGTGACATTATCTCTATACAAACTCCCATCTACATTTGAAGAAATATCACCGGTAGTAATATTATTTGGTACTTTACTTTTCTTAAATAGGCTATCGAGGCATAGCGAACTTATCATTTCAAATGCCTCAGGACTATCGTTCTGGCAGCTTATCACTCCTCCCGCTGCAATATCTATATTATATGGTTTATTTATTATATTAATATTAGATCCCTTAGGTATTCAATATAAGGACAATTTTTCACTGCTAGAAAGAGATATCAAGGGCGAAAACAAATTTATTAATCTCGAAGATGAAAAAGAGTTTTGGTCGTCTCAAAAAAATTCGAAAGGTGAACTAATCGTAAACGCGGGGCAGGTTTATTTGAATCAATTAACATTAATTGACGCGACATTCATTCAATTTGACAATGACCAGAATCTATTAGAAAAATATGACAGCACGTATGCAAAATTCGAGGCAAATCAGTGGATTTTACACAATGTTTGGGCTGACAAGGAAGGGAGAAGCCGCGAATATTTTGAAATTTATAAAGTTGATACTAATTCAAATGAATTATTGATGTTTGAAAATGCAATAAAAAATAGCAATCAATCAATTTGGACTATTTTTGGAGTTATAAAAAAACTCAATTTAAACAGCATTTCAACGACAAAGCACATTGTTGACCTGAATTTTTTGATAGCAATGCCAGCCTTAATGCTTGCACTGGTATTAACAGCTGCTTGCTTTTGTGTTAAATTATTTCGTGTGCAGCACTCAATCTTTATGATAATATCAGGTATAATTGTTGGTCTTTTGTTATTTTTTGTGAACCACATTTCATACATTTTATCTGAAAATGAAATATTTAACCCAATATTAGGGGCTTGGTGGCATATTATAACGGCAATTTTAATTACTACAAAGGTTTTAATTTCGAGAGAAGATGGTTAAATAATATATAATGATAATCAGTAGATACATATATTTAGCATGTATTATTGTGCTATTACTTGCCTCCCCAAATCTATGGGCAATCGAGCATGATACAAATGATCTATACCCTTCAATATATTTTGAGGCGGACAATCTGCTTTACGAAAATGATGGTCAAAATATTAAGGCCAGCGGTAATGCAAAATTATTCTACAAATCCTATATAGTTGAAGCAATGGAAATCACATACTTCCAAGAAAGCGACCAGGTAATCGCTGAAGGAAGCGTCACGATGTCGGACAAAGGTAAGGTGAAAATCACAGCAAATAAAATAACCTTATCGGATGAGTTGAAGAATGGCTTTCTTGAAGGAGCAAATATGATCCTTGAAGATGGTAGTAAAATTAGAGCGGATAAGGCTGATCTAAACCTTACAAAATCTAGTACTTTTAAAGGCGCGAGTTACACTTTTTGTGAAAAATGTATCGAGGATGATGACTGTCCATATACCTGGGAATTTCAATCCGAAGAAGTGGTTCATGATGAGATAAACAAAAAAATTATCTTTAAAAATATCAAATTCAATGTTCTTGATAAGACACTCTTGAGTCTACCGCAGTTCACATACCCTGACTTTACTGTCAAACGCCAGTCAGGATTTCTTGTTCCCACATACTCATTTTCAAACTTTTATGGTCATGCCATGAAAGTTCCTTACATTTATATACTAGATGAATCAAGTGATCTTACAGTATCTCCATTTGTTACAACAAAGCAAGGACCTCTATTTGACTTCGAATACAGAAAAAAAACAAAAAATGGTGGAGATATCTATATAAATCCAAACTTCATATACCAAGCAGACCCCTTGGCTGTTGCCCCTGGCGATGAGAAATTAAGGGCAAGCATTCAAACTAATGGTACCATACCAATCAATGATAATTTTGATTGGGGCTGGGATGCCACATATGCGACAGATGATACGTATATGAGAAAGTATAGTCTGGATGGCCGAACAAAATATAATTCCAATATATATCTGGAAGGACTAAAAGGGCAAAACTATCTAAATGTTGCTGCAATTAATTACAAGAATCTACTTAATGAGACCGAAACACCTCAAGCAATACTCTTGCCGAGAGTAGATCATCAATACAACTTTAATCTGCCGAATCTGAAGAATTTAAGCTTTGAAAATAATATTGTAAACGTTCAAAGGGCAAGCGGCGATGAACAAATCAGACTTACATCCGAGTTGAAATGGGATGAGAGATATATCTCAAATAATGGTATCATTATTGAACCAAAACTATCACTGAGAGCCGATCATTTACGAACCTTTGATGAGTCAGAAGATGAGTTTACTAATTTTTCAAGAATAACACCAAATCTATCTACATCAATTTCCTGGCCATTTTTTGATAACGCGCCATACGGTAAGCAGATTATTGAGCCAAAGATAGCATTTGGATACGTCGGTGATGAAGAAAAACATGCAGATCTCCTGAACGAAGACGCACAAACATTCAATTTCAATAGTCTAAATTTATTTGAGATGAATAGGAGTTTGGGCTTTGATAGAATCGATGGCGGTTCTAAAATATCTCTTGGTGTAAATTATAGCCTTCAAGATGATATTGGAGGTCTATTAAACGCAAATATAGGGCAATCTTATCACATAAGCGGACTTAACTCACTTGAATCAGATCAATGGTCTGGGACGGATAATTACCACTCAGATATTGTAGGTTCCATATCATACAACCTCAATGATGCAGTCATTCTAGATTACAAAACTAGATACGATCGATCTTCTAGCGATAATTCTATCAATGAATTTAATCTCGAAATGCACGATTTTAACAACTATAGTTTCGGTATAAATTATACTGATATAGAGGCGGAAGCCAATTGGCTAAATTCTGGGCTTAACGCAAATAATCATGTCGCTTTAAGCGAGCTATCTGGTTTCCTTGAATTTGGGATTACACCTGATTGGTCAATAATTTCGAGTGGAACATTTAATTTAGAGTCAGATGATTTTGTTAGTAACCAAATTGGACTCAGGTATGATGATGAATGTCTGGCATTTGATATTGGCTATCGAGAGAATTTATTTACTGACCGTGATATCAAAAAAGATAGATCAATACTATTTAATTTCGAATTAAAAACATCAGCCGTAGATTAAAAATTAGATGAATCAAATCGATGCAAATATTAAGAGCTTTTTTTACAATAACATCATTAATCGTTTACCTTTTTTGTTTTGCTTCAATTTCAAGATCTGAAGTAGTCTCAAAGCTAATCTTACTTGTTAATGACATTCCAATCACTCAATCGGATTTTCAACAAAGAGCTACATTTATTCAATCGAATAATCCACAGCTGAGCGAGAACAGAGTCTCCAGCCAGGCAATTCAAGAATTAATTGATGAAGCAATAAAAGTAGATGCTTCAAAAAGCATGGGAATTACATACTCCATTGATGAGGTTACATTAGCGCTTGACAAACAATTGAAAAATCAGGGAACAAGTCTTGAAAAATACGCCGAAAGACTACGTACTGGTGGCACTGACATAAAAACAATTATTAACTCTAGAATTGCTGCAACGGTATGGAATCAGTACATTATAAGGAAATTTCGAAGGTATGCTAATATTACGGTAAGTGAAGTTGATAAGTATAGGAAAGACTTACTTGATAAAGAGATCTTTCATATACAAATATTAAAAATAAAAAATGAGGATATGTCTGCAGAGAAACTGTATCTTTCGGAAAATATATTAACAAACTTTCAAAGCTGCGCAAATAACTTAGTCTTATACAAAGACCATCCAGATATTGAGGTTGAAGATATTTTTGATATAAGAATTAATGAGTTAGATGAGCCTTTTAAAACTATTCTTAAGCACAAAAGTGATCAATTTTTACTTCCTACGCAAGTAATAGGTAGTGAATTAGTATTAATGATAAATTGCACTCCCAAGAAGATGATGTCTGAGTTTGAGATTCAAAATATTCTCATTTCCAATCAGCTTAAGGCATACTCGGAAAAGGAGTTACGAAACCTAAGACAGGATAGCGTTATTGAAGAGAAATAATAAAAAATTACCTATCGCCCTCACAATGGGTGACCCTGCTGGCATTTCAGCTGAGATTACAGTCAAAGCATGGTCATCACGGTCGACAGCAAAAATACCCGCCTTCATTTTTTTCGGCAGCGAAGAATTACTGCATAGGCGCGCTAATTTAATTGATTGTAAAATAAAAACAAAAAAAATTGAGGAAGCGGAGATAGATTTGGCTGAGGATATATTCAAGGAATGCATACCAGTTTTTGATATTCCGATTGAGAAAGAAATTGTTGGGCAATATTCAGAGCAAAATGATCAAAACATTATGAAGTCAATTTTAATGGCATACGGCTCAATCAAAAGTGGTCAGACATCAGCTATCGTAACAAACCCAGTCAATAAAAACTCTCTACTCTATGACGGGGTTAAATTTAGCGGACAAACCGAACTCTGTGCCCACCTTTGCCAATCCAAAAACCCAGTTATGTTAATGATGAGTGACGCGCTAAAGATTGTACCACTAACACGCCACATTCCAATTAGCGCGGTTTCACAATCAATCAACAAATCATTATTGGTAAATACAGTGAAAGTAATCAACGATGATTTGAAAGAGTATTTCAATATATCACAGCCTCGTATCGTCGTAACCGGTCTGAATCCTCATGCAGGGGATAATGGATTAATTGGAAATGAAGAAATTAATGTAATAGATCCTGTGATAACAGAACTTCAAAGAGAGAAATTCAATATCCACGGACCTGCTTCTGCTGATAGCCTTTTTGGCGCTAGCAATCCTGATTATGACATAGTCATTTGCATGTATCATGACCAAGCGCTAATCCCAATTAAAACTATATCAAATTTCTCTGCGATTAATATAACGCTCGGCATTGATATTATCCGAACGTCACCAGATCATGGAACAGCATATCAAATTGCTAAAAAGGCAATTGCAGATCCATCTAGCCTCATAAAATCACTAATAATCGCAGACCGAATGGCACTAAGAAATGCCAGAAGCTAGTAACCATAATAGTCAATACAAAAAAAATCTTGAACTATCGGGTATTAGTCCATCCAAAAGATTAGGTCAGAATTTTATATTTGATAGGAATATCTTAAACAAGATAACTACGTTGATTAATCCCGATGATTGTGATTTGGTTATCGAAATAGGTCCCGGCCTTGGTGGTTTATCTGAGGCACTGGTAAATAATAACATAAAAAAAATATTACTCGTTGAGAAAGATAGACAATTCTCGCATCTACTCCATGAGCTTAAATCAAAATATCCAGATCAAGTTGATATCGTTTTTGAAGATGCAATAAATTTTAATTTCGATATAGAGGAATACAAAAATATCAGTATTGTCTCCAATTTACCATACAATGTGGCAACTAAAATACTAACCATATTACTCAATATACATTACTCAACAAATAAATT
>CAJWEW010000029.1 GCA_913030915.1 uncultured Rhodobiaceae bacterium
GGCGGTTTCGGCAATTGGTTTGTACCGCTAATGATTGGAGCACCCGATATGGCATTTCCACGAATGAATAATATTTCATTCTGGTTGTTACCTCCCGCTTTAGCTCTATTGGTAATTTCAATGTTTGTGCCCGGCCCACCCGGGGCGAACGGTGTTGGAGGGGGCTGGACAATTTACCCACCACTCTCAACAATGGGACAACCAGGACCAGCAATGGATCTTGCTATACTATCGCTTCACGTAGCTGGTGCATCATCGATTCTTGGTGCAATTAATTTTATAACTACGATATTGAATATGAGGACTCCCGGAATGACCATGCATAAAATGCCACTTTTTGTGTGGTCGGTCCTAGTAACTGCTTTTTTATTACTCCTTTCTCTTCCCGTCTTGGCAGGTGCGATAACAATGTTGCTCACAGACAGGAACTTTGGAACAACATTCTTTGATCCTGCGGGTGGCGGTGATCCAATTCTTTTCCAGCATCTTTTCTGGTTTTTTGGGCATCCAGAGGTTTACATTCTAATTCTGCCGGGTTTTGGTATGGTCAGCCATATTATCTCAACTTTCTCAAAGAAACCTGTTTTTGGCTATTTGGGTATGGCATATGCCATGGTTGCGATTGGTCTTATAGGGTTTATTGTTTGGGCGCACCATATGTATACTGTTGGTTTGAGTGTAAATACTCAAGCTTATTTTGTCGCCGCAACAATGATCATCGCAGTGCCAACCGGAATTAAAATATTTTCATGGATCGCAACAATGTGGGGTGGGTCAATCGAATTCAAGACACCCATGTTGTGGGCGATAGGTTTCATTTTTCTCTTCACTATTGGCGGCGTAACTGGAGTGGTACTAGCAAATGCAGGTGTCGACAGATCTTTTCATGACACATATTATGTTGTAGCTCACTTCCACTATGTCCTTTCAATGGGTGCTGTATTCGCGATTTTTGGTGCATGGTATTATTGGTTTCCTAAAATATCTGGTTACATGATATCCGAATTTGTTGGTAAAACACATTTCTGGCTGACTTTCATTGGTGTTAACTTAATATTTTTCCCACAGCATTTCCTAGGATTAGCTGGTATGCCAAGACGTTACGTCGATTATCCTGATGCTTTTGCGGGTTGGAATTTTGTATCATCAATGGGCTCATACATTTCATCATTTGCAGTTTTGGTATTTTTATTTGGGGTGTATCTTGCATTCGCAAGAAAGGTACCTGCTGGTGATAATCCATGGGGTGAAGGAGTATCAACTCTAGAGTGGACTTTGTCTTCACCGCCACCTTTTCATCAGTTTGAAGATTTACCTGAACCGGTTGATTTTGGTTCCTTTATGGCACCAGACTCACCGCTACAGAAAGCATCAGTTATTGCAAGGGATGCTGACCATTAGTTTTTTAAACCTCGGTAGGTTTTATTATGGAATATTCATCTGGTAGCGTGCAAGATTATTACACGCTCATGAAACCGAGAGTTATGTCTCTAGTAATATTTACGAGTCTAGTCGGTCTTATTCTCTCACCAGTATCTATGCATCCTTTTTTAGCAATAATTTCAATAACTTGTATAGCGATTGGTGCCGGCGCCTCTGGAGTGCTCAATATGTGGTATGATGCAGATATAGACAGTATCATGAATAGGACTGTAAGAAGACCAATACCTTCAGGCTCAGTTACAAAGCCTGAAGCACTCACTTATGGTCTGGTAATGTCATTTGGTTCAGTTTTTGTAATGGGTGTTTTGATAAACTGGATTTCGGCGATACTACTTGCTTTCACAATATTTTTTTATGCAGTTGTATACACAATTTGGTTGAAGAGAAGAACAACACAAAATATCGTCATTGGTGGTGCAGCAGGTGCGTTTCCTCCGATAATTGGCTGGCTCTCTACAAGTGCACCTCTCACTATTGAGCCGATTCTTCTTTTTTTTATTATATTCTTCTGGACACCCCCACATTTTTGGGCATTAGCAATTTTGACATCAAGCGAATATGAAAAAGCAAGTATTCCTATGATGCCCAATATTTCAGGTAATAAGTACACTATCAGGCAAATTTTTCTATACTCAATTATAATGTCAGCGTCAGCACTCATACCTTTCTATTTAAATATGGTTTCGATGATATACATATTGCCCGTATGTTTTTTAAATTTATTATTCATTGGGATCTCTTTTCAACTGTTTGTAACAGAGGAGAGCGCCAAGATAAAGATTTATGCAAAAAGACTATTCATATATTCAATCTTATATTTATTTTTAGTATTCACTTTTTTTCTTATAGATTATCTATATATAAAATATAGCTGGGAGTTGCTAATTTGACGCAAGAAAGTAAAAAGATGAAAATTGAAAAAGAAAAGCAGGCAAAGTTCATTGAGAATCGTAGAAAAAAGTCCAAGGCTATCGCTATAATATTATTTGTCATGGTGTTTACTTTTTTTATGACAACTGTAATCAGAATATCATCAAATATATCCTGAAGATTAATATTCATGAAAGAGCATAAGAAAAATAAAACAATATTAATAATATGTTTCTCTATAATATTATTTATGGGTGGGCTCTCTCTAGCTGCCGTTCCTTTATATGAACTATTTTGTAAAGTGACGGGATATAAGGGAACTCCTAATATCATAAATGTAGCATCATCGGAATCTGGAAATAGAGATTTTATTATGCGCTACGATGTTAATATTTCTCCTGAATTAAATTGGAAGGTAGTGCCTGATAAGACATCAGAAATAGTTACAACGGGAGATAATATCTTTACATTTTATAATGCAAAAAATGAAGGCGTGCTTCAAAATAATGGTATTGCAACTTATAATGTAATTCCTGCAGAAGCCGCGGCATATATTCTCAAAGTTGAATGTTTCTGCTTTTTGGGGCAAGAGCTTAGCTCCGGTGAAGAAATGAGAATGCCGTTGACTTATTACATAGATCCTGCAATAGATCGCGATGAAGAGTTAAAAAATGTTGACACAATTACAATATCATACACTTTTTTCAAAAATAAGGATTTATTGTGATAAAATCTTTGTATATAGTAAAGCAAAATCAATAATTTATGAGAAAAAATAACATCTATGAGTGAGACACACAGCAAGAATCATGACTATCATTTAGTTGACCCAAGTCCTTGGCCAGCCATAGGCGCTATCGCGGCTTTCATCACGGCAATTGGTGCTGTGATATATTTCCATCAGGGTAGTTATTGGTTACTAACTATTGGACTTATAGCTGTGTTATATACCATGTATGGTTGGTGGCGAGAGGTTATAAAAGAGGCAAATAAAGGCGATCACACCCCTGTTGTTCAATTACATCTTCGATATGGAATGATTATGTTTATTGCGTCAGAGGTGATGTTTTTTGTTGCATGGTTTTGGTCTTATTTTGATGCCTCACTCTATGCAGGTGAAGCGCAGCAATACCTCCGCACTGAGCTTACAGGTGGTCATTGGCCACCGGATCAAATAGCAACATTCGATCCCTGGCATTTGCCATTACTCAATACCCTAATACTTTTAACGTCAGGTACTGCAGTGACGTGGGCCCATCACTCATTATTGCATGATGATCGCAAAGGGCTTAGACTTGGGCTACTTCTAACCGTTGGGCTTGGTGCAATATTTACCTGCGTGCAAGCATACGAATATACACATGCCGCTTTTGACTTTTCAGGACATATATATGGGGCAACCTTTTTTATGGCAACTGGCTTTCATGGTTTTCATGTACTTGTTGGTACAATATTTCTAATTGTATGCACATTGCGAGTAGGCGCAGGGCATTTTAAGAAAGAACAGCATTTTGGCTTTGAAGCTGCGGCTTGGTATTGGCATTTTGTTGATGTCGTATGGCTCTTCCTTTTTGCAGCAATATATGTTTGGGGAGCTGGGGACATTATACCGCATTAATTTCCTATCCGTACTAGAATTGTTCCAAGCATCTAAAATACTAAACTTAGCCAAAATAATTATTCTAGGAAAATGCCCTTCCTGTCGGAAATTGAGCATATTTAGAAATTTATTTATAATTAAGGAAGAGTGTAAAGAGTGTTTCTTGAATTATTCTGAATATCAAATAGGAGATGCAGATAATTTTTTTGTTATTCTAATTGTTGGCATTTTCATGTTGTCCGGTATTATTTTTGCAGAGCTGCATTACAAACCAGATATATATCTTCTTTTTACTTTTTCTTTTCCTCTAACGGTTATATTTTCATTGTTAATAACCAGACCAATCAAAAGTTTTTTTTTATATGTCTCATATAAAATTAAGAACACACAGTAAAAATATAAAATGTTAAATTTTAAAAATATATTTGTGAGTCTAATTGTAATCTTAGGATTTTCAATACTAATTGGGCTGGGCACATGGCAGATTGACCGGCTTGGACAAAAACAGGATCTACTTAAAAAAATAGAAAGAGTGAGTCAAGATATAACTGATCTTAAAGATATAAAAATAGATGAGGATAATTTAGATGATTGGCTGTATCGCAAAGTAAAGATTCATGGTGATTTTATCATGCAAGAAAATATATTTGTTTTTACACATCTATCAGACCCACGTGGAAAATTTGGGGGTGCTGGATATTGGGTACTTGATCCTTTCAGATCTAATGAAGGAGATATAGTAATAATAAATAGAGGTTTTATTCCACAAAATATATTTGATCAGTTTTCGATAAGTGGTAACGAATACAGAGAAAATACAGTGACGGGATACATAAGAAAGTTTGAAAAAGAAAATTTATTTACTCCTGATAAAAACACGAAAGACAGGATCCTATATTTATTTGAAAAGAATGATATAAAAAAAATGTTTCGTATTGAAAGAATTGAACCCTATTTTATTGATCAGGTTGATGAATATAGGTCATTACCCCAGTCAAATGAAACCCAACTTAAATTTCCAAATAATCATCTTTCCTATGCAATAACATGGTATGGTCTTGCAACGGCCCTATTATTTATATATTTTTATTCAATATTTAGACGCAAGAAATTTGACTCATAATGCTTTATTTTAGTACACGAGATACCGATAAGAAGTTTACCTTTGAAGAAATAATCCTAAATGGACTCGCAGCGGATGGCGGCTTATATATTCCTGAGAAAATTCCTACATTTACTGAAAGTGCTATAAATAGGTTGCTCTCTTCAGACTATCAAACTATTGCATACGAAATAATAAAACAATTTACAGGAGAAACATTTACAACTGAACTTCTTAAGAGGATGATTCATGACTCCTATAAATCATTTAGGAGTGACTTTGTAACACCATTGAGAGAAGTTGACGACTCATTATCGATATTAGAATTATTTCATGGTCCGACCCTCGCATTTAAAGATTTAGCAATGCAACTGTTATCACGCATGATAGAAGAGGTGCTATCTCGTACAAATTCCAAAGCCTCCATAATATGCGCAACATCTGGTGATACTGGAGGTGCAGCGGTAACTTCATTCGCAAATAAAAAAAATATCAAACTATTTGTTTTGTATCCAAAAGGAAGGATATCTGAAGTCCAAAGAAGGTTTATGTCAACCGTCGAGGCTGAAAATATAAAAGTAATATCAATTAATGGTAATTTTGATGATTGTCAAAATATTGTAAAAAATTTATTTAATAATAGACATTTTGCAAAAGATGTAAGTTTGACAGCTGTAAATTCAATAAACTGGGCAAGGATAATGATACAAATAGTTTATTATTTTAGTGCGCTTTCACAATACAAGAGAATAGAAAAGAATATTAATTTTATAGTTCCAACCGGTAATTTTGGAGACATATTTGCAGGTTACATTGCGAAAAGGATGGGTTTACCAATTCACAAGCTAGTTATTGCGACGAATGTTAATAATATTTTAGAAAGATGTCTAAAAACAGGTGTGTACGAAGTTTTTGACTCCATACAGACAAACTCCCCATCAATGGATATTCAAATATCAAGTAATTTTGAGAGGCTTCTTTTTGATTTATTGGATATGAGCTCTGGAGTTGTAGGAAAAAAAATGACTCAATTAAGGGAAAATGGTAAATTTGAGCTCAGCAAATCAGAGCTGAAGTCTTTTAAAGATAATTTTGATGCTGGATCAATTAATCAAGATGAAACGGTTAAAATAATAAAAGATATGTATAATAAATCTCATCAAATAATTGATCCCCATACTGCAATTGCAGTTGGTATTCACTATAAAAACAGTTACAAAAATTCAATAGTGCTATCAACAGCCCATGCTGCAAAGTTCCCAGATACAGTAGAAAAGGCGATTGGAATTAATCCAGACCTCCCAAATATATCCGATGATATCTATAAAATGCATGAAAATATTATAGAACTACCAAATGATGTGGCGGATATAGGTTCATTTATAACGAAAAATTTTAGTGAGTAACAAAATGACAATAATAGAAAGTAAAACAAGTAATGGTATCAGGGTAATATCACAAAATATGCCCAATTTCAGTTCGGTTTCTCTGGGCATCTGGGCAGAAGTTGGCTCACGAAATGAACTAGAAAGTGAGCAAGGAATATCACACCTGCTTGAGCACATGGCTTTTAAAGGAACCAAGTCTAGAACAGCCAAAGAAATTGCAATGGAAATCGAGAATATGGGTGGGGATATAAATGCTGCTACAAGCGTTGAGAGAACCTCTTATTTTGTGAGAATGCTAAAAAATGATATAGAAATCGGTATTTCAATATTATCAGATATAATACAAAATTCAATATTTGACCCGATTGAATTGGACAAAGAGAAGCATGTCATATTTCAAGAGCTTGCTTCTTATAGGGACTCACCAGACGATAGTGTATTTGAAAATTTCCAAAGTGCAGCTTATCAGGATCAGGCAATAGGAAGGTCCATACTCGGAAGTAGGGAGACTCTAACCAATATAAAATCTGATGATTTGATGTCTTACTTAAATAAATTTTATCATTCAAATAATCTAACAATAGTTGCAACAGGATCGGTGGACCACGACGAACTGCACAATTTTTGTGAAATATATTTCAAGTCTATTCATGCTGGAGACATACCGTTAACTATAAAGGCTGAGTATAAACCAAGTCAAATAAGAGAGAATAGGGATATAGAGCAGGCTCATATTATTTATGCATTTGAAGGTTGTTCGTATCATGACGATAATCTCTATGTAGCTCATCTCTTCTCTAATATTCTAGGCGGTGGGATGTCATCACGTCTATTTCAAAATATAAGAGAGAGTCGTGGATTGGCATATTCTGTCTTTTCTTTCTCATCAAGCTATAAAGATACAGGTATTTTTGGTATTTACTCAGCAACTTCCTCAGACAAGGTCAATGAGTATAGCGAAGCTGTAGCACATGAGATTTTAAATAGTGAAAAAAATATAACTGATCAAGAAATTGACAAAGCAAAGAAGCAATTAAAAGCAGGATTACTAATGTCTTCAGAAAGCCCTGTTGCGAGAATGAATCAAATTGCAAGACAAATATCAATATATGATAGGGTTATCGACATAAGTGAAACGCTCGATAGAATTGACTCCATAAAAAAAGAACACATAACTAATTTTATATCAGAAACTTTTAAATCAAGAAAACTTACAATTAGCGCACTTGGAGCAATATCAAAGCTATCAGATCAAGATGCCATACAAAAATTTTATCGCTAATGATTGGAGTGAGTAAAAATTATTAAAGATTATAAAAGTAATTTATGCTCACAAGATATTTATCTCAGATACCCGAGATTGATTGATTATAAAAAATGGAGAAGTGTTAGGGAATCAAGTAAAGTATTTCTTACCCCGTGGGAGCCAACTTGGCACCCTGGAGAGCATAGTCTGAAAAGATACCTCAATCTACTCTCAATATATTCACAAAAAAGAAAAAATAACACACAGTACTCTTATTTTATTTTTAATAAAAATAATGAGTTATTAGGGGGTATCAATGTATTTAATATAAAAAGGGGTGTATCTCAAAGTTGCACTATTGGTTATTGGATAGGGGAGGTGCATTCAAATAAAGGTTACATGACAAAATCACTTACTTTGTTATTGGAGCACATATTTAACAATCTTAACATTAACCGTGTTGAGGCCGCCTGTGTACCAAATAATATCCCCTCCAAGAGCTTGCTACGGAGACTTCGATTTGACGAGGAGGGGTATGCTAAAGATTATTTGAGGATTAATGGAAGATGGGAAGACCATATCTTGTTTTCATTGAGGAAAAAAATTTATAATGGCCAACAAAAATCTTAAGCATAAGAATACAATATTTGAAGCATTATTTTGCTTGCTTATAATCATTCTTGCCCTCTTGAATAGAAGCGCCAATATGCCAACCAAAACAGATTGGTACACTAACACCAGTTCAAAAATGAGGGTAATTATGTCTGAGTTTAAAAATGATGATTTGTATATTGGCTTCGAAATTAGCTTGGACGACGATACATACTCTTACTGGTCAAATCCGGGTGATAGTGGCATAGAGCCAGTTATAGAGATTAGTGCACAGAACGCAATAAATTATGAGGTGCAATGGCCACTTCCTGAGATGATTAAAGACCAATATGGAACAAACTATGGTTATTATGGAAATAATGTCATACCGATCAAAATCTCGTTAGCAGATACAAAGGATAACATAGATTTAAATCTAAGCTATAATTTAGGGGTGTGTAACAATGTATGTATACCGATTGATGGTAAGATTAAAATACCGATATTTGATAGCAAAGATTATCTTAGAAAAATATCAAATAGAAGAATCAAAGATGCCCTTGAAAATATCCCATCTTATAGAGATGATGGCATTAATGTTATTAACGCGGCTGAGCTTCGACAATCAAATAATAACGAAATCATAAATCTGACGTTTTCGAAAGCAATTAGAAAAATATATCCCATGACCTCTGAAAAATTCTTCCTATCAGATAATGAGGATCTTGAAGAGTCTTATACAAGCTATAATTTCTTATTGACCCGAAAAATAAGAACGAAAAAGATTAGCAGCGAGAGTTTCTCTGTAATTATTTTGGATGATAAGGGATTCTTTATTGAGGATTTTATTATTAATTGATTTTAGCGTCTAATATAGCTTGTGTTGCTAATTTATCGGCTATTTCATTACCCTCATTTCCCTCGTGGCCTTTGACCCATTTCCATTCAATCTGGTGCATGCTTCCCGCTTTTAGTAATTTAATCCATAGATCCTTATTTTTTACTTCCTTGTTATTGGCATTCTTCCAATTATTTTTTTCCCAGTTTATAATCCATTTTGTGATGCCGTCCTTTAAATAAACTGAGTCAGTATAGAGCATAACTTTGCACGGTCTTTTTAGCGCATTTAAACCCTCAATAGCGGCTCTAAGTTCCATTCTGTTATTTGTTGTGTTTATTTCATACCCGGAAATCTTTTTTTTATTATTTTCATGAATTAGATAGGCTCCCCATCCCCCATATCCGGGATTACCCGAACACGCGCCATCTGTATAAATTATCACCTTATTTATCATAGACTCCGTAATCCATTGAGCTTGTTACCGATTGATGAAATTGCAATTTATTATAATATTCACTCGGATCTTTTGGTGTTACAAGAACGTTTTTATCCCTTTTATTCCAATCAACAAGGCGCGTTAGTAAGAATCTTAACGCACTACCACGGCACATAATAGGTAGGAACTGAATCTCATCTTGAGTTAAATTTTTCAGCGATCGATAACCCTGCAGCAAGTGTGAAGCTTTTGTAATATTAAATGAATAGTCACTCTCAAAACACCAAGCGTTAATACAGATTGCTATATCAAATATATAAAATTCATTGCATGCAAAATAGAAGTCAATTACGCCGGTTAGCTTGTTATTCTGGAAAAAAATATTATCAGGAAAAAGATCGCCGTGGATAATTCCACTCGGAAGGTCACTTGGCCAATTATTCATCAGAAAATCATATTCATTTGATATATCCATATGTAATTTATTATCAGTATCTTTGGGTGTTGCATTGATCAGGTTCAAAAGGTCTGACCAATACTTCAGTGATAATGTATTTTCTCTGTATAAACTCAGATCTATTGTTTTGAGATGAATATTTGCAAGCGTCTGACCGACAAGGAAGCAATGCTCATTTTTAATGGCTACAGTCGATTTACCGGGTAAGAAACTAAAAATCGCAGCATGCTTATTATTCAATAATTCTGTATAGTTTCCGTTTCTCATTTTTATAGGATTAGGACATTCTATTTTTTTATCATTCAGCGCTACCAGCAGATTGATAAAGAAAGGTAAATCTTTAAATGAAACTCTGCTTTCATATAGGGTTAATATGAATTTTTTATTTTTTATTAATAATTCAGCTAAGTAACTACCGTCCTGTCCGTTAATTCCTGTAATTAGTGCTGTTTTCATGATTGTAATTTTTTCCATACGTCTTCCCATGTATAAGATTTATAATTTGGATTGAACATATTAACATAGTTTTGTTCACACATTTTATTGGCTATACCATACCATTCATGTACTGCTCTTTGAGCTCCAGGATTCGTTTTATCAATTCCTTCTTCTCCTTTTATATACATTCGTTTATTAGGATGTTTTCTATTATGAACCAATAAAATATTACGTATTACAAATTGTGGTATGTTACCTAATACTTTATTTGTCATATGCATAAATGCCGTATCTTCATGTACGAAGAAAACTGACCTAGG
>CAJWEW010000030.1 GCA_913030915.1 uncultured Rhodobiaceae bacterium
ATAATCTAAAATCATTTAATTTAACTTATATTGTAAATAAGTATAAATACCACCTAATGAATAAAAAATTAAACTCTATTGGAATTAACAAAAAACCTGAGGATACAACGGTGGTTGTCGCTATGTCTGGTGGAGTAGACTCGTCAACTGTAGCTGGTATTATGAAAAACGAAGGTTATAAAGTTATAGGTATCACTCTAAAACTTTATGACGATGGAAAAGAAGTTACTCAATCCAAACAGTGTTGTTCAGGACAAGACATTATGGATGCAAAACGTGTTTCTCATAAATTAGGTATTGAACATAAAATTTTATATTATCAGGATAAATTTAAACAAGGGGTAATAGATAACTTTGTTGATAGTTATTTAAAAGGTGAAACGCCAATACCATGTGTTCAATGTAATCAGACTGTAAAATTTAAAGATTTATTTGAAGTATCTAAAGAACTTAAAGCAGATGCACTAGTTACTGGACATTATGTAAAAAATATTACGTCAAACAATACCAATAATATGTACAGAGCAATTGATGAGAATAGAGATCAAAGTTATTTTTTATTCAATACAACAAGAGAGCAACTAGATTATTTGAGATTTCCACTGGGTGGAATGCTAAAAGATAAAACAAGAGAAATTGCCAAAGAGTTAGATTTAAATGTAGCTGATAAACCAGATAGCCAAGATATTTGTTTTGTACCTAATGGAGATTATGCATCCGTAATTAGAAAATTTAGACCAGACTCTTTTCAAAAAGGTAATATTAAAAATTTAGATGGAAAAGTAATTGGTGTTCATGATGGTATTATTAATTTCACAATCGGACAAAGACGAGGCATTGGATATATTAATGGTGAACCAAATTATGTAATTGATATTGATCATGAGAGAAATAATGTCACAATTGGTCCAAAAGAGGCTCTTGCAATAAATCAAATTTTCCTAAAAAACCTAAATTGGATTGGACCTGAAAAAGGTATGGATGACCAGAAAGAGATACCAGTATTTGTGAAAATTAGGTCAACATCTGAACCAGTGTCTGCAATTATCATTAAAAATAAAGATGATGCCAAAATAGTATTCAAAAACCCAGAATATGGTGTTGCACCAGGGCAGGCTTGTGTCATATATGAGTCCAAAAAAAATATGGCAAGGGTGCTTGGAGGTGGATGGATTATCAAGGATAAGAATCAAAATTTAAATTAATAAACTTATATACAATCACACTGTAATGAAGTATTAATTTAGAATATTTTCTAACTGTGATGGCGGAGTAGCTCAGTTGGTTAGAGCAGAGGAATCATAATCCTTGTGTCGGGGGTTCAAGTCCCTCCTCCGCTACCAAAAATATTTAATAACTGAATGTATTCAATACTAAAAGATTTGCGTGGAATAGAAAACGTTAGACCCTTATCCATTGTTAGTGCTGGACATGGAGTAACACACTGGGTAAATGGGATATTTATTGTATTGCTGCCCTTTATTGCGCAAGATCTATCACTTACATACACAACCACAGGAAGCATGGTAACCATTTTTTTTATTGCAGCGGTTGTTGTAACAATCATAAGCGGTCCCATTATTGATATCTCAAAAAAATATATACTCTCGCAATTCTTGTGTTTGATATCAGGAGCGTTGGCACTTTTGTTAATGAGTGGCGCAACAAGTACCTTGATTCTCGCAACAGCAGCAGTTTTCATTGGTATCTGTGTTAGTGGGTGGCATACGCCCTCAATACCATATTTATCCCTTTTGTATAATAAAAATAGAGGCTTAGCCTTATCAATACACACAGTCGGTGCAAGTCTTGGAGATGGGATTGCACCACCAATAGCAGGTCTAATTATGCTGGTCCTGTCGTGGCAACAAACTTCGCTTTTATTGGCTATACCGGTGGCTTTCATGGGTTTTTATGTTTTGAGGTCACTGCCTCAGATAAGATCTGATCTGGATACAGAAAATAATTCTTCTGGCAAATACAACTATTGGGAAGGGCTTAAAGGTCTCTTATCAAACAGAGACATGCTTATATTATGTATACTTGCTGGATTGTGGTCAATGACACAAAATGGACTTGTTGTTTTTCTGCCTTTATATTTGGTAGGTGAAATGCAATCAAGCCCTGTACTAGTTGGATTTGCATTATTTTCTATACAACTAGGTGCTGTTTTTGGAGGCCCAATAGTCGGCACTTTATCTGATCGGGTGGGCAGAAGACCAGTGGTTATATACTCACTAATAATTTCTGCAATAGTATTAATAATAATACCCCTGCTTGAAAATGTTTATTTATTCATACTGATGTCCTCTCTTGCAGGTTGTTCGCTCTATTCAATACGGCCAGTTATTCATAGCTGGACCATGGATATATCAGCAGGTCAAACCTCTGGTAGTGCAATTAGTATGTTATTTACCGCGCAGGCAGCCCTGACTGGCTTGATACCAATAATTGGAGGTTTAACTGCAGATATATTTGGGTTAAAATTAGTTTTTGTGTTATTAACGCTAACAAGTATCTTAGCATTGATTTTGTCATTCCTAATGCCAAAGAGGACAATTTGAGTTCAAATAATTATGATCAATGAAACCAAAAATAAATTAGCGAATAATGAGCTCACACTTGGGGTTGGAATTGTGCAGTCTCGAGTTGTTGAAGTTGTACCATTAATGAAAACAGCAGGTTTTGACTGGCTTTTTCTTGATCTGGAGCATGGTGCATTAACTACTGACACAGTTTCGCAAATGTCTGCAATGGCGCTAAAAACAGGATTGACGCCAATCGTCAGAATACCAATTAATGGATATACAATGGTCTCAAGGATACTTGATAATGGTGCGATGGGTATTGTATTACCGCATGTTGAAACACCAGAAGAGGCAGCGAAATTAGTAGATGTTGCAAAATTTCAACCAGAAGGATCACGCGGTGTTGGCGGGGGTATAGTTCAATATGATTATCGTAGTGTTGATCTATCAGAAGCAACCAAAGAGTTAAACTCTGAAACTATGCTCATTGCTATGGTTGAAACACCGGCCGCAATTGAGTCAATTGATGAAATAGCATCCGTTGATGGGATTGATGTCATAATGATTGGCACAAATGATCTAGCAATGGCTAGTGGTTGTCCGCAGGATTTTGGAAATCCAAAAATACAAAAATTTTATGAAAAAACTGCATTGGCTTGTAAAAAATATAATAAATGGCTTGGCTCTGGGGGCGTAAAAGACGAAAAAGCAGCTAAGAATTATATAGAAATGGGAGCTAATTTCTTTCTTGCGGGACAGGACATTGGTTTCTTGCTCTCTGCATCAAAAGACAGAGTTGACCGACTCAAAAGTTAAAATAATGTATATTGTAAAAAATATTTTAAAGCCACAAATGCCATCAATTCTAGTCGCTGCTGGTCACGGTGGCACACATTGGGTTAATGCTGCAATATATATTCTGTTACCATATATTATCTTAGATCTTGGTCTAAGCTATACTCAGGCAGGTTTAATTATGACCGTATTTCACTTCTCTACTTTCTTTGCAAACGCGATAAGTGGACCATTAGTGGATTTACGTGGGAAGGAAAAATATTCAAATTTCCAAGCATATTCACTCTTGATTGGCGGAATAGCAATGGTGCTTTTGAGTATGTCTTCAACGATATATTCACTATTTATCAGCGTCGCTATGATAGGAGTTTGTATTAGTCTTTGGCATCCTGCGGCTATTACATATTTATCTGTAAATTATCCAGAAAATAGGGGTTTTGTATTATCAATCCACAGTATTGGCGCAAGCCTGGGTGATGCATTATCACCGCTGCTCGCAGCATTTTTTCTTACATATGTAACAATTAATGGTAGTAATTTGTCCTGGAACACAACCTCAATATTCCTATCTTTACCACTTTTTATATTAGTGCTGATAATTATTTTCTTTTTGAACGATAAGAAAAATAGTAATCCAGAAATCACTGGCGAGAAAGATGACAATTATTTTGCGGACTTAAAGCTCTTACTTTTAAATATTCAATTAATCCCCTTATTTCTCGTTGCGGGGGTTAGGACCGTTACGCAAAATGGTGTACTTATATTTATGCCCCTATATCTGGTTGCAAATGAGGGCGCTAGTGCCGCAGTTATTGGAGCCTCGCTGTTCTCAATGCAAATGGGTGGCTTAATTTCAGGACCCATCGCTGGTTACTTATCGGATAGGCATGGAAGAAAAATTATTGCGATCTCCTCCCTCCTAGTTTCAGGAGTTTTGGTGCCATTTTATCCACTAATTAGCAGCAATATATTAATTATATTATTATCGGCAGTAATTGGTTTCGCAATTTATGCTGGTCGGCCAGTTGTTCAAGGTTGGGCGCTTGATATTGCACCCTCCAAAACTTCTGGTAGTGTCATAAGTCTCTTATTCATGATGCAAGTTGGTTCTGCGGCACTTTTTGCAATTATTGCAGGTATAATTGCGGATAGATATGGTTTGGCAATAATTTTTATTATCTTATCTGTAGTATGTATCATAACCTTGATAATTGCTTCTCTCATACCATCGTCAAAAACAATTAAAACTAGCTAATATTTATATAGTACGCGTATCTAAATCAACAATTTCAATCTTATAGCCGTCAGGATCCTCGATAAAAGCTATATGGGTTGTGCCATGTTTTACGGGTCCTGGTTTTCTTGGTATATTGACCCCAGCTGCCTGAAGCTTATCGCAAATATCGTATATGCCTCTTACCCCCAAGGCAATATGCCCATATGCTGTTCCAATTTCATAGTCTTCATCCTGTTCCCAATTATATGTTAACTCCAAAACAGCGTGCGTATCTTCAGGTCCGTAGCCAACAAACACATTAGTATATTTTGCTTCAGGAACCTCTCTTTTTCTGAGCAGTGTCATCCCCAAAAATTTAGTATAAAAATCTATTGATTTATCTAAATCCCTGACTCTAAGCATCGTATGTAACATCTGGAATTCCGTATTATCAACCATTTAAACACCTCCAAAGAATTAAAAAATATTTTGATATCTTACTATTAATACATTAGCATTAAAACACTAATCATTTTTTGGATATAATAAAAGGGAAATAGTGATGGATGATGCAATATGGGCAATTTGGTATGACTTAGAAGATAATAATGACCAAGAATACTTCGATTGGATGCACAATGATTACCTTCCTTTCATTCAATCAAAAACAGGTTGCTTATGGGCTGCACATTATAAAGCTGGAGCAAATGAAGGAACTGGTATGAAAGCTATAAGAGATAATTTACCGAGAGCGAGTGATGATATCGGCCAGGGATCTCAATATATACAGCTGATTGGTGCTGCATCAATTGCTACACTTACAGGAAATGAAAAGTTTGTAAATGATAGAGGTATTTGTCAACAGGCCCAACTAAAAAAACGTAAAGATATACGCGAATGTCTATTTCAAGTTGTATCAAGAGTGGACGGTCCGGAAACTAATCTAAAAACACCAGCAACAACACCAGGTCCTGTGATACAAATGGGAAGTTTTCGAACAAAAACCATTGATGATGAGTTTGATGTTTGTTCATGGTATACACAACACAGACTTCCTGCGATTGCAAGGCTCTCTGGATGTATTGCTGCTAGGACAATGCTTTGTGCCGCAGGATGGGCCAAATTCTCAGTTTTATATGAGTTTACTTCTTTGGAAGATCGAAGAAAGAATTTTGAAGAAAAACATGAAGCTATGGGTTTAACTGATGATAAATGGACACACAAAATTCATAACTATACCGTTCATGCGCCAGGATCACCATCTGTGGCAGAGAGATTGTGGCCTCCGGTCTCATAATTGGGAGTTCCGAAAATGTTTGATTATATAATTGTTGGGGGAGGATCAGCGGGCTCAGTCCTTGCAAATAGACTTACCTCTAATTCAAAAAATAAAGTTTTATTGTGTGAAGCCGGTCCTGACACTCCACCAGGAAAGGTCCCGGAGCAAATTTTAGATACATATCCTGGTTATGCCTATCTTGACAAAAGATTTCATTGGACGGAGCTGAAGGTAAGTACCGAAGTTAAGTCTCATAACATGAAGGATGAAGGTCAAATTCCACTCAGGAAATATGAACAAGCAAGGGTACTTGGAGGCGGTTCCTCAATAAACGGGTTAGTCGCTAATAGGGGTGCGCCAAACGATTACAGCATATGGGAGGAAAGAGGGGCAAAAGGTTGGTCGTGGGATGACGTACTTCCATATTTTAAGAAGGTAGAAAAGGACTCAGATTTTCAAGGTCCATTTCACGGTAATGATGGAAATATACCTGTCAGCCGAATTTTTCCTGATATTTGGAATGGTCATGCTAAAGCATCTGCATCTGCATTTGAAGAAGCAGGATTCAAATACCTTGAAGATCAAAATGGAAAGTTTGAGGATGGCTATTTTCCTGTAACTGGCTCATTTATATACGAGAGAAGGGTTTCAGCGGCAATGGGCTACCTGACACAAGGCATCCGAAATCGTAAGAATCTCACCATAATGACAGAGTCATTTGTTAAAGAAATTCTTTTTGATGGAAAAAAATGTATTGGTGTGAAGATCAGAATTGAAGGCAAAGATAAGAAATTTTTTGCAAAAGAAATAATATTAAGTTCAGGCGCAATTCATTCCCCAGCCCATTTGATGAGGGCAGGAATTGGCCCTGCAATGGACCTCAAGGAAAAGGGTATAAATGTACTCAAGAATCTTGGTGGTGTTGGACAGAGGCTAATGGATCACCCGTCAATTAATATTGCCTCATTTATAAAACCTGAGGCACGAATTAATGAATATTCAAGACGACATCTTCTTGTTGGTATGCGTTATTCATCTGGCCTCAAGAATATTCCGAAAGGTGATATGTATGTTGCGGTATGTTCAAAGACGGCTTGGCATTCAATCGGTGATCAATTAGCTGCATTTATTTTATTTGTAAATAGAACCTACTCTGAGACAGGGCAAGTAAGATTAAGTAGTACAGATCCCTATGATGAGCCAATTGTTGAGTTTAATTTACTTTCCGACGAGAGAGATCTTATGCGTCTGATGGAAGGCTTTCGGAAAATGGTTTTAATCCAACAAACTGAACCATTTCAGAGGATTTCCAAAGAGGTCTTTGCTGCTGTTTATGGGGATAAGGTGAGGCAGGTTGGAAAGGTTAATCTGCAAAATAAATTACTTACAAAGATCTTCTCAAAAATGCTAGATGGACCGGATGCTTTGAGGAGGTATTTACTAAATAAATTTGTTATCGAAGCCCCTGAATTATCTATACTGATGTCAGATGATAAAGTTCTCTCGGATTTTATTAAAAAATCAACTGTTGGTGTGTGGCATGCATCTTGTACCTGCAGAATGGGTGCCAAAACTGACAAAATGGCTGTTACTGATAATGAGGGTCGAGTGCATGGAGTAGACGGTTTGAGGGTTGTTGATGCATCAATTTTTCCTATAGTACCATGCGCAAACCTAAATTTCCCAACCCTAATGACTGCGGAAAAGATTTCAGAAAAGATACTTGCCTCGAATTAATTTATGATAGTTTTTTAGAGAGCCACTCAAACGACGCGGCAGCCCAATGATCCTGATACTTGAATGCGCAATGTCCAGCATCTGGGTAAATGCGAGCCTCTCTTCCATGAGGTGGACCGTTTTCCAACATAAAGTAGATATTTCCAATAGGCGCCAGATGATCTTTTTTACCATTAATCAGAAGCATTGGTTGATTTATGTTATCAAGTATACCAAGACTACTTAATGACCATTTTTCAAACAACATCTGCTCTTTTTCTACTGTCCAGGGCGGAAAAGATGGGGGGTCTCCTATCTGCCCAAAGACATGCTGAGCTCGATCATTCCGTGCTTTTACAAAATTTCTCATTTCCTCTTCTGTCATCTTGTAACCGAAGGGATGTCCGGCATTTGCAACTATAGCTTTGACCATTTCGGGATAGGATCCTGCGAGTTGTACGACAGAATAGCCTCCTCTGCTTATACCAAAGGCACCTATCTTATTTTCATCAACTTCAGGTCTACCTGCCAGGTAGTCGATAGCTGCCATCCAAGCTGATACTGACTCTGGCTCCCATGGGAATGGATTTTCTCCGGTGGCGGGCCCATCCATGACAAGAGATGCTAGACCATTATCAATGGCATGCTGTGAAGCCCAACCTCTATCCTCCTTAAACATATCAGCTCCACACATGATGAGAACTGCGGCAGTTTTTTCAGCACCTTTTGGACACCTATAATGACATGTTATTTCCTTGTCACCACAAACGACTTTAATTATTTCAACTTTGGGCTCAAGTAGCTCGCATGCTTTTCTATAAACCCTTGAGCATTCAGCACTAATTTTTTTTTTATTCTCTGTAATCTCACCTGGATATCTTGCAATTGATAGGTACGTTTTTGCTAGCATAAACTCATTATATGCTTTCTCTTGGTTGTTTTCCCTTATGAATTCGTCACCTTTCTTTTCATGCGCATCAGCAACTTCACTCCATATTGGTATCCAAGACTCTTCAGTCGTACTTTTGATCTTACTTACCGCGGATACAAGTTCGTCCATATCAGGTAGCATAGGCATCCACCTTCTATAGAACCCCCCATACTCAACAGCATATGGATTCTCTCCTGCGCTAAATTTAATTTGATCTCTCATTTACAAAGCCTATTGTGTATATATAATTAAATATATATTTATTTAACAAAAAAATAAATGTACAAAATAGAGAAATACAGGGGATTTATTCATCATGAGAGCAGCGGTAATTGGTCTAGGTTGGTGGGGTAAACAAATAATAAAATGCCTCAATGAGAGTAAGAAAATTGATGTAACGCATGCTTTTGACCCTCAAATAAGTAAAGATGACCCAGTTTTTTCCGAATTCTCGGTTGACCCGAGCTTAAATTTTGACGCAATAATAGACAGTCCATTGGTTGATGCTGTCATCTTGGCAACACCAAATCAATTTCATGAAGAACAAGTAATCTCTGCGGCAAACAAAGGAAAGCAAGTATTTTGCGAAAAGCCAGTTGCCTTAGAATATGAAAGCATTAAAAGAATGGCTCTCGCTTGCAAGAAAAATGGTATTATTCTCGGTGTCGGCCATGAGCGACGATGGGAGCCCGCAATGGTCAAGCTCAGAGACATGCTTGATGAAGGTATGCTTGGAGAAATCTTGCATATGGAGACAAATTTTAGTCACGATATCTTTATGAAGCTAGACAGAGATAATTGGAGGTTGGACCCAAAATCTGCTCCAGCCGGTGGAATGACTGCTCTTGGGATACATTTATCTGATTTTTTTGTTTCTTTCCTAGGCTCGGCAAAGACTGTTTATGCAAAAACTGGCTCAATAGTATTGGAGCATCCAAAAAAAGATACATTATCAGTGAATATAAGGTTTAAAAATAATGTCACAGCGTCACTCGCTGTCATGATATCGACTCCATTTTATGGTCGGTTTACTGTGTTTGGCGAGAAAGGTTGGGTAGAAATAAGGGAAGTATCAAATGTTGATTTTGACGATCCAGCTGAATTTATCTATTGCGATAAACATGGCAAAAGAGTGGTTGAAGAACACCCGGTTGTAAATACCGTAAAATTGAATTTCGAAGAATGGGCAGACGCGGTTGCAGGTCGTTCCACATATCGTATTAATATAGATGAAGTAGTATCAAATGTTCAAATATTAGAGTCTATAATTAATTCTGCTGAAAAAAATGAAATTATTAAAATAACCGATTAATTGATGAAATGATGCCCATCAAGAATTATGTAAATAATCTGTCTGATGAAGACCTAAAAAGAATATATAAAAAAATGCTCATGATCAGAAAGTGTGAAGAGCATTTGGGAGAGGCCACAAAAAATGGAGCCTTTCCAGGTGCTGTTCATCTTTATATTGGTCAAGAGGCAATCGC
>CAJWEW010000031.1 GCA_913030915.1 uncultured Rhodobiaceae bacterium
AATTAAATCAAATAAAAAATTCACAAAAAAAATTTTAACTGTGGATAAGATTAATCTGTTTTTTTGACAAATTTACATAATCATGATTGAATTATTCTAATACCAATTTTTTATTTAATAAGTAATTATATTCTAGGAGTAGTTTTATGTTAAAAAGGAAGTTTCTAAGTCCAGAAAATGTCTGGCAAAGGGTCCAAAAAACAGATCAGTGTCCAGACGGTGAACTATTGTATGTTCCAATAACATTAAACATTGATGAATCTCGTACTTTTATTTACCTCGCAGGCCAGACGGCACGTTTACCTGATGGTACTGTAGAGAGTGACGATATGCGAGATCAGCTTAGGCAGACTTGTGAGAATATTGGGATCTGCCTTAACTATGTTGGCGCAACATTTGATGATGTCGTAACTTCTAAAACATACGTACTAGACCTACAGGAATATTATGGAGTATCAGATGAGAGATTTAAATACTTCAAGAATAATAGGCCGGCTAGTACACTTTTGCAGATCTCAGGATTAGGCTTTCCAAAATGCAAAATCGAAATTACTGCAGAGGCTATAATCGAAACTAGTAGATTAACGATCGATTATTAATTTTTTACTTTATTAAATTCTGAAATTGGCCTCATTAACCAATGAAAGGAAATTATTCTAATGTATAAGATTACAAAAATATTAGCGGTTCCATCATTATTGGTCTTCAGTGTGTTATTATTTGGTATCACAACTACATCAAGCCTAGCAAAAGCTCCAGGTGCATGGATAATTGAAGTAGATGAAGAAAGATGTGCTGACCCAAGGGTTGCTCAAGCCAATAGAGAGGGTGAATTACTTGTTGTAGCAAGTATTTATGAGACACCTGAAACCACTAAAGCTCACAGTGAAGGATTTAAAAAGTATTGGTGCCTAGATGATGATTTTGAGGTGAAATTCGAGATCAGAAATACACCAGGTACAATTGCGAGACTTGAAGCTGAAGCAAGTGAAGGTGTGCCCATATCAGGTGATGTAACAACAATGCCTGCAATTACATGGTTTATGGATGCTGTAGATAGAGGATTGATTATGGCATACAATTCACCAAATTATGCAGAAATGAAACTTCCAGAAAAGATTGGACTAAATAACGTACCATATTGGACATCTGATATGTACATGTTCGTGCCAATGTGGAACAGTAATGCATTGCCAGATCTTGAGATTAATAGCTGGATGGATCTACTTGACCCAGAATTAAAGGGTAAAATGAGTATTCTTGATGGTTCACTTCAACAATCTGTAGCACTAGTTTATGACTATATGAAAAAGAGTGGTAAACTTCCGGATGATTACTGGGAAAGGCTAGCTGACCAGGATGTATTAATTTCATCAACATCGTCTCTATCAATTGATATGATGATGTCTGGTGAGCGACCAGTATCAATACTGGGTGTATCAGCTGATGCTTGTGTGCTTCATAGTCAGGGAGCAACATTCATTAAAACGGCCGCACCTGTTGAGGGCGTAATGTTGCAAGAACAAGCGTCTGCTGCATTTGCAAGCGCTCCACACCCTAATGCCGCACAATTATGGTTAGATTTCTTAAGAAGTCACGAAGGTCAAACTATATTTGAGTATCACGAAGGACGTGTGCCCGGAAGAGCTGGTGTTCCAAGTAGCTGTGCAGTTACACCAAACAATGACGATTTGATGGATTCAGCCTTTGCTCCTGATTATGAAGCAATGGTAAAGGATGCTGATCTTGTTGCTAATGCACAGGCAGAGTTTGGAGCATTATTTGTAAATTAATAATTCATATCAACTCTAAAAAATTATGCATTGCTTCGCATTTAATCATGCGAAGCAGTGTATTTTTTTAGCAATGTATAACTGAAATGGGATTAGCTAACGTATGAGTGCATTTTTAAAAGTAGAAAATCTTTCAAAAAGATATGGCGACCATCAAGCAATAGACAACATAAGCTTTGAGATCGAGGAAAAAAAGCTTTTTGTTTTATTAGGTCCAAGTGGTTGCGGTAAAACAACAACATTGAGATGTATAGGCGGATTAGAAAAGCCAGATACAGGTATTATAAGTATTCGTGATGAAACCATATCCAATAATGAAGAGCAAATTTTCGTAGCAGCGGAAAAGCGTGGAATGGGCATGGTAGCTCAGTCATATGCAATTTGGCCACATATGAGCGTATTTGAGAATATTGCATTCCCACTTCGTATGTCAAAGTTTGATAAAAATTTGTTAGCTAGCCGCGTGGAAGAAGCTCTTGATATGGTTCAATTGAAAGGCCTAGGCACAAGGAATGCGACAGATTTATCAGGGGGACAGCAACAACGTGTGGCACTAGCACGTGCAATAGTAGGCCGACCGAAATTATTGCTATTTGATGAGCCATTAAGTAACCTCGACGCAAAACTTAGAGAACAAATGCGATATTTACTGAAAGAAATTCAAACAGAAATTGGTATTACAGCTGTATATGTTACACATGATCAATCAGAAGCAATGGGCCTAGGTGACGAACTCATTGTGATGAATAATGGTAGAATAGAGCAAAGTGATCAGGCTAAGAGCTTGTATAATAACCCTAAGACGAAGTTTGTTGGTGAATTTATTGGAACAGCAAACATGATAGAGGGTCGCATAACTCAGAAAGAGTCCAATTCTTGTAAAATAACTCTGAACAATAAAAATAGTGAACAAATAATTAAAGCCAGGCTATCTCGCAATACTGACTCAGAACAAGGCATGCTCTTGTTCAGACCCGAGTGGATATCTATTCAAAAAGGCAAAAAAGATAACCAAGAAAATTCAATCGATGGAGTTGTCAGAACCTATCAATACTTAGGTGATAGATCTGAACTGATAATAGAAACAGAATTCGCAGATATAAAGGCTTCTGTCACAGATGATGAGGATTATATCGTTGGTGATAAGGTTACAATAAAAATAAATGAAAATAAAGCAATAGTCTTTTGAATGGAATTATATGACATTGTCTACCCAAAACACCAACATAAATAGCATTATTAGAAATATCTCAATCGAGAGATCTCTTTTTTGGATAACCGCAGCGCTAATGTTAGTTGCTATATTATACCCAGCATCAATGGCTATAAAGGCTGCATTTTTTGAGAATGATATATTTACACTTGCCGGATTTGAGAGGATTCTCCAGCTTGACACAATAGCATCTGATATTTGGAACACACTCATATTTTCTGCAGGTTCAATGTTTGGTGCAACTATTATCGGTGTTTCTTTGGCATGGGTTAATGCAAGAACAGATGTGCCAGGCGTAAAAGCAATCGAAGTTTTTTGCGTAATTCCATTTTTTATGTCCGCTTTTGTGGGAGCCATTGCATGGCGTCTACTTTTTGTACCTAATGCAGGCATGATTTCCATGTTTCTTACCAAACACGGTTTTCCAGAATTTTTATTACCAGATATTTACTCTCTTGGTTCAATGATTTTTATCCAGTCTGTTTTCTACTCTCCATTTATGTATCTCTATGCAGTGGCATCATTTAGACAGATGGATCCAACACTTGAAGAGATAGCTCGGATCCATGGCGCTGGTAACTGGAATACTCTACGAAAAATTACTCTATCTGTAAATGGACCAGCTTTATTATCGGGAATGATCCTTGTTTTTGTTATGTCCGTTGGAACACTCGAGGTACCTATGGCACTTGGCTCCGCTGGTGGTAATTATGTACTTTCAACCAGAATTTGGGCACTGATGAATAATATGCCCCAAGATGTAACCGCTGCATCAGCACTCGGTATGATAGCAATTCTTATTGCAGCTATTGGTATTATCATACAAAGAAAATTACTTGGTAATAGAAAGTTTACGACAGTTACAGGAAAGGGTTACAAATCGAAGAAAATATCACTTGGACGTTGGAAGTGGATCGTTTTTGCCCTTGCAATAACATACATTATTTTTGCAGTAATTATGCCGATTGTGACATTGATACTCGTAGCACTTCAAAAATTCTGGACAGGTTCATTTAGCATGCAATTTTTCACCTGGGCTAACTTTAATACTGTTCTCTTTGAATATGATGTTACCGCGAGAGCAATAAAAAATAGTTTATTCGCCTGTTCAGTTGCTGCAACAATTTCTGTGATTTTTGCATTAATTCTATCCCAAATTAGATCACGTAACGCTGAAGCATTTATGGGGCTTTTGGTTTTATTGCCAATTGTTATACCTGGTGCTGTTTTCGGTATGATGGTACTATTCGCATTTGTAAAAACACCTATTTATAATACAATTTTCATTATAATCTTTGCATATGTTATCGCCTATTTTTATTTAGCATACAGGACAATATACTCTGTCCGCCTATCTATTCATCCGGAACTTGAGCAATCTGCACGAATACATGGAGCAAGTTGGTTTCAGTCAACACGCAGGATACTGACCCCACTATTAAAGCCAGGGATTGTATCTGCATGGCTTATGTCGTTCATACTATTTATCAGAGAATTTTCTTCTGTGATGTTCTTGTACCGACACGGGACAGAGGTAATGCCGGTTGTCTTTTTCATGCTTATGGAAAGGCATTCAGCAAGATTAGCAGCGTTTATGGTAATTCAAACTGCTATATTACTATTGATTATGATTGTTTATCAACGTTTTACTAGCAAGAATGCAACCGGTGCCGCTTTTTAAGCAATAAGAAAGGGGAGTTAGTTATGACATCAAAATTCAAATACCTAAGAGAGGATAATAATATTTATCCTTTGGCAGTAAAAGCAGGTGATCTAATTTTTATTAGCGGACAAATGGCATATGAAAGTGGAGTTGGCATCCCAGATCACTTAAAATTGCATGAAGGCATGCCTCATCATGGATCGCTTATCGAGAAACAATTAAAATTTATTTATAGTAAACTTGACAGTTCCCTGGATGAGGTTGATACATCCCTAAAGCACATACTGAAAATAAATTCTTTTCATATGCATGGTGAGGATGTTGATATGGCGTTGAGAGAAAGGAGGAATTGGTTTAGTAAAGACAACCCTCCTCCGAGTACTTTAGTTTTTACTCCAGAACTGCCTGTGCAAGAGGCAAGAGTGTCACTGGATATGATAAATATATCAAAATCAGCTAAAATGCCTATTGAATCAGTCAAATTGACTAAGTCACCCGATATTGCCCAGGTAAAATCTATTGGTTGGGCAGTCTTTTCACAGGTTTTAAAAGGCGCAGGGTTTATCTTTACTCGTGGCACTACAGCACATAACCAGGATGGTCCGCTTAAAGAGACGCTTCCAAATTATCCGTTTCCCTATGATAATAATATTGTTAAATATCAACTTCGCTATGAGATTGAGAGGATGAAGGATCTACTGGAAGATGCTGGTGCATCACTAAAGCATGTTGTGAGAGCGGAATTACATATGACCAATATGGAGGACATTGCAATAGTTGATGAACTATGGGAGGAATACTTTCCTATTGACCCTCCAGCGCGAGTCATTATCCCAGTCCCTCTAGTGGTACTTCCAATGCGAATTGAGTCCGAATTTATTGCTGTTGATCCAGATGGCCCCTACAAAAAAGAAATTGTAAATTGTAAGAATGTACCAAATTCAATTAGTCCTGAATCAGTTGCTGTAAAAGCAGGTCCATACCTATTCCTATCAGGACAACTTGCTACAGATTTTGAGAATGGTCTTGCCCCTGAGGCTACAGTTAACCCTAATTTTCCATATCATAAAAATCAAGCGCGACTTGAGGCGCAATATATAATCAATAAAGTATCTAATATATGCGAAGCTGCCGGTACGTCTATTGAAAATCTTGTTAGAAGGCGGGTTCATTTCGTTGATATGGTGGACATTCCAGTAACGGAAGACCTATGGGTAACAAGATTAGGAGATAAAATGCCCGCTAGTACACTATTTAAAACTTCGGGACCATTACCAATTCCATCCTGTAGCATCCAATATGATCTCACGGCATTCATCAAGTAATATTTCTTCTTGATATAACCAACTAAGCTATTGTATTGAAATAAAATGAATGATAGAAACTAAACGAGTTTTTTAAATAGAAAATTGGTGTTTAATATTTAAACTGCTCCGAAGAAACCAGCCAATTGGCTGGTTTTTTTGTTTACTATTGATATATTTATTGGTCTAATAGCCTACACAATTTTCAATTCAGGTTAATTATGTTGGGGAGTTTTCTAGCTTTATTATCGGCGATGTCATTTGCGTTCAATGATGTGGCTGTCCGACGCGGTATTCTATACAACTCCGTCTATAAATCAATTGCAGTAACTGTCCCGATTGGCGTTCCTTTATTTATATCTGCTATATTAATATTTGACTGTATTGATGAATTATTAAGTCAATCACCTACATCAATTTTTTTCTTTGCTCTTGCCGGTATACTTCATTTTATATTTGGAAGATTTTGCAACTATAAGTCTATTGAGCATTTAGGCACGACCATTGCCGGTCCAATAATCCAAATATCCCTGTTGATTTCAGTCTTTTTTGCATTCTTCATATTGAATGAATTATTCACCTACCTGCACTTACTTGGTATCTTGCTAATACTCTTTGGTCCTATTATTATTCTTGCCGGTCGTGATAATAATACTACAAGGTCTGGTATAAAGATTAATTATCCCCGTGGGTTCCTTTGGGGAATTTTATGCTCACTCGCCTACGGTACCAGTCCTCTGCTCATAAAATTAGGCTCAAATGATGGGGGAATTAAGGATAATGTAGCTGGCGGTTTTATATCATATTTATCAGCTTCTATTTTTTTATTCTTAATAATAATTATATTAAGAGTGCCACTAAAAGAGTTATATAGATTGGAGCCGGAGGGGAAAAAGTGGTTCTTAATTACGGGAATTATGGCTTTCGTATCGCAACTTCTTAGATATATGGCCCTTGCTTTGTTGGCAATGTCTTATGTCGAACCAATTCAGCGATCTTCTATTGCGTTTCGTGTCTTGTTTGGGTATCTGCTCAACAGAAAATATGAAATCATAAATATTAGGGTCATAACCGGTATAGTAATATCTATAATTGGGGTGTATGTACTTCTATATCAATTACGACAAGCAAGCCTTTATTAATCAACTGGCTTAAGATTGGGATTGATATTAAAATCAACTTCCATAATTGAATTACCTCTTCTTATCTCATCATAATAGACAATTTGTGTTGGCAAATCTGGGTCACGACCTTTTTTTTCTTCTCTCATCTTGTATCTACTTACAAAACTTCGATAAATACCATATTTAAAATAAGTTGACTCCGGCATAAAGTTTATTGGGGATTTATTTATTTCATGCTTCTTATTACCATTTACCCATACTTGCATAATTTTATCAACATAGTTTAGGCAAAATGAAATATCATTCCATTTTTCAATCATATCGCTGATGTTTAGAAGGTGATAGTCAATTCTCTTATCTCTTATATTTGTCGGAGACCCTTTTAAAGAATGCCATCCGAAATGTAATTTTCCATGCTTTGCGCCTATCTGTATAAGCGGTGGCAATGATAAAAAACCTCCAGCTTTTCCTGAAGGCCCACCCTTTTGGTGGATTTGTCCTAAGTCAGTATTTGTAGGGTAGATATCAATAAAATCACTGTCTAATTTAATACTATACGCAAAACATTGTATGCCCTCCGGCTCTTGAGTAGGTCTAGACGAAAACTCGACTCGTTCTCGATCAGCCGCACAGTCGTTCCAGTTATCATCACCAAAACAATCACCATCTCTGAGTTCGAATCGTTGATAAAACTTACCCCTTCTAGAACCCGACGAGTCTTCTATGTATTCATAACTATAGGTATTTTGACTCATATAATTGGTATGCGTCTGATATCCAGAGTGTGGTGGCGCATCAAGAGCAAGCTTACCTTTGTTGTCCTCATAGATACTTGCGTAGGCTTTAGTTGTAAAAATAATCACGAAACAAAGAAATATTATGACCCGAATAAAATACATTTCTTATGAATATAATCGCTATCATTATTAGTCAACATTAACTCAACTTTTAACTTCACCAATTAGTTTAATTATGCAATGATGTTTATATCATAATTGCATATATGAGCTTTCGATGGATCTTGGCATAAAAAACATAAAGTCACTATTTTATATTATTATTTTTGCAACCTCTTTATCAGCATGCAAAATTGATTTTGAAGGTGATATTTACACCTCTGATCTTATTGATGTGCTTGAGAATAGAAGTCAAATTGACATCCCAATGGTTGTTAGCTTTCAAGTATCTTCTTGTGATGAAGACTTATATGATTTGCACAGCACACTGCGTGATTATTTTTTAGAATACAGCTATATTGGCTGTGAAGTTGGCAATGACTTTATGTCATATGTCTCATCAAGAGTTCGCGTGCCAATCAATTCATCCCAAGATGATTTTGATAATACAGATAGCTTAATAGGCTATTTAGTTCAGGAGTTTGATGATGGTATTTATGTTTATACGATGCTAAATCAGTTATCATTTGATATGTTGAGCAATTATGTTGAGTCGCAAACATTTCAAAGTCTTGATCTCAGCGAAAGTAGTTTAATTGTTAATGTTCACAATGACCTACGCTATTTAAAATTATCCATTTTCCCCGGATTTGTTGATGGTAATCCGACTGTTTTTGTTGAAAATTACGAAATGGAAAAAAGGGATATTTTAACAATACTGAATTCAGACTCCAGCGCAGCTCATCTTCAGATATATGGCTGGTCACCAATATTTTACATACAAAATAATGAAATTTAGATTATCAGAATGAGACTCCAATCTCATATGAATTAATTTGTTTTTACATGCCCGAACCATTATAAATAAACTATGAATATAATATCTCAAATTGGTAACACGCCCCTCATCTACCTAAAAGATGTATCAGAACTTACATCTTGCCATATTTACGGGAAGGCAGAGTTTTTGAATCCAGGTTTGTCTGTTAAAGATAGAGCAGCGCTTGCTTTAATAAAAGATGCACAAGAAAAAAAATTAATTT
>CAJWEW010000032.1 GCA_913030915.1 uncultured Rhodobiaceae bacterium
TTCTGCTATTGGGCAGCGTAACCTAAAACGACTTTTGACCTACTCATCAATAAGCCATATGGGTTTCGCACTAATGGGAGTAATTAACGGGTCTTTTGATGGCGTCCGGAGCCTGTCACTTTATCTACTTATATACCTAGTGATGTCGCTAGCTCTGTTCATATCAATCATTGCACTCAAAACTAACGATGAGCACATTGAGAATATTGAAGATATTTCAGGGCTTGCAAAAATAAATCCAGTTATGGCATCAATAATATCTATTCTTCTCTTCTCATTAGCTGGTATACCTCCATTAGCTGGGTTTTTTGCGAAGTTTTACGTTTTGTATGCGGCTGTTGATGCGAAACTCTATTACCTTGCAATATTTGGTGTTTTATCAAGTGTCATAAGTGCATTTTATTACCTTAGAATTATTAAGGTAATGTATTTTGAGGAGTCTGCGATTTCATTTGATCCAATTTCAAAAAGATTAAAGACTATTATCTATTTATTGACAGCGATCACACTCTTATTTTTCTTGAGGCCTTCAATATTTATAAATATTGCGGGTACTGCATCTGCTTCCTTGTTTATATGATGACTTCATGGCCTCTAAATAAATTATCAATTAAGCGATTCGGTTCCGTTAATTCAACCAATGAGACTGCAATCAACCTCCTAAAGAATAGGGATTTTTTCAACTGGATTATTGCTGATCAACAAATAGATGGACGCGGAAGAAGGGGAAATACGTGGTCTTCGCCAGTTGGCGGGCTATATGCGACCACGGTTATTAATGATGCCAAAATAGATTATTCACACATGAGTCAATTAAGTATATTAAGTGCAGTTGTGGCGGCCAAAACCATAGAGGAATTAATTGGGAAAAACAAAATATATTTGAAATGGCCAAATGATATATTCATGGATGACAAAAAGCTCTGTGGAGTTTTATTAGAGTCTATATGTATTGAGGGTAAATTCTATTTGATAGTCGGCTTTGGTATAAATATCAGGTTTGCTCGTAATAAGAATGAAGCAAATTTTTCTTATTTACAGGAGGTTTATGAGAATGTCAGTATTGAAGAGTGCTTTAATAAATTAATTATAAATTTTAATAAAATGATAAATAAATGGGACTATGGTAAATCATTCATGAATTTCAGGGATTATTGGTTAACGCTAACACGTGATCATGGCAGACTGATAAAGGCAAAGAAAAGGAATATTATGATCGAAGGCTTTTTTGAAAATATTGATGATCAAGGAAACTTGATCCTTAGTGCAGGAAGCAAAAAAGAAATTATTAATACCGGAGAAATATTTAGTTTGGATTCGCATGGCAAAAGATGAAATAGAAGTTTTTTATAGCCCTATTGGAGGAGCAGGGCAGATTGGTATGAACCTGTATTTATATGGATATAAACTTCCAAATAAAGAGACGAATTGGATAATGGTTGATTGTGGTATTGGATTTGCTGATGAGTACTATCCTGGGGTCGATATAATGGTGCCGGATATTGACTTTCTCAATAACAAACATAATAATTTGTTGGCAATAATCCTAACACATTCGCACGAGGATCACTATGGTGCGATCAATTCAATAATTAACAATAAGATAGATGTCCCAATATATTGTACAAAATTTACATCAGAGCTTCTTAAAGAAAAAATATCAGAAGAATATTCTGAAAATTATCTAGATATTAAAATTTTAAAAGATAACGCGGCTTTTAACATTGGCAAGTTTAAGTGTAACTTGATAAATGTTGCCCACTCTATTCCAGAGCCCAATGCAATTAATATAACAATAGGTGATCTAAATATCATCCATACTGCTGATTGGAAGATTGACGAAAAACCAGTAATTAATAGAAAAACAGATCTTGAAAAATTTAGGAAAATTGGGCAAAAGAGATGCGATATACTTGTTTGTGACTCCACGAATATATTCCGTAGGGAGCCATCTATTACCGAGTCGAAAGTCGCCTCAAATTTAACGAAGGCGATAAAAGGCATAAAAGGTATGGCAATTGTAACAACCTTCTCCTCAAATGTGTCGAGGTTAATATCTATTATAAATGCAGCGTATAGCAATAAAAGGAAGGTTGTAATATCTGGGAGATCAATAAAAAGATTTGTTAAAGTTGCAAAGGTATGTGGCTATATTGATAAGGACATTTTTTTTATAGATGAAAGGGATATAAACAAAAACTCAAAAAAAGATATCTTGCTGATTTGCACTGGAAGTCAGGGTGAGCCAAATGCTGCATTGAGTAAGATTGCGAATGGAAGGAATAATATAATTCAGTTAGCAAAGGATGATACAGTAATTTTTTCTTCCAAGACCATACCAGGAAATGAAAACTCAATAGGTTTTTTAAAAAATAAAATTATAGAATATGGCGCGGCTATAATTGATGACTCTATGCAGGATATTCATACGACTGGACATCCATCAAGACCTGAAGTTGAAAAGTTATATGATATACTTAAACCTGATACAGTAATACCGATGCACGGCGAATTATTTCATCTGGCAGAGCATATAAAAGTTGCTAGAGAGAATAATATAATGAATCCTATTTTTGCAAAAAATGGTGATCTTATAAGATTATATCCCGATAGTCCGATGCTTTGGGATCAAAACGAGCCAAATTTTTTCCTTAGAGATGGCGACATATTTATTACACCAAATGATAGAGCATTAAAAGACAGAAGGAGACTTCAGGAGTCGGGTATTATTTTTATAAATCTAGTTTTAGATAAAAACTTGATTCTTTATGTTGATCCAATAGTGGAAATGTTTGGAATACCAAATAAAATGGATGATATAGATAATGTTTTAGAATTTATAGAATACAAAATTGATGATGCGCTTGACTCACTCCCAAAAGCAAAAAAATCGGACGATGATTATATGATAGGGTATATTGAAAAAAATATTAGAAACCATTTATTTTCACTATGGGGTAAAAAGCCATTTATAAAGGTTTGTTTAACATTTGTATAAGGTGATTTTAATATGAATTATTTCACATTATTCGGTATTTTCTTTATTTTATGGTGGATAGTGTTCTTTATTGTCCTACCATTAAATATCACCACTCATATGGATAAGGGCATAGACATTGAGGGAATACATGGAAGCGTTCCGATCAATCCGAACCTTCTTTATAAAATCATCGTTACTACATTTGTAACATTTATTATATTATTGATTTTAGTCGCAATTTTCTATTTTAATATTTTAACGATAGACGGAATATTAGGCATAAGTTGAGTTAGTTATGAGATTAAGTGAATATTTTTTGCCAACTTTAAAAGAGCTTCCAAAAGATGCTGAGATTATCTCACACCAGTTAATGTTGCGTACCGGTATGATTCGCCAAGCAAGCTCTGGTATTTATGTGTGGCTACCTTTTGGCCATGCTGTTTTGAAGAAAATTGAACAAATTGTGAGAGAAGAGCAAGTTCATGCGGGAGCAATTGAGTTATTAATGCCAACAATACAATCTGCAGATTTATGGAGAAAAAGTGGTAGATATGATGACTATGGTGCTGAGATGCTTAGAATGAAAGATAGGCACGATAGAGACATACTTTATGGACCAACTAATGAAGAGCAGATCACAGATATATCAAGCCATTACTTTAAATCTTATAAAAATCTTCCAAAAACTCTTTTTCACATTCAATGGAAGTTCAGAGATGAAATACGTCCTCGTTTTGGTGTCATGCGTTGTAAAGAATTTCTGATGAAAGACTCATATTCCTTCGATGTTAGTGAAGAAGAGGGGAGAATATCATACAGTCGGATGTTTTTATCTTATTTGAAGACTTTTCAAAGAATGGGATTAAAGGCAATTCCTATGGAGGCTGAGTCTGGACCCATAGGTGGTAACCTAAGCCATGAGTTTATAATATTAGCAAATACGGGTGAGAGTAAGGTTTATATCGATAAGAGAATATTAGACTTAGAAATTCCAGACAATATAGATTATGAAAATGACTCAAAAAATATCGTTGAAGAATGGACACAATATTATTCTGTAACTGATGATATGTATGATCAGAAGGCTTATGAGAAAAAGGTTGGTAAAGAGCATAGGCTAGAAATGAGGGGCATTGAGGTTGGCCATGTATTTTTCTTTGGTGACAAGTATACAAAACCACTAAAAGCGAATGTTCAAAATAGCGAAGGCAGAATTAATCCAATTCAATCTGGCTCTTATGGTATTGGTGTCTCACGCCTGGTTGCGGCAATAATTGAAGCAAGTCATGACGATAAAGGTATTATTTGGCCAAAAAGTGTGTCGCCGTTTGATTATATACTTCTAAATCTTAGCCCCAAAGATGAGAATTTAGTTAAACTCTCGGACATGATTTACAAAAAAATATCTGAAAATAATAGCCTACTTTATGATGACACCACTAGCTCTGTCGGTGAAAAGCTAAATAAGGCAGATCTAATTGGAATACCACTGCAAATAATACTTGGTAAAAATTCTATCGAGAATAATACACTTGAATTAAAAGAGAGGTCTTCAGGAAAAGTACAAGTAATAAAAATTGATGAGTACCTGAAGCAATTTAATAATGGTTAATAAGACCAAATCAAATAAACAGACCCTTCCATTTGCATCGTTTGAGTGGATGATAGCATTCAGATATTTACGCTCCAAAAAGAAAGAAGGTTTTATTTCTATCATTAGTTTGTTTTCATTGGTCGGTATAATGTTAGGCGTAGCAACTTTAATTATCGTCCTAGCTGTAATGAACGGTTTTCGATCGGAATTATTAGATAAAATCCTTGGTATAAATGGTCATATAACCATACAATCATACAGCTCAGATATTGCGCTCTATGACCAAATAAGAGATGATATAGAACTTATTGATAATGTTTATTCGGTTGTGCCAACAATTTACTCTCAGGTCATGGTCTCATCGGGCGAACAAACAGCCGGAGCTATCGTTAAAGCAATAGATTACAGTGATATTCCGAATATTCCAAAAATAGATCAAAACCTAGATTTAGATATTTATAGTGAAATTGAAGGGCTGCTTATCGGTTCAGGTATGTCACGTAACTTAATTCTGGGTTTAGGAGATACTCTTACTCTAATCTCACCGAAAGGCTCGCAAACCCCATTTGGGACAACGCCAAGGATAAAGTCCTATCCCATAACAGGTGTATTCAATATTGGCATGTCAGAGTATGACTCGAATTTTGTATATATGCCCCTTAAAGAGGCTCAAAAATACTTTAGTAAGAAAGATAAAGTTAATACAATAGAGATATTTTTGGATAATCCGGAAGAGCTCGATCCCACACTAATAAAGGTACGAGAAATTGTCGATGGAGTTGGCTATGTATCTACATGGAAGGAGCAGAATAAAACCTTTTTTACCGCGCTAGAGGTCGAGAGAGACCTGATGTTTATAATTGTCTCGCTAATTGTTTTAGTTGCAGGTTTAAATATTATATCTAGTCTAATTATGCTGGTGAAAGACAAAAACTCTGATATTGCAATCCTGAGAACGATAGGTGCATCAAAAAGCTCGATAATCAGGATCTTTTTTATTTCAGGATCTTCTATTGGCGTTGCTGGAACGACATTTGGAGTGATCATTGGGGTAATATTTTGTAAAAATATAGATACAATTCGTTTATTTATCTCAAAAATAACAGGAACTGAACTTTTTTCACCCGAAATGTACTATTTGGCTAAGCTACCAGCTGAGATTGATAATTACGAATTACTATCTGTTGTTACTATGGCTTTATCATTTTCAATATTGGCATCAATATATCCATCATGGAAGGCTTCAAAAATAGATCCAGTTGAGGTTTTAAGAAATGAATAATAATGAGATAAATCAATTAGATGTAGTATTATCCTTAGAAAATATTTCAAGAATATATACGCAAGGAGATAATAAAATAAATGTTTTAGATAAAATAAACCTGGATATGAGAAGAGGCGAAATTATATCTTTGGTCGGTAACTCAGGATCGGGTAAATCATCTATGCTTCATATCGCAGGACTTCTTGAAAAACCAAATAGTGGTGAAATATTTATAAATAAGGTGAAATGTTCCAAAATGACCGATTTTGATCGTACAATTACAAGAAGAATGTCTATTGGCTTTATTTATCAATTCCACCATTTACTCTCTGATTTTACTGCAATTGATAATGTTGCAATACCCATGCTATTGTCAGGCACTGAAAAATCAAACGCCAAGAATAGAGCAATAGATCTACTGGAAAATCTGGGCTTACAAGATAGGATTAATCATTTACCGTCGCAGCTTTCTGGTGGCGAGCAACAGAGAGTATCTATATGTCGTGCGTTGGCTAATAATCCAGATATATTACTCGCAGATGAACCAACGGGTAATCTAGATAGTAAAACCGCTGAGGTTGTCTTTGAACAATTTATATCTCTTGCTCGAAGAAATAATACAAGCGTATTACTTGCAACCCACAACACCAAATTATCTGAAAAATCTGATAGAATAATAAGAATAATAGACGGAGAACTTCTTGAGAATTAATTTTTTAGCCAATCTGGCGCAGGTAAATTCTTCTCTTTAAGAAACTTTTGATTGTATATTTTGCTTTGATATCGACTTCCATGGTCACATAGTATAGTAACTATTGTTTTTCCCTTGCCCATATCTCGTGCTAGACTAACTGCCCCAGCGATATTTATTGCACTTGATCCACCAAGAATAACACCCTCATTCTTCACAAGATCATAGATGTAATGTAAGGCATCTACATCCTCAATTGAATAGCAATAATCTACTTTTTCGATTTCTTCAATGATAGGAGTCACTCTTCCAAGTCCGATGCCTTCTGAAATTGAATTACCCTCGGATGGTTCTACTCTTTTATTCTGAAAAAAATTATACATCGACGCTCCTTTTGGATCGGCAATACCAATCTGAATATCAGACTTATTTTCCCTTAGGTATTTTGACACACCGGAGAGTGTTCCTCCCGTACCAACTGAGCAAATAAAACCGTCTATTTGGTTATTTGTCTGTGCTAGGATCTCTGGACCGGTAGTTTTGTAGTGGGCTATCATATTATCTAGGTTGTTCCACTGATCAGCAAAAATTGCACCATTTGGGTTTGTTTTCATTTCCTCTTCTGCAATTCTTCTAGCGACATGTTGATAGTTATTGGGATCTGAAAATGGTACCGCAGGGACTTTTATGAGCTCGACACCAAGTGCAATTAACGTGTCAAATTTTTCTTGGCTTTGCGTTTCTGGAATTATAATTTTGACATTATAACCTTTAGCATTAGCAACAAGTGCTATTCCTATACCAGTGTTACCAGCTGTACCTTCAACTACCGTTCCTCCTTTAGTTATTAATTTTTTTTCTTGAGCATCTTTTATTAATGCTAAGGCAGCTCTATCTTTAACTGATCCACCTGGATTTAAAAATTCTGCTTTTCCATAAA
>CAJWEW010000033.1 GCA_913030915.1 uncultured Rhodobiaceae bacterium
CTTTCTTTTCACAATTTCAAAGAGCTAGAGTGCAAAAAAATACGTGGTTCAGACAAAATATTTTATTTTGAACCAAATACTTGAATACAATCTTTTATGCTAAAGTCGCACATCCAGTCTAGCATACATAAAAAATGTTTTAAATGTCGCTTAGACTGTCATATCTAGATATATTCAAAGAGTGTGCATGTCAACTAAAAATAACAAATAAATGTACAATTTTGGCATTAAAATTGAAAAGGTAATTATTCTTCAATATTTGCACATAAGAATACTCAGTTAGTGAAGTTTTTGTGAAAAATTTTGGACTAGTTTTTTTTAAATAACTGAAATAGGATTTTAATATGCAGTTTTTACTAAAAAATAAGATAATTATTATTTCTTCCTCAGTAATTATTTTGCTAGTTGTTGCATTCTTCTACTTCAAAATAGCCATTCAATCTGTACAAATTATTTCAAACCCCGACACGGCAAACATAATACTCACGGAAGAATTTATTAGTGAAAATAGTGCTAATGTCTCGGAGAACGTTCAAATTAAGAAATTAGACTCCAGCCAAAAAGAAATTATTGGCAAGCAGGAAGCATACAATTTCGAATTAGTTGATAAACACGAATTCAAGACAGGGGATACAATAGTTGGCATATTAAGAAACCGAGGCTTTGAATTATCTGAGGCAATCGCACTATCAAATGCCATAAACCCAATTATACCAGTAAAATTAATTCAAATTGGTGATCAAATAGAGATATATAGATCTGAAAAAGATAGATCCTATAAAATAATTTTAATAACAGAAGGCGCCCGATTGGCCGTTATAAAAGAGAAAGGTGTTTACAAAGCAGATTTAATACGAGAGCCTGCAAAATTAAATTATGTATACAAAGAATTTATCATTGACGATAATTTTTATGAAAGCTCGATCAGAAATGATATTCCGGATTCAATACTTAATAAAGCCATTGAATTACATAGTAAAAATATAAATTTTTCACGTGATATTAGAGTCGGAACCAAGTCAAAATTATACTATACAAATAATCAAAGTTTTAAAAAAGGTGAAAATGGTAAATTTGAACTCTTGTATTCATCGCTAAGCAGTAAAATTATAAATGAAGAATTTTTTTTATACCAAACTACTGACGAGAAAAAAAATTACTATGATCAAGATGGTATTGGGGCAGGTGGAATGAAAATAATAAGTCCACTCAGAAGATTAATCGAAACTTCAAAATACGGTATGAGAATTCATCCCGTATCTGGAGAAGAAAAAATGCATTATGGAATCGATTATGCGGCAGAACTCAATGCACCAATTTTTGCGATTGCAGATGGGGTGGTTGATTTTATTGGTGTTAAGGGTGATTTTGGGAATTACATCAGATTATCTCATGCAAATAACGTAAAGTCAGCATATGCGCATCTCAATAAATTTTCGGAAAACCTTATTAAAGGAAGTTTAGTAAATCAAACTGACATCATCGGTTATGCTGGGCAAACCGGACTAAGTACAGGTGTTCACCTTCATTTTGAAATAATCGTTAATGAGAAAAGAATAAACCCGAATAAATTTGATGAAGAAATTGACAATTACTTCCTCAATGATTTGGAACTTACTGGGTTCTATATTGAAAGGGAAAAAATTAGAGATGATATTAGGAAACTAGAGCAGAAAATTACTTACCAATAGATTGTTCTTCGACCGGGACTGGTATTATTTCACTTCGCTCCATATTATCTGAGTTTGATTGGTTTTTCATAATAATTTTTTCTTTTGACTCGCCGTTTTCATGGTGTCCGTTGGAAATAATTTGTTCATCTGTAGTATGATTCTGATTTCTTTGTATTTTAAGTTCGTTAGCATCGACAATACGCTGGTAATGCTCTGCATATTGAAGGTAACTTTCAGCGGCTATTGGATCACCAGAAGATTGAGACTCCCGTGACAATGCCAAATACTTTTCGACAATTTGCGACGCGCTGCCTTTTATTTTTATATCAGGACCGTTTGACTCCAAAAGTCTTGAAGATGTGTTTGATCTTCTTGGCCTGTTTCTATTCTTTTTCTTTGTTGGCAAAAGTACCATTTGTTCCTAACTATATAAATACTGATTAGCAGATAGTATCTATGATAATATTTGATTTTGGCTTTTCCTGAGTATTTAAGAATTTGCTTTTTTCTGTGCTATGTTTGCTTACTCAGTACTATTCGTTATATATATATAATTATCTCAGACATTTCAAACTAATTTATAAAAAAAATTAATATTTGGAGCAAATTACCCTTTTTCTATTTGATAAATCATCATATAGATTTATATTTTTTCTCTCAAAACCGACGCACATAAGGAGTTGGAATAACTCATCGGCCATATCCTCATTGATTTCCATAATTAGAAATTTTGTTTCACTATTACTTTTATTTTGTAAATTTGATGCTATTTTTTTGTAATGCGTGAGACCGTCGATCCCACCATCCAGCGCAATTAATGGGTCATTATATGATACTTCATGCGGAAGTGACTTAAGATCATTAGTGAGTATATAAGGTGGATTTGATATGATTAAATCAAATTTATTTGAGTTAACAGCATTAAGCCAATCAGATAAGATGAAGGATACTCTGTGATCAACAAAATGTTTTTTTGCGTTTATCTGGGCGATATTTAAGGCATTTTCCGATATGTCCGTACCAATACCACTAGAATTTGGGAATTCAAGTAGTAAAGTGGATATTATACACCCAGAGCCTGTCCCAAGATCCATGAATGAAAAGTCGTCATCCATTGTATAAATCTCTTTGACTATATCAATTATTAACTCTGTATCAGGCCTTGGATCCAAAACATTACAATTGACCATAAATTCTCTGCCATAGAACTCCCGTTTGCCAATAATATTTGAAATTGACTCTCCATCTGCCCGTCTTTTTATTAAATTATTGAATTGATTTACTTTTTTATCATCCAGTACCTTATTTGCATTGATGATAAGATACTCCTTTGATACACCAAGAGCGAAAGACAATAAAATTTGACATTCTAAATTGGATGTTTCAATTTTATTTTTTTCAAGTTTTTTATTAGCGGCAATTAGAATACTTTTTATATCTTGCATCTTTTAATTAGTTTCACCGGCCATCATCTGAGCTTTATCTTCAGCAATAAGTGCATCAATAATTTCCTGAAGTCCTTCTGACTCCATGACAGCAAGCAGCTTATGTACAGTGAGATTAATCCTATGGTCTGTCACCCTGCCTTGTGGAAAATTATATGTTCGTATCCTCTCAGATCTATCACCACTGCCAATTTGTGATCTTCTGTTTGTAGCTCTTTCCTGATCCATTTCATTTTTTTCTTTTTCATACAATCTAGCTCTAAGTACTTTCAATGCTTTTTCACGGTTTCTATGTTGTGATTTTTCATCCTGTTGTGACACAGTTATTCCCGATGGTATGTGAGTTATCCTTACTGCGCTGTCAGTCGTGTTAACAGATTGCCCGCCTGGACCACTGGCTCTAAAAACGTCAATCCTTATATCTTTATCCTCAATTTTCACATCTACTTCTTCTGCCTCAGGAAGGACTGCAACCGTCGCAGCAGATGTATGAATTCGTCCACTTGACTCAGTATTTGGAACTCTTTGCACTCTGTGTACACCCGACTCAAACTTCAATTTTTGATAAACATTATTTCCAGTTATATTTGCGATGAACTCTTTATATCCCCCGAATTCACCTTCGTTTGCGTCCATAACCTCAACTTTCCATCTATTGTTATCTGCAAATCTTAAATACATTCTCGCGAGATCCCCTGCAAATAACGCTGCCTCATCTCCGCCTGTTCCAGCTCTTATTTCAATAATAACACTTTTATTATCATCAGAATCTTTGGGTAAAAGTAGTTCACCTATGACTGCATGCCACTTGTCTATTTTTTGGGTAACTTCAGTAATATCTGACTTTGCCATTTCAAGAACGTCGTCATCTTCGGACTCAGAATTAAGAATCTCCTCTAAATCGTTCTTCTCTCTCAAAATCAAACGATACTCCATAATTGCCTTAGCTATCTCCTCTATTTTTGAGAATTCTATTGCTAATTCCGCATACCTATTCCTGTCCCCTGATAGGGTAAGCATTTGATTTTGAATATCTTCATAGTTTTGAAGTATTTTATCCAGTTTTTTTTCATCTAACATGGGTATAACTCAATTTTTTGGTCAAAAAATAATACTCCTAAGATCTATTTCGACAACATCGCCACTTGGTTTTTGCGTCAAAGCTATTTCAGTCTCATTATATTTAATTATTATATTTGATAGATTATCTGTTAACAATATCTCATTACCTCTAAAATTAAAAAGGTACCTTTCCCCTGTTTTGAAGTTTCTTGATATATATGTTTTCTCTCTGTCTGCAACCTCAACCCAGACATTTCCTCTTGCTTGGACTTCTATTGTATTCAATTCTTTTACTTCAATTTGATTGTTCTTTTCAAAAGAACTTTTATTTATGCTAAGGTCTATTATCTCAGGATCAGTATTCGTTACTGAGTGATTTAACGCATCAATAGTTATTGGTTCGAGAATAGCCGTTTTGATATTTATCAATAATATTCTCCCATAAAAATCTTCATCATATATAACTGTGACACAAATCAACAACATAAATACAAAGATTGTATTGCCCAAGATTGACCAAACTCTCTTGTAGTATCTTTTACTCGCAGGCTTCTGTTCCGTAATTTTTAGTGTTTTTTGCGCTAGGTTTCTAATTTTTTTTGAGTCTTTATCAGATAACTGAATAAATTCAGCATACTTAATAATTAAATTATAGGCATAGTGATTATTGGGCATTTCAGAGAAAAGATTATTTTCAATAGCATCCAAATATTCAATTGGGGCATTAAGTTCATTTGCACAATCTGTGATAAACCTACCTTGCTTTTTTCTCCAACTAACAAGGATTCCGCCTATACTATCCACTTTCATTTTCCACGCTTAGTTTTGTACGTATGGATCTAGTTTTGATCAAGTTTGTAGGTTGAATGCAGGGCTTTCATTGCTTTTTCAATATGCCGAAGCTCGATTAATACACTTATCTTGATTTCTGAAGTAGTGATAGCTTGTATGTTTATACTATTTTCGGCTAGTACTGAAAACATTTGTGCAGCAACACCTGCGTGGCTTCTCATACCAACACCAATTATAGAAACTTTCGCAATATCTTTTGACTCCTCAAGTTTTGCGTATTTGATACTGTCACTCAGACTCTCAATAACCAATTTCGCTGAACTTAAGTCAGTTTCTTGCACAGTAAATGTTAAGTCAGTGTGCATACCATCAGCTGATATATTCTGCACTATCATATCAACATTTATTCCATTATCTGCGAGATTACCAAATATTTCTGCAGCAACCCCTGGTTTATCCTCTAGCTGTTGAATTGTAACTTTAGCCTCACTCTTTGAGTATGCAATTCCGCTTACAACTTTATCTTCCAATATTCCATCCTCATTTGTAACAATTGTGCCTATATTAGTGCTATTCGGAATATTTTCAAAATTATTTTCAATGAATGTTGACCTGACTCTAATTGGCATATTGTATGACATAGCCAATTCGACTGATCTGGTCTGAAGGACTTTAGCTCCTTGAGATGCCATTTCTAACATCTCTTCAAATGATATATGTTTCATTTTTTGTGCTTCAGGGATTATTCTTGGGTCCGATGTATAAACTCCATCGACATCTGTATAAATATCGCAGAGATCAGCATTAATACAACAAGCAATAGCGACCGCTGTTGTATCAGAACCACCCCTACCAAGGGTTGTTATTCTATTTTCCTCAGATATACCCTGAAACCCAGCAATTATGGGGATAATACCTTTTTCCATAAGATTTTCAAGATGGGTTGACTCAATATCACTTATCCTTGCAGATCCGTGCATCCCTGAAGTTATTAGGGGTATTTGCCAGCCTTGTATGGATCTTGCATCTATTTTTCTCGTATTTAATATCATGGATAATATTGCTGAGCTAACTTGTTCTCCAGTGGAAATTATAACATCCCTCTCAGATTGCTGCATATTAATACCAGCTTGACTAGCCAAACTAATAAGCCGATCAGTTTCACCAGCCATTGCAGATACAACCACAGCAATCAGCTTCCCATTTGATAGTTCTCTTTCAATATGGTCCGCCACTTTGTTTATGCAATTTATATCTGCCATTGAAGTTCCACCAAATTTCATGACAATTTTTTTATAGTTTTGATCCATTGTAGACTTGAGTTCTCTTACTTTAAGTTTTAAATACATAATATATATTTAAATACTTACTGCAAGGTGAACTATGGTTCCTGAAATTAATAAAACTGTTGATCAATTAGAAATAGCAAAATTCTCAAAGTTATCTCATGATTGGTGGAATCCTGACGGGAAATTTGAGACCCTGCATAAGATCAATCCAATCAGAGTTAAGTTTATGCTAGATTTAATTTTTAATAACAAACAGATTGATGTCCACGCAGACAGACCTCTTTCTAAACTTCGTACATTGGATATTGGATGTGGTGGCGGATTATCATCCGAACCTTTTGCAAAGCTTGGTGCCCATGTGTGTGGTGTTGACGCTGATAAGCAGGCAATAGAGGTTGCAAAAAATCATGCAAAAAATGAAAACTTGAGAATTGATTATAAGAACTGTTCTATCGAAGATCTCTCGTTAAAAAAAGATGGGAAATTTGATATCATTTTAATATTGGAGTTACTTGAGCACATAGACGACACAGATCACTTTCTGTCGATTGCATTAAAATACCTAAAAAAGAATGGAGTTGTTTTTGTTTCTACCATAAATAAAAATATTAAATCGATGGTTTTAGCAAAATTTGCTGCTGAGTATATTCTTAACTGGGTTCCGCGAGGAACTCATGACTGGAATAAATTCATTACACCAAGTGAATTGAGTCAGATGATGGAACGGCATGGATTTACAGAGATATTGAGGACAGGTGTTATATTTGATCCATTTAGTCTTAAATGGAAACAATCATCAGACGTTAGCGTGAATTACATTACCTCTTACTCAAGAATATAATCTAATTTTTGTCATCTGGAATTTCAGGAATTTGGATAATATCGATACCTTCGTCTGCGAGTTCAGAAATCTCTTTTTTTGACGCTTCTCCATATATAGATCTCATCTCAGCCTCATTATAGTGGATCTTACGGGCTTCTTCAGGAAACTGGTCACCCACATATTCAGAATTTTTCTTTATTTCATCT
>CAJWEW010000034.1 GCA_913030915.1 uncultured Rhodobiaceae bacterium
TTGGTCACACGCGCTGAGTTGTGGGGACTTGGTACCCATGGAAGGTGGTCGCTTCCGCATTCCAGAAACGCAGTGGATCACCGGCGACCGTGTGGCGGCGGCGCTTTTTCACGTGGCGTAGCGCGGAGCAACGTGTCCACAAACACCGCCCCAATGACCAGTGCTCTCTAACGTCTTTTTCAGGTGGTATGGCATGTATCTTGCCTCGGCTTTCCTGATTTCAGGAAAAATCATTGGATTTTCCTTGGTGATGGATACTCAGAAATACCATTGACAGGAATCTATCAGGGCAGAGTTGAATCAATAATCATCGACAGGGTGAATATTGATGAAAATGGAAATCATTGGGTAATAGACTATAAAACTGGTTCACATGATGGTAGTGATACTGAAGGATTTATTGAAAATGAGATTATTAGATACAAGCCGCAACTTGAAAAATATGAGTATATGTATAAGGTCTATTCTGGTCAGGCGCCTAAATTAGCCCTTTATTATCCCAACCTAAAGCAGTTGATTGAATTGAAATAGTCAGCTTAGATTTCCCCCTCAAATCTGAATGATCTTTGACCATTTTCATTTTCAGCGCCTAAAAAACTTAAAATAGTTCTTACTTGATTGCTCGTATTCTGTTTTTCCGAGACGGCCCCATCAATAATATATTTGCCAGATAATGTTAATGATATTGTTGCCGCAATATCAACTTCGCCGGAAACATCATCTATACTTCCATATATTTCGCCATTACGTTCAAATAAGTCAATCTTATAACTCCCCAAAACTCTATTAGATATTCCCTTCATTACTAAATTGTTTAATAGTATTTGCCCCTCAAGTTGATTGATGCCTTTATTATTTAGAGATAAGGACTTTATATTCATGTCGATTTCAGAGGAAACACCAAGAAATGGTGCAATTATCTCTAATGTGTCATTTGGAAAATTTCCTTCAATATCCGTTGCACTTAAATTATTCATAATGTCTAAATTGAGATTGAATTTTAACTGACCATTAAATGGATATGTTGATATATTAAAAGTTAGATTGCCCTTCAATAGTTCGCTTGGAACGATTTCCCATTTTGTCTGTCTGAGATAAATTTCATCGCTACTGATTTCACTTGCACTGCCTTTCCAAACTGTTCCATTTACACCGTTTACTTTAAGGCTATTTTTTTTTATCGAATTAACTGCTGTTATTGCAGGAAATTGCAATATCATCATAAAGAATAATATTAAAAATGATATGAGTGACTGTTTTTTATTAATTCTTAATCTCATATTTCTATCAAGGTGATAGTTGCATTTACAAATCCAGGACTATTTATCTGAGATTCGGATATATTGGCATCACCTGTGTCGATATTATATTGATTGCTAAATTGGACTAAACTCTGAATTAGAGCGTTAAACAAAACGTTTTCTAGATCAAGCCTGATTTGATTTTCTCCAGTTGGTTGGCTTCTTTGTAATGCTGAAAGTATATTATTTTCTGTCAATACGCGATCTACAATAACAACCATTGATTCGCTATTTTTTTTGATGGGCAAATTATTAGATAGGCTAGATCTGATTTTTTTTAAGTGCTTAATCTCAACAATTGACCATTCTAATTCAGCGATTCTTTTTTTTAAATTTTGCTGCTTTTCAACAAAGGGATTAATTACATAAATAGGTGTTACTATTGTGGTTAAGACTATTAAGAGAATTAATATCAGTATTTTTTCACGTTTTTGGAGTTGTCTGAATCTACTCGTGATCATAGATTTACCTGTATTTCAATTCTACTCTCAATTTTACTATTAGACTGATTAGTAGTTTGGATTATTGCGTTAAGAGAATTATTGCTGTTTATATTTTTGATCAATGAGTCCAGTGATGTCAGGGTTAATGTAAGTATTCTCAGATTAAACCGGTTATCATCAAAACTAATTGAAGACAACTGAACATTATTTTCTTTTGCAACTGATTCATTAATTAAATTTAATCCGTTCAAAAAAATTGAATTTTTCATACCTAACTGAGCGCCATTCTTGACAGAATTTATCATTCTTATGGGATCATCTGCATTAATTGCATTATTATAAAAATATCTGTATTCATCTAGAAAATAAGCAGACAAATTTGCCTCATAATTAACCAGTTTATTTGTTGTAAGCACATTATTGATTATCATTGATATCAGGAGAAGAGCAACAAAAGCAGCTAACTTCTTCCATGGCTTAAAGATTTTTTCAAATTTGATTTTGGGTTTGAAATCTCCTTGAAGAAGGTTTATGTGATTTTGTGAGAAGTAATTTTTTATAAACTCCTGAAAAGCACCTTTTGAAAGTATTTTAATATCAACGCTCTTATAATTTTCGGTTATACTTTTGATTTGCTCAACCTGTGAATCGTTATTTTCAGAGAGTGAAATTTGTAAATGATTAACATTACTATTGCTTTCTAATACTTTTATAATATTGATCAGCTCCATATCGTCCAATGTATATGATTCTCTGAGTCCACTTCTACCATGTGCTTTTGTATCTTCAATGATTAAGTTAATTGTATCTTCTATCATCGAGACGCATGAATTTTCCGATATCACAAAAGACGGAATAATATTATTCTCTTTAAGTCGGTTTAAATAGTTTTTGAAAAGTTTTTTATAAATGACATTTACGATTATTGATTCATCAATCTCTGATTTCTCAAATGCAAAATGACAATCATTTATATCACTTGCAATATCGTCCTCCAGTGCGAAGGGAATTGCTTGTCTCAATTTTGCATCAGATTTGATTGGCAGTGTTAAAGACTTATTCAGTATTTCCTCACCAGGGAGCATAATAATTACTGTATTATTTTTCTCCTGGTCTGAAATTTCGTCCAAATTTCCATATTTAATCGAATCCTTTATCTCACCTTTTTCATTTGTTACAACATATTCACATCGATTTTTATTATTATGATGGAATCTTATTATTGTGTAATTCTTTGTCATAATCTAAATTGTCCCAAAACTCCTATAAACTATTGAAGCAGAATTTTGTGGTTCTCTCTTAATCATGCTGTACATTAAAATTGAAATATTATCTATTTTTACCTGCAATTTCAGTTGAAAGTAATTTGTTTTGTTTGTCACATTGAGCAAATTATTAGAATCAAGTATTGGTTTAAATGTGACTGTAATGTCATCATATCCAGTCCCACGTCTTTCTTCTATTAGTCTTTTGATTTGACTTTCAGAGATACCATCATCGAGAGATTTCAGTATAAGTGGCGGTGCAGTATTCACATTAATTTTTGAGTATTCAGGGATTGAAGTCACATAAGGTTCCATTATCTCGTAAACTTCCATATTAATTGAACTTATAGCTAGAAGCTCACTTACAGATATGATTTTTTGATTAGCAGTTCTATAGGCTGGATTTAACTTTGTGTAAATATCATCTTCTGCACCATCGGGATAAGTTGTGTATTGATCAGAATCAATCCAGTCAATTATCGCATTTGCAATTATAGGATTAAGATTAAGATTTGAGAGTATACGCTCGAAAAATTTAAGTTGATTTTGGTCAACCTCACCATTTTTTTTGACTAAATTATTAATATTAAAATTGCTCTGAAGATCATATATCTCTCCTTTTATCAACCCGCCATCGATTGGTAGATTTGGCAATTGCCTTGCCCAGAATTCACCCAAATGATCAGATTCTGAAATTTTAGCATCTTGGATCAGAAGTTCTTTAACCCAGCTCTCGACTCCTATAGCAACCTGAATTGCTTGGTCTCTATTTATATTTGTTATGACTTTTCTTGTATTTAGCGTATTTTCCCAGAGAAGATTAATAGTTATTAGGCTCACAATAGCGACAATCATCATCGCTGTTATCATTGCTACACCTTTATTTTTATAGTTTTTAATCATTATGTATTAATTTCAATGATACGCTCTACTTCACCAATATCATCAAAAGTAATAGAAATTCTAATTGCTTTCGGAAGGGCACGTAATCCTTCTTCCTGTGTCATATCAATAGGAGGCCACTGGTCAGTCCAATCATTATTATTTTTTAAGAATAACAATTGTATTTTATCAATTCCGTCAAATAACTCATTCTGTATTAACTCATTACTGTATGTCTTATCTAATACATTCCAGTGATATCTAACCAACTGTGAATCTATAAGATCATAAGCTACTCTCTGTATCGATCCTCTATTCATACCCAATCGATTTGGCCAGCCATGTCTCGAAAACTCAACTAAATACCCATTAGCAAGACTTGATGTTAACGCGCCTATTTGTGTGTTACCTATTTCGCTCCTTATTGGTCTTTTCGCTAATTGAATATAGTCTTGATCAATTTGACTGAAACCTCTCTGCAATGATTGCATTCTTGTATTTTGTTTTTCTAGTTTTTCAGAGGTGATTATAGATTGATTTAAAGTGCCATAGGCTAGGGCAGAAAGAATTGAAAAAATAGAAATTGCAACAAGAACTTCGATGAGTGTGAAACCTCTTACTGTATTATTCATTTTCTACTTGACCATCATCAAAGATAAAACCAACAATTGATCTGGAGGGCACATTATCTCCAAGAAGAGAAACAGATACATCCAATCGATAGAATTTATCCACAGTTGTTTTCGAGGTAGTTGTTTCCCATTCCCAATCATAATTTGCAAATCTTAGTGTGCCTTTTCTTGAGCCTACTGAGACTTTATTTTTAAATAACCGCTCCTCGGCCAATTGATTTTGAGCAATCCAATTGGAAAACAATTTTTTTTGAATTAACTCTGCTCTTATTATATCTTGTGTTGATACGGCAATCAGCGCGCCAAGAGAGACAGCTACAACTGCCAAAGAGACAAGGACCTCTATTAGTGTAAATCCAGAGTGCTTATTTTTACCTAAATTTAAAATACTACAACCCCAGCTTCATAATTCTTTGGTTATCATCGTGCCGTTAATTTTTGCTTCAATCGTTAACTCAGCATTTTCATCTGCTAGCTTAATAAAAAATGGACTGATTTCTCCGCTCGAAAATAGAATAATGTGAGGAACAAGACTTTGTAATTTAGTTTCTTTTTTTTTCTTAATCTCAATTTCATTGTTTTCAAGCTTAATCCCAAAATCAATCTCTTCAGAGAAATATCTCTCTCTGAAAATATTATCATCTTCTCTTGCATTCCAAATCTCTAAGAAAGGGTCGAAGTCCAAAAAACGATAACCTGTGTTTATGAACTCTATCCCAATTTCCCTTCCTTGTAATACTGCTTCATCACTTGCCATCTGAATTAATGATTGAAGTGCACTGGATTCATTCTTCAACCTTTGGTCTGGAGGGGGGTTAAATAATATTAGAGACATCGAAGTGATAACAGCAATGATCGCTATGGTTACTAGTAATTCTATCAGTGTAAAGCCACGTTCGAGTTGATTATTACTGCTATAAATTTTTACTTGTAACTTCTTCTGCATAAGAAGTGATTAATTCATCCAGTTACCAATATCAGCGTCTTCTCCTTCCCCACCTGGAACACCATCTCTTCCATACGTAAAAATATCAAATTCACCATTAATTCCTGGATACATATATTGATATCTGTTTCCCCATGGATCATTAGGCACTCTATCCAGATATGGACCTTTCCAGTTTCTTGCAGATTGACCTATGGGTTTGCTGAGGAGTGCGTTAATGCCTTGCTCGGTGGTAGGATAATTAAAATTATCTAAACGATACATCCTCAGGGCACTTTCAAGGCTCCTTATGGTTTGCTTAGCAGCGGTGATTTGAGCATCTCCAACTCGACCGATAAAATTAGGGGCAACAATAGCTATTAATGTGCCAAGTATGATCACAACCACCATAATCTCAATCAATGTGAAGCCTTTATTTTTTTTGGATGTTTTCATTTAGCTTCCAATATTTATTTATCAATTAAAAATAATATCCAAGATAGACTCTCAAAGAAAGTACAGATGTATTAATTATGTTAATATTTTTTTCTAAATCGCATATATAAATTATTTCAGAGGTTAAATGGTGTTCGCAGCAATTTTTCCAGGACAAGGTTCGCAATCGGTAGGTATGATGCAGGAGCTTTATCAATCATCGAGAAAAATTCAAAATATATACGAACAGGCATCCTCACTTCTGGGATACGATCTCTGGGTATTAACATCCTCAGATGCTAATAATAAGTTAAGCAGTACTTTATACACACAACCAGCAATGCTCGTTGCAGGCGTCGCTTGTTGGAATCATTATGTTGACAATTTTAATATTAAACCTTCCTTTATGGCGGGACACAGTCTGGGTGAATATACGGCCCTTGTTTGTAGTGGTGCAATTAATTTCAACGACGCTTTATCATTAGTAAAAATCAGGGCAGAATTAATGCAAAATGCTGTTCCTGATGGTGAGGGAGCAATGGCGGCAATTATTGGTCTAGATGATAAAAAGGTAATTGAATTATGTGATAGATATAAAGACAATAATATTGTTGATGCAGTTAATTTTAATGCTCCGGGTCAGGTTGTTATTGCCGGAGAAAAAAAAGGGATAGAAAAAATCATAGAAAACGCAAAAGATTTTGGCGCCAAAAGAGCTTTACTTCTCAATGTCAGCGTCCCTTCTCATTGCAGTCTGATGGACAATGTGGCAATCGAGCTTAAAGAAAAACTAAATTCAATTGAAATCAACGAAACTAAAATACCGGTATTGAATAATTTA
>CAJWEW010000035.1 GCA_913030915.1 uncultured Rhodobiaceae bacterium
AGCCACCAATTTTTAGTTTTTTATACCACTCACAAAATGTTTTTCCACCCTCTTCACCTGTGTGTGCATAGCCATCAAAATATATGAAATCAAAAAAATTATCATCAAATAAATTGATGGCCTCATCAAATGACATTCTCAGTAGGACATAATTTTTATCAAGCCCAATTAGCTTAAGAGCAGATATATATTCTTGAACATCATGGTGGTCTTCGTATAGGTCTACACCATAAAATTTTTTGAATTTACCCGATTTAAGCATCTTATCTGAGTAGTGACCACCTGCGACACCCAACTCAATTCCAATAAGATTATCTTTTTTAAGAAAATTAATGAGATCGTACCGAAAAAAATTATCATGCTCAATTATTTTGACTTTTGGGGTATTCTTAAATGCTATTTTTTTAATATCTTCAGATTTCATGACTTTATCTCAATTCCAACATTATACATATTTTATTGTAAACTCAAAATTATATGCAATGTTGAATGTCTATTTAATCAATATGCCCGTAATTATACCAGCTTATTTAGGTAGGTGATGAAAATGCCCTGAGACTGGCAGCTCTGCAGGTAATCTAATGTGATCCCGACTTATTTCTGAAATACTATTAATTCCCATGACTGCCATAGTTCGCCGAAGCTCTTCTTCTAAAATCTCCAAAGCTCGTATAGCACCAGCTTCGCCAGCAGCTGCCAAACCATATAAAGTTGAACGACCAACTGCAATAACATCAGCGCCAAGCGCAAGCCCCTTTATTACATCACTACCGCGCCTAACTCCGGTATCAGCGATAATAATTGCCTTGCCGCCGATTGCATTCGAAATTGCCGGGAGTGCATCCCAAGCTGTGATTGCTGAGTCGTTCACATTACCAGCATGATTTGAAACAAAAATTCCATCTACCCCACATGTGACTGCATTAGCCGCATCCTCAGGGTGAAGGACGCATTTAATTAGAAGCTTTTTTGGCCAAAAATCTCTTAACCTTTTAAGAAATTCCCAGTTTAAAGCTTCATTCCGATTCAGAAATCCACCTGTCGAGGCAGATACGTAGCTTTTTGCATTAGCCTTTTGCTCATCAGGTATATGGATATTTGAAAATGCGGGTAACCGACCCTCTGCGATATAATATCTGGCAAGTGTACCAAAAAGCCATCGGGGATGACGGATCACATCCAATGCGGTACGCGCATTAATAGTCGGTGGGAATTTTAGACCATTCCGTATGTCAATCTCACGATTATTATAAACTGGAGAGTCCACTGTCAGGACAAGAGCCTCATATCCCGCATCCAGCGCACGCTTTGCTGTAACTAAAGATGCTTCAATATCTTGCCAAACATAAAGCTGATACCACTGCGTACCACCGCCATTTCGATAAATATCTTCAAGGGGCGTGTTGGAAGTACTTGCAACTGTAAAAGGGATATTTGCTTTTGCCGCAGCTCGTGCTAATTCAGTTTCCCCACGATACCAGACAAAGCCGGCAGGGCCCGTCGGACCTATAATCAGTGGTAATGCATGATCTTTTCCAAATAACTTGATACCTGGATCACGTTTGGAGACATCCTGTAACATACGCGGCATAAGTTTAATATTATCGAGCGCTGTTCTATTAGCGCGAAGATTAACCTGATCCTCACTACCTTTGTCACAAAAATCAAAGAGCGCTTTGGTCAGTCGCTTACGTGCCAGTTCACGAAGATCGGCGATATTTAATGCACTTTTTTTAAGATTTACCACTTTTATTTTCCACTCACTTATCTTTCGGTTATGCGTATAAGAAATATCGTGTATTTCCTGCAAAATAAATTTTATATTCTGTTGCGCGATGAAGCACTCAAGATACCCCACTTAAGGGTGGTTCGTAATTATTCTTTAGCTGTATCGTTGTTAGAAATAGTAACACCTATTTTTTTATTCCGATAATACCCTCTGAAAGCTATATATGTTTGAATTAAATTTGCAATTACAAAAGCAAATAAGTCAAAAAAAATAAAAACTAAAGCTCCAGAAAATCTGCTAACTCCTGTCAATATATACCCTTTAAGACGTGTTTTATGCTTAACGGAACTTACAAGAAATAGGCTGAGAACACTCAAAATTAAAACAATCCACTGGCCGTAAAGCAATAATGTTTCAATCATAATTTACCTTTTGATATATTGACAAAAACTATAAAACTTATTCCCACTCGATGGTACCTGGTGGTTTTGAGGTAATATCATATACCACGCGATTGATACCCTTTACAGAATTTATGATCTTATTCGATAAACGAGAGAGGAAATCACTATCAAAATGATAAATATCTGCCGTCATCCCATCAACTGACGTAACCGCTCTCAATGCACATACATATTCATATGTTCTCGCATCTCCCATGACACCAACTGATCTTGTTGGGAGCAATACCGCGAATGCTTGCCAAATCTCATCATAAAGTCCAGCTTTTTTTATTTCATTGATGTATATTTCATCGGCATTCCTCAGGATTTCAAGCTTTTCTTCTGTTATTTCACCAGGGCATCTGATGGCAAGGCCTGGTCCTGGAAAAGGATGTCGTGCTATAAATGTATCTGGAAGACCGAGCTCTTTACCTAATATCCTTACTTCATCTTTAAATAATTGGCGGAGTGGTTCTATTAATTTTAAATTCATTTTCTCTGGCAAGCCTCCAACATTGTGATGACTTTTTATAGTCACTGATGGGCCACCCGTAAAACTCACACTTTCAATTACATCAGGATATAATGTTCCCTGTGCGAGAAATTCAACATTACCTATTTTTGAAGCCTCTTCATCAAAAACATCAATAAATACATTACCTATAGTCTTTCGTTTTTGCTCTGGATCGGCAACGCCCTCTAATTTTTTTAGGAATATTGCTGAGGCATCAACATGTATGAGTGGAATATTATAATTCTCTTTAAACATGGTTACTACTTGCTCTGACTCATTCTTTCTCATCAAGCCGTTATCTATATATATACAGGTAAGCTGATCGCCCAGAATCTTGTGTAAAAGCACTGCCACAACCGAAGAGTCTACCCCTCCAGAGAGCCCGCAGATCACCTTACTGCTTTTGACTTGAGCCGTTATATTTGATTTTTGAGTTTCAAAGAAGCTCGTCATTGTCCAATCAAAGCTCACGCCACATATATCTAAAAAGTTTTTGATTATATTTTTTCCATCTGGTGTGTGGTACACCTCAGGATGAAACTGCAGACCATAGTACTTGCTGCCTTCATCAGCGATAGCTGCATATGGTGCACTATCCGTTCTAGCGATTACTCTAAATTTTTTCGGCAAAACAGACACCGAATCACCGTGACTCATCCATACTTTATACTCATCCCCACTATTCCAAACTTTATCAAATAATGGAGAGTCTGAAATAACTTCTACTATTGAGTTACCGTATTCTCTCTTACCTGAATTTATAACCTCTCCACCTAACTGATTTACAATTGTTTGCTGACCATAACAAATGCCGAGAATAGGTTTTTTAAGATCAAACAACCATTCGGGCGCAGATGGAGCATCATCTTGTATTACGCTGTGGGGGCCTCCAGAAAATATTACACCAGATAGATCATCTCCGGCTTGCTCTTTGGTTATGTTGTTATATGGTAGAATTTCAGAATACACACCAAATTCTCTCACCCGTCTTGCAATAAGTTGCGTGAACTGGCTTCCAAAATCGACTATGATAATCTTTTCTCTTTTTTTACTCATGATCTTCTAGATATATCATTCCAATCTCTCGAGGATTGCAACAAAAAAACCATCTGTATTATTGGTCATTGGGGACAATAAGAGAGTCTCCGTATCGTTATTCTTTGCATTAATAGGCATATTTTTTAGGCCAAAAGGCCACTGTTTTTGATAGTTTACTAGCCGAAAACCTTTTTCATTTTGAAGAAAATTTCTAATTTGTTGATCATTCTCACTATCAAAAAGTGAACAAGTTACATAAATAAGTTTGCCACCAATTTTTACAGCATCTTTTGCTTCACTGAGAATTAACTTTTGATCTTTTAAATTATTATCCAGTTTCTCCTGATTGAATTTCCACTTCAAATCAGGTTTACGTCGCCACGTTCCCGAACCAGAACATGGCGCATCTAAAAATACAATATCAAAAAACTGTTCTAACTTATTTTTTGAGTCTTGATAGTTTATAATCTGGTAATTCTTAATACCCAATCTTTTCATCCTTGATGGAACATTAATGAGTCGTGATTGATCAATATCATTCAAATAAAGTTGTCCAGAATTTTTCATAAGCATGCTCAAAATTGCAGCTTTGCCACCATGACCTGCGCAATAGTCCAATACCTGCATTCCAGGCCCAGCTCCAGATAATATCGCTGATATTTGTGATCCTTCGTTTTGTATTTCAATTTGCCCCTTTGCATATGATAGAGTTTTTTCAAGGTTCGGAAATTTATATTCTAAACCTCCTGATTTAACTCTCATACCGAATGGACTGCAGACTGTCCTTATGGGATGAAACTTTTTGAGAGCAAGCTCAGCTTTATCCAAATTTGATTTTAATGTGTTAACCCTTATATCAAGATCAGGCATTGCAGACATGAACGATAATTGTTTATCTAAGGCATCACCAAATGTTTTATGATATTCATTTATAGTGCATTCAGGCACATCATTTTTTATAAAAATATTGGCACTCGATAATTTATCTTTGGCGCAATTTAACAGCTCAAGTTCATTCTTAGATAATGACTCAGGAGCATATTTTTCGTTATTAAATAATTTGCTTAAACTACTGATTTGAAATTGAAATTCACGAATTAAACTTCCAATAATTATCGCGCGGGACTCTTCACAATCCATGATGTGGCTTGAAGATATTTTTTGTCTCAATGCTGTGTTCAATATGTTAATTATAGTGGCACGATCCCTAACGCCAGCGTATCGGTTATTTGATGCCCACTCCTTCATAGCAATGGGTAAGGGTTTATGTCTCAAAAGTATTTGATCAAGGATTTCTATTGATGATTGTATTTTTGAGGCAAGCTTCAACGGACTGATGGATAGTTTGGTGACTCACGTGTAATGACGACATCGTGCACGTGACTCTCTTTGAGCCCTGCGCTTGATATTCTTTGGAAAACTGCCTTTTTTCTAAACTCTGATAAATTTTTTGCTCCTGTATAGCCCATTGACGCCCTCAATCCACCTATAAGCTGGTGTATTACACCAGATAACGGACCTTTGTAGGGTACCTGCCCCTCAATGCCTTCAGGAACTAACTTGTACGTATCCTTTACCTCTTCCTGAAAGTATCGGTCTGCAGATCCTCTTGCCATCGCGCCGAGGGAGCCCATCCCACGATAATACTTGTAGCTCCTGCCTTGATAAAGAAAGATCTCACCTGGACTTTCGTCAGTTCCTGCAAATAAAGATCCAATCATAGCTGCGTTTGCCCCGCCTGCAAGTGCTTTAGCGAGATCACCAGAATATTTTATGCCCCCGTCTGCAATGAGGGGAATATTAACTTTCGATAAATAATCTGCCGTCTCTAATATTGCAGAAAACTGGGGAACGCCAATACCGGCAACAACTCGAGTTGTACAGATTGAACCCGGACCAATACCAACCTTAACCGCATCCGCTCCTGCATCAACCAAAGCCTTTGCAGCTTCTTTAGTCGCTATATTACCTGCCATCACTTGGACATTGTATTTCTTTTTAATTTCTTCTACTGCCTTGATTACCCTCGATGAGTGTCCATGCGCAGTATCAACTACAACCACATCAACACCAGCATCAACCAGTAACTCAGTTCGCGCCATTCCCTTTTTCCCAACTGTTGTGGCGCCACCAACAATCAATCTACCGAGTGAGTCTTTACTTGCATCAGGGTAGAGCTTAGCCTTTTCGATGTCTTTTACAGTTATCAAGCCAATACATTTATAATCTTTATCAACAACGATCAGCTTCTCAATTCTGTGCTTGTGTAGTAAGCCCTTTGCCTCTTCAGTTGTCGCGTTCTCATTCACTGTTATTATCTTATCCTTTGTCATTAAATCTGCAACAGCAACATCAAAGTTAGTTACAAACCTCACATCACGGTTGGTAATAATGCCAACAAGTTTATTATTTTTTGTTACAACTGGAATACCGGATATTGAGTGACTATGCATTAAGCCGATGGCTTCTTTTAGTTTTGCGTC
>CAJWEW010000036.1 GCA_913030915.1 uncultured Rhodobiaceae bacterium
CTTTCCAAGGCCGAAGGTAGGGCAGAACTCTCGGTTCCGCCTGCCATTGCCATATCAGGTCGACCTCCACCTTTTCCGCCCACCTGTTCGGCAATCATATTCACTAGCTGACCTGCCTTAATTTTTTCCGTTAAATTTTTACTAACACCGACGACCAAGCTGACTTTATTATCACTCACTGTCGCTAACACGATGACTGAGGAGCCCAATTTGTTTTTTAGCTGATCAACAGAATCTCGAAGAGATTTGGTATTAAAGCCCTCCACATTTGCAACCAACAATTTCACATCCCCTAAATCAATTGCTTGATCAACCATTTCATTTCCAGCGTTTTTTGCAATTTTCTTCTTAAGAAATTCGATTTCTTTTTCCAATGTGCGATTACTATCATTTATCTGTCTCACTTTCGAAACCAGATCATTTACCCCAGAGTTAACTAACTCACTAATCTCTTTGAGCACAATATCTCTTTGACGAATAACTTCCCTGGCTCCATCTCCTGTGACTGCCTCTATCCTTCTAACTCCGGCAGAAATACCAGTCTCACTTATAATTTTAAAAAAACCAATGTCTCCTGTTCGATTAACATGGCAGCCGCCACAAAATTCAACAGAAAACTCTCTAAATCTGATGCAATTGAGGCATACAAGAAAATGCTTTTAATCCGAAGATTTGAAGAAAAGGCTGGGCAGTCATATGGGCTTGGGCATATAGGGGGCTTCTGTCATCTATATATAGGGCAGGAGGCTGTTGTTGTAGGCCTTCAAATGTGTATTAACGAGGGCGATCAGGTTATAACCACTTATAGAGATCATGGACATATGCTAGCTTGTGGAATGAGTCCAAATGGTGTGATGGCTGAACTTTACGGTCGATCAGATGGTTATTCTAAAGGAAAAGGCGGCTCAATGCATATGTTTTCTAAAGATACAAATTTTTATGGTGGACACGGCATTGTTGGTGCATCAGTTCCACTTGGAACTGGTTTAGCTTTCTCAAATAAGTATAAAAATAATAAGGCTGTCACTCTAACTTATTTTGGTGATGGGGCAGCCAATCAAGGTCAGGTATACGAAAGTTTTAACATGGCCAAATTATGGGAACTCCCTTGCATTTATGTAATAGAAAATAATAGGTATGCTATGGGAACCTCAGTACAACGTTCATCAGCACAGAAAGATCTATCTCAACGGGGCATTAGTTTCGGGATTGAGGGTGAGCAAGTTAATGGCATGGATATAGAGTCTGTAATTGATGCAGGTAAAAGAGCTGTTGCAAAAGTCAGAAACAATGGAGGACCATATATACTCGAAATGCTCACATATAGGTACAGGGGTCATTCAATGTCTGATCCTGCACAATATAGGACACGTGATGAGGTAAAGGAGGTAAGAGATCAATCTGACCCTATTGAAAGCCTTAAGAATTTAATGATCGAGAATAACTATCTCACAGAAGACGATTTTCAAGTATTAAACACTGAAATCAAGCAAATGGTTGATCAGTCTGCTCAATTTGCTTCAGACAGTCCGTTACCTGATCCTTCTGAGTTGTTTATTGATGTTTACCAATAGGATTCGTAATGAAAACTGAAATTCACATGCCTGCAATGTCACCAAGCATGACTGAAGGGACCTTAACAAAGTGGCTTGTTAAAGTCGGTGATCAACTAAAAATCGGTGACCCGATTGCTGAAATAGAAACAGATAAGGCATCCATGGAAGTTGAAAGTCAAATTGAAGGCGTTATATTTGAATTTTTAGTCGAAAATGGTCAAGATCAAATTGCTGTAAAAACACCTATTGCAATAATTGAGACAAATACAAACACAGAAAAACTTAAAGGTAAGTTATTCACGAATACCATAGATGATCAACCTAAGAAGAAAACTACCAAAGACCAAAACGTTGATACAGACAAAAAACAGGATAAGATATCGGTTCGGGAAGCTATCAGGGATGCTCTTGCCGAGGAAATGCGAAGAGATAAGAATGTATTTGTAATGGGTGAAGAAGTAGCTGAATATCAAGGTGCCTACAAAGTAACTCAGGGTTTACTTCAGGAATTCGGAGCATCAAGAGTAATAGATACCCCTATTACCGAAAATGGTTTTGCAGGTTTAGCAATCGGCGCATCTTTTTCTGGGTTAAAACCTGTTGTAGAATTTATGACTTTTAATTTTTCTCTACAGGCAATGGATCACATAATTAATTCAGCAGCTAAAACACTGTATATGGGTGGTGGACAATTAAACTGCCCTATAGTATTTCGTGGGCCAAATGGTGCAGCTGCGCGAGTTGCCGCTCAACACAGTCAAGATCTGACGGCTTGGTTTTCTCATATACCAGGCCTAAAAGTTATATCACCATTCTCAGCAAGAGATCACAAGGGGCTTTTAAAGGCGGCGATCAGAGACCCTAATCCAGTTATCTTTCTTGAAAATGAAATCTTATATTCTGAGCAAGAGTCGATGATAGAAGATAATGACGATATAATCCCTATTGGTAAGGCAAAAATACTCAGGGAAGGTTCGGATATTACTCTTATTTCTCATTCAGTTTCTTTAAAAATGTGTCTAGAGGTATCAAAAAAATTATCTAAGCAAGATATCGATTGTGAGGTTCTTGACTTAAGAACCATTAAACCATTAGATACGAAAACAATTGTCAGTTCAATAAAGAAAACAAATAAATGTGTTGTTGTCGAACAAGGTTGGTCACAGTCTGGAGTATCATCGGAAATTATATCTGTTATAATGGAAAACGCATTTGACTGGCTCGATGCCCCTGTTTTACGCCTTACAGGTAAAGATGTTCCAATGCCATACGCTGAGAATTTAGAAAAATTAGCATTGCCATCAGAAGATGAGTTGATCAAGATTATTGAAAGTTTAGTTTGATAAGGAGCTGCAAATGTCAATAACTATTTATATGCCAGCATTATCCCCAACAATGGAAATGGGAAACATTGTCAAGTGGCATAAGGCTGAGGGTGATCAGATATCATCCGGTGATATTATTGCTGAAATAGAGACAGACAAGGCCGTTATGGAATTTGAGTCAGCAGATGATGGTATTTTAGGGAAGATACTGATTGCAGAAGGTTCTGTTGACGTAAAGGTTAATCAACCAATAGCCATAATACTAGAGTCTGAAAATGATACCATTGAAGATTTGGATGCAAATAACAACGAGAATATGGAAGAAATGGATGACAATGAAAATAACATCATTGACAAAGAGAATGGTGAAGATGTATCGCAAGAATTGGTCAACGAAATTGATACGACAGAACCTGATATTGATGACGGTAATAGAATATTTATAAGCCCCGTTGCAAAAAGAATTGCCGAAGATAAAGGTATAGACCTCATAGATATACATGGTACAGGCCCTAATGGTAGGATACTTAAGAAAGATGTTGAGGGTTATAAACCAGAAGTAAATGTGTCCGCCCCAAAAAATGTGGGAACTAATTTAAAACTTGAAAGTGGTGTAATTCTTGAGTCAGGGGTGAAACTTGAGGATAGCAGTCCATCAACAAAGGCTGATGTAATAAATGAGAGTGATAATTTAAACTATACTGTAACGCCGATTGATACAATGAGATCTGTTATTGCAGAACGATTGCAGCAGTCAAACTCAACTATACCCTCATATACGCTAAATATCGATGCCAGTATCAAGAGAATAAATGAAGTAAGAAAAAAAATGAATGAGGATATGTTGGATGAAATAAAATTATCATTCAATCATTTCTTAATTAAAATAACTTCAATGGCGATGATGCATGTGCCTGAGGTAAATGCTTCATGGGAAGGGGATAAAATCTATTCGTATAATTCAACTGATATCGGCATAGCTGTTGCAATAGATAATGGGCTGATCACACCGATTATTAGGAACGTTGAAAATAAAGGACTGCACAAAATTAGTGTTGAAATTCAAGATCTTATTGCAAGAGCGCGAGAAAAGAAATTATTCCCATCCGAATATCAAGGTGGAACAATTTCAATTTCAAACCTTGGCGCGTATGGCATCAAGAGTTTTACATCAATCATAAATCCACCGCAAGCATCAATATTATCAATTGGAGCGTCACGTAAAGTTCCGGTTGTAATTGATGATGCTGTGAACATTGACGAGCTTATTTCTATAACACTTACCGCTGATCACAGATTAATTGATGGTGCAGTTGGCGCAAAATTTCTCTCATACATGAAACGACTAATTGAAAACCCAAATCTTATGTTACTATAAATTATTACATGGAAAGTTAAATGGATTTAAAATATGATGTTACTGTTATTGGCTCCGGTCCTGGAGGGTACGTCGCCGCAATTCGTTCTGCGCAATTGGGACACAAGACAGCAATAATTGAAAAAGATAAACTGGGTGGTATTTGTCTCAATTGGGGCTGCATACCCACGAAGGCACTTCTGAAATCTTCAGAAGTTTATTCTACCATGAAGAAATCAGATTATTATGGAGTTACGGCTGAAAATGTAACCTTTAATTTTAAAAAAATTATCGATAGATCCCGTGGTGTGGCTGGTGAACTCTCTCAAGGCATTGGCTACTTATTAAAAAAGAATAAAATTGATTTAATTACTGGAAATGGCCATATAGTAGATAACAAAACGATCAAGATTAAATCTGATAAAAAGGATACTATTATAGCAACAAAGAATATTATTATTTCAACTGGTGCGCGACCAAAAGAATTACCAGGCATAAGCTTTAGTGAAGATGTTTGGTCTTATAAGCAAGCAATGACGCCAAATAAGATGCCTAAATCAATTGTTGTGATTGGATCAGGTGCAATTGGAATAGAATTTGCTAATTTTTACAACGCTATCGGGGTTAGCGTAAATGTAGTAGAGCTAGCAGATAGAATTCTTCCAAATGAGGACAATGAAATTTCTGAGTATGCAAAGGCTGAATTTGAGAAGCAAGGAATAAAGTTTCACTTGGGTTCATATGTGAACTCAATAATAAAAAGCAAGGATACATTAAATATAGAGTTGATAAATAACGATGACAAGAAGCATAGCAAGTTGAATGCTGAAAAAGTTGTAATGGCTGTTGGTATAACTGGTAATATTGAAGATATTGGTCTGGAGCGTAATGGTATAAATATTAGTGATGGTCACATTTCAACAAATGAATTTATGCAAACAAATGTACAAAATATCTACGCAATTGGTGATGTAGCGGGGGCACCATGGTTGGCTCATAAAGCCTCGCATGAGGGAATAATTGCCGCAGAGCATATAACAGGTATCCAAACACATGCAATTGATAGGGCGAACATACCTGGATGTGTATATTCGTCTCCACAGATTGCTTCAATTGGGATTTCTGAAAATGAAGCAAAAAATAAGTACGGCAATGTAAAGGTAGGTAAATTCCCCTTAATTGCAAATGGTAAAGCCAAGGCAATTTCGAATGATACCGGTTTTGTGAAAGTGATATATGAAAGTACTACCGGTGAACTACTTGGGGCAC
>CAJWEW010000037.1 GCA_913030915.1 uncultured Rhodobiaceae bacterium
ATCAATATCCGTTCCCCTTAATTTTGCCACGTGATAAGCCAAAAGCTGGAGCGGTATAGACATTATGATAGGTATATTCAATTTACCATTAACCTCAATATTAATTCCGGTCAATTTCAAATCTTTTAATTGATCGTTTTGAACCTTGCCCACAAGGATAATTTTTCCCCCGCGCGAATATACCTCATTCATATTTGATAGGTTTTTCACGTAGAATATATCATCAGGAGCCAATACAATCACCGGTAACTTCTTATCTACCAATGCTATTGCGCCATGTTTGAGTTCACCTGATGCAATACCTTCCGCGTGTATGTATGAAATTTCCTTTAACTTTAATGCACCCTCGAGAGCAAGTGGTAATGTTGCGCCGCGTCCCATAAAGATCGCACTTGATGATTTGTGGATATCTTTTGCGATTTTTTTAATATCATTTTCGTACTTCAGCACATCCAAAACTTGACTTGGTATATGGACAAGTTCCTCTATGAGAGCTTTCTCTTGGGAAGCATTGATGTGCCTTTTTTTCTTTGCCAGAAATAATACCAAGCTTGCCAGGGTTGCCAGCTGGCAAGTGAATGCTTTTGTCGAGGCCACACCAATCTCTTGGCCAGCAAATATTGGTAGTACAAGGTCAGACTCCTTTGCAATGGATGACTCTACTGTATTGACAACAGAGATTATTTTTTGATCGTTCTCTTTTGCATGCCGAAGCGCTGCAAGTGTGTCAGCAGTTTCCCCTGACTGAGAAATAAATAAGGATAAAGTCTTATTATCGAAAAACATTTTTTTGTATCGAAACTCAGATGCAATATCAAGGTCTACCTTTATATTGGCTATATCTTCAAACCATGATTTTGCTACCATCCCTGCAAAATATGCAGTTCCACATGCAGAGATAATAATTCTATTTATTTTTGTGAAATCAAAATTATATTTTTCTAAATTAATTTTATATTTTGAGAAATTTAAATAATACGATAAGGCATGCGATAAAACATCAGGCTGCTCTTTTATTTCTTTGATCATGTAATGGTCATAACCATTTAAACCATCTTTATCTCTTTTTTTGATCTTTTTTGAAGGTCTTTGAATTGTTTTTAAGTTATAGTCATGAAGTGATATTTTAGATTTTTCCGTAACAATTACATCACCATCTTCAAGATAAGTAACGCTTGAGCCATAGTCAGAAATAGAATAAGCATCCGATGATAATATGATCATATTCTTTGCTTTCATATACAACAATGGGCTACCTTGCTTAGTGCCAATCATTAGATCATCGTATCCACGAAAAATTGCGACAATTGCGTATGCTCCCTCAAGTTTAGTTATTGTATTTTTGAATGCCTCAAGTGGCTTCTTACCATTTATCAACTCTATATTTATGAGTTGAGATATAATTTCAGTATCTGTGTCACTTATGAAATTAACACCACTCTTTTCCAGGATATTCTTCAGATCATGATAATTTTCAATTATACCATTATGGACTACTGATACGTTTGATATTGTATGGGGGTGGGCATTTATAGTGTTGGGTTCGCCGTGGGTTGCCCATCTCGTGTGACCAATACCGCAATTTCCAGAAATCGGATCATTATGTAAGAAATTTTCTAAATTTGTGACTTTGCCTTGTATTTTTCGTTCAAAAATTTCATTATCTTTGGCAATTGATAGACCCGCTGAGTCATATCCCCGATAGCTTAAATGTTTTAAGCATTGAACAATGTCATTGCTTACATTTTTTTTTGCGCTAATACCTATGATTCCACACATGATGCTATTTCTTTATACTACGTTTCTTTACCCAGTTATTTTTTGTAACTTGTTCACTTCTTGACAACGCAAGAGAATTTGTTGGCACATCTTTTGTGATAACACTTCCCGACCCGATGTATGAATTATCGGAGATTTCAATCGGCGCGATTAGTGAGGAATTAGATCCAATAAAGGCATTTTTACCAATGATGGTTTTATATTTCTCAACTCCATCAAAATTACAAGTAATTGTTCCAGCTCCAATATTAGTTCCAGATCCTAAGCTTGCATCACCAATATACGATAGGTGACTTATTTTCACATTATCAGCAACATTTGCATTTTTTAATTCTACAAAATTACCCACTTTGGAATTTTCACCGATATTTGACTCTGGCCTAATTCTCGCGAATGGACCTATTGTGGCGCCTTTTTTGATGTTTACACCCTCTAAATAAGAAAAGGATTTAATGTTAACATCATCGCCAATAATTACATCTTCACCGATATATACATTTGGTTCTACGGTTACATTCTTACCAAATTGTGTATCTGGATGGATAAATGACGTATCTGCTAATGAAATATGGACACCTTTCTTCATAAATTTTTGCATAATCTTCTCACTCATGATTTTCTCTGCCTGTGATAGTTGAATATAGTCATTCACACCCTTAACGCTATCATATTCTAATAATACGTCTCTGACATTCAAATTATTGTTGTATGCCATTTTTATAACATCGGTGAGATAAAATTCCTTTTTTGAGTTATCATTTTTTACATTATCTAAAAGTGATAACGTACTGATGTTATTGAATATAATTATACCAGAAAAGCAGGTTTTTATTGATTTTTCTTCAGTTGTTGCATCCCCCTCCTCTATGATATTACATACGCGCCCTTCGTTATCTCTGATAATTCTTCCATATCCTGTTGGATTTTCTGTTTCAAATGATGCTATTAAAATATCATTTGATTTTAGCGAGTCTGACAAGCAGGTAATATCTGATTGTGTTATCAGTGGTGTATCACCAAGAAAAACGAAGAGATTTGAAATATCTTTGAAGGAGGTATTCTTCACAGCAGCTTTTAGAGCATCAGCAGTTCCGAGCTGCTTGCTTTGTACAACATAATCAATTTCAATATCTTTATTTGTGTGCGACCTTATTGAGTCGATATTTTCACTATTACAAACGATAATTATTCTGCCAATTCCAGACTCAATTTGAGCGTCAAGTATGTAACCCAACATTGATTTACCACATATCGTGTTTAATACCTTTGGGCGCGCGGAATTCATCCGGCTGCCTTTTCCAGCGCACAATATCACGGAAACAGAATTTTTATCGATCATCAGATACTAATTAAGGCTTCTTTTTCAGCCGAGTTTATAACAGCCTCAAAGACGGCAGCCCCATGTATCCCTTGCTCTGAAGTTACTGGGTATGGCGCAACTTGATTTATTGCATCAGCAAATGCTTCGAGTTCATTCTTGCACATATCAACATCGCTATTAGTTGTGGTAGTAATTTCTCCCTCACGTGGTGTATACTTAATAACAGATAAGTCACGTTCAATAATCTCGATCGTACCATTTTCAGCAATAACTCTAAAATTATAAAAGACCGAAGAGGCTATTGATGTTCCAAGATAGCCAGTAGAGCCATTGGCGAATTTAAAGAGCACTGAAGTTATTTCATCGAGTTCCCCCTTTTTGACAACTTTAGCTGTTTGAGCGTAAGCGCTTGATATATTTCCATTCGACGCAATCATCTGATCAATGATATGTATACCCATACCAGTCATCCCACCTGCCGGGGTCTCTGCTGCATTTGATCTCCAGCTCTCTGGTTTGTACATCCAAAGGCCAGGTGCATTAATTGTTCCCTCGATATGTAGCACTTTACCAAGTTCATTTGACTGGATCATATCGACAATTTTCATAAAATTTGGATGAAACCTACGATTAAAGCCAACAGCTAATATCTTATTATTTTTTTTGGCCTCATCATATGCGATTTTAGCATCTTCTGCTGTAAGTGTGATAGGCTTCTCGACGAAAACATGCTTACCGTTATTAACGGCCGCAACTATTTGCTCAAGGTGCTTTGAATGTGGAGTCGCCAGAATAACAGCATCTACTTTATCTGATTGGACGATGTCATCATAACTTGATGCAACTTCTGCATTAATTTCTTTACAATACTCTTCAATATTATTGAGAGTTCTGGTTGTTGCCATTACAACATTAATTTTATTACTATCTTGTATTGAATTTGCCAGTGTTTTCCCCCACCAGCCCAAACCAACTGAAGCTGCTCTAATCATGATTTTTTCCTCTAATATCAAAAATAATTTTTATTTTGTATAAAATTGCTATACTAATTTAATATACATTTATACTGCTATTTATTTGTAAAAAAAATAAATAAATTAAATTATTTGAAAAAGGGATTAGGGAGAAAAAAAATGCCACCATTAAAAATGCCACTACAACCATACAAATCAACAACAGCTCGTGAACATCTGGGTGACTACGAAAGGTCAAGTCAAATTACTGTAGATATCCATGGTCATATAGGTGTTCAAGAAGCGGCTGATCTTGTTGCAAAACATTTACCAGCTGATGGCCACGCTGGTTTTAAATATGCACCGCCAAAAACACGCGAAATAAACGCCAAGCAAACTGAAGACAGGAGAGGTCCTCTTTTTGGTTTAGATGAGAGAATTGCGGAAATGGATAGGATGCTTGTAGATGTTATGGCAATATCTCCTTGGCCCCCTCAGCTATACCCACCAGTCGAGCCTACATTGGGTGCTGAAGTGTCAGAAATTATCAATAATGAAATAGAAAAGAAGTGTGCTGAATATCCAAAAAGGCTTGTAGGACTTGGCGCAGTTCCATTGCAGGATGCTGATAATGCAATTAAAGAATTAGACCGAATTCTTGCGAAGCCGTGCTTTAAGGGTATTGAAATCGCGGCAAAAATGGGAAGTGAAGAGCTTGATGTCAGAAGGTTGGATCCATTCTGGGCCAAATGCCAAGAGTATGATATTCCTATATTTATACACCCAACATCATTCGCAAGTGATAGATTTTCTGCCCATTATTTAACAAATATTATCGGGAACCCGCTTGATACAACTGTAGCAATGCACTATCTAATCTTCGGCGGTGTTCTTGAGCGCTATCCTGATTTAAAATTTGTCTTATCTCATGGTGGTGCATTTGCTGCCGCATATGCTGGTAGGATGGATCACGCTTATGGGGCCAGACCGGATTGTAGAGAAAATATATCGATGCCACCTAGCTATTATCTCGAAAAGTTCTACCCAGACTCACTTGTTTTTACAATTGAGCAGCTTCAGTATTTAATAAATAGATTTGGAGCTGATCACGTACTAATTGGAACGGATTACCCATTTGATATGGGTGAATATGATCCGGTTGAACATGTATATCAAGTTCCTGGTTTGAGTTCAGCACATCGTGATTTAATTTGTGGCGGTAACGCTCTAAGACTCATGCATATGACTGAGGATGAATGTAAATAATTTATTACATTAATAACTTTCTTTTTTGCTTCTGTTATATCCGAAATTAAATTTAGTTTTTTCTTTA
>CAJWEW010000038.1 GCA_913030915.1 uncultured Rhodobiaceae bacterium
TTGGTAGACCAACAACATGATCGGAGTGTAAGTGAGTGATAAATACTTTTGAGATGTTACCACTTTCTAAAGCTTTGATTGTTCCGCCATATTTTGGTGTAGCTGCACCAGTTGCCTGCCAAACCCCCGCACCAGCGTCAAATAAATAAGGAACACCATTAACAACAATAGCTACAGATGGACCTGATCTCTTTGGATCAGGGAATGGGTTTCCTGATCCCAGCATGACAACTTTAGTAATATCAGAATCTGAATAATCTTCAGCTAATGAGAAACTTCCAGAGATACTGAGTATAAATATGAATAGATAAATTATTGATTTGGAAATACGCATTTATTTATCACCATTTTTTTGAATTTAATTATTTATTGGCATTTTCAAATAGAGCACTTGGGCTTCCGTATTCATAGTAACCCAATGGTCCACCCTGAATATTTTCATCATAATGTGCATATAAATCATAACCTAGGAGCTGTCTGACCCTCTCTGGCCATTTCATAGCTTCATCTATTGATGTATGAAGAAAATGATTTTCTTGAGTCCTAAGCCAACCAAGGACATATGAAGCAACAATCGCTCTACGTTTTATCCCATCGGTGTTGTTACCACCGCCATGTAATGTTTTTCCTGGAATAAATACAGCACTCCCTGCTTTCATGACTGCTTGAGTAATTTCTTTTTGTTTTGGTTGACGTTTAGAGTGATCCCATTTGTGACTTCCTGGTACAACAAGTGTTGCTCCATTTGACTCAGTAAAGTCGGTTGCAGCTATCATTACATTAAATTGTAGCAATAGGTCCGGCGCCCAGAAATGAGCCGGCCAAATAACGTCATCCCAGTGAAGTTCCTGAGCTGTCTCCCCACCATGGATTTCAATTATTTCACTTGAATTAAGTCGATATTGTCCACAATTTGGAGTAAGAAAATGGTCCATTATCGTAAGTAAGCGATCATCGGTTATCAAGTCTATATAGTTTGGAGCTTTTCTTATTAAACCATTTAGTCTTACAGTCTGACGGCCAAGGAATTCCTCTGCTTCTGGCTCTCCATAATCGAAGGGCTTATAGTTATCAATTGAGGTTTGTATTGCTGAATTAAACTCTGACAACCATTCTTGGCTGACAAAATCATCTACAATTGCAGCACCATCTTTTTCTAATACCTCAATAATATCTTCCGTTGATGAATTAGATGGCAGTGTTGTTATTTGTGTCATATGAGCCCCCAGAAAATTATTAATACATTTAACTTAATCAATTTATTTTTTAGGTGCAATTACTTTCTTGGTTAGATTGCTCACCAAGGAATGATTGATCCATCATAATTATAAAAATTACCAGTTGATGTAATATCGAGATTGGAGATAACTTCAGTCATTCCTCTTACGCTCGTGTCTCTTTCAATAAGTGCATTGGGTCCACCCATATCAGTTTTTACCCAACCAGGATGAATCAACGCAACAACAATGCCCTCATTTTCTAAATCCACTGACAGGCTCTTTACGACCGCGTTAAGTGCTGTTTTTGAGCTTCGATAAACATACGCGCCACCACCTTTATTGTCGTCAATTGATCCCATTTTTGAGGTTATATAGATCAGTTTTTTATCAGCTCCTAACCTAATATTTTTGATAATTAATTGGGTCAAAAGAATCGGTGCGATCGCATTTATTTTTATTGCAGGTATCCAATTTTCTTCATCCACATTGCCAAATGTACTATTTCTTGGACCATAAACACCAGCATTATTGATAAAAATATCTATTGGGGTATCACCTAAATTTTCTGCAAAACTATTTAGAGATTTGTTTAAACTGACATCAAGCTGTAATAACTTTAAATTAGATCGTTCATTACTCTTTTCAATCAAATCAATCGAGCTATTCTCATCTCTATATGTGGCTATTACACTGTCTCCACTCTCTAGGTAATGTTCGACAAATTCCAATCCTAAACCCCTGTTTGCCCCTGTAATTAGTATCCTTGCCATTTATTTCTCCAATTGTTTATCATGGGATTAGTTAATCTACCCATGTATGCTTATATCGTCAAAGTTAAATATTTTTTGTAATAAAGACAATACTAGATGAGATTTGAATTATGAAAAAAACTTATGTGATTTTAATAAATTTGATATTCATGATGTTCATGTCAAAAAGCTTTTCAAATGAAAATATCAGACCAAATAATTTAACGCTCTCAAATTTTCAATTTGGCCCAATAAATAGATGGAGTTTTAGTCATATTAGGGAGGTCATACCAACAGTAAATATCGAACACAGCCATGATATGGTATTAAATTTAAAAAAGAGTCGAAATTACACTGATAATTTCTCACTCAATTATGATGGACAGATACAATCAATAGATGAAATTGTAAAAAAAAGGTTTATCGATGGGATCATCATATTGAAAAATGATGAAATTCTCTTTGAGCAATATTATGGCAATCTGACTGAAGATAAACCCCATCTAATGAATTCAATCTCAAAATCTGTAGTGGGATTATTAGCCGGTAAGTTAGAGAAAGATGGACTGGTTGACTTTGATAAACCTGTTTCATATTACGTGCCTGAATTGTCAAAAAGTGGGTGGGGACCCGACTCACTGAGATTAGTGCTAGATATGAAAGACGGTTCAGACTATTCAGAAGACTATCCAGATTTCACAACAACTTTCCGTATTCAAGATTGTGCTATTGGATGGACGGATGCAGACTATTGTCCAGAGAAAATAGAAAATGGGCTTTATAGCTTCCTTCCAACAATAGGTCGAAAAGAATCTAATGTAGGCACATTCAAATACAGGTCTGGGTCTACGGATGTAATAGGCTGGGTTTTAGAGAAAGCCTCAGGAAAATCACTGGCAAATTTAATATCTGAATATATATGGAAACCTATGGGTGCAGAGTTTGATGCCTATATCACAGTAGATGAAAGCGGTTTTGTTTTAGCCGATCATGGCATGAATTCCACATTGAGAGATTTAAGCCGTCTCGGACTTTTAGTCTTGAATGAAGGCAAAGTATTCAGTCAACAAATTGTTCCCGAGGAATTTATCAGAGATATGCACTCTCATGAAGATCCAAATTGGCCTTATGATGTATCTGATGGAACATCGCCATATTACCGTTCATTTTGGTGGGGCAAGGGTAATACAGAGCGAGATCTGAATGGTTATGGAATACATGGTCAATTATTACGCGTGGCCCCACAAGCAGAAATGGTTGTAGCAATTTATTCAACTTGGCCTCGAGCTGATGGTGATAATAATAGTCAATATTGGGATGAGAGTGATGAGCTAATTGATGCTCTAATTGAGAAATTTAGATAAAATTAAAATATGGAAAGAACTTTTAATAGCACTTCATCAGACAGCCCTGTGTCAAGTCAAACAATAATCAATAAAGATGGTTTAGCAATTTATTATGATTCTTTTATACCAGAAGACAAATCTAAAATTTTTTTATTGCAGTTATCAAAAAATATACAATGGAAGAATGATGAATCAGTAATGTTTGGAAAGCATTATATTACCAGGAGGAAAACTGCCTGGTATGGAGATCAACCTTTTTGTTATACATACTCAAAAATAAAAAGAACTGCATTGCCTTGGACTGATGAATTGCTGGAAATAAAACGTATTGTTGAAAATAAAGAGGCAGCAGAATTTAATTCATGCCTTTTAAATTTTTATCATGATGGCGATGATGGAATGGGTTGGCACTCGGATAATGAAAAAGAATTAGAAAAGAATGGTGTTATCGCCTCAGTCAGCTTGGGAGCTGAGAGAAAATTTTCTTTTAAACACAAGAGCAATAAAGAAAAAATAGATTTGATACTTGGATGCGGAAGTTTGTTAGTCATGAAAGAGCAAATACAGACACATTGGGTGCATCAATTGCCAAAATCAAAAAAAATTAGTAAGCCAAGAATTAATTTAACTTTTAGAACAATATCTTCATAACGACAATGAGAGGCAAGGTTGTACTTTACTAAGACACTTATAAGAGTCTTCATTATATTTTCCACTGCTAGTTGCGGCGGCTCTGGAGACACAGAAATTATATCGGGAAGTCCACCACCCTCAGAAGGAACAAGCTCAGAAATTAGATCTGATAATTCCAATCGTTTTCATCGTGATTCACGTGCATTTGATGATCTGCCAAATTCTAAAGTAAGAGATATTGAAAAGGCGAATAATTTAGCCGAAAAAAACAGATATGGCACAGCAATATATGGAAATATAACTTATCAATAAGGTAATCAGTATGAGAACTATAATTTTATTTCTAGTTTTAACGATCAGCATGCAAGTACACTCTCAAGAGATTCAATGTACACCTGAATCAATCAACATTCAGGAGGGTGACGTTGTTTCTGCTGATGTTTTGAACGAAATTTTTACCAGAATTAACAATATCGTAACCGGTGGATTGCAAAATAGCGATATGATTGGAACTTGGACTTGTACCTCAAGAATAAGAGAAGGAGCCTCAGGGTCAAATAATGGTTATTCAATTAATTCACTTGGTATTTTCACTGTTACACAAGATATAGTCATTACAGAATTTGATGATAAAAAAATAAAACTAAATTATCCGCATAATCTGGGTCAAGGTCTCGCGGAGACAGGAGCTCAAGAATGCTCAGCAATTATTGATAATGGGGTAATATATGTAACTGAGCCAGAGGGGAATGGAACATCTTGTTATAACACCGGTCAATATGAGATAACAAAAAAAGCAACTCAATGTTTTGTGATGGAGAATATCAATGATTCTAGAACTAGTTGTATTAAAAAAAATATTCCTCCTGCTGCTCCAGCTTCATTAGCTGCAACTGTTTCAAATGGAAAAATTTCACTAACATGGAATGCTGGTGACAATTCAGAAACTAATTATGATGTTCAGAGAAAAAATTCACCTACAGGTACATATATAAGTGTCGGATTACCAACAACAGAGTCATTCGAAGACAGCTCTGTTGTAAATGCAAGTACTTACTGGTATCGAATATTTGCTAAGAATGATAACGGAACCAGCATTGGCTCAAATGTGATTAGCGTAGTAGCTCAATAATTTATTTAGTGTATTTGTCAGCACCGAGAAAATGAAGTGAAACATAGGGTTCATCACCCACAACCCAACTATCATGATCCT
>CAJWEW010000039.1 GCA_913030915.1 uncultured Rhodobiaceae bacterium
TTTTCAAGTTACTAATGAAGATATAAGTAGAATTAACTATGGCGATTTTGGAGCGTTACTTGCTACCGGCACAGTTTTAGCTTGTGAACCGTCCAGGAGTGCTACATTTTTGGCCTTTGAAAAAGCAAAAAAAGCAGGATTGCCTATAATATTCGATATTGATTATCGACCTTACTCTTGGTCCTCACCTGAAATTGCGTCTGATGTGTTAACACAAGCTGGTAAACTGAGTGATTTGCTCATTGGTAATGATGAAGAATTTGACTTTATGGCTGGCGGAATTAAAGAAGGCCTTAACTTAGCAGAGCGTCTGGCGAAAAACAGTGAACGTATAGTAATTTATAAAATGGGTAGCCAAGGGGCAATAACATTTGCTAGTGGAAAAGAGATTCACACAGGTATTTTTCCCGCCGCACCTGTAAAACCAAATGGGGCAGGAGACAGCTTCATGGCAGGGTTACTTTCATCAATATCAAAAGGAAGAGATTTAACGGAAGCTATCTATAGAGGGTCAGCTTGTGCGGCAATCGTGGTATCAAAACCAGGTTGTGCTCCGGCTATGCCTGTTCATGATCAATTGGATGCATTTATGAAGCAGCATCCACATCCAAAGAGAGTTTAATATGCATATACTTCCTTATGATAATGAAAATAACCCTATTGTGGATGCTAACAACAAAACGGTGCCTCTGAATTACTTTAACATTGTAAAGCTTAATAAGGGAGATGCCTTCGAATATCAAGTGCCTGGATATGAAACGTGCATAGTACCTGCCACTGGTACAATCAACATAAATGTTGAGGGCATGGAGTTCCAGAGGCTTGGAAATAGAGTTGAGGATGTTTGGGATGGAGAACCGGAGGGTGTTTATGTTCCAGTCGGAGCAAAAGCAGAAATGGCTTGCATGTCAGAAAATGCGGAAGTTTTTATCGCAGGGGCAAAATATAATAAAGTTCTTATTCTAGTAATGTATAAAATTTATTAATAGATTCGTCATTTAAACGATTTATATAATTTAACAACCATGTTTTACCATATATACCTTTATCATATATATCATATCCATGTTTGATTGCAATTTGTTCCATATATTGAGGTCTCATACTAACAATATTATCATTGTATATATGAAGTCTAGCGGAATGAAATGTTTCTCCAATCTCTAAATGTTTTGACTCACCATTATTCTTAATTTTATTTGCGATTTATTTTAATTTCTTAAGTTTTGAACTTATGATTTTTTATGGCCTTGTTATGGGGTGCACTTCTGCATTTGCATTACCATCTAGAGAGTCTCTATTAACATCAATTTCTCAAGGTCAAATCCAAAGAACTGTAACAATTGCAATGATTACACAATTTAGTTTTCAACTAATTGGTATGTCTTTGGGCGGTTTAGCTGATAATTTGGGAGTAATTCCATTAATTATTGCTCAAGGATTTTCACTCATAATAGGTGCTTATTTTTCTTTAAAACTTCCAAAACCTTCCTTTAAAAAAGAGCCATTCAAATTGAAAAAGATTAAAGATGAAATGATTGAGGCATTCATTGAGGTAAAAAATTCCAAAGAAATCCTTCCTGTTTCCTTATCAATGATAATGGTTGGGTTATGCTATATGGGCAATAATCTTGTAACACTTCCATATATTACAACAGAGAGATATGGATTTGGTTCGACAGGTTTTGCGATTGTATCCGCTTGTTTTTGGATGGGTACATTATTCTCAAATACTATTTTAGCAATTAAGAAGGATATAAAACGATGGGGTACTGCTCTAATGATTGCTCTATCATGTGGATTACCCATTTTGGGATCATTATATTTTGAAATGCCTTTTTATATTTTTTGTTTAGTTATTTTCTCATGGGGTTGTGGCGCTGGTGTAGTTATAGCAATGGGAAGAACAATAACTCAAACTTTTGCAGTTCAGAGTCATAGGGGTCGTATGCTATCAGTTTATACATTAGCTTTTATGGCCTCTGGTCCTATTGGAGCAATATTTTCTGGAAATATAATTGAAAATTACAGTCTTCAAACTAACATAATGATTACATCAAGTGTAGGAATTATTTTCATATTGATATTAAGTTTAAAGACTAATATTTGGAAAATTAAATCACCTAATTAAGAATATTGTTCCTCATCCCACCAAGGATAGTATTCAGGCATATCATTTTTGACACTATCACTAAACTCTGCTGGTCTTTTATCAAGAAATGATTGGACACCCTCTTTAGCATCAGACATTCTACCTCTCGCAAAAATTCCTCTACTATCAATTTTATGAGCATCCATTGGATGATTAGCACCCGCCATTCTCCATATCATTTGTCTTGATAAGGCTACTGATACTGGCGCAGTGTTATCAATAATTTCTCTAGCAATTTCTCTTGCTGCTGGTAATAATTCATCTGGTTTATGAATCGATCTTATTAATCCACCCGCCAAAGCCTCATCTGGGCCAAAAACTTTTCCAGAATAAATCCACTCAAGCGCTTTTGAAACACCAACAATTCTTGGTAAAAACCAAGATGAACAAGCTTCTGGAACAAGACCCCTTCTGGCAAAAACAAATCCGTATTTAGCTTGTTCTGATGCCAATCTAATATCCATAGCTAACTGCATAGTTATACCAACGCCAACAGCTGGGCCATTACAAGCTGAAATAATTGGCTTTAAACACTCAAACATTTTAAGTGTTACTCTTCCGCCCCCATCTCTTACACCGGAATGAGACCAGTCAATTTCGCCATTATCTGAAATTGCACCCTTCCTATCGTCTCTTGCCTCCATATTAAAAGTATCTTTTCCTGCAGATAGATCAGCACCTGCACAATAACCTCTACCTGCTCCAGTAA
>CAJWEW010000040.1 GCA_913030915.1 uncultured Rhodobiaceae bacterium
CCTCAGAAGTAATTTCTGAATTATCTAAATCAAATTTGTCTATGTATTTTTTATGGTCTAGCAATGTTTTATTTTGTTTAATAAATGGTGCGTTTGATATCGCATTAGTTAAATCTGTTAATGCCCATCCTTCTATAATTGTGAATGGATGGAGGTGTACTTTTCCTGAAATAAATTTATTTATTACATGAAAATGCGAATCATCTTTTAATATCAGGTATTCGCCTGCTTTAATCTGATTGCTTTTATTGAATAGTCTTATGTATAGATAGACCCAATTTGTATTGGAAATTATGTTCTGTTTCTCTAGATTTATAAGAATTTTTCCGAAACTATCACCCTGATTAATATCAAAAAGAACTGATTCAACTTCTATATCTACTTTTTTTTGAAGGAACGAAAAAGGCAAATAAATGCAAAATGCAATAATTACGATAACAAGAAATAATATTCTTTTATTGGCAAGAAGTTTCACAAAATCATCATATCATTTTATTAAATTATAATTGATGAATAAATTAAAAGATTTGATTCAAAAAAAAACGCCTTTTGAAAAGGCGTTTTTTTGAATTATGAAATAATTAGGTATTACTGACTTTTTGTATTCACGAAGTCAATTGCCTGTTGAACAGTAGTTATTTTTTCTGCTTCTTCATCAGGAATTTCAGTATCAAATTCCTCTTCAAGAGCCATGACCAACTCAACTGTGTCTAGGGAATCGGCTCCAAGATCATCAACAAAAGATGCTTCATTAGTAACTTCTTCTTCCTTCACGCCCAGTTGCTCTGCAACAATACTCTTGACCTGCTCTTCAATATTACTCATTTTTATCTCCTTAAGGATCAATACATAGAAACCATAACCACGATCACTGAAGTTCCTATTGATCAAAAATTTAAATCATTAATTATTATTAGTACCAATCAAATTATTAATGGTGCGTGATTATAAGGTAAAGTTAAGAATCATTCTACTAATTCATTAACATACCGCCATTAATATTGATTGTTTCCCCGGTAACATAGGACCCTCCCTCTGATGCCAGAAATACAACAGAATTGCTTATTTCTCTCAATTTGCCTAATCTTTGCAATGGAATACCGCTCATTAAGGTCGATTGGATATCGTCTGAAAGATCATCTGTCATGTCGGTTTCAATAAATCCTGGAGCGATGCAATTTACCGTAATATTGCGTGAAGCAACCTCTTTTGCAAGAGATTTTGTGAAACCGATCATACCTGCTTTACTTGCGGCATAATTTGTCTGTCCAGGATTTCCAGATATGGCAACAACAGAACTGATATTTATTATCTTGCCATATCTTTGTTTCATCATAATTTTAATTACAGATTTACAGATTTTAAATGGCCCTTTTAAATTTGTATTCAAAACATCATCCCACTCATCATCTTTCATTCTGATTAACAAATTATCTTTGGTTATACCGGCATTATTGACAAGTATGTGGATAGCATCATGCTTTTTCTTTACATCATCAATTAATTGAGCTATCTCGTTATCATCATTTACATCAAGTACCCTGCCTTCACCTTTATCCTGAAGAGTCTCTTTTATTTTATCGGCACCACTAAGGGTAGTAGCTGTTCCTATAACAAAAGCACCTGACTCGGATAGTGCTTTTGCAATGTCACTTCCTATACCCCTAGATGCACCTGTCACAATCGCTACCCTGTCATTAAGGATATCTTTAGAAAAAATACTCATAACGTTTCCTTTTCAAAAAATGTTTTTTTAATCAATTTCATAGAATCTGGAGAATCATATTTTACAGATTGTATAGATCGGTTTATTCTTTTATTTAGTCCAGTCAAGACACCACCTGGACCAAATTCTATGTGAATATTAATATTCTGTTTGACAAGGAATTGGATTGTCTGTGTCCATCTTACTGGTTTTCTGACTTGATTGGATAACCCCTTTATTATGTGCGATGGATCCCTGTAAATTAATGCCTCTAAATTATTCAATACCGGTATTTTAGTTTCGTTGATTTCAATTGAATTTAGTTTTGCTTCAAGTTCGCTTGCCACGTTGTCCATCAGACTGCAATGAGAAGGGACGCTGACATTGAGAAGTAAGGCTCTCTTGGCGCCAAAATCTCTTGCATTTTCTATGATTTTTTCTATCCCTTTTTTTTCTCCAGCAATTACAACCTGACCCGGAGCATTAAAATTAACTGCATCAACAATATTCTTGTCTTTGTATCTATCACATAATTCAATTACCTTTTTATCATCTAGGCCAATAATTGCCGCCATTGCTCCGTCACCGTCAGGAACAGCATTTTGCATTAATTCTGCCCTCGTTTTTACTAATGATAAAGCGTCGTTGAAATTAATTGCACCACTACAAACAAGAGCCGTATATTCACCCAGACTGTGTCCTGCCATATAGGATGGTTTGATATTAAAATTGTCAACATAATGATTCCAACAAGCGATGCCTGCAACGAGCATTGCCGGTTGTGTGTATACAGTACTGCTTAACTCATTATTAGAATCTGAGGATGTTAATACCCAGAGATCGTATCCCAGAAGTGAAGATGCCTGTTCGTATAAATTTTGAATTTTTCGTGATGATTGGTAAAGCTCCCGCACCATACCTACCGATTGCGAACCTTGTC
>CAJWEW010000041.1 GCA_913030915.1 uncultured Rhodobiaceae bacterium
TTAGTTATTAAAATAATATTTCTTAATATATCATACCAATTAGGTTTATAGTATATAAAATAATACACTCAACACATTATCCTGGCATTTACATACCATGACAGCTGCCATATGGGCAGCTAGTTGGGCAGTTAGTCATCAACCAGGTGAACGTACCCCTCTCTTTCTAAAATCATCATGAAAAAAAAATTTCCTCTGGTATTTATGCCAATTTTCATATGTCCATTCTTCAGTATATTGTAAAGTTTTTTTCGGCACGTATATTTCGGCCATAATCACTTTATTATCAGTGTTACAAAAAACACTGACTTCAGCCCTTGAGTAATTTTTACCTTCAAACATGTCCAATTTTCTTATCACCTGTTTGTCTAGACCCATTGCAACTAAACCATTTATTTTATTAGATGATGACTTATCCCTTAAAATAAGTGGATAATTTGTATTTTTGACTCTAAACAATTTGTATCCGATCAGATAGCCATCAAACAAATTCAATTGCTTTGCTCGATCCCCAATAACCGCTTCCCTAACCTCAGGATCCCTCAGGGTACCATAGAAAAAAAGTGTCCTTGACTTTGCTATACTCTTAACCAAATTCATTCATTCCATTGTCTGCTATGCATACACAGTCTACTGATCGTGATACCAAGCTGATATTTGATCCATGTTATGCTTTTTCAAATCCGTGGAGTCGTAAATACTGATGACTTCATTCAACTCCGTAGAATTTTTTATCCCCGGCACTATTGTTGAGATTTTCTCATTAGCAAGACAAAATAACACGGCAATCTGGGCCAGACTCAAATCATCTCTGCCAATTTGTAATTTCATTCTTTGCATAAGCTGATGTTCGCGATATATTTGTTCATCATTCTTTTTTTCTGATTTTATTTCATCAACAATTGCACCATTAGCAAATGGCCTTATACCGATAATAGCAACTCCGTTTTTTTGGGCCAGATTAATAATACACGATTCACCGTCACCAAAGCCCTGATCATTTTCATGCGGCGTTCGGCGCTCCTCACCGTAAGCGCTTTGATTGAGTATATTGTAGAGAACTTGTATCGATGTAAATTTATCGGAATAAATGAGTTTAGATTGAGCTTCGTAATCCCCGTCCCATCCTGTAAATCCAATATATCTTACTTTTCCAGAGCTTCTCAACAAATCTGTACAGTCATAAAATTCCATACAATCGCTATAGTTGAGGCGTGCTGCAAATTCTGGAGGATTATTTCGGAATTGATACTTTCCTCGCTCATTACCAATTTGGTGATGAATTTGTAGTAGATCGATATAGTCGGTCTTGAGTCGTCTTAAACTTCTTTCAACCGAAGTAACGATAAAATTTTTCATATCATTTGTAGTCCCGAAAGCAGGAAGGCGGACTTTTGTTGCTAAGACTATTTTATTCCTATCAGCACCAATGGCTTCCCCAAGATTGATTTCTGACTTCCCGTAAACTGGTGAGGTATCAAAAAAATTAAGACCCACATCTATTGCATTTCGAACACAGTCAATACAAGCCTTATCGTCGTCAAACCCTGTAGTGTAGCCTATTGGTGCACAGCCAAAACCAATCTCAGATACTTTCAGATCGGTTTTTCCGAAGGATCTATATTTCAATTTCTGACTCCAATTCATCCATGTATGGTGATTCCATCTCAGTATGCTGAACACCAAACACATTTATTGTCATCGAAATCAATGTGTAATAACCTAAAATACCAACGAGGTCGACAATTCTATCTTTACCAAGAATTTCATAGGTTTTGTTGTATAATTCATCACTAATTCTCTTATCCTTATTTAACGTCATGGTGAATTCATATATGGCATGCTGCTCTTCACTCATTTGGCTTGGCTTCTTGCCAAGCGAGATGGACTCAATCGTATCTTTATTTACCCCTGCATCAATTGCAATTTTGCTGTGCACCTTCCACTCATACCCTGACGCCCAAATGCGCGCAATCAAGCAGATGGCAAATTCAGATAGGAGTGGCTCTAGAGAGGATGAGTATCTGCAATAGGCACCCAATGATTGAGCTCTATCTGCTAATCCTGCACGATGCAACCATACTGCTAAAGGACCCCTTACACTACCTCTTGGTCCTGAAGCGATATCATCGTGTATTTTTTTCTGCTGTTGATTCATGTCTGAATAATCTAAATTTTTTAACCTCATATACCACTCCTTATTTGTTCTG
>CAJWEW010000042.1 GCA_913030915.1 uncultured Rhodobiaceae bacterium
GTAAAGAGCAAGGATCCTCTATTGGCGCTCAGACTTAAATCTCTGCTATAACACAAAATAGCAATTAAATTTAAAAAAAATTAGAGCAAATCAGGTAAATTCATATGTCACTCATGAAATTTTTTTCTATCAGAAAGGTGCCAACAACAAGATGGAGCTCGGAATATCCTCTCAATATTAAGCCACGTATTGAAACTTTATTTATGGTATTTGTCGGGAATATCATATTTGGATTTGGTGTGGCAGTAATCATAGCAGCGGGGGCAGGGTTAGATCCATGGACAATCCTAGCAGAAGGTCTTGGTTTAATATTTGATGTAAGCATTGGATTTGCGACATTCATTGTAAGCGTTTCAGTCTTATTGCTTTGGATTCCGCTTCGTCAAATGCCTGGATTTGGTACAATTATAAACACGATTGTGGTAGCCTCTATGATTGACATAGCTCTACCCTGGCTCCCAAAGCCAGGAGAAGATCTCTTGTGGCTTCAGCTGTTTCAATTATTGATCGGAATATTCATATGCGGCATTGGAAGCGGTGTATATCTAACAGGCAATCTAGGGCCCGGACCGAGGGATGGATTGATGACAGGTCTTCAGAGGATTACAGGGAAGCCTATTGCATTAGTCAGGGCATCAATAGAAGTTTTTGTTGTTATTTTGGGCTGGTTGCTAGGTGGTACGGTTGGCATAGGAACCATAGTCTTTGCATTTTTGATAGGTCCCGCTGTTTCAATAGGGCTCAGCATAGTTAAGATAGTATCCAAGCCAAAATAATTCTTTATTATTTTTTTATAATTTTAAAAAACACAATGTTATATTTGTTGTATGAGGTAATTTGAATGCTAGATAGAAAAAAGGCGTTGTTGATAAATTTTACTGCGGATGCATATCACTGGGGATGTTACGGGACATCCATGGAGATTTATACAACTCTTATTGAGTCTGGTTATTTTATTGAAACAAGAAGCGTTTATGAGGTGCATACATTAAAGCCAACTCCGCAAAATAATAATGAGTTTCATGATAATAATTTCTTTAAAAAATATTCAGAAGAAAATCAGGATTTATGCAGATCAATCAGCAATAGCGATATCATAGTGATAAATGCTGAAGGTACACTTCATGGTTTGGCGAAGGGTCCTATAAATTTGCTATACCTGATGCTGGTATGTAAGAAATATTTCAAAAAGGTGGTACATTTAATCAATTTTTCATGCTTCCCAAATGGTGATAATACTGCCCCAAAAGACAACACAGCCATCTATATTGATGTGCTAAAGATGCTGGATAATATTGTGGTGAGAGAAGTATTCTCAGAAAATCTCTTGAAAGAAGTTGGGATAAAAGTAATGTCAGGATTTGATTGCCTACCACGTTTCTTGTCTAGATATAATTTAACAGAGCGCACGAAGTCAAATGAGTGTGTTTTGGTCTCAGGTGGCGTCAGAATGCCGGAAGAATATGTCAGTTTCTATGTGAAATTTATTAACTGGCTTTACAGCAAAAATATATCCGTAAGGTTTCTTGCTGGGGCAAAATCAGATCCTGATAATGCAGACTATAAGTTCTGGCATTATCTCAAACAGACCACCAAGCACAAGGATATGAAATTGGTAGACACGAAGTCTTTTCAGAGTTGGGTGGACGAATTTAGGTCCGCATCCTTCTTTTTTTCAGCAAGGTTTCATCACACAATAGCAGCTCTAAGCATTGGCACTCCATTCGCGGTTTTGCCTTCAAATACACAGAAGATCTCAGCAATGCTGAATACTGTTAGCTCAACAGTCACCTGCTTAAGCCCAGATGAGGATGGTTTCGTAAAATTGCAAGAATTAGTGAATAATAGTAGCAATCAAAATCTAAAAAGCCATGATGGCGAAATACTTGAAAAAATGATTGAAGGTGGTAATAAGAATTTTGATAACTTATAAATATGAACTATTTCATATTTATTATTATAAAACAATATTTTATATAGTATATGAAAAGCATACATAATAAATTAATCAATTATCTAAAAGATAAATTAGCTCTTCAGCAA